>NZ_SOAU01000001.1:0-711666 GCF_004364865.1 Ilumatobacter fluminis
GTGCGCGGCGCGTAGGCTCGGCGCATGGGGAAGTGTTCTGTCACTGCCGGATTCGTCGCGTGCGCGTTGATCGTCGCAGCGTGTAGCTCCGACGACGAGTCGTCCGACGAGACGACACCGGCCGCTGGTTCGTCGGTCGAGACGACCACGCCCGCCACGACCGAGGCTGCGCCGGAGACGACCGCTGCCCCGGCAACCACCGCCGCCCCGGAGACGACGGTCGCGCCTGAAACGACCGCCGCGCCTGAAACGACCGCCGCACCGGAGACCACGGCGGCACCCGAGACGACCGTTCCCGCCCCGGCCGGCTTCGATGCGATCGGCCCCGCCGTGCAGGCGTTCGTCGACGACAACGGCCTCGACGGGGCCGGGCTCGTCGTGGTCGACCGTGAGGACGGCATCGTCCACGAGGAGTACTGGGGCGAGTTCGGCCCCGACCGTGTCTCGTACGTGGCGTCGTCGACGAAGATGATCACCGCCGGCGTCTTGCTCCGCCTCGCCGACGACGGCCTGCTCGATCTCGACGCACCGATCGCCGACGCCGTCGAGTGGGGGAGCGGCAACCCCGACATCACCCCGGCGCAGCTCGTGTCGAACAGTTCGGGCCTCGTCGGGCTCGGCCCCGAACCGACCTATGCGCCGTACCTCTGCCAGTTCCTTCCCGACAACGAACTCGAGGCCTGCGGCGAGACGGCGATGACGACACCCGAGGACGACGACGACATCGTCCCGCCCGACACCGAGTTCCGGTACGGCGGGGTGCAGTGGCAGATCGCCGGCGCCTTGGCCGAGGCGGTCAGCGGCAAGTCGTGGGATCAGCTGATCGACGAGATCTACGTCCAGCCCTGCGGTGTCGACTCGCTCGGCTACAACAACCACTGGTTCTTCGCGAGCGGGTTCGACTACCCGAGCGATCTCGACCCCGCCTCGTTGGAGCCGACCGAGAACCCGCACATGGAAGGCGGCGTCTACATCGACCCGCTCGACTACGCAGCGCTGCTCCTGATGCACCTCCGCGAGGGCGAGTGCGACGGCGGCCGGGTGCTCTCGCCCGAGGCCGTGGCCCGTGCCCACACCGACCGGGTCGCCGAGTACGGCGACGCCGGCGACCCCGAGACCGGGTACGGCATGGGATGGTGGGTCGAGCGCGACTCCACCCGCATCCAGGACGCCGGCGCGTACGGCTCGTTCCCCTGGCTCGACACGACGAACGGCTACGGCGCCTACCTCGTGATCGAGGACGACTCCGGCACGGGTGCGCAGCTCTACCAGGAGGTCGTCCCCCTCGTCGAAGCCGCCATGGGCGTCGCCTGACGCGCGAAACCGCGCGACGCCCGTTCTCGCACCAGCGTTAGCCTTTCTCACATGCGCGTCGGCATCGTTGGAGCAACAGGTCAGGTCGGGGGCGTCATGCGCCGTCTGCTCGAAGAGCGGAACTTCCCGATCGACGAGATCCGGTACTTCGCGTCGGCCCGGTCGGCCGGCACGACCCTGCCCTGGAAGGGCACCGACATCACCGTCGAAGACACCGAGACCGCCGACCCGTCCGGCCTCGACATCGCTCTGTTCTCCGCCGGCGCCACCGGCTCCCGTGCCTACGCGCCGAAGTTCGCCGAGGCCGGCGCCACGGTGATCGACAACTCGTCGGCGTTTCGGATGGACCCCGAGGTGCCGCTGATCGTCAGCGAGGTCAACGGCCACCTCATCCGCGAGACGCCGAAGGGCATCATCGCCAACCCCAACTGCACCACGATGGCCGCCATGCCGGTGCTCAAGCCGCTGCACGACGAGGCCGGACTGACCCGCCTCATCGTCGCCTCCTACCAGGCGGTGTCCGGTGGCGGCCTCGCTGGCGTCGACGAACTCGACAAGCAGGCCCGCCAGGTCGTCGACCGCGCGGCCGAGCTCACCCACGACGGCTCCGCCATCGAGTTCCCGACGCCCGAGAAGTTCGCCAAGCCGATGGCGTTCAACGTGTTGCCGCTCTGCGGTTCGGTGGTCGACGACGGCCTCAACGAGACCGACGAAGAGAAGAAGCTCCGCAACGAGAGCCGCAAGATCCTCGACATCCCCGAACTGCTCGTGTCGGGCACCTGTGTGCGGGTGCCGGTCTTCACCGGTCACTCCCTGTCGATCAACGCCGAGTTCGCGAATCCGATCTCGCCGGAGCGTGCCTACGAGATCCTCGGCGCCGCCGAGGGCGTCGTGGTGAACGAGGTCCCGACGCCGCTCGAGGCGGCCGGGCAAGACCCGTCGTACGTCGGTCGCATCCGCACCGACCCCGGCGCACCCGGCGGCCGTGGCCTCGCGCTGTTCGTCAGCAACGACAACCTGCGCAAGGGCGCCGCCCTCAACACGATCCAGATCGCAGAGCTGTTCCTCGCCTGACCGACTGGTCTCCCCGGCCGTCGGCCGCGAAGCTCGTGCCGTGATCGCCATCCGCGCCGCCGGTATCGCCGCGCTCGTCGCCCTCACCGCCTGCTCGTCGACCGATACGGTCGGCTCCACGGCGATGACGGTGTCGACGATCGACCCGTCCACGACGGTCGTCACCACGGTGGCACCGACGAGCACGACGACCACGACATCGTCGACCTCCACGACCTCCACGACGAGTACGTCGACCACGACGAGTTCCACGACCCTCGCGCCCGCGACGACCAGCACGACGACCAGCACGATCGCGGTTGCACCGTCGACGTCGAGCGCTGCACCCACGACGACGACCGCACCGCTCCTGCCGGGTCAGTACCCGGCCGAGGCCGGGGCGTACACCGTGCCGGTGCCGGCGTCGATCAATCGGGGCTGGGGTGAGGGTCACGGCGGCGACTACCGGGCCGCCGACGTGTTCGCCGACTGCGGGTCGCCGATCGTCGCCCCGACCGCAGGGGTCGTGATCCAGGTCCGCCGTACCGACCGCTGGGACGCCGCCGTCGACGATCCGGCGACCAGGGGCGGCCGAACCGTCGCCATCGTCGGCGACGACGGCGTCCGTTACTACATGGCACACTTCGACCAGATCGCCGAGGGCGTCGGCGAGGGGGTGCGGGTCGAGCCGGGCACCCTGCTTGGCACGATCGGTCTGACGGGCCGGACCGGCGGCTGCCACGTCCACGTCGGCGTCTCGCCGCCGTGTGGTGCGCTCGAATGGTCGGTGCGGCGCGGCGTGGTCTGGCCGCAGCCGTACTTCGACGCGTGGGCCGGTGGCGATGCGGTCGGCCCGGCCGACGAGGTCGCTGCCTGGGTGGCGGCGAATCCGACCGCGTGCGCCGACGCCGCTGCCGACCCGAACGCTTCGAACGCCTGACGTAGGCTCCGCGACGATGCCCCGATCGTTCCCGCTGCTCGCCGCCACAGTGGCGGTGGTCGTCGGCATCGGCGCGCTCGCTGCGTGGAGCATCGGCGACGACGAACCGGTCGAGACAGCAGAGACGGTGCCGGTTGCGCCGGTCGTTCCGGTCGAGACGACCACGACCACGACGACGATCCCGGCCGACTGCGAACTCTCGGTGCGATTCGAACTGGGCGTCGTCGATCCGCAGGTCGTGTGTCTCGAGAGTCGGCTGGTGGTGGCCGGCGTCTTCAGTGGCGAGCCGGATGCGGTGTTCGACGAGCAGACCGACGCCGCCGTGCGGGCCTTCCAGGCGGCCGAATCACTGACGGTCGACGGTGTCGCCGGACCGGTGACCGCCGGCCTGCTCGGCAACTGGGCCGGCGGCCGACACGTACCGGCCGACCCCGACACCTGCCCCGACACCGGCCGCTCGGCCGTGGTCGATCGGGCGACCCAGCGCGCCTGGTTGTGCGACGACGGCGCCGTCGTCGACGAGATGCCGATGACGTCGGCGATCACCCAGCCCGACCCGGGCACCTACGAGGTGTACGCCAAGGATCAGCAGTCGTGGTCGTACATCGGCGACGAGGTCTCGACCATGACCCACTTCGTGGCGTTCACCCACGGCAAGTACCAGGGGTCACGCATCGCGTTCCACAGCGTGCCGACGTGGGGCAACGGAGACTTCGTGCAACCCCTCGACTCGCTCGGCGATCCGAGTCGCCACGGCGAATCGGCCGGGTGCATCCGAGTGTCGCCCGACGACGCCGTCACCATCTGGAACTGGCTCACCATCGGCGACGAGGTGGTCGTCATCTCCTGAACGATCGGGGGTCGGATACGTTCCGTCGGTCGCGACGAAACCGATCCGACCCCGGATCGCAGTGAAGGGGCCGTGACCTACGGCGTGAGGCCCGACCACCAGCCGGCGAAGTCGGCGTTCACGGTCGTCGGGTCGTCGTTGCCGGTGAGGGCGGCGACCGCGGCCATGATGTCGGCTTCCAGGTCCCAGCCGACCGAGTTCGTCTCTTCGTAGTGGTCGTCGGTCTCGTCGAACGCTTGGCCGTACTTACACGATCCGGCCACCGCCTCGGCTGCCGGACCGTAGGCCGCCAGCAGCGACGGATCCTCGGTGATCGCCTTGCACGTCGTGCCGGCCACGCCGTCGGGGTACTCGATGGCGCCGAGGTCGTAGAGCGCCTGGCACGTTCCCGGTCCGGCCAGCTCGTCGGCCACGCAGTACACGCGGTAGTCGGAGATCGGTACGGCGTAACCGAGTTCGTCGTTGCCGAGGCCGACCGCCCAGCGGTACTCGTCGTTCATGCGGTTCTTGACGAATCCGGACGTCTCGTAGTCGGTGCCGACGGCGTGCAGCGACAGGTCGTCGTCGTGCCAGAGCTCCGGAGTCGCGTGGTAGCCGGCCGGCAGACCGATCGTCGTCTCGGGTCCGACCTCCGCCGGGAGCCACATCGTGCCGACCGGTCCGATCCGCAGGTACGCCACTTGTGACTTGGTGTGGTCGCCGACGCGGACCGCCCCGAGGACGGGGTCGCCGGTGCTGGCAAGTGCGTCACCCGTGCAGGTGTCGTCGTTCTTCGGGCCGGTGGCAGGGCAGGTGTAGAGCTCGCCCGGCAGGTGGCCGAGCGATGTGAAGCCGTCGGGGTTCACGTTGAGCAGGAAGCGGAATCCGATGTTCGACATGCGCGTGTAGAACGTCTGCGTCGTGTAGTCGATCGTCGGTCGGGCGATCGGCTCGGCGTGCTCGAGCGCTCCGAGCGCGGCGTGCGCCAGCTCACGACCGACCAGGTAGGTACGACGGAAGTTTCGCTCTGTGTAGTTCGCAGCACCGATCGGTGGTTCGGCGCCGACGGGCACCGTGAAGCCGTCACCGAGCGGAGCGTCGTCGGTGACCTCCCAGACCGTCGCTCCGAGC
Source organism: Ilumatobacter fluminis (assembly GCF_004364865.1). Classification (NCBI taxonomy): domain Bacteria; kingdom Bacillati; phylum Actinomycetota; class Acidimicrobiia; order Acidimicrobiales; family Ilumatobacteraceae; genus Ilumatobacter; species Ilumatobacter fluminis. The sequence continues at coordinate 5,268 of NZ_SOAU01000001.1, forward strand.
GGGGTGATCAGGTCGCCGACGGCACCGTTGAGGAACAGGGTCTCGCCGCCGAGTTCGTCGCTGATGATCCGGCTCGCCCAGCCCGGGAAGTCGGCCGTGAAGTAACGGTCCTGTGCGCTGCAGTCGTCGACCAGGCCGAGCACGACACAGTCGTCGGCGATCGCCTCGACCGGCGGTGACCAGAACAGGGTGACCTCGGGGTGGTTGCCCCAGAACAGCATCGTGGCGATCGTGTCGCCGTTGGTCGCCGTGGCACGCAACACGCCGAGCGTCGGATCGAGCACCTGCGGATCACGCGAGTCGCGCAGGCCGAAGTAGTGCTCGGTCTCGGCGACGTCGAGGCGGGCCGGCCGCATCGAACCGATGGCGTCGACGACGGCATCGGCCGCCTGATCGATCATCAGGTCGTACCACTCGTGGTTGACGTCGAACGCCGTGTCGGGACCGTGGTGGTTGTGATCGGCGTGGATCGCCAGATCGAGTCGGTCGACGACGCTCGCGGGCAGGCGTGCCTCGACGGCGGCGTGGATCGCCTCGGCGTCGGGTCGCAGGATCATGTAGAGGTTGGCGGCCAGCACGACGGTGATGTCCTTGCCCTGCTGCTCCTCGAACGCGACGGCCTGCACGCGCATGTCGTCGTGGACCCAGTAGCCGTTGTCGTCGCCGTTACCGACCGACACCAGCCCCTGGTCCCACGCCGGGATCGGCAGACCCGGCGAGTACGGATCGTTCGGATCCGGGTCGACCTGGTCGAGATAGTCGTGGCTGCCGGCGACGGTCGGCAGCACCGACCTCGACGCCGCACCGACCTTCACGACGGGCGGGCCGCCCTTCGGGCCGCCGCCTTTGCCGCCGGCGTTGCCGCCCGGTGCTGCAACCGCCGGTGTCGCCACGCTTGCCGCCACCAGGGCGAGCGCGAGTATCCGCTTGAACATCTGAACCCCCTCAGTTCGATGACCACCACTATCGCACGACCCCGGACGCCGTCGAACCGGACCGACGAGCAGATGGGGTCAGGCACCTTCTGTTCAGCCGTCGGTGGTGTCGCAGGGTTCTCGCAACAGAAGGTGCCTGACCCCATCTGTTACTCGGGCCAACCGTGGCGGGCGAGGGCAGCGTTGGTGTAGCGGCTGTCGTCGGTGACCTCGGTGCCGAACCAGTCGGGCGGATCGAACCGTGCGGCGGCGTCGGTGTCGGGGAACTCGACCTCGACGATCACCCGGCCGGCGAGGTCGCCGTCGAACAGGTCGAGTTCGGCGGTGTGTCCGTTGCCGAGGTCGAGTTCGTGGCGGCGCTTCTCGATGCGCAGCTCGGTCGGCTGCTGCCAGAGCGCGTCGAACTCCTCGTCGGTGAGTTCGCGTTCGATCTCGGTGCGGGCGAGGCCGCTGCCGGCCTTGATCGTGAGGATCCGCGCCGAGTTCTTGCGGCGCACGCGCACCGACACCGGCTCGGTCACGAGGTACGCCTGCTCGATCCGGACGGGGGTCGGCAGGTCGTCCGGCACCCGCTCGACGAGGAAGCGGCGTTCGATCTCGATCATGACGTCGCCTCCGTCAGCAGTCGCAGGGGATCGCGTCGCACTTCGGGCACCCGTTCCGGTATCGGTCGACCACCGTCGTCAGGTCGACGTCGACCTGGTTGGCCAGGGTCGCCACCCACGCGAGCACGTCGGAGAATTCGTGCTCGATCTCGGCACGCGTGCCCTTGCGGACCGCCTGCGCCAGCTCGCCCAGTTCTTCGCACAACCAGGCCACGGTGGGAGCGACGCCACGGTCGCGGTCCCGCTCTCCGTAGGTGCGTTCGATCACGTCTTGCAGCTCGACCAGGTTCACCTGCCCGACCGTACCGGTTGTCGTTTGAGCGGCCCGCACCACGGGCACCTCATCAGCATGGGAACCGAAAAGCGAGCGGTCGTGAACCCCGAACGAACCGACGCCGCCGACGAACTCGTCGATCGGGTCGAGGTCGACACCGAGCAACCCGACGACCCGTCCGAGATCGCCGAACGGGCCGCCGACGCAGCCGTCGACCCCGCCGTCGACGTCGTCGCGGCGGTCGGTGGTGACGGCACCCAGCGGACCGTCGCCGAAGCGATCGCCGGATCGGACACCGAGTTGGCGATCGTGCCGGGCGGCACCGTCAACCTGCTCGGCCGCGTTCACGGCATCGAGTCGGTCGAGGACGCCGCCGACGCGATCGAACGTGGCGAGGCGCACCCGTTCGATCTGGCGCGGTGTGACGGCCACGCCTACCTGCTCAACTCGAGCAGTGGTCTCGACGCCGCGATGATCGCAGCGGTCGACGACCGTGCGAAGCGCTTCGGGCGCGCCGGCTACACCGCCATGGGCCTGCTCGAACTGATCCGCGCGAAGCCGTCCCACGTCTCCGTCGTGGTCGACGGCGAGACCGTGTTCGACGACGACGCCCTCACCGTGATGGTGCTCAACGTCGGCGAGCGAGGCTCGGCGTCGTTCCGCATCGCCCCCGACGCCGCCACCGACGACGGACTGCTCGACGTCGTGGTGATCACCGGCTCGCGCCGGTCCTACCTGCGGGCCGGGTGGTCCCGGTTCCGCAAGCGTCTTCCCGCCGACGCCGATGCCCGCTTCACGCAGGGTCGCGAGATCGAGGTGCGATGGGCCGGCGAGGTGGCCGTGCAGTGCGACGGTGATCCGGTCGAGCCCCGCAGCACGATCCGGTACACGGTCGAACCCGGCGCCGTCGCCATCCGGTCGTGAGCGGTCCGCCCGCTACAGTCGCAGACATGTCATCGATCTATGACCTCCAGATGACGAGCATCACCGGTGAGCAGGTCGACTTCGACCAGTTCCGCGACCAGGTGCTCCTCATCGTCAACGTCGCCAGCGCTTGAGGCCTCACCCCTCAGTACGCAGGTCTGCGTGCGCTCCACCACGAGTTCGACGACGTCCAGGTGCTCGGGTTCCCGTGCAACCAGTTCGGCGCCCAAGAGCCGGGCTCGGAAGAGGAGATCCTCGAGTTCGTGCGGTCGAAGTTCGACGTCGACTTCCCGATGTTCGCCAAGATCGAGGTGAACGGCGACGGCGCCGCACCGCTGTACCAGCTCCTCAAGAGCGAGCAGCCGGGCGACGGCGACAGCGCCGACATCACCTGGAACTTCGAGAAGTTCCTGGTCGACAAGCAGGGCAACGTCGTTCGACGCTTCGCCCCGCCGACGACGCCCGAAGAGGTCGGCGCCGTCATCGGCGAGTACCGCTGACCCCACCCGGCGAGACCCGGAGAGAGCAGTCATGAACGGTCCGTCGCGTTGGAGCGCCGCATCCGGCGTCCAGCGCGGCGCCGACTACGACGAGCGCTGGGCCCGGATGGAGGCCGCCGGTGTCTCGATCCACGGCGAGGCCGACTTCATCGGCCGGTACGAGCCGTCATCGGTCCTCGACGCCGGCTGCGGCACCGGCCGCGTCGCCATCGAGTTGGCACGCCGCGGGGTCGACGTCGTCGGGGTCGACCTCGATCCCCCGATGCTCGAAGCCGCCCGCGAGAAGGCGCCCGACCTCGAGTGGGTCGCCGCCGACCTGCGAACCGTCGATCTCGGTCGTCGGTTCGACGTCGTGGCCGCCCCCGGCAACGTCATGATCTTCCTCGCGCCCGGCACCGAGCGCGAGGTCGTCGCCAACCTGGCGCGCCACCTCGAGCCGGACGGCGTGCTCGTCGCCGGATTCCAGCTCGGCGGCCGCTACGACCTGCAGCATTACGACGTCGACTGCGACGCCGCCGGCCTCACCCTCGTCGAGCGCTTCGCCACGTGGGAGGGCGCCCCGTGGCACCACGGCGGCGACTACGCCGTCAGCGCCCACCGCCCGGCGAAGGCGTGAACAAACTGCGGAACTATTCCGCAGTTCGTTCACGCATTCCGACGACTCGCACGTCATAGGTTCGGGTTATCGATGTCATAGGGCGAATCGAATTGTCGGATGACCTGGTGGTTCGTAGAGTGGAGTCCATGTCAGTGCTCAACACCCCCATCAAACCCTTCACCGCGACCGGCTTCCGCGCCGGCGAGACCGTTCAGGTCACCGAGCAGGACGTCCTCGGCAAGTGGGCGATCTTCTTCTTCTACCCCGCCGACTTCACCTTCGTCTGCCCGACCGAGCTCGGCGACCTCGCCGACCACTACGAAGACCTCCAGCGCATGGGCGTCGAGGTGTACTCGGTCTCGACCGACACCCACTTCGTGCACAAGGCATGGCACGAGGCCTCCGACACGATCGGCAAGATCCAGTACACGATGCTCGGCGACCCGACCGGCGCCCTCACCAACAACTTCGAGAACATGCGCCCCGACGAAGGTCTGGCCGACCGTGGCACCTTCCTCGTCGACCCCGACGGCGTCATCCAGTTCTTCGAGGTGACCGCCGAAGGCATCGGACGCAACGCCGCCGAGCTCGTCCGCAAGGTCAAGGCCGCCCAGTACGTGCGCGAGCACCCGGGCGAGGTCTGCCCGGCCAAGTGGGAAGAGGGCGACGACACGCTCGCACCCTCCCTCGACCTCGTCGGCAAAATCTGACCTCTCGGGGTGGGAACGCCGATCGCTGCGTTCCGCCTCACCGCTCGCAGCCGTGAGGCTGCTCGGGTTCGTCGCGCCTTGCGCTCGACGCCCCCACCTCCGAGAGGCGAGCGGATTCTTTGAATGACTGAGTTGGCCCGTGGTCCCTGCTGCGGGATCACGGGCCATGCTCACTCAGCGCTTCCACTTGCGCTCACCGCTTTGCTTCCTGGCCGCTGGTGGCGGCCGAACGCCCTTGATGTTTGGAGAACCCTTCGATGTTGAATGAACAGCTTTCCTCGCAGCTGAAGACCCACCTGGCTTCGCTGACCCACGACGTGGAGTTCGTCGCCTCGTTGGACGACTCTGCCAAGGCCACCGAGATGCGCGACCTGCTCGAACAGATCGCCGGCCTCGCCGACCGAGTCAGCCTCCGCACCGACGGCACCTCGGCCCGCGTACCCTCCTTCGAGATCAAGCGGCCCGCCAGTGGCGACGCCGACATGATCGAAGGCGTCGAGTTCGCCGCCATCCCGCTCGGACACGAGTTCACCTCGCTCGTGCTCGCCATCCTCCAAGTCGGCGGCGTCGTCCCCAAGATCGGTGACGAAACCATCGCCCAGATCCGAGCCATCGACCGCAACCTCGCGTTCGAGACGTACATGTCGCTCAGCTGCCAGAACTGCCCCGACGTGGTGCAGGCGCTCAACGCCATGAGCGTCATCAACCCCCGTATCAGCCACGTCGCCATCGACGGTTCGCTCTTCAAGGACGAGGTCGAGGAGCGCCAGATCATGGCCGTCCCGAACGTGTTCCTCAACGGCGAACCGTTCGACCAGGGCCGCATGACGATCGACCAGATCGTCGGCAAGCTCGACACCGGTGCCGAGGCCCGCATGGCCGACGAGATCGACGCCAAGGACCCCTTCGACGTGCTCGTCGTCGGTGGCGGCCCCGCCGGCGCCGCCTCGGCCGTCTACGCCGCCCGCAAGGGCATCCGCACCGGCATCGCCACCGAGCGTTTCGGTGGCCAGGTGCTCGACACGATGGGCATCGAGAACCTGATCTCGGTTCCCAAGACCGAGGGGCCCAAGCTGGCCGCGGCGCTCGAGACCCACGTCCGCGAGTACGACGTCGACATCATGAACCTCCAGCTCGCAGAGCGCCTCGTACCGGCGAGCGAGCCCGGCGGCCTCACCACGGTCGAACTCGCCAACGGCGCCAAGCTCGAGGCCCGCACCGTCGTGCTGTCGACCGGAGCCCGTTGGCGCAACATGAACGTCCCCGGTGAGCAGGAGTACCGCAACAAGGGCGTCACCTACTGCCCGCACTGCGACGGTCCCCTCTTCGCCGGCAAGCGCGTCGCCGTGATCGGCGGCGGCAACTCGGGCGTCGAAGCGGCGATCGACCTGGCCGGCATCGTCGGCCACGTCACCCTCCTCGAGTTCATGGACGAGCTCCGTGCCGACGAGGTGCTGCAGCGCAAGCTGCGCAGCCTGCCGAACGTCGACGTCGTGCTCAACGCCATGACGACCGAGGTGATCGGCGACGGCTCGAAGGTGACCGGGCTGGCCTACACCGACCGGCCGACCGACGAGCAGCACGTCCTCGAACTCGACGGCGTGTTCGTCCAGATCGGCCTGCTGCCCAACACCGAGTGGTTGGCGGGCACGGTCGAGCTGAGCGAGCGCGGCGAAATCGTCGTCGACGACCACGGCCGCACCTCGGTGCCCGGCGTGTTCGCTGCCGGCGACGTCACCACGGTGCCGTACAAGCAGATCGTGATCTCGATGGGACAGGGCGCGACCGCCGCGCTCAGCGCCTTCGATCACCTGATCCGCACCTCGGCCCCCGAGGCCGAACTCGCCACCGTCTGATCACGACGACGCCAGTCTCCCAACAGCGACGCCCGGCCCCGAACGAGGAGCCGGGCGTCGAAGGTTTTCGGCACCGACCGGGTCGGGTGTCGTAGGGAACGGCGACGGAGAGTATCCCGGGTCGGGTGTCGTAGGGAACGGCGACGGAGAGTATCCCGGGTCGGGTGTCGTAGGGAACGGCGACGGAGTCGACGTTTCCGGAGATCACCCGACTCCGGTGACCAGGGTGCGCGTCCGGGTCGGGTGATCTCCCGAAACGCCTCGGCTGCGCCTCGTCGTTCCGTCCGACACCCGACCCGGTGTGGTTCGCCTCGTCGTTCCGTACGACACCCGACCCGTGCGCGGGACGTAGCCTCGACGGCGTGTTCGACGGCGAGCCGATCTTCTTCAGCGCCCCGTCCGAGTTCCGCGACTGGCTCGAGCACCATCACGAGACAGCGACCGAGTGCGTGGTGGGCTACTGGAAGGTGCACACGGGCGTCCCGTCGCTCCGATGGGCCGAGGCAGTGCGCGAGGCGCTCTGTTTCGGCTGGATCGACGGGCAGAGCCGCTCGATCGACGACGACCGCCACATGCAGCGGTTCACGCCACGGAAGAGCCGGCGGTGGAGCGCCGTCAACGTCGCGCTCGTGGCCGAGCTCGAGGCGGAGGGGTCGATGACCGAGGCGGGACGGCGGGCCTTCGCCGATCGCGACCTGAGCGAGGAGCCGTACTCGACCTCTCGACGTCCGAGCCGGCTCCCGCCCGAGTTCGACGAACGGCTGCGCCGCGACCACCCGGAGGCGGCCGCTTTCTGGGACGCCACGCCGCCGAGCTATCGCAAGATGCGTGCGTTCTGGGTGGCCGAGGCGAAGCGCCCCGAGACGCGTGAGCGGCGGTTCGCCCAGCTGGTCGAAGCCTGCGCCGCTGGCGAACGGCTCCCGTAGCCCGACCTCCGGGTCGGGTGCCAGAGGTGACGGCGAGGAACGAGCCGTTACCGGCGGTCACCTGACCCGGGGCGGGTGCGCGAATCGACGTCTCGTCCCTGCGATCGACCCGTCAGGACCGGAACGCAGTGAGGGCGCGCTCGATCTCGCCGGGGGTGGTCGACCAGTTGGTCACCAGACGGATGACACCCGGTCCCATCCGGTAGAACAGCAGGCCCGCTGCCTCCAGACGGTCGATGTGCTCGTCGGCCAACCGGACGAACAACATGTTCACGTCGGGTCGGTTGAGGAGCTCGACGCCGTCGATTTCGGCGAGTCCGGCAGCGAGCTCACGCATCCGGTCGTTCGAGTTGGTCGCCAGCCGCCGCCACAGATCGTCGGTGAGGTAGGCGATCAACTGCGCCGATTGGTACCGCATCTTCGACGTGACGTGCCCCGACCGCTTGGTGCGGTACACCAGCTCGTCGGACGCATGGTCGTCGAACACGACGATCGCCTCGGCCGACAAACCGCCGTTCTTCGTCGCCCCCAGCGACACCACGTCGATGCCCGCCTTCCACGTCATCTCCGCCGGCGTGCACCCGAGCGACACCAGTGCGTTGGCGAGCCGGGCGCCGTCGAGGTGCGATCGCATGCCGCGTTCGCGGGCGATCTCGGTCAGCGCTGCGATCTGGTCGACCGAGTAGATCGTGCCGCGGTCGGTCGGCTGCGTGAACGAGAGAGCGGTCGGCTGTGAGTAGTGCGGGTCGCCCCACCCGACCGAGTCGAGTGCTCGGCGGAGTGAGTCGGGCGACATGAGGAAGTCGTCGCCGGCGACGCCGCGCATCACGGCACCACCACCGAGCAGCGACGTGGCACCGCCCTCACTGTTGAGGATGTGGGCGGTCTCGTGGCACAGCACGGCACCCCACGGCGGCACGATCGCGCTCAACGCCAGCGCGTTGGCGGCGGTACCGGAGGTGACGGGAAAGACCCGGGCACCGTCGTGTTCGAACACCTCGCGAACGACGTCGTGCAGCCGTTCGGTGAGGTCGTCGGCGCCGTAGGCGATCGCCGTGCCCGTGTTGGCCGCCGCGATCGCCTCGACGATCTCCGGCGCCACCCCGGCCGCGTTGTCACTCCTGAGTTCGATCACGTCCACCCCAGCGTTCTACCGGACGGATGCGTTCGACGGACCGGTCAGTAGCCGCGGCTGGCCTGGTCGTACGCGGCGACGACGGCGAGGAGGGCGAAGGCGAGCAATGCGCTGGCGCCGATGATGGTGACGCCGTGCACTCCCATCGACGAGGCGCCCGGGTTGTTGTAGCCGGGTCCGGCCGGGTTCTCGCCGAGTTCGAACAGGGTGCTGACGGTCAGCCAGATCGACGGCATGCCGCCACCGACGGCCACGCCGAGTCCCCATCGCCGAACCGACAGGAAGCCGATCAGCGCAGCGAGCGCGAGCAGGCCGAGTTGGACGAGCCTGGTCGTGAGCAGCATCGCCGGCGGTGAACCCGGTGCGTCGCTCACGTACCAGTTGTCGCTGAAACTCGCGAGTCCCTCGGGGATGAGCGGGCCGCCGGCCATCACCAGCCCGGACAGCGCGCCGACGGCGGCAATCCACGGGTTGAGGCCGGAGCGGTGGTCGCCGAACGCGTCGTTGAGCGACGCGAAGAACACGACGACGCCGATCGCCCCGGCCGCGACGAGCAGCCAGTAGCCGAGATCACGGGTGATCGTGAGCGTGAACTGTTGCTCGCTCGGAATGGCGGCCATCTCGTACGCGGCGTCGATCGGGATCTGGGCGAGGCCGACGGTGAGCGCAGCGATGCCGGCGATCGCCAGCCCGGCGCCGCCGGCCAGACCGGATCCGCCGCGCCAGCCGAACGCCGAGGCGACACCACCGGCGACCAGGAGGCAGACGGCGATCAGGCCGGCGATCGGCATGTTGTCGGCGAGGTCGGTGCTGATCCAGTCGCCGGTCCGGAACGCGGCGGGGGTCTCCGGGGTGCGGACGAGGCGCTCGTTGCTCGTCACCGACACGATCGTCGCGAACAGCGAGAGCAGGGTGACGATGCCACCGACGACCGAGAAGGCGAGCACGGCGGTGAACCGGAAGCGCGCCTTTTCCCGGATCGGGGTCGGCAGCACCGGCATCTGTGCCGTGCCGGGCGCCGTGGTCATCGCCGTCGTGCGGGTGATGCCGGGCTCGTTCGTCCACGGGTCGTCGCGGGCGACCTCTTCGGCGGTGACGATCGGCGTCGCCGAACCGGGACGGGTCCAGACCTCGGTGATCGGTTCGGTCGCCGGCAGCTGATCGGTGCTCGGCGTGTCGGCGATCGGCTGGCCGATCGTGTCGACGCTGCCGGTCGCGGCCCAGACGGGGTCGTCGTCGCCCCACACGTCGTCGGGTTCGGCCGTCTCGACAACGGCGATCGGCACGGTGTCGACCTGTTCGGTCGGTGCCAGCTCGTCGGTGTCGTCACCGGCCTCGACGCTCGGGGCGACGGTGCTCGCGGACGCATCGACCGCGGCCGTGTCGTCGTCGGTCGGTTCGGTGGCGGCCTGCTGGTCGGCCAGGGAGGCGCCACACGCGGTGCAGAAGCGGTCGTCAGGGGCGACCGAGTTCCCGCACTCGTGGCACTGCATGGCCAGGCATGGTAGGGGCACGCGGCGCCGCGTTGGGGTCGTTCAAGTCATCGACACCCAGACGTCACACGTTCGCGACATCAGGTGCACGTCGGTGCACATCGTCACCCGCGAGTCCGTCGGCGGTCGGACGAGGACCCGGCGACGTTCAGTCGACGTCGAGTCGGCGGAGCTGCGACGCGATGTACGGCCGAGCCCGGCGCTGCCCGCCCCGCTCGGCGATCGCCTCCTGCAGCGAACGCAGCGCACGCACGATCACCGTCCGGTTCGGTTCCCATCCGCGCCGCTCGCACTCGTCGAACCACTCGCCCGGCGTGCGGTGGCCGCGTTCACCGTTGCAGCGACGGCAGGCCGCCAGCTCGTTCTCGATCCAGCTCGGCCCGCCCTTGATACGCGGCACGAGATGTTCGGTCGTGGCCGGCACCAACGTGTCGTCGTCGAGCGGTCGTCGACACCAGACGCACTCGGCGCCGTCGCGCTCGAGGATCAGTGCCATCCGTTCGCGGCGGCCGAGCTGGCGAGGTCGTCGCACCCCTCCAGGCTCGCGCACGACACGGCCGTCGCCGTAGCGTGGGCGACCATGTCGGGCCGGTTCGCACCGTCGCCGACGGGGGAGCTCCACCTCGGCAACCTCCGGACGGCGCTGTTGGCGTGGCTCGCGGCGCGTAGTACCGGACGAGACTTCCTGATCCGGATGGAGGATCTCGACCGGGTCACGTCGTCGGTCGACCACGAGCGCCGGCAGGTCGCCGACATGGCGGCGCTCGGTCTCGACCACGACGGCGAGATCGTGCGCCAGAGCGAGCGCTTCGACCTCTACCGTTCCCACATCGATCGGCTCACCACCATCGGGCGCGTCTACCCGTGCTACTGCACCCGGCGCGAGATCCGCGAGGAGATCGACAACGCAGCGAGCGCTCCGCACGGACTGCCCGACGGCGCCTATCCGGGCATCTGCCGCGACCTCACCGCCGACGAACGGGCCGAGCGTGAGGCTGCCGGGCGTACACCAGCGCTGCGGTTGCGCACCGAGGGGGAACGGTTCGAGTTCGTCGATCGTGTGCTCGGTCGGGTCGACGGCTTCGTCGACGACGTCGTGCTCGCCCGCGCCGACGGTGTGCCCGCCTACAACCTGGCCGTCGTGGTGGACGACGACGTGCAGGCGATCGATCAGGTCGTCCGCGGTGACGACCTGGCCAGCTCGACACCTCGCCAGCTCCTCCTCCAGCAACTGCTCGGCTTCCGAACGCCCGAATACCAGCACGTTCCCCTCGTGCTCGGCCCGACGGGCAAGCGCCTCGCCAAGCGCGACGGCGCCGTGACCCTCGCCGAGCTCGCCGCCGATGGGTGGACGGCCGCCGACGTGCTCGCCGTCCTCGCCCGGTCGGTGGGGTTGGCGTCGCACACCGAGCCGACGGGGAGCATCACGGCCGAGTCCCTCGTCGACCGGTACGACCCCGCAGCCATCCCGACATCACCGTCGACCTACGCCGAGCTCTGCGCGCTCCGCAGCTGACTCCGCGTGCCACGATGCGGGCATGGACGATCTGCAGCGGGTACTCGGCTACGTCGACGCAGCCGACGACGACGGTGAGCCGGCGGTCGAGGTCGCACCCGAGATCTACGAGATGTCGTTCTGGACACCCGAGTTCTGCGGCGCCCTCGTCCGGGCCGCCGAGGCGGTCGGTTTCACGCCCGACCCCGACGATCCCGTCCCCGGCCACGAGGTGTCGCTCGCCACGATCAGCCCGGCGTTGTTCCAGCGGGTCGAGATCGACATCGGCCGGCGCGTGTGGCCACGGCTGCAGGAGCAGTGGCCGCTGATCGAGTACCGGGGGCTACGCGACGCGTTCGTGATCCGATACCGGGTGGGGGAGCAGGAGTCGCTCCGGCTGCACCAGGACGTCGCCCAGGTGTCGGCGACGGTGCGGCTGAACGACGACTACGACGGCGCCGAGCTGGCGTTCCCCCGTCAGGGGTACGACAACGGTGACCTCCCGGTCGGTCGGCTGATCGCCTGGCCGTCGCTGGTGACCCACCCCCACGAGGCCCTCCCGCTGCGCTCGGGGACCAAGTACGGCCTCACCATCTGGTGCCACATCCCCGACGACCTCGACCAGTACTGACCCCATCCGTGATCGAGGCGGCGAAAAACAAAGCGTGAAAACCCGGGAACCTGACGGCGCGCGGATGCGCGCGCTCGTTAGCCTTGCGTGCTATGGGTCGTGACGTGGCGCGGCAGGCCCCCGGCGGGCAGCAGCAGTGGAGGATGCTCCTCCTCGGTGTCGGCGCGCTCGCACTGACGGCGTGCGCCGAGACGACGCTCGCCAGTTCCGAGCCGACGCCCACCAAGCCCGAGCCGGTCATCGCCTCCACGACGACCACCACCACGGTGGCGCCCACGACGACGACCACCACGACCACGACCACCACCACGACGACCACGACGTTGCCGCCGACCACCACGACCACCGTCCCGACGGTGCCGCCGGCCGGGCAGCCGATCCAGGCCGTCGGGTCGAGCAGCGGTGAGTCGACCCGTGCCGCCCAGTGGCGTTTGCTCGAACTCGGGTTCTGGTTGCAGGAGCCCGACGGCAACTACGGCCTCACCACCCGGCAGGCCGTCATGGCGTTCCAGAAGTATCACGGCCTCGTCGCCGACGGTGTGCTCGGCAACGAGACCGCCGCCCTCATGACGTCGCTCACCGTCAAGCCCACGGCCAGCGCCGACGCCGGCACCCTGGTCGAGGTCGACAAGTCGAAGCAGCTGCTGTTCTTCATCGTCGACGGTGAGACGAAGTGGATCCTCAACACCTCGACCGGCAGCGAGATCCCGTACCGCGAACCCGACCAGAACACCCCGGGCGAATGGCAGACCGGCGACTCGGTCACCCGCACCGGCCTGCACTCGGTGTACCGCCAGCGCAACGACGGCTGGTGGGAAGGCGACCTCGGCTCGATCTACCGGCCGAAGTACTTCACGGGCGGCATCGCCGTCCACGGCTCGAACAGCATCCCGAACTATCCCGCCTCGCACGGCTGCGTGCGGGTGAGCGTGCCGGCGATGGACTGGATCTGGGCCAGCGAGATCATGCCGATGGACATCCCCGTCTGGGTCCACGGCTCGATCCCCGGCTGACCGTCGAACGGGGTCGGATACGTTTCGTCGGTCCCGACGAAACGTATCCGACCCCCTTCGACCCGCTGTTCAATCGGCGGCGATGCCCGCTTCGTAGCTCTGTTCGAGGTCGTCGCGGATGACCTGTTCCTCGAAGCCCCACTGGCAGGCGTACATCGTCGCCAGGTCGGGAGCGTCGGCGAACTTGCCCCACTCGTCGGGGTTCCACATGTGCCCGCGGCGGAACGCCTTGGCGCAGTGACCGTACGCCTCGGCCACCTCGACCACGATCGCCATCTTCGGGGTGCGCAGCTCCTTGGTGAACCCGGCGAGCAGGTCGGCGTCGGTCGTGAGCGCCGCCGGCCCGTTGATGCGCAACGTCTCGTCTCGTCCCGGAGCCATCAACAACAGGCCGACGTAGGGGTGCTCGACGATGTTGCGGTAGCTGTCGAGCCGGTTGTTGCCGTTGAGATCGGGGATCGCCACGTGGCGCTCGTCGAGGCGCCGCACGAATCCGGCCGGACCGCCGCGAGGGGAGGCGTCGACCGAACCCTGCCCGTTCGAGGTGGCGAGCACGAGGAACGGCGAACGGTCGACGAATGCGGCCATGCCGTCGTTCAGATGATCGAGCTCTTTCGTGACCGCGCCGCGACCTGGTTCGCGGTAGAGCGAGGTCAGCTGCTCGAGTGTGTCGACGCGTGAACCGAGCGAGGCGATGTCCATCGACCCATTCTGCACGACAGCGGCCGTAGTGTTCCCACGGGATCATGGACGTCATCGACCTGTCGACGAGTGGGCTGCCGGTGCTGGCCGATCGCGGCATGGCCGTCCCGCAGTACGACCGGGAGACCCTCGTGCCCCGCATCGTGCACATCGGTGTCGGTGGCTTCCATCGATCGCATCTGGCGATGTACGTCGATCGTCTCGCGGCAGGTGGTGATGACTGGGCGATCTGTGGACTCTGCCTGCTGCCCGGCGATGCGGCGATCGTCGATGCCCTGCGAGCACAGGACCACCTCTACACGCTGACCATGAAGACGGCGGCGGCCCGATCGTCGACGGTAATCGGATCGATCGTCGACGTCGTGCACGCCCCGACCGACGACGAGCCGGCCGTCGAGCGGCTCGCTCGTTCCGACACCGCGATCGTGTCGCTCACCGTCACCGAAGCCGGATACGACGACACCGATCGGAATCGTCGGACGTTCGATCTGATCGCGGCAGCGATCGAGCGGCGCCTCGATCGCGGGCTCGGCGGTGTGACGGTCCTGAGCTGCGACAACCTTCCCGGGAACGGCGACGCGGCCCGCCGATGTGTCCTGGCCGCGTGCGATCGGCGATCGCCCGGACTGGCTGCACGCGTCGAGGTCTCGTGCACCTTCCCGAACTCGATGGTCGACCGCATCACGCCGGTCACGACCGACGACGATCGGCGTGCGCTCCTCGACGACTTCGGCCTCCGAGACCGATGGCCGGTCGTCGCCGAACCGTTCTGTCAGTGGGTCGTCGAAGATCGGTTCGCCGCCGGACGACCCGACATCGCGTCGGTCGGTGCGATCCTCAGCGACGACGTGCACGCCTGGGAGCGCTACAAGCTCCGGTTGCTGAACGCCGCTCACTCGGCGATCGCCTACCTCGCAGCGCTCGTGCCCTACACCTACGTCGACGAGGTGCTCGCGGACCCCGACTTCGCGAACTTCTTGGAGCGCCTGTTGCTCGACGAGGCCGTCCCATCGCTCGATCCGATCGACGGCCATCCGCCCGAGGACTACGTGGCGACGGTGCTCGATCGGTTCGCGAACGCCGGCGTCCGCGACCAGATCGCCCGACTCTGCGTCGACGGGACGGCCAAGATGCCCCGGTTCCTGTTCCCGATCGTCTCCGACCGTCTCGCCAACGGTGGTTCGGTGGAGCGATGCGCGACGGCGGTCGCCGGCTGGGCCCGGTACCTCGCCGTCGTCCCCGAGGCCGATCAGGCCCCCGATGCCGCCGCCGACCGCGTGCGGCGGCTCGCGTCGGCGGCGCGAGAGGACCCTGGCGCGTTCGTCGACGAACGCGCCGGTTTCCCGCCCGACCTCGCGGCGAGCGCCGAGTTCCGCGAGGCGTTCGTCGATGCCTTCCGCCGACTCGATGCCGGTGGCCCACGGGCTGCCATCGGCTGACACGACCCGGCAGGCTCCGACCTGTGCCGGTCGACGGTCGTCGGGACGTGCGCGAGACTGGCCCCGCGATCCGACGAAGGGGGATTCGGTTGCAACAACTCACAGGTCTCGATGCGGCGTTCCTGTACATGGAGACGCCGACTACCTACGGGCACGTGAACGGTCTGTCGCTCTATCAACGGCCGTCGTCCGACTTCAAGCCGTACGAGGTGGTCCGCGACCGCTTCGCGGCGATGGTGGGCCACATCGAGCCGCTGCGTCGACGCGTGGCCGAGGTGCCGTTCGGGCTCGACCACCCCTACTGGTTCGACGACCCCCACTTCGACCTCGACTATCACGTCCGTGAGATCGGCCTCGCCCCACCCGGCAACCGGGAGCAACTCGGCGAGCAAGTGGCTCGGATCATCGGTCGTCCGATGGATCGCGACCATCCGCTCTGGGAGGTCTACGTCATCGAGGGGCTCGAAGACCCCGACCACTGGGCGCTGCTCACCAAGTTCCATCACGCCACGATCGACGGCGCCGCCGGTGTGATCATGCTGCGGATGATGACCGAGCTGGCGCCCGACGCCGAGTTCCCGTTCGTCGAGGTGCCGTGGGAAGGCGAACCGGTTCCGTCCGACAAGGAACTGCTCCAGCACACGATCCAACACATGGTCGCCAACCCGGTGAAGGCGACGCGGCTGTCGCTCAAGGTGGTGCGCAACCTCGCCGACGCCGCGGGTATCACGTCGCTCAGTGGTGCGGCGTCGCGCGCTCGTGAGGTGATCGCCTCGGCGGCGGGCCGCTCCGAGGAGTCGGCTCAGCTGAGCGAGCAGCTCCGCAAGGTGTCGATGCCGCTCACCCCGGCACCACCCACACCCTGGAACAAGGCGGTCGGGCCGCACCGCCGATTCGCGATGCGGTCGGTCTCGCTCGACGACATCAAGGCGCTGAAGAACGCCACGGGCGGCACGGTCAACGACGTGGTCATGGCGATCTGCGCCGGTGCGCTCCGCGAGTACCTGTTGCGTCACGACGCCCTGCCCGACGAGCCGTTACGGGCGATGGTGCCGGTCTCGGTGCGCACGGGGCTCGAGGAAGACCCGTGGACGAACCTCGTGTCGAGCCTCGTCGCCGAGCTCCCCACCGATTGCAACGACCCGCTCGAACGCGTCGCCCGCTGTCGAGATGCGATGCAGGTCGCGAAGCAGCAACTCGATCTGGTGCCGGCCGACGCGATCATGCGGGCCACCGACGTCACGTCGCCGATGGTGGCGACCGCTGCGATCCGGCTCCAGGCGCGGCTCGCCGACCGTTTCAACATGCCGGTCAACGTGGTGGTCTCGAACGTGCCCGGCCCGCGCGAGCCGCTCTACATGGCGGGCGCGAAGCTCGACGGGTACATCCCGGTCTCGACGATCAGCAACGGCGTCGGACTCAACATCACCGTCCACTCCTACGAGGACCGCCTCGACTTCGGCCTCGTCGCCGACCGCGACCTCGTGCCCGACCTGTGGGATCTCGTCGACCTCCACATCGACCAGATCGACGCCCTGTTCGACGCGGCCGGGGTCGAGCGGACCGATCGCTCGGGGAAGCAGAAGAAGGCCGCGGCCAAGAAGTCGGGGACGAAGAAGAAGGCGGCGCGCAAGAAGCGAGCGGCGCAGAAGCGGGCGGCGTCCTGAAGCCGTCGACCCACGTTCATGTCGCGCTGAGGTCCACCTCCACGGAACTGAACGCGACGTGAACGAGCGTCAGGCGTCGCCGGTGGCGACGGGGCGATCGGGGTCGGCTGACCACTCGCTCCACGAGCCCGGGTACAGACGGGCCTGATCCACACCGACGAGCGACAGCACGAGCAGATCGTGGCAGGCGGTGACGCCCGACCCGCAGTACACGATCGGTGACTGACCGACGCCGGCGAACCGTTGCGCCAGCTCGGGGAGCGGCAGGTGGGTGCCGTCGGGGCCGAGATTGGCGCCGTGGAAGATGTTGGTCGCCCCGGGAACGTGGCCGGCACGGGCGTCGATCGGTTCGTGGTCGCCACGGAAGCGCTCCGGTGCGCGGGCGTCGATCACCGTGCCACCGAACTCGACCGATTGCGCGACGGCCTCCGCGTCGACCGTGCCGGTCCAGTCGGGACGTGGCGGGAACTCGACCGGGTCGACTACCGGGACCTCGTCGGTGAGCGGGAACCCGGCCGCCGTCCAGGCGGCGATGCCGCCGTCGAGCACCGACGCCTGGGAGTGGCCGATCGAGCGAAGCATCCACCAGAGGCGAGCGGCAATCGCACCGCCCGCACTGTCGTATGCGACGACGTGGGTCGCCGGATCGATGCCGAGCCGGCCGAGCAGCTCGGTGAACTCGTCGACCGACGGCAACGGGTGGCGACCGCCGCCCTCGCCGCCCGCCAACTCGGTGTGGAGGTCGACGAACCGCGCGTCCGGAATGTGCCCCTCGTCGTACACGCGTCGGCCCTGGTCGTGATCGGCGAGGTAGAAGCGCACGTCGCAGACGACGACCGGCGCGTCGCCGTCGACCAGAGTGCGGAGATCGGTTGCCGAGACCAGCGTCATGAGCCGACCGTACCGCGCGCCACGAGCGAGATCGACGGGAACCAGGGGTCGGATACGTTTCGTCGGTCCGGACGAAACGTATCCGACCCCCTTCGTCGGCCGAGGATCTCTGCGCGGTGACCTCGTGCCCTGGCACATCGACGACGAGTCCGTCACCATGGAGTCATGACGAACCAGACACCCGAGCGCCGCTGGGTCGACGGTGACGAACCGGTGGTGCCCGAACCGCACGAAGAATTGCCCGACCATCTCGATCTGCCGCTCGAGGTACCGGAGGCCGACGCCCTCGAGCAGGAACTCGAGGTGCCGATCGACGACGAAGACGACTGAGCCGCGTCAGTCGGGGAGGGCGATGATCGCCTCGTGTTCGACCGAGGCGATCGGTCGCCCGCGTAACCCGATCCGGATGTCGACGACGGCGCGTTCGCCGTGTCGCTCGAACCGGTCGATGACGTTGGCGGTGACGTCGACGGTGTCACCGCGACGAGCCACGCCATGGTGTCGGATGACGCTGCGCGTGTGGATCCACGATCCGCGGACCAGATCGGTCGAGAAGATCCGGTTGGCGATCGCCGGCCACACCGCCGGGTGGACGAGCTCGCTGCCTTCGTACAGCGCAAGGTCGTCACCGGCGCGGGAGCCGTAGTCGGGACCGAACTCGCCGTCGAGGACGAACTGGCGGGTGTCGAGCGCCTCGCCGGCGCGGATGTCGGTCGCGGCACCCGAGTCGCGCCATGCTTCGATCAGGGCACGTGGGTTCTGCTCCTCGGCCGGGTCGACGGCGGTGACGGTGTAGGTGTCGTCGTCGTTCGGCCGCGGGACGAGGTCGATGGTGCGCTGCGCGAAGACGGGTGCGCGGAACCGCACCGAAGCGCCGCCGCGAGCGACCCAGTCGATCCCCCACGCGGCGACGAGCGGATGCGTGAGGTAGGCGTAGGTGGTGACCCCGGCGACCAGCGCCGACGGGAACCCGGCCTCGCGGGCACCCTCGTCGGTGTGGATCCGGTTGCCCGCATGCTCGGGCAGGTTCTGCGCCAACACCGCCCACGACTTCGGCTCCGTCATGTCGCCCACCGTACGGCACGCCCTGGGTCCGCTCCGGGTCAGGTGTCAGCGGTGACGCCAGGGTCCGGGCGGGTGGGCTCGGCTACCCTCCGGCGGGATGGGCGATCGACGGCCGAGCGTGGTGCTGACGGGCTTCATGGGCACCGGCAAGACCACCGTCGGACGCGTCCTCGCCGAACGGCTCGGCTACGAGTTCGTCGACACCGACGCGATCATCGTCGACCGTCACGGCCCGATCACCGAGATCTTCGCCGAGCACGGCGAAAACCACTTCCGGACGCTCGAACGCGAGGTCGCCGCGGAACTCGCCGAGCGTGACGGCCTCGTCGTCTCCACGGGCGGCCGCATGCTCGTCGACCCGGTCAACGCCGACGTGTTCGAGCGCCACCACGTCGTCGTTGCCCTCACGGCGACCCCCGACACGATCTTCCTGCGCGTCGGTGGCGACCGTGCCGCCGAGTCCCGCCCGATGTTCGCCGGGACCGACGTCCGCTCCCGAATCGCCGAACTGCTCGCCGAACGGTCCGCCGCCTACGCCCGCTTCCATCAGGTCGCCACCGACGACCGTTGGCCGAACCAGATTGCCGACGAGATCGTGGCGCTCGTCGACCACGTGACGGCCGACGACACACGCCGCCCCACCTGAGCGCTCGCAACTGCTGCGCTGGTCGACCCGGCGCCGTCGCGCAACGAGTGCATTGCGGACGCACGTCGTCGCACGCTCGTCGAGCGTGCTGACGTTATTCGGCGCGAAGCCGACCGGGCGTGTGCTGAGATGATGAAATGGGAGACACTCGTACCCGTCACCGGATGGCGTCGCTCGTCGCCTCAGCACTCGCCCTGGGCGCCACGGTCGCCGTGCTCGCGGCGCCGACCCCAGCCGACGCCGCCGCTGACGATGGGAACATCGTCGCAGTGCCGCCGGCCCGTTTGCTCGAGACTCGCACGAACCAGGCGTCACCGACGGTCGACGGCAAGTTCGATCGGTACGGGCGCGTTCCCGCCGGTGGAATCGTGCCGCTCGACGTCGCCGGCCGCGGCGGAGTCGACCCCGACGCGAGCGCTGCCTACCTGAACGTGACCGCCGTGAACCCCGGCGCCGACGGCCACCTGACCGTCTACCCGTGTACCGAGCAGGTCCCTGAATCGTCGAACGTCAACTACGTGCCGGGCGGCGCGGTGGCGAACAGTGTCGTCGCGAAGCTGTCGGCGTCGGGCAAGGTGTGCATCTTCAGTCATGCCGCCGTCGACATCGTCGTCGACGTGTCCGGCTACGTGCCCGCCGGAGCGGCGCCGATCCCGGTCGAGCCGGCCCGCCTGGTCGAGACCCGCAAGGTCGCCGATCGCGTCACCGTCGATCATCAGTACGAGGGGATCGGCCGCGTCGCCGGCGGCACGAGCGTCAAGTTCAAGGTGTGGGATCGCGGCCAAGAGGGAGACGAGGTTCCGACGACGGCCGAGGCCGTGTTCTTGAACGTGACCGCGATTCGGCCGGGCGGTCCCGGGCACTTCACCGTGTACCCGTGCACCGACTCGGTCCCCGAGGTGTCGAATCTGAACTACGTGACCAACCAGACGGTCCCGAACTCGGTGCTCGCGACCGTCTCCGATGACGGGCACGTGTGCATCTACACCCACGCCGACGCCGACCTGATCGCCGACGTGAACGCCTATCTCCCGGCGGGCGGAAACCGGACGGCGATCGAACCGGCACGATGCGCCGACACGCGGCCGCCCGAGCAAGGTGGGCGGACGTTCGACGGGCTGTTCCTCGGTGCCGGCCGCCAGGCGGCCGGTTCGGTGTATGCCGTCACGATCGCCGGGCGATGCGGGATTCCCGATGCCGCAGTCGCTGCGTACATCAACGTGACAGCGGTGAATCCGTCCGGGAACGGGCACCTGACCGTGTGGCCGTGCGACGAGCCGCAGCCCGGGTCGAGCAATGTGAACTATGTCGCGGGAACGGCGCGTCCCAACGCGGCGCTGTCGAAGATCAGCCTCGACGGCAACGGGCAGATCTGCATCTTCACCCTCGCCGAGACGCACCTGATCGTCGACGTGAACGGCTACGTGCCGCCGCCGTCGCCGGGGTTCACCCAGGTGGCCCACAGCGGCAACATCGGGTGCGGCGTCGACAGCGACGGTGGCGTGATCTGCTGGGGGCACAACCTGTACGAGGCGTTGCCGGGCTTCACCGCGCTGCGCGACAACAGCACGCAGGAGCAGCCGAGCGTGTACCCGTATCGGGTTCCCAACCTGTCGAACGTCATCGAGGTGTCGCTCTACGGCTACCGCGGCTGCGCCCTCCTCGAAGACGCCACGGCGGTGTGTTGGGGCCAGGGCACCAACGGCGAGCGCGGCGACGGGAAGCCGTTCTCCGGTGACGACGGCGTCATGGCGGGCCCGAATCCGGTCGTCGGGACGTCGGGCAGCGGCAAGCTCGACAACCTGACCAAGATCGTCACCGGTGCCCGCCACAGCTGCGCCCTCGACTCGACCGGCACGGCCTACTGCTGGGGGCGTGCGGCGTACGACGCCCTCGGTACGGGCGGGACGACGACGACGAGCACCCCCGCCCCCGTGACGGTCATTCCGCCTGGACGCACCGTCGACGACATCGCTGTCAGCAATGACTCGACGTGCGCACTGCTCGACGACGAGTCGGTCCTCTGCTGGGGGTTCGCCGCCGACGGGATCTACAGCTTCCTCGGCGACGGCGACGGCGACAACGGTGGTGTCGTGATGACCGACGCTGCAGCGACGAGCCCGCTCGCCGGAGTCGACTCGATCGATGGGCGTGCCTCCGGATTCTGCGCCGTGCGGACGAACGGCACGGTCTGGTGCTGGGGCTCCAACTTCTACGGACAGCTCGGCGACGGGACGACCGCCGAGCGGAGTCACGCCGTGCAGGTGAAGAACGTGAGCGGCGCCGTGCAGGTGAGCGGTGGGCAGAAGAACAACTGCGCCGTGACCGACGCGGGTGCATCGATCTGCTGGGGCGCTTATCGCGGGTTCGGGCCGGACAACCCCGACTCCGATGCGCCGCTGTGGTGGACTGCTCCCCTGTCGGGCGATGCCGTGAGCGTCGACGCGACCAGCGACGGGACTGCCTGCTGGCTGCTCGACGACGGCTTTGCGATGTGCGCCGGCGGCAACTTCAACTACCGGCTCGGCTTCCCGACCGACAGCGGCGCCGGCCAGCGCAACCCAGGATTCGTCCAGAGCTGGCTCGCCGACTGACGGCCCACAGCGCCAGCGGCAACGGCTGCGGCAGTTCACCGACCGAGCGAAGCGTTCGGAGATCGGTCACAACCTCCTGGTCGGGGGCGACTAGACCAGGGGGATGGCTGAGTTCACCTGCGGCGACGCGACGATCGCCTACGACCTCGAAGGACCCGACGACGGTGTCCCCGTCCTCCTCATCGCACCCGGCGGCATGCGTTCCGCGAACGCGATCTGGAACGACATGCCGTTCAACCCGCGCAGCGAACTGTCCGACACCTATCGGCTGATCGGGATGGACCAGCGCAACGCCGGGCGGTCGCACGCCCCGGTGACGCCCGACGACGGCTGGGACACGATGCGCGACGACCAGCTCGCGCTCCTCGACCATCTGGGAGTCGAGCAGTGCCACGTGCTCGGCATGTGCATCGGCGGTCCGTACATCGCGGGCCTGCTCCGAGCCGCGCCCGACCGCTTCCGGTCGGCGGTCATGCTGCAGCCGGTCGGCATCGAACCCGACGGCAGCAACCGCCAGGCGTTCTACGAGATGTTCGACGCGTGGGTCGACATGAAGACCGAGACGCACGGTGACGTCGACCGATCGACGTGGGACTCGTTCCGCAGCAACATGTGGGACGGCGACTTCGTGCTCACCGCGACCACCGACGACATGGCGGTCACCGACACACCGCTGTTGGTGGCGATGGGGAACGACCTCTACCACCCCCAGTCGACGTCGCGCACGATCGCCGACGTCGCGCCCGACGTCACCTTCGTCGAGACCTGGAAGGAAGGCGACGCCCTCGCCGCCTTCCCCGACCAGGTCCGCACCTTCCTCGCCGCCCACTAGCACCCAGTCCGGGAGTCGGGTCAGGTGTCAGAGGTGACGGCGAGGAACGAGCGTGCTCCGGGTCAAATGTCAGAGGTGACGGCGAGGAACGAGGGTGCGTCGGGTCAGGTGTCAGAGGTGACGGCGAGGAACGAGCCGTTACCGTCGATCACCTGACCCGGGGTCGGCGCGCGAACCCGAGGGAACGAGTTGTCGGGCCACACCACAGGACCCCGGAGTCAGGTGACCGCCGGTAACGGGTTCGGCTGCGCCTCACCCGTCACCTCTGGCACCTGACCCGCGGACCTGACCCGCGTACCCGACTCGCGTGTCCGGGGGTTACCGGATGACGGAGTCGGTGACCTGGATGGGGCCGCTGCCGAGGTAGAAGATGCCGGGGAAGCCCTGGGTCTCGAAGCCCAGACTCGGGTTGCCGCGCAGCTCCGACCGGTCGATCCGCAGGTTGCCCGTCCGGTTGTTCGACACGAAGAAGATCGCGCCGCCGCCCTCGCCCGCCAGGTTGTCGACGATCGAGGTGCCGATCACGTCGAGCGTGTACCGGTTGCCGTCGAGCGCGATCGCCCCACCGTTGCCACCGCCGGGCGTGCCGGGCTGGGCCGGGTTCGCCCCGTCACCGGTCGTCCGGTTGCCGGTGAACACCGAGTTGATGACCTGCCACGACACGCCGATGCTCGAGAGCGCACCGCCGTTCGAACAGCGGTTATCGGTGAACGTGCTCGTGGCCACGATCACGGGGAGGCCGTCGTACTGGCTCAACACGCGCAGCGCGCCGCCGCCGACATCGGGGCCGACCGGGTCGCACCGGTTGTTCGTGAACGTCGACTCCAGCACCTTCACGCGTCCGCCGCGAACGAACACGGCACCGCCGCCACCGCCGTCGACGTTCTGTCCGGTGCTGTTGCCGCGGGTGAACCCCATCCGCTGGATGGTGAGGGTCGGATGATCCTGGTTCTGGCAGTGTGGGGTGGTCCACACCTGGGCTTGATCGCAGGTGTTCATGTAGAGGATGCGGCGCTGGTCGGCACCGCTCAAGGTCACGAGTCCGCCTCCGTCGAGCACGATGTTCGGCCGGTTGTTGACGACCTTGGCGGTCGCCTGCATCGTGATCGTCACCGGGTCGGGCCCGCAGTCGAACGTGATGACGCCACCGGCCGCGACCGCCGACACGACGGCCTGCGAGGTGCAGCCCGTCGGGGTGCCGGTGCCGATCACGTGATCGGGGCGGGAGACGTCGACCGGCCGGGCGCTCGCCGGGAGGGGCACCCCGTTCGGATTGCCGGGGCTGCCGACCGTGTCGTCGACGACGCGGACGGCGTGTTCGGTCACCCGCGCCGGCTCGTCGATGCGCGAGGGCGCGGCCGCAACGGTCGCCCCCAGGGCGACGACGAACGCAACCACGGCAAGACCCCGCACAGGTGCAGTATCGGCGAGATCCGCCAGGAGTTGAGCGCGGCCGGCGTCGAGGACATCCGGGTCGGGTGTCGTACGGAACGGCAAGGTACGAGTGTGCTTCGGGTCAGGTGTCAGAGGTGACGGCGAGACGAGTGTGCTTCGGGTCAGGTGTCAGAGGTGACGGCGAGGAACGAGCCGTTACCGGCGATCACCTGACCCGGGACGGGTGCGCGAACCGAAGGGAACGAGTCGCCGGGCCAAGCCACAGGACCCCGGGTCAGGTGACCGCCGGTAACGCCTCGCCCAGGGGGCGAGTCGTCACCTCTGGCACCTGACCCGGTGGGTGTGGGGTGTCAGGCTTCGTCGCGGATGACTTGGAGGCCGGCGGGGTCGACGAGGCTGTCGTGGAGGCGGAGGTTGTGGTTGTGGCCCACGTGATGCAGGCCGAACGCCGACTGGATCGCCGTGTACATCCCCATTGCGTCGAGGGCGTTGTTGACCGACTGCTTCGCCAGCGTGAGCCCGATCGACGGACGTTTGGCGATGTGCTCGGCCATCGCCAACGTCGCCGACTCCAACTCGTCGCGGGCGACGACCTTGTTCACCATGCCGTGCCGCAACGCCTCCTCGGCGGTGATCGCCCGTCCGGTGAACAGCATCTCCTTCGCCAACCGGGCACCGGCTTCGAACGGGTGTGTGAAGTACTCGTGGCCGTTGACGCCGAACGCGACGACCGGGTCGGAGAACGTGGCGTCCTCCGAACAGACCACCAGGTCCATCGGCCACACCAGCATCAGGCCGCCGGCGATCACCTTGCCCTGCACCTGCGCGATGGTGGGCTTCGGCAGGTTGCGCCAGCGCCAGCACAGCCCGACGTACATCTCGGCCTCGGTCGCCATGTAGCCCTCGGCACCGGGCTGGTCGAAGCAGCACCACGTGCCGACCGGGTCGATGCCGTCCATGCTCGTGCCGGCTCGCAGGTCGTGTCCCGACGAGAAGTGGTTGCCGTCGGCGGCCAACACGATGGCTCGCACCTCGTCGTCGCGGGCCGCCCGGTCGAACGCCTCGTTGAGCTCCGACAGCATCCGATAGTCCTGGGCGTTCGCCGCCTCGGCCCGCGCCAACACGATGCGGGCGACCCGATCGGCCGGTCGTTCGTACCTGATGTGCTCCCAGTCGCTCATCTCCGAAGTGTGGTCGACCGGGCGACCGGCGGGCGTGCCGGGCGGGTGACAGGTTTCAGCCGGATGTGTGACGGGCACTCCGCCTGCATGTCGACGCGCCTTGACCACGACGCCCCCACCGTGGAGGTCACCGACCAACAGTTCGGCCGCCTCCGCATCACGAACCTCGCGCTCGCGGCACTCCACGCCACGTCCGGCGTGCTGATGCTCGTTCTGAACAACGGGTTCGAGATCGGTATCAGCTCGTTCTCGATCGGCGGCCCCCCGGGGACCGACCCGGAATCGGGCACCGTGAGCACGGTCTGGGAGTACCCGCTCGGCCCCGCCGTCGCAGCGTTCGCGTTCCTGTCGGCGCTGTTCCATCTGATCGTGGCGCTGCCGCCCGGAGCGTCGAAGTACCGCAGCGAACTCGAGCACGGACGCAACCGGTTCCGTTGGGTCGAATACTCGATGTCGGCCACGTTGATGATCGTCATCATCGCCACGATCACCGGCATCACCGACGTCGCCGCTCTGATCGCGATCGCTGCTGCGAACATCGCCATGATCCTGTTCGGATGGGTCATGGAAGTCGTCAACCGCCCCGATACCGACACGGTCTGGTGGGGACCGTTCTGGTTCGGTTGCATCGCCGGTGCTGCGCCGTGGATCGCGATCGCCGCCAATCTGGGCTACGCCATCAACAAGACCGACGAGGGTCCGCCGGCGTTCGTCTGGGGCATCCTCGTGTCGCTGTTCGTCCTGTTCAACTGCTTCGCCGTCAATCAGTGGCTGCAGTACAAGCGAGTCGGCAAGTGGAGCGACTACCTGGTCGGCGAGCGCACGTACGGCGTGCTCAGCCTCGTCGCCAAGACCGCCCTTGCCTGGCAGATCTTCGCCAACGTCCTGATCGACTGACCCCGTCGGGAGCCGGTCGCAACCGTCAGTAGATGGTGCGTGCCATGTGTTCGGGATAGCCGGCGTCGTAGGCGTCGCCGTCGAACGTGTCGACGATCCCGGCCATCACCTGGCCGACCGTCGGCACGTCGTCGTGGGTCCGGTGCTCGGCGTTCCAGAGGTCGGACCGCACCAACGCTTTCGGGCATTGGGTGTACACCTCGCCGACCGCCACCTCGATGATCGACGTCGGCACCTTGTCGTCCATCGCGAACGATGCGCGCAGCGCCGGGCAGGTGAGCAGTCGAGCGGTGCCGTTGACCCGCAGTGTCACACCGATGCCGGGCACGAAGAACAGCAGAGCGACCCGACCGTCACGGACGATGTTGCGGAGGGTGTCGACCCGGTTGTTGCCGCGCCGGTCGGGCATCATCAGGGTGCGTTCGTCGACGATGCGGACGAATCCGGCAGGATCGCCGCGCGGCGAACAGTCGACGCCCTCGGGCCCGACCGTGGCGACGACGACGAACGGTGACTCCTCCACGTAGCGGGCCTGCTCGGGCGTGATCGTCGGGGTGACCTTGCGCTCCATCCCCTCGCGCCACGGATACAGCTCCTCGAGCTGCTCGATCGAACGGACGAGGCCTCGGTCGTCGGCGGTGCTCATGCGCCGACGCTACCGCGCAGGGTCGCAGCGGTCAGCCGACGCTGCAGCGGCTGCAGTGTCCGGTGACCCGGACGTCGATCGCGTCGGTGACGAAGTCGGCGTGGCCGCCGAGCTCGCGTCGGAGTCGTTCGATGCTGGGCGCGTGGTGGTGGTACACGGCACCGCACCGGTCGCACACGAGGTGGATGACGGCATCGCCGTGGGCCCGTTCCCACGTGGCGGCGTCGCCGAGGCGCGACTCGCGGACGAGTTCGATCTCGGTGAACAGCGCCAGCGTGCGATAGATCGACGACTGGTTGATCCCCGGATCGAGCGACTGCACCCGTTCGGTGATCTCGAGTGCGTTGAGGTGCCCGTCGGTGTCGGCGAGCACCTGCCAGACGACGCTGCGAGGCCGCGTGACCCGATGCCCGTGCTCGCGCAACGTCGCCTCCAGCTCCATCTCGCCGAGCGTAGGCCGCCACGCCCCCGCTGCACGGATGGTTCGGATGATGTCTGACATCATCCGACACGGTCGTGACGGGCCCGAGCTGGTCGACGTCGGATGATGGCTGACATCATCCGACCGTTGTTGCGAGTGATTTGCAACAACGGGGTGGTCTGCGTACGCTCGCCGGAGTGCGGGTCGACCCCCGAGATCCGCACCCGAAGAAGGTGTTCTCACGATGACTCTGTTCGCCATGCACGCCCCCGACGGCTTCCTCGAGCCTGCCGTCGCCGCCGCGACCGCGGTCATCAGCGTCGCGATCCTCGCCCTGTGCCTGCGCGCCGCCAAGGACGAACTCGGCGACCGCCAGGTACCGCTCGCCGGTATCACCGCCGCGTTCGTGTTCGCCGCCCAGATGTTCAACTTCCCCGTCGCGTCGGGCACGTCCGGTCACCTGCTCGGCGGGGCGCTCGCCGCGATCCTGCTCGGGCCCCACGTCGGCACGCTGGTCGTCAGCGTCGTCGTGGTCGTGCAGGCCCTGCTCTTCGCCGACGGTGGGTTGACGGCGCTCGGGTACAACGTGCTCAACATGGCGATCGTTCCTGCGTTCGGTGGCTGGGCGCTCTACAAGCTGTTCCGCAAGGTGCTGCCCGCCAACGCGTCCGGCGTGGTCGTCGGCACCGGGCTCGCCGCTGCTGCCTCGGTCGTGCTGTCGTCGATGGCGTTCTCGATCGAGTGGCTGTTCGGTGCATCGGCACCGGTTCCGTTCGACACCGTCTTCACCGCCATGGTCGGTGTGCACGCCCTGATCGGCATCGGTGAAGGCGTGCTGAGCGCGCTCATGGTGTCGGCCGTGCTCGCCACCCGACCCGACCTGGTCGTCGGCGCACGCGATCTCGACATCGACGCCGTCTCCGACCGCCGTCCGGTCGGGGTGCGCGCCTTCGTGCTCGGCGGATTGCTCGTCGCGGTCTTCTTCGCTGCCGTCGTCAGCCAGTTCGCCGTCGACGACCCCGACGGTCTCGAGCGCGTCGCGATCGACGAGGGATTCGAGAGCTCCGCGGAGGAGCACGCGATCGCCGACAGCATCTTCGCCGACTACGCGACGACCGGTATCGACAACGAGACGGTCAGCCTGGCGGTCGCCGGTCTCGCCGGTGTCGCGCTCACGCTGCTCGTCGGCTACGGCATCGTCGTCGCGACGAGACGACCCGGCCGACGTCTGGCCGCCTGATGGCGGGCGGCCGGGCCCACTCACCGGGGCACGCCCACCTCCATGTCCCGGGCACGAGTCGCATCCACCGACTCGCACCCGCACCGAAGCTGATCGGACTCGTCGCGTTCGTCTCCACCGTCGCGCTCACCCCGCGCCGTGATGTCGCCGCGTTCGCCGTGTACGGCGCAGTCGTGATCGCGCTCGTCGTGATCGCACGGCTGCCGATCCGTCTCGTCCTGTCGCGACTCGTCGTGATCGTGCCGTTCCTCGTCTTCGCGGCGATCGTGCCGTTCATCGGGACCGGCGAACAGGTCGACGTGCTCGGGATGTCGCTGTCGGAAGACGGTCTGTGGGCGGCATTCGGTGTCGCATCGAAGGCCCTCCTCGGTGCCACCGCGGCCATCGTCTTCGCCGCCACGACGCCGGTCCCCGACGTGGTGCGGGCGTTGTCGGAGCTGCGGGTGCCGTCGGTGATCGTCGGCATCGTCGCGTTCATGTTCCGCTACCTCGACCTCATCGTCGACCAGCTGCGTCGGATGCGGCAGGCGATGGTCGCCCGCTGCCACGACCCACGCTGGCTCTGGCAGGTCGGCCCGATCGCCTCGTCGTCGGGCACCCTCTTCGTCCGCTCCTACGAACGTGGCGAGCGGGTGCACCAGGCGATGCTCGCCCGCGGCTTCGACGGGCGGATGCCCGATCTCGACGAGCGACCCACGCCGCTTACCGACTGGCCGATCGCACTGATTCCGGCGGCGATCGCAGCGGCCGCCCTGCTCACGGTGGTGTTGGCGTGAGTGACGTGACGATCACCGGCCTCGCGTTCCGGTATCCCGGCACACACCACCGGGTGCTCGACGATCTCGACCTGTCGGTCTCGTCGGGCGAGCGAGTCGCCGTGCTCGGACCGAACGGTTCGGGCAAGACCACACTGGTGCTGCACCTCAACGGTCTGCTCGAACTGCAGCACGGCGAGATCCGCATCGGTAATGCACCGGTCGACGCCGATCACCTGCGCGAGGTCCGCCGTCGGGTCGGCCTCGTGTTCCAGGACGCCGACGACCAGTTGTTCATGCACAGCGTGCACGACGACGTTGCGTTCGGTCCGGCCAACCTCGGTATCGACGGTGACGAACGCGAACGACGCGTCGCCGACGCGTTGGAGTCGGTCGGAGCCGCCGACCTCGGGCCGCGTACACCGCATCACCTGAGCGGCGGCGAGAAGCGGCGTGCTGCGCTCGCCACGGTGCTGGCGATGGACCCCGACGTGTTGGTGCTCGACGAACCGACATCCGGACTCGACCCGGTGGGTCGCCGCGAGTTGTCGGAGCTGTTGGTCGGGCTGGAGCAGACCCAGCTGATCGTCACCCACGACCTGCCGTTCGCCTTGGCGACGTGCCCGAGGGCCGTGATCCTCGACGGCGGCCGGGTCGTCGCCGACGGTTCCACCCGGTCACTCCTCGCCGACGACGCCCTCCTCGCCACCCACCGCCTCGAGCTCCCCTTCGGCTACACCATCACCTGAGTCGGATGATGTCAGACATCATCCGACGGGGTCGTGAAACGCCGAGCTGATCGACGTCGGATGATGTCTGACATCATCCGTCGGATGGGGTCTGACCTCATCCGACGGTGTCAGAGGGAGTCGAGGAAGGTTCGCAGGGCGGGGTTGACGGTGTCGGGGTGGGTCATGTTGGGGGCGTGTGCGGCACCCTCGACCTCGATGACGCCGCGGTGGTCGGGCAGCGTGGCGGCGAGCGCCAGCGCCCGCTGGAGTGCGATCGCCTGATCGTCGGTGCCGTGGATCGACATGACCGGGCAGCGGATCTCGCCGGCCCGGTCGGAGATGTCGTCCCGGTTCAGGAGCGCCCCGCCGGCGAGGGTGAGCTGCGACGGGTCGATCGCCTGCCACTTCGGGATCCATTCCTCGGCGAGTTGCTCGTCGCCGAGGATCAGGCCGGCCACGATCTGGAACACGCCGGCCCGTTCCTCGTCGGTGCCGTTGCCGAACACGTGGAGCATGCCGCGGTAGCCGTCGAGCGTTTCCTCGTCGTCGGTGTCGGCCGCCGAGTCGATCAGCACCACGGCTCGCACCCGATCGGGGTGGGCGAGCGCGGCGCGCAGTGACAAGAAGCCGCCCTGCGACATGCCGACGAAGACGGCCTCGTCGATCTCGAGGTGGTCGAGCAAGGCGACGGCGTCGTCGGCCGAGTCCCAGTAGCTGAACTCACCGGTTGCCGCCGTGCCACCGAAGCCGCGCTCGTCCCAGCGGACGCAGCGGTAGTCACCGCCGAGCGCCTCCACCTGCCGGTCGAACATCGACCGGTCCATCAGGAAGCCGTGGCTGAACAGCACCGCCGGGCCGTCACCGCCCGTGTCGTCGTAGTGAACCGTGACCCCGTTGACCTGTGCTGTCCCCATCCCGCGAACCGTATTACACGCATGCGGCCGGACCAGGTCGGTTGATGTCAGACATCATCCGACCGGGTCCTGAAACGCCCGAGCTGATGGACGTCGGATGATGTCTGACATCATCCGACCGTCAGTCGGGGTTGGCGAGGCGCGGCGGGAAGCCGCCCTTTGCGATGGGGCCCCAGCGGTCGACGGAGATGCGGATCAGGCACTTGCCCTGACGTTCCATCGCGGCGCGGTAGTCGTCCCAGTCGGAATGCTCGCCGGAGATGACCCGGAAGTAGTCGACCAGACCGTCGAGGGCGTCGGGGAGGTCGATCACCTCGGCGGCGCCCTCGACCTGCACCCACTCGTCGTCGAACTCGTTCGACATGACCATGATCGACGCGCGCGGGTCGCGGCGGATGTTGTGCACCTTGGCGCGTTCGGGGTAGCTCGACACGACGATGTGGTCGTCGCTCGACAGCCCCATCGTCACGAGCGACGATTGCGGCCAGCCGTCGCGGCGGAAGGTGTGCAGGACACCGTGGTGGCGTGGACGGACGAACTCGAGCAGCTCGTCGCGGTCGACTCGGCGGTTGGTGGCGATCGAAACCATGCCGTCCGTTGTAGCCGCTCGGACGGTTTCACGGCGACGTGTCAGGGGTATCGACATCCCATGATCATCTTGGGAGTCATCCTCATCATCCTCGGGGCGTTGCTCTCGATCCCCGTGCTGTACACCATCGGCATCATCCTGGCCGTCATCGGTCTGGTCCTGTGGGTGCTCGGCGCGATGGGCCGGAGCATCGGCGGCCGAGCGCACTACTACTGACCCGTACCGAACCAACTGACCTGAACCGGGTCGGGTGATCGTGGGGAACGTCGACTGCGTCGTCGTTCCCCACGGCACCCGACCCGGTTCGCGTCCGGGCGTTCGTGCCGGCAGGCGGGTAGCGTCGGCGCACATGCGGATCTCCGAGCGGGTCGACAACGCCGTGCGGGCGATGGCCGAACTCGCGGTCGGCGACGGCGCGCCGGTCAAGGCCGAGTCGATCTCGTCGCACCAGGACATCTCGCTCAAGTACCTGCTCGACATCCTGCGCGACCTCAAGCGCGCCGAACTCGTCCGGTCGAAACGAGGCCCCGACGGCGGGTTCACCCTGAGCCGGTCGGCGACCGACATCTCGCTCGCCGACGTGTTCCGAGCCGTCGACGGGCCATTGGCCGACGTCCACGACGAGAGCCTGCGAGGGCTGTCGTACCCCGCCCCGGCAGAAGACCTGCCCCAGGTCTGGATGGCGATCCGCGGCAGTTTGCGTCGCGTGCTGGAGACCGTCACCGTGGCCGATCTCGTCGAGCACCGCCTCCCCGACGCGGTGAACGAACTCGCCGCCGAGTACCGACGAACCACCGAGGAACGCTTTGGTCACTGATCTCGAACGCAACGCCGCTCTCCACGCCGTTCGGAGCGCTGCCACGCTGTGCTCCGCAGCCCAGGGTCGGCTCGTCGCCGGGGAGACGCTCACCAAGGGCGACGACAGCCCGGTGACGGTCGCCGACTTCGCGGCGCAAGCCGTCGTCGTCGAGGCGTTGACCGATCGGCTCGGTTCGATCGAACTCGTCGGCGAGGAAGACCCGGCCGATCTGGCGAGCGACGATCAGGCCAGCCTGCGTGACGGCGTGACCGCGCTCGTGTCGACACAGTTGGGCCACGATGTCGCGGCCGGACAAGTGCTCGACTGGATCGGCGTCGGCGGCTCCGACGGGCGGTCCGACCGGTACTGGACCCTCGACCCGATCGACGGCACGAAGGGCTTCCTGCGCGGCGACCAGTACGCGATCGCGCTCGCCCTCATCGAGGACGGCGAGGTCGTGTTGGGTGTGCTCGGCTGCCCCAATCTCCCCAATCCCGACGGTTCCACCGGTGCCGTCTTCGTCGCGTCCGGCGGCGAGGCGGTCGCCTACCCGGCCGGGGCGACCGATCCGGTCCGGGTGGGGGTGGCCGAACCGGCGACGCTCGCCGAGGCTCGATTCTGCGAGTCGGTCGAGTCCGGCCACTCGAGCCACGACGACGCCGCCGAGATCGCGTCGCGGCTCGGGATCGTCGCCGAGCCGTACCGCATCGACAGTCAGTGCAAGTACGCGGCCGTCGCCCGAGGTGACGCGTCGATCTACCTGCGGCTCCCGACCCGGCCCGGGTATCGCGAGAAGATCTGGGACCACGCGGCCGGCAAGTTCGTCGTCGAGCAGGCGGGCGGTGTCGTCACCGACGTCGACGGCGCGTCGCTCGACTTCCGCCACGGTCGACGCCTCGAGGAGAACCGCGGCATCGTCGCGACCGACGGACGGTTCCACGACCGGGTGATCGAGGTCGTCCGCGACGTCCTGGCCTGACGACACGATCGTCGATGCCGTCGACGCCGTCCGTCGACCGGCCTACGCCAGTGCGGTGATCCGGTTCGCCCGGCGCTGGAGGAGCAGGAGCACCACGGCGGCTGCGATCAGCACGGGGAGTACGAACTCGGTGCGATACCAGCCGAGCCAGGCGATACCGCCGCGCTTCGCGACCGGCAGGTCGATCGTGACGACGGCGTCGTCGCCGGCGCGGAGCTCGACCGGGATCGTCACCCCGTCGAGGCGCTCGATGCGTCCCGATCGGTACGGCGACGACAACCAGTCGTAGTCACCCAACGGCCGGGCGTCGGTGAACTCGTCGGGCTGCACCTCGAGCACGTACTCGTCGGACGGCACCATCGTGAACCGGTACGTGCCGTCGTGCGACGTCCATTGGCGTTCGACCTCGGCACCGTCGACATGGCGGAGCACGACGGCGACGCCGGCGACCGGCCGCTCCCAGGCGGTGTCACCGACGAGATCGTTCGGCTCGTAGTCGGCGTCACGGTCGGGGTCGACCCAGAGACGCCCGGTGATCTGGTGGAGGTGCACCGTCGCGATGTCGGCGTCGTCCTCCTCCGCCCATGCGCCGTTGTCGTCGATGATGCCGCCGTCGGCGGTGTAGGCGTTGGGACGATTTCGGATCGAGTCGGCTGTTTCGTTGCCGGGCGTCGAGTCGTCGTCGCGATCGGCGTAGCCGGTGAGTTCGACGACGTTCACGAACGGTGATTGGCCGGGGTCGTCGACGTTCACGATGACCGTGAGGCGTCGGGTCTCGCCCGGTGCGAGTTGTGCCGATTCGGTGATGTGCCACCGAATGGTTCTGCCGTCCGTCGCGTCGGTGTCGGCACCGTGGCTCGCTGCGAGCACGGAGGTGCCGTAGGGGATGCGGTCGACGAACGAGAACGCACCCGACGGTTCCGAGCCCTGGTTGTGGATGATGATCTCGAACGCCAGCACGCCGAGCACGTCGTCGTGGCGCACCCACCGGGTCGCCACGGCGAGGTCGTACTGTTCCTGGAAACCGAAGTCGGTCGAGTGGTCGACGAGTGGTTCGAGCGCTGGTGTGTCGGGGTCGTCGCCGGCGTGGACGGGCGCGTAGGTCATGCCCGACACGGTCGTGTCGTCCTGCGCGACGAGCGCGTCGGAGTCGAGTCGTGCGTCGCCGCCGAGGTGCGGGTGGGTCGGCCTGAGGCCGGTGTGTTCGCCCCATCGACCGAACGGTCCGCTGGTCGAGTTCCGGTGGGCGACGGTGACGAGGTAGTCGTCGCGGTCGGCGAGGGGCACCTTGCCGTCGTCGCGGAAGCGGTAGCGGCCGTCCGAGTCGGTCACGGCGGTCGTGAGGACGACCCCGTCGGGTGCGCGCAGTTCCATCTCGACCCCGCCGATCGACGGCTCGTCTGCGTCCTGGTCTCCGTCGCCGTCGACGTCGCGCCACACCCGACCACCGATCTCGATCGGTGCGGTCTCGCACAGCAGCGCGAGGCCGGCGAGTCCGGACGACTTCTCGAAGGTGTGGTCGGGTTCGGCGTTGCGTCCGTCGTACAGGCGGACGCCGCGCACGAACTCGCCGGTCGAGGTGTCGTGCCAGGCGATCCCGCCCGACCGCCACGGTTCGGCCCATCCGACGAGCGGGTCCATCTGCGTCACCACGACGGCCTCCTTGCCGGTGCCGTCGTCGGGCATCGTGACGACGCCGCCGAGTGTCGTCTCGGCGTGCCACCCGTAGCTGTCGCCGTCGAAGAACTCGAAGCCGTTGCCGACGCCGCCGTCACAGTCGCCGGTGCCTTCGATGACCCAGCCGTCGCCGTCGGGACAGGCCCGTTGGAGATCGCCGGCGATCACAGTCTCGACGATGTCGTGGGTGTCGCCGTCGGTCGTCGGCGCGGTGCTGTCGGGCATCGTCTGGTGTCCCCACCGGTCGCCGAGCGCGACGATCAGATTGCCGGCACCGTCGACGTCGATGTCGGTGACGGCGGGTTGGGGGTACGACACGACGTCGTGTTCGGTGCGGAACGGCACGGCGTCGACCCACGGTCGCCAGACGGCGGCGTTCGAGAGCAGGCCGTTGTCGTACGTGACGCCCCTGTCCGCGTCGAGGTCCCAGGCCAACCGCACCTCGAACCCGTTCCCGACCGACTTGGCTGTTCCGACGGTCTCGGTCATCTCGACGACGTAGGCGCGCAACTGGGTCGGGTCGCCGAGCGGTCGCGCGTCGGCCTGCTCGTCGTCGATCGCCCCGCCGGGTTCCACGGTCGACTCGGCGGAACAGACGACGCCGACGAGCAGGCGATCGTCCGATGTGATGCCGAGACCGAACGGGCGCAGGTCGCCGAACGGTGACGCCTCGGTGGCGTTGCATCGGCTGATCCCGAGCGTGTCGGCCGTGAGCGGTCGGCGCCCGGTCACGTCGCCGGACGGCAGCGCGACCGTCACGAGTTCGCGCCGACCGAGGTCGACGGCGAACAACTGTGTGCCGTCGTTCGTCACCTCGATGTCGCCGAGACCGGTCCGGTAGACGTCGTCGAACGCCGCCGCGTCGGAGCGAACGTCGCCGTCGGTGTCGTGCGGGTCGGTGGCGTTCCGGTCGACGATCGTGAGCAGCTCGGGCTCGGCACCGGGCCTGAGTCGGTAGATCGCCGTCGGGTTGCCGGCCGGGTTGAGATCGGACCGCAGCGTCGTGTGCCGCTTCACGAACGCGGCGGCATAGACGTTGCCGCGCCAGTCGGTGGCGATGCCGTGGATCGAACCGACGGTGTCGACGTCGGCGGCCGGCTCGGGTGCCAGGGTGAGCCAGTCGTCGGCGCTGTCTCCGTCGACAGCGCCGACATCGACGGTCGACGGATCGACCAGTTCGACGGCCGGGACGCGGCCGCCGTCGGGGTGATCGGCGGCGCGGTAGCACCCGGTGACGAGGGTGGCGCTGTGTGCGCACGACGCTCCGGGCACGAAGACGCCGAACGAGCCGGTCGGCTCGCCGGTACACGAGTCGGCATCGTCGACGAACTGCACGTCGCTGCCGTTGTGGGGCCCGGTGGGGCCGGGCTCGAACCCGTCGGGCGTCTCGAACTCGAGTCGGATCGGGAACTGGTCGTCGTCGAGATCGACGTGCCAGGTGCCGGTGTCGTCGGTGTCGGCCGTGATCGCTCGGCCGGTGCGGTCGGTGGTCCGGATCGTGACGCCGGCGACGCCGGACTCCGTCTCGTCGTGTTCGCCGTCGAAGTCGAGGTCGTCGAACACGACGCCCCCGCAGCCCGACGAGTGCGCCGCCACGGGCTCGGTGGATGCCGTGACCGTCGTCGGGGACGCGACCGTCCAGCCGGTTGCCGTCGCGCCGAGCGCGATCACGAGCGAGAGGAGGCGATGCATCGTCGGTCGATCCGTGTCGTGCCTGGTCATCGGCATGACCGGGTCGGATCTTGACGTTCTCCTGAAGTTCGCGACCCGTGGAGGGGTGGCAGTTCGCCGCAATTGTTGTATTGTCCGTAGTCTTACCGGACAATACGACCACCGTTTCGAATGGACTTGTGATGACCGAATCCGCCGGCACGACGACCGGAACGATCGACGCCGACGGCCTGACCGCCGGCCGCCTGACCCACCTGCAACGGCTCGAGGCCGAGGCGATCCACATCATGCGCGAGGCCGTCGCCGAGAGCGAGCGCCCGGCGATGCTGTACTCGGTCGGCAAGGACAGCTCGGTGCTCCTGCACTTGGCCCGCAAGGCGTTCTACCCGTCGCCGCCGCCGTTCCCGCTGGTGCACGTCGACACGACGTGGAAGTTCCAGGCGATGTACGAGTTCCGAGGCAAGGCGGCCGAGGAGGCCGGCATGGAGCTGATCGTCCACCAGAACCCCGAGTGCATCGAGCGCGGCATCAACCCCTTCGACCACGGCTCGGCACTCCACACCGACATGTGGAAGACCGAAGGCCTCAAGCAGGCGATCGACCAGAACAAGTTCGACCTCTGCTTCGGCGGCGCCCGCCGTGACGAGGAGAAGTCACGCGCCAAGGAGCGCGTCTTCTCGATCCGCTCGCCGCAACACCAGTGGGACCCGAAGCGCCAGCGTCCCGAACTCTGGTCGATCTACAACGCCCGCCGCAGCCCCGGCGAGACGGTTCGCGTGTTCCCGATCAGCAACTGGACCGAGCTCGACGTGTGGCAGTACATCCATCTCGAGCAGATCCCGATCGTGCCGCTGTACTTCTCGGCGCCGCGCCCCGTCGTCGACCGCGACGGCGTGCTGATCATGGTCGACGACGACCGCATGCCGCTCGACGACGGCGAGGTCCCGATGATGAAGAACGTGCGGTTCCGCACGCTCGGTTGCTACCCACTCTCGGGCGCGATCGAGAGCGACGCCGACACGCTCACCGGGATCATCCAGGAGATGCTGCTCGCGACCACGTCCGAGCGGCAGGGGCGCATCATCGACTTCGACGGCGCCGCATCGATGGAGAAGAAGAAGCAGGAGGGCTACTTCTGATGAACGACGCAACGACGCTCGCCGATCGGAGGGTCCGCTGATGGCACACGCATCCGATCTCATCGCCGACGACATCGAGGCGTACCTCGTCTCGCACCAGTACAAGTCGCTGCTCCGCTTCATCACCTGCGGTTCGGTCGACGACGGCAAGAGCACCCTCATCGGGCGCCTGCTCTACGAGTCGCATCTCGTCTTCGAAGATCACCTGGCAGCGCTCGAGGCCGACTCGGCCAAGGTCGGCACCCAGGGCGGCGATCTCGACTTCGCGCTCCTGCTCGACGGCCTGTCGGCCGAGCGCGAGCAGGGCATCACGATCGACGTCGCCTACCGCTTCTTCTCGACCGAGCAGCGCAAGTTCATCGTCGCCGACACGCCCGGCCACGAGCAGTACACCCGCAACATGGTCACGGGCGCGTCGACCGCCGATGTGGCCGTGCTGATGGTCGACGCGCGCAAGGGCGTGCTCACCCAGACCCGCCGCCACAGCTTCCTCGTGTCGCTGCTCGGCATCCAGAAGATCATCGTCGCCGTCAACAAGATGGACCTCGTCGACTGGTCGCACGAGGTGTACGAGACGATCCAGGAGGAGTACCGCGACTTCGCGAAGCGGATCGGTCTCGACGACATCACGTTCATCCCGATGTCGGCCCTCAAGGGTGACAACGTCGTGGCCCCGAGCCAGCACATGCACTGGTACCACGGGCCGACCCTGCTCGGCTACCTCGAGACCGTCGAGGTCGACGATGCCACGGCGTCGGGCCCGTTCCGCATGCCGGTGCAGTGGGTCAACCGCCCGAACCTCGACTTCCGCGGTTTCTCGGGACGGATCGTCGGCGGCACCGTCCGTCCGGGCGACGCCGTGCGGGTGCTGCCCGCCGGCACCACCAGCACCGTCGACCGGGTCGTCACCATGGACGGCGACCTCGACGAGGCGATCGCCGGCCAGTCGGTCACCATCACCCTCGCCGACGAGATCGACGCCTCGCGCGGCGACGTGCTCTGTGCCGGTGACGCGCCGGCCGAGGTCGCCGACCAGTTCGAGGCCCACGTCGTGTGGATGCACGAGGACGAGATGCTGCCCGGCCGGCCGTACCTCCTGAAGATCGGCACCCGCACCGTCGGCGTGACGATCGCCAACCCGAAGTACCGCATCGACGTCAACAACCTCGACCACCTCGCCGCCAACACGCTCGAGCTGAACGAGATCGGCGTGTGCAACCTGAGTCTCGATCGGCCGATCCCGTTCGACCCCTACGCCGACAACCGCGAGATGGGCGGCTTCGTCATCATCGACAAGCTGACCCAGAACACCGTCGGTGCCGGCTTGCTGCACTTCGCCCTGCGGCGCTCGCACAACATCCACTGGCAAGAGGTCAAGGTCGACAAGGACGCCCGGGCCGAGATGAACAGCCATCGCCCCGGCGTGGTCTGGTTCACCGGCCTGTCCGGTTCCGGCAAGTCGACGATCGCCAACATCGTCGAGTCGAAGCTGCACACCATGGGCGTGCGCACCTACCTCCTCGACGGCGACAACGTCCGCCACGGCCTCAACCGAGACCTCGGATTCACCGACGTCGATCGGGTCGAGAACATCCGGCGCATCGCCGAGGTGTCGCGTCTCATGGCCGACGCCGGTCTCGTGGTGCTCGTGTCGTTCATCTCACCGTTCCGTGCCGAGCGCGACCTCGCCCGGTCGCGGGTCGACGACGGCGAGTTCGTCGAGGTGTTCGTCGACACGCCGCTCGCGGTGGCCGAAGAGCGTGACCCGAAGGGGTTGTACGCCAAGGCCCGCTCGGGCGAGCTGTCGAACTTCACCGGCATCGACTCGCCCTACGAGGCGCCGGAGTCGGCCGAGGTGCGTGTCGACACCACGTCGATCACACCCGAGGAAGCCGCCGACCAGGTCATCGCTCAACTGCGCGCCCAAGGCATCATCACCTGACCGCCGGGCGGGGTCGGGGTAGCCGACCCCGCCGGTCAGCTGATCGGTCGGTCAGCCGGCCGGGCGGTAGTGGGCCAGGCCGTCGTCGGTCCAGCGTGCGAACTCACCGAGTTCGCGCAGGTGCTCGAGGTGGGCGTAGGTCTCGCTCTCGGCCATCTCGCCCCACGATCGCTCGCGGAACAGCACCCGCATGTAGTCGTTGACGGTGCCGTCGGGCACCCGCTCGGCGGCGTCGCGGATGATCTGCAACCGGTCGCCGTGGTGTTCGATGATGTGCTCCGACCGACCCCGCAGGTCGGTGAACGGCTTGCCGTGCGCGGGGAGCGCGACCGACACACCCTCCTGATCGGCCATTCGGGCGAGCGACTCGAAGAACAGGGCGAGCGGGTCGGCCTGGGGCGCCATCCCGCTGATGTGCGGCGTGATGGTGGGGAGCACGTGGTCGCCGGTGAACATCACGCCGTACTCGGGGTCGAACAGACACAGATGGTCGTAGGTGTGGCCGGGCGTGTGCATCGCGACCCACTCGCGTCGGGCGAGCCGGATCGTCTGTCCCTCGACGAGCGGCTTGGTGGGTCGGAGCGGCTCGAAGATCCGGACCGAGTCGGTGCGTCCGCCGTGCAGCCGTTCGAGGAACTCCCGTGACGGGCCGGCCCGCCGGCCGCCCCACGGCGACGGGCGGCTCATGTAGCGCTCGATCGCCTCGACCTGTTCGTCGAAGGAGTTGATGGTGAGTTCGGCCGAGTCCTCCGACTCGTCGACGGCGTAGTCGAACAGGGTCCGGAACGACTCGTGGGTGACGATGTCGGCGCCCGACTCGTATCGGAGCCGTTGTGCGCCACCGAAGTGGTCGGGGTGCGAATGGGTGACGACGACGGTGTGGACGTCGGTCACCTGGTAGCCGGCTCGGCCCAGTCGGTCGACGAGCGACTCCCAGGCCTCGGGGCCGGGCAGGCCCGGGTCGACGACGGCGATGCCTCGCTCGTCCTCCATCACGTAGCAGTTGACGTGGCCGAGGCCGGGCAGCTGGATCGGGAGTTCGGTCCGGAGCACGCCGGGAGCGACCTCGGTGACGTCGGTCGTCGCCGTCTCCTGCTCCTGCTTGCGCGGGCGCGGCGCCTCGTCGCCGGTGTTCCCCGTCGCCGGGGCCGCGCCGTGCTGGTGGCCGTGCCGATGGGTGTGCCCGTCGGTCCGGCCGGGAGCGTGTTCGTGTTGGTGTTCGTCGTGGCTCATGAGGGTGCGCTCGACCGTACTCAGCGGCTGTTCCCGATCGTCAGTCGGGGTTCATCTCGTCGCGATGGTGCGATCGTCGACGGGGGCGTATGGTGACGTCGTGACTCGCTGTCGGGTGTTCATCGCTTCGTCGCTCGACGGGTTCATCGCCGGCCCCGACGACGAACTCGACTGGCTCGACTTCCCCGACGCGGACGACACGTTCACCCCGTTCTTCGCCGACGTCGGCGCGATGCTGATGGGCCGCCGTACCTATGACGTGGTGTCGTCGTTCGACGGCCCGTGGCCCTACGGCGACACGCCGGTGCTCGTCGCGACACGTCGGCCGATGCCCGACACCGAACCGACGGTGCGCGCCGTGACCGGTTCGATCGACGACATGGTCGCCGAGGCGAAACAGGCTGCCGGAGAGCGAGACGTCTACCTCGACGGCGGCGAACTCGTTCGTCAGGCGCTGGAGGCGGGTCTCGTCGACGAGATGACCGTCACGATGATCCCGGTCGTCCTCGGCGCCGGCCGCCCGTTGTTCGCCGGCGTCGGCAACCGTCACGAGCTCGAACTGCAAGCCACCCGAGAACTCGGCTCCGGCCTCGTCCAACTCACCTACACCCCCGTCCGTTGATCCCAGTCGGTTGAGGTCAGACCCCAACCGACGGTGCAGGACTGCAGCCTCCGAGCATGCCGGTCGGTTGGGGTCTGACCTCAACCGACGATGCCGAGCATGCCTGTCGGTTGGGGTCTGACCTCAACCGACGATGCCGAGGCGGGCGGCGGCTCGGTCGGCGGGTTCGGGGCCGGCGAGTTGGCGGAGGAGCAGGACGCCGTCGAGGAGGGCGATGGCCGCTTCGGCGTCGGCTCGGCGCTGTTCCTCTGGGCCGGTGAAGTAGCCCGTCGCCCAGTCGATCCAGCCCTCGACCAGTTGGGGCACGATCGCGTCGTACGGCGACCGGCCCGCCGCGGCAAGCCCGTTCGCCTCGAAGAACAGGCCGAAGGTCGCGTCGGCTTCGGGGTTCGTGAGCGCCGGCCAGGCCCGGCGGACCAGCTCGATCGGCTCGGCGGCGCCGCCCTCGAAGGCCGGTTCGAGGGTGGCCTGGAGCTGCAGGCCGAGCATGACCACGACGTGGGCGATCAGGTCGCCGATCGTGGGGAAGTAGTAGACGACCGTCCGGTCGGCGATGCCGAGTCGTCGGGCGACGCGCCCGAAGCTCAGCTGGCTGAGCCCACCGTCGAAGGCCGTCTCGACGGCGGCGGCGAGGATCTCGTCACGGCTGTGCTTGCGACTGGGGGACACGACGTGGATCGTAACGGGGTTGACCGTAGTGGTCACTACAGATACAGTTGTAGTTGTCACTACAACACTGACGGAGACCGCCATGACCCTCACCGCCACCGAAGCCGCCGACCTGTTCCGCCGCGACCCCGACCGCCTGATCGACGTCGGTGCGGGCAAGGTCGCCGTCCGCACCGTGGGCACCGGACCCGACGTCCTCTTCGTGCACGGCTGGCCCGTCACCGGCGCCACCTTCCGGAAGTTGTTGCCGCATCTCACGCCCCACGTCACCTGCCACCTGATCGATCTCGTGGGCACCGGCTCCAGCGACTACGACGAACGGACGCCGGTCGGTATCGAGGGTCACGTGGAGGCGGTGCGACGAGTCGTCGACGAGCTCGGCCTGACCGACGTAGCCGTCGTCGGGCACGACAGTGGCGGCATGATCGCCCGGCACGCGCTGGCCGGGGACGAACGGGTGCGGTCGATGGTGATGATCGACACCGAACTGCCGGACGGACTCAGCTGGAGATTCACGGCCTTCATCCGCGGCACCCGACTGCCCGGGTTCGGCAAGGTGCTCGGATGGGTCGTCGGTCGGCGCCGGCTCCGCCGGTTCCCGCTCGTGCTCGGCGGCGCCTTCGTCGACAACGATCTGCTCGACGGCGAGTTCGACGAGTTCTTCCTCCGGCCACTCCACACCGATCCGGTCGCACTCGCCGCCGGTGTGCGGATCGTCGACTCGTTCGAGCAACGGTTCGTCACCGAACTGGCCGACCTCCACCGCCGGATCGAGGTGCCGGTCCATCTGGTGTGGGGCCGCCACGACCCGTTCTTCCCGGTCGACCGTGCCCGCGACCACGTCGCCGACTTCGCGGACGCCCGCCTCACCGTGATCGACGACGCCAGCCTCTTCTCCCACGAGGAACGCCCCGCCGAAGTCGCCACCGCCATCCTCGCCACAGTCCGGTAGCGACGAACGGTGTCGGATCCGTTGCGTCGCCGCGCCGAGGTGATCCCGGCAGGACCCGACGACGCAACGGATCCGACACCATTCG
This sequence comes from Ilumatobacter fluminis, assembly GCF_004364865.1. Lineage (NCBI taxonomy): Bacteria > Bacillati > Actinomycetota > Acidimicrobiia > Acidimicrobiales > Ilumatobacteraceae > Ilumatobacter > Ilumatobacter fluminis. The sequence continues at coordinate 48,736 of NZ_SOAU01000001.1, forward strand.
TCGCGGTGATCGGCAGGACCCAACGACGCAACGGATCCGACACCATTCGTCGTCAGGTGCGGAGCCAGGTTTTGATGTCGTCGGTGTGTTGGCCGAGGGTCGGGGGCGGGAGGGTGTACTGCGGGGCGGCGGCGCTGAATCGGATGGGGTTGCGCACGAGGTCGACCTCCTCGTCGCCCTCACCCACCGTCACCCTCGGCTCGAGACCGATCCGCTCCGCGAACTCGATGCCCTCGCCGACGGTGTTGATCGGCCCGCACGGCACGCCACGGGCACTCAGCGCGTCGAACAGGTCGTCGGCCGACCGCGACGTCATCGCCGCGACCAGCAGCGGACGCAGCGCGTCACGGTTCACCGTTCGGTCGCCGTTGGTGAGGAAGCGGGGATCGTCGGCCACGTCGGGAATCCCGAGCGCCTCGCACAGGGCTCGGAACTGGCGGTCGTTCGCCGCCGCGATGATGATGTCGCGGTCAGCGGTCGGGAGCGGCTCGTAGGGGTAGACGCTCGGATGGTTGTTGCCCATCCGCATCGGCACCACGCCCGCCGCCGTGTACGCCGCCGTGTGGTTGACCAGCCCCGACAGCGCGGACGACATCAGGTTGACCTCGACGTGTTGCCCTTCCCCCGTCCGCTCCCGGTGGTGGAGTGCGGCCAGCACGCCGACGGTGCCGTGGAGGCCGGTCATCACGTCGAACATCGCGATGCCGGCGCGGTAGGCCGGCCCGTCGCGCTCGCCGGTGAGGCTCATCAGGCCCGACATCGCCTGGACGACGAGGTCGTATCCGGGCAGCGAGGCGCCCTCGCCCGACCCGAAGCCGCTGATCGACAGGTAGACGAGCTTCGGATTGATCGATCGTGCCGCGTCGTAGTCGAGTCCGAAGCCGGCGAGCTTGCCGGGCATGTAGTTCTCGAGGACGATGTCGGACCGTCGGAACAGCTCGTGCACGAGCGCGACGTCGTCGGGGTCGCGGAAGTCGAGCACGACCGACCGCTTGTTGCGGTTGATCGACAGGTAGTACGTGGCGGTTCCTTCGTGTTCGGGCGGCCGCCACGTGCGGGTCTCGTCGCCGGCAGCGCTCTCGACCTTGATGACGGTGGCGCCGAGGTCGGCCAGCATCATCGACGCGTACGGTCCGGCGAGCACGCGCGACAGATCGGCGACGACCAGTCCGTCGAGCGGTCCGCGCTGGCCGGCGGCGGGGGGTGTGCCGTCGGTCGTCATCGACTCAGATATCGAGACCCTTGGCGGCGACCGGCGACATCATGATCACCTCGGGTCGCCCGGCGAGCAGGCCGCCGACGGCGCCCATGGCCGCCTTCATGCCGTCGCCCTTGCCGTGCACGGCCATGGCGTCGTCACCGGTGTAGAGCTCGAAGAACCAGTAGACGCCGGGCTCGTCCTTGGCGGCGTGGACCGAATAGATCTCGAGGCCCGACTCCTCCTCGGCGGCAGCGATCAGCCCGGCGAGCGCGGTCTCGAGTTCGGCCGACTTGCCGTCGGCGGCGGTCAGCTTGGCGATGACGGAGAGCTTCGACATGGCCCCGACCGTACCCACCCGGCCGCTCCCGCCCCCGATCGAACCGACGCTTCGCACCGATCCGACCGCCGCATCCGACCAGCCGCGTCGACCCCGATGCATCCGGATGCGGGGGTGGCTCCGAAGTACCTGGTGAACGCAGCCGTTTGCCGCCCACCGACACCGGGCACGCACCACGACAGCCGCCGAACCCAGGAGAACCCCCCATGGCCAAGTACGTGACCACGATCGAGACCCCGATGCCCGCCGACCAGGCGTTCACCTTCATGGCCGATCTCCGCAACTTCGAGGACTGGGACCCGGGTGTCCAGAAGTCGGTACAGGTCGAGGGCTCGGGCCCTGGCCCCGACGCCGTGTTCGACGTCACCGTCGACGCACCCGGCAAGGGCCTCACCCTCCGCTACGAGACCACCGAGTACGACGCCCCCAACTCGTGCACCGTCAAGGCGAGCAGCACGCTGTTCACCTCGCTCGACCGCATCACGGTCGAGCCGACCGAGACCGGCTCGCTCGTCACCTACGACGCCGAACTCACCCTCAACGGCCCGCTCGGCCTGTTCGACTTCGCCCTGAAGCCCGCGTTCGGTCGCATCGGCGGCCGCGCCGACGAGGGCCTCCAGCAGGCGCTCGACGGAACGAAGCGCTGACATGCGCGAACGCATCGCCGTCGTCGGGTCGGGTATCGCCGGCCTCACCTGTGCTCACGTGTTGGGCCCCCATCACGACGTCACCCTGTACGAGGCGGCACCCCGCCTCGGGGGCCACGCCAACACCGTCGACGTGGTCGACCCGTCCGCCGGCACGATCGGCGTCGACACCGGCTTCATCGTCCACAACGACCGCAACTACCCGAACCTGGTCGGCCTGTTCGACGAGCTCGGTGTCGAGACGATCGACACCGAGATGAGCTTCGGGGTGATCGACCGCGACCCCGAATCGGCCACCAACGGGCTCGCCTATCGAGCGACCAGCCCGAACAGCATGTTCGCCCAGCGGCGCAACATCCTGCGTCCGGCGATGTGGCGGATGCTGCGCGACGTGCCGCGGTTCTACAAGGCCGCCCGGGCACTGCTCGACGACGATTCGGTCGAGAGCGACGAGTTGTCGCTCGCCGAGTTCCTCGAGCGCGAGGACTACAGCCGTGACTTCGTCGAGTTGCACCTCATCCCGATGGGGGCCTCGGTGTGGTCGGCCGACCCGTCGTCGTTCGCAGAGTTCCCGGCCCGCACCCTCTTCCGGTTCCTCGACAACCACGGACTCTTGAGCGTCGGTGATCGTCCACAGTGGCGCACCGTCGTCGGCGGGAGCCGCACCTACGTCGATGCGATCGCCCGCCGCTTCAGCGGCACGATCCGGCTCTCGGCACCGGTCACCTCGATCCATCGCGACTCCCGCAGCGTGCTGGTGTCGTCGCTCGGCCTCGTCGAGCGGTACGACCGGGTGATCCTGGCGACCCACAGCGACCAGGCGCTGACGATGCTCGCCGACGCCACCCCGATCGAACAGAAGGTGCTCGGCGCCGTCCGGTACCAGCCGAACACGGCCACGCTCCACACCGACACCTCGCTGCTCGCTCCCACGAAGCGGGCATGGTCGGCGTGGAACTACGAGCGCCGGTCCGCCGACCAGCGCGAAGCGACGCTGACCTACGACATGACCGCCCTGCAGCATCTGCCGGGCAGCAACCGCTATCTCGTCAGCCTCAACAGCGACGACCACATCGACCCGTCGAAGGTCTTGCGCTCGTTCGAGTACTCGCACCCGGTGTTCGACGCCGACGCGATCGAGGCGCAGCGCCGGTTCGACGAGGTCGACGGCGCCGACCGCGTGCACTTCTGCGGCGCCTGGTGGGGGTACGGCTTCCACGAGGACGGCATGGTGTCGGGCCTGCGGGTCTGCCACCGCATCGGCGTCGACTGGCATCGCAGCACACTGCTGGAGCAGGACCGATGAGGCCGGGCGGCGCGGCCGTGTGCAGCGGCACCGTGTACCACCGCCGCAACGTGCCGACCCGGAACGAGTTCACGTACCCGGTCGGCTACGTCTGGATCGACCCCGACCACCCCGATCGTCTCTGCCGTGAGCATCCGCTCTGGTCGGCGACGCGGACGGCCCCGGCCCGCTTCCGTCGCAGCGACTACGGGCTCGAGGCGACCGGCTCGCTCGCCGAGTCGGTCCGAGACGACCTGACGCCGGTGTTGCAGGAGCGTCCCACCGGCGCCGTGCGCATGCTCACCCAGGTGCGTCGGTTCGGTTGGCTGTTCAACCCCATCACCGTCTACCTCGCCTGGACCGACGACGACGCCGATCCGGCGGGCGCCGTGCTCGAGGTGACGAACACCCCGTGGAAGGAACGACTGCGCTACCCCGTCCGGTTGTGGCGCCGAGGCGACTGGCTGACGGCGACGACCGACAAGGTGCTCCACGTCTCCCCGTTCCTCGACGAGTCGCAGCGGTACGACATCCGCCTGCGCGGCGACGACGAACGCATCGAGTTCGGCATCGACGTCGTCCCCGACGGGATGGACGAACCGATCGTGGTCACCGGCCTGACGACCGAGCGCGTCCCGGCGACGCGATCCGCGCTCTCGCGAGCGTTCGTCCGGCCGTTCCTCTCGACACACCGCGTGTCGTGGGGTATTCATTGGCAAGCACTGAAGCTGTGGTGGAAGCGGGTGCCGTTCGTGCCGCACCCGCGGAAGCGGGAGGTACCGGCATGACCCCGATCATCCAGGAACGAGCCCAGGCGGTCGAGCGATGAGCGCGATCAGCGCCGATCGGCTGCTGCGCCACGCCGAGCGCGACGTTGCGACCCGGCCCGGCCCCGTGACATCGGGAGCCGCATCGCTCGGACGATTCGTTCTCCGCCGAACGACGCGTGACCGTCTGACCGTCGACGACGTCGTGCCGGGTCGAACGCCGCAGCGACACGTCTACGGCGCCGAGGGCACCCTGGCCGTCGGCGCGGTCGACGCCCACGTCACCGTGCTCGACGAACGCGCCTACGCCGCGTTCGTTCGTGAGGGCGCGATCGGATTCGGGCGTGGCTTCATCGAGCGCTGGTGGACCTCCGACGACCCCGTCGCCGTCGTGCAGTTCGCGATCCGGAACATGGAAGGGCTCGACCGGGTCCGCAATCGGACCCGCCGCTGGACCGGCTGGATCTCCGACCCGGTCCGCAAGGCGCTGCCCCGCGACTCGCGAGAGCGCAACCGCGAGGACATCGGCGCCCACTACGACATCGGCAACGACTTCTTTTCGCTCTTCCTCGACGAGACGATGACGTACTCGTCGGCCGTGTGGCCGAACCCGGACGCATCGCTCGCCGACGCCAGCCGTCACAAGTACGACCTGCTCCTCGACCGGCTCGGCGTCGGCCCCGGCGACCACCTCCTCGAGATCGGTACCGGCTGGGGCGGTATGGCGCTGCGGGCGGCCGAACGCGGCGCTCGGGTGACGACGACCACCATCTCGTCCGAGCAGCACGCCGAGGCGACCCGACGAGTCCGGGAGGCCGGTTTCGCCGACCGGGTCACGCTCCTCACCGACGACTGGCGCGACCTCATCGGCACGTACGACGCCGTCGTGTCGATCGAGATGATCGAGGCGGTCGACTGGCGCGACTACGACGCCTACTTCGCCACGATCGACCGTTCACTGAAGCCCGGTGGGCGCGCTGCGATCCAGGCGATCTGTCTGCCCGACGACCGTTGGGAGCGTGCCAAGAACACCGAGGACTTCATCCGACGGTTCGTGTTCCCGAACGGCTTCCTCCCCTCGGTCGGCGCGATCGGCGACTCGATCGGTCGGGCGACGTCGATGCACGTGGTTGCCGTCGACGACTACACCGAGCACTACGCCGAGACGCTGCACCGCTGGCGCGTCGAGTTCGACGCTCAGCTCCCGGCGGTTGCCGACCTCGGTCTCGACGAACGGTTCCAGCGTCTGTGGCGCATGTACCTCGCCTACTGCGAGGCCGCCTTCCTCGAACGCCACTGCCTCCTGCACCAACTGACCTTCCAACGGTGACCGGTCGGTTGATGTCAGACATCATCCGACAGGACTGCAGGGTTCCGCGTCCTCAGATGTCGGATGATGTCTGACATCAACCGACATCGCAGGACCGCAGCGTCCGAGCACGTTCGTCGGTTGGGGTCTGACCTCAACCGACATCAACCGACGGGTTTGGTGAACCAGCGTTGGGCGTAGGGGTTGTCGTTGTAGCGGTCGGTCGGGGTGTAGCCGGCCCGGCCGTACATGGCGATCGCCTCGGTGAGCACGGCGTTGGTGTCGAGCACGATCGTGTCGTAGCCGAGCCGGGCGACCTCGGCCTCGAGCGCGGCGAGGGTGCGGCGGCCCACGCCTGCACCGCGCCAGTCGGCGTGCACCCACATCCGCTTGATCTCGCCGGTCGAGGCGTCGTGACGCACGACGCCGCCGCACGCCACGACGTCGTCGTCCGATCGGGCGACGACGAACGATCCCGTCGGTGCGCGCATCGACGGCGCATCGGTGACCAGCGTGTCGCCCGGATCGAAGCCGTCGGTGAAACGATCGTCGAGTTCGCCGAAGTAGGCCGACATCGCGGCGACCGCCTCCTCGGACGCGGGATCGACGACGTCGAAGCCGATCGCGGCGGCTCGCAGGAGCCGGTCGGCGGTTGCGAGCGCCGAGGCGAGTTCGTCGCGCTGGCGATCGGTGAGCGGGTCGATCAGCCGGGCGGCGAGGTCGTCCGATCGCCGGTCGAGGTCGGCCCAGGCGCGGCGGCCGGCGTCGGTGAGGGTGGCGACTCGACGTCGGCCGTCGTCCGGATCGGCGACGACGTCGACGAGTCCGTCGTGCTCGAGCTCGCGCAGGAGCCGACTGAGGTAGCCGGAATCGAGCCCGAGCCGATGTCGGAGGTGGAGCAGCGACGCGTGGCCCATCCCGATCTCGAACAGCAGTCGGGCCTGGCCGAGCGGTCGCCCGGCGCCGAGGAACGAGTCGTCGAGCACGCCGATCCGCTGGGTGAACGAGCGGTTGAACCGCCGCAGCTGCTCGGTGACGTCGTCGATCACGATCTCTGACTCTAGTCAGAGAAACGGCCGGTTCTTCTCACGGTGATCGGTCGGTTGAGGTCAGACCCCAACCGACATCGCAGGACTGCAGCCTCCGAGCACGTTCGTCGGTTGAGGTCAGACCCCAACCGATATCGCAGGACTGCAGCCTCCGAGCACGTTCGTCGGTTGGGGTCTGACCTCAACCGACATCAACCGGCGTTAGGGTCGGCTCGATGGGTGGGAAACGATTGATGACGGCGGTGGTGAGCGGCGTGCTCGTGCTCGTGATGGCGGCATGCAGCGATGATCCCGAGCCGGACGCCGAACCGGCGTCGACGACAGCGTCGTCGATCCCGTCGACGTCCGCCCCGGCGACGGAAGCGCCCACCACCTCGTCGGCCCCTCCCGAAACGAGCTCACCGTCGACCAGCGCGCCCGCGACGACCGCCGCGCCGGCGACGACCGCAACGACGGCACCGGAACGCGACTTCTCGGCCCTCGGCCCGATGGTGCAGGGCATCGTCGACGAGTTCGAGCTCGGTGGCGCGGCTCTTGTCGTCGTCGATCGTGACGACGGGATCGTGCACGAGGAGTACTGGGGTGCGTTCGACGCCGACCGGCAGTCGTTCATCGCGTCGTCGTCGAAGATGATCACCGCCGGCGTCCTGATGCGTCTCGACGACCAGGGCCTGCTCGACATGGACACGCCGATCGCCGAGCAGACCGACTGGGTCGGCAACCCCGACCTGACGCCGGCGCAGCTCGTCTCGAACACGTCGGGCCTCGTCGGCCTGTTCCCCGAGCTCTTCTACGAGCCGTACGTGTGCCAGTGGTTCCCCGACGGCGACATCGAGGACTGCGGCGCCACGATCTTCGAGACGCCGGACGACGACGATCTGATCGTCCCACCCGACACCGGGTTCGCGTACGGCGGTGGTCAATGGCAGATCGCGGGTGCGTTGGCCGAGCACGTGTCGGGTCGCACGTGGGCCGAGCTGATCGACGAGACCTACGTGACGCCGTGCGGCGTCGACAGCCTCGGGTACAACAACCACTTCGTGATCACCCGCGGACTCGGCTACCCGTACGACATCGATCCGACCACCCTCGAGCCCACCGACAACCCGAACATGGAGGCGGGTGCCTACATCGCGGCGCCCGACTACGGGGAGCTCCTCTTGATGCACCTGCGCGAAGGTCGTTGCGGCGACGAGCAGGTGATCTCGCCGGAGGGCATCGAGCAGCTCCACACCGACCGCACCATCACCCTGCCGGGCGGCGACGCGCTCCCCGGTTACGCAATGGGCTGGTGGGTCGATCGCGCCAACGGTCGCTTGAACGACCCGGGCGCGTTCGGCGCCGAACCCTGGATCGATCTCGAGCTCGGCTACGGCGCCTACTTCGTCGTCGAGGCCGACGGCTCGACCGGCGCGACGATCCGGAGCGTCATCGAGCCGGTGATCGACGAAGCCATGACCGCCTCACCGTGACCTGGGCGACGCTCAGCCGACCCGGTCGACGATCGCTGCGACGATCTCGGCCGGAGTGGCCGTTGCGTCGACGGTGATCACGTCGGTCTCGTCGGCGGTCGGCGGTTCGAGGGTGGCGAACTGGCTGTCGATCATGTTCGGCCCCATGAAGTGATCGGTCCGGTCGCCGGCACGATGTCTGGCGACGGCAGGCGGCAGATCGAGGCACACGAACGTGACCCCACCCGCCGCACGCAGCACGTCGCGATAGCTGCGCTTCAGCGCCGAGCACGAGATGACCACCCGAGTCCGAGCAGCGAGCCGGGACGCGAGCGTCTCGAGCCACGGTTGGCGGTCGGCGTCGGTGAGGGGGATTCCTGCCGCCATCTTCTCGACGTTCGTCGGCGGATGTGCGTCGTCGGCCTCCACGTACTCCACGTCGAGCGCCTCGCCGAGTCGGAGCCCGATCGTGGTCTTGCCCGATCCGGCGACGCCCATCACGATCAGTCGGAGAGGTGTCTCGGGGGTCGTGTCGCTGTCGGCCATCTCCGATCGATTCAACCACGCCGTCTGCCGGACGACCCACGACCCGACTCCAGCGGCGCTGTTCCATCCGCGCATCGTCGACGCCGACGTGGCATCGTTCGCGTCACACCGAGCCGGCCCCGGCCCGGTGCCGCCGCCCGCCAGCGGTGGGATTCGCGGCGACGACCGAGGCACCGGTCGTCGCCGCATCGCGTTCGGGCGACGCTTCGATCGAACCGGATCGTCGTGGCGGAGACCGTCGATCTGCGTAGGTTGATCCGGTGACCCCCCGCACCGACGTCGACGCGCGCCCGGACGACTCGGCGTCTTTGGCCGAGCGCGAGACCGGCTTGTGGCCGTTCGACCCGTCGAGGTTCCCGTTCTATTACGGCTGGGTGATCGTCGTCGTCGGCACGATCGGCATGATCGCGTCGGTGCCCGGCCAGACCGCCGGCGTCAGCGTCTTCACCGACCACCTCACCGACGGCACCGGGTTGAGCCGGCTCCAACTCTCGATCGCCTATCTGATCGGCACGGGCACGAGCGGCTTCGTGCTCCCTCGCGGTGGCCGTGCGGTCGACCGGTACGGCGCTCGGGTCATGGCCCTCGCCGCCGTGGTCGGTCTCGCCGCGACCCTGCTCGGCTTCAGCGTGGTCGGCCCGATGAACACGGTCGTCGGGATGATCGTGATGAGCGTCGGGTTCGGCTGTCTGCGCTTCTCCGGCCAGGGCATGCTGACCCTGTCGTCGCGCACGATGATCTCGCAGTGGTTCGATCGTCGACGCGGCGTCGTCACCTCGTTCTCCAACGCGTTCATGAGCTTCGCATTCGCGGCCAGCCCAGCGTTCCTGCTGTGGCTGATCGACCTCGACGGTTTCCGCACCGCGTGGCGACTGATGGCGGCCGTCCTCGTCGTCGTGATGGGTGCGATCATCGTCGTCTTCTTCCGGGAGAGCCCCGAGGCGTCCGGGCTCGTGATCGACGGGGGCATCGCAGAGCGCGAGGCGAACGGTGCGATGCGGGCGAAGGCGCCGGTCGGCACCGACCGCGACCTCACGCGTGGTCAGGCGCTCCGCGACCCGCGTTTCTGGGCGGTGACGCTGCCGGTCGCCGCGCTCAGCTCGACCGGGACGGCGCTGACGTTCCACATCGTCGACATCGGCGCCGAGATCGGCCTCACCGACGACGAGATCGTGCGGATCTTCCTGCCGATCGCGTTCGTGAGCGTGCCGGTCACCTTGATCAACGGTTGGCTGATCGACAAGGTCACCCCGGTGTTGATCGCCCTCGTCATGTGCGCGGCGCAGCTGCTCATGTACTTCACGGTCACCTACATCGACACGACGTGGACGGCGGTGCTCGCGATCGGTGCCTGGGGCACGTCGCAGGGCTGCTTCGCACCGCTCACATCGGCGGCGGTCCCTCGACTGTTCGGTCGCCGACACCTCGGCGCGATCTCCGGTGTGCAAATGAGTGCCATGGTGATCGGCAGCGCCATCGGTCCGGCGTTGTTCGCTCTCGTGAAGTCGTTGGCCGGGTCGTACGAGGCGGCGCTGTGGATCTCGGCGGTCGTGCCGGCCGCCGCGCTCGCGCTGTCGGTGTACTGCCTGATCCGCCCGCCACTACCTGTTCCCGGCGACGCCTGACGGCGTCGGTCAGAGATCGCGGTACTCGCCGACGACCGACACCGTGGCGCCGATCGCCCCGGCGTTCCAGACCGGCTCGACGATGTCGTCGATGCCGAGCCAGTCGATGATGCGATCCTGGTGGTGCGGGAACGTGCGGGCGCAGCCCTTGCTGCGCGGGTTCGGCGGGATGTATCCGGCGCCGTGGATCGCCTGACCGCCGTTGAAGTAGATCGGCTTGTACATGTTGCCGTTGAGCGGGTTGTCGACCTCGCTCGGGAAGTTCGTGCTGTCGTGCCAGCCGTCGTTGTCGAGCGCCGGGTCGTAGCGGTAGGCGTCGAGGGCCTGGATGTTGTGGGTCGGGTAGTCGGGCTCGCCGGTCGACGTCGGGAAGATGTCGACGATGCGCTCGTCACCCTCGCCGGTGACGATCACCTGACACGTCTCGTTGATCAGGATCCACTTCGACGACCACGTCGCTGCGCCCCGCGGGATCGTGAACGAGTCACGCGTCGCGTCGAAGATCGCCGCCTCCTCGTCACTGCCCTCGGGCAGGTGGGTCGTGCTCTCCGGCAGGCCGAGCAACATGCGGGCCGCGCAGATCGCCTGGCGGGTGAGCGGTCCGGAGTCGCCGTCGATGCCGAGTTCGAACAGCGACGTGCCGGCGAACAACTCGTTCAGCTCGGCCTGCTGCACCTCGACGTGGGCGGGCGAGGGCGCGAGCCGGGACGTGCCGGTCACGTCGTCGACGTCGTTGCCGGGGCAGATGTCGTACTGCTCGCCGGGGTGGATGATGTCGGTCTCGCTCATCCGGTTCTCGGTGAGCAGTTCGTCCATCGTGACGCCGTCGAGCGAGGCGACGATGCCGCCGAGCGAATCGCCGGGCTGCACGGTGACGACACAGATCTCCGGCGGTGCCGTGGTGGTCGGCGCGACCGAGGTGGTGGTGGTCGTCGTGGTGGCGTCGACGGTCGTGGTGGTCACCGCCGACGCGGTCGGTGCGGCGGTGTCGTCGCCGGGTGCGGCCGCGTCGGATCCGCCGGAGCAACCCGACGCCAACAACAAGCCGCCGGTGAGGAGCGCCGCGCCCGTGATCCGCACGACGTCGAGGCTATCGGCGGTGCGTGAACGACCTCCGGCGGCCCGGGTTTCGGTGACGTGGCGCGACGGGTACTCGGATGGCGTGGAACTGATCATCGTCGCCGTCCTCCTCCCAGCAGCAGCGTTCGTGCTGTGGCGGGTCGTGGCGGCGATACGCGGGCGGTCGCCCGAACGAGCCGTCGACAGCGGCCATCCGCACCTGACCGACGTCGACCCGCACTCGTCGGGCGACGCCTGACGACGAGTCGGCCGGCGCCTGCGGACCGTCAGCGAACGTTGTAGACGTTGGTGCTCGTGGCGCCGCCGAGCAGGGCAGACACGAGGATGCCGAGCGGCAGCGTTCCCCAGTAGCCGACCGTCAGGCCGACGTTGCCGAGGAACAGCATCAGGAGCCAGGTGGCCGGGAAGGTGGCCAACAGGAACACGACGGTGAATGCGAGCAGTGCCTTGATCATGGGAACCTCCGTATCGGGCGTGCCAACCCTACGACCCGCTCGCCCACCCACCGCGGATACCGAACGCTCTCTGGGTCGGGTGTCGCAGGGAACGGGGAGGCGCAGCCGAGACGTTTCCGGAGATCACCCGACCCATTGGCGGCGGTGCTGCCGGGTCGGGTGATCTCCCGAAACGTCGACTCCGTCGCCGTTCCGTACGACACCCGACCCGGTGAGGGGTCAGCTGACGGCGCGGGCGATGCGGTCGCCGATCTCCTGATCGACATTGCGCCAGTACTCGAACGCCCGCTCGAGGACCGGTCCGGTCACCCCGTCGGCGAGGTGGCCGGCAACGTTGTCGACGAACTCGTCGCGCTGCGCATCGTCGAACACGTCCCGCACGAGTGCCCGGGCCTGGCTCCAGTCGTCGTCGTCCTCGCGCTCGACGTAGGCGGTGCGGACCATGTCGTCGCTGACGCCGTAGCTCCACCGGTTGTCGTCACCGATCAGGCTCGGGTCGGCCGCCGGACCACCCTTGCTGTTCGGCGCATAGACCGGATCGGTCACGGGCACGATGCGCATCGCGCCATCCTTCGAGTAGCTGTGCACGGGGCACTGCGGAGCGTTGACCGGGATCTGCTTGTAGTTCACACCGAGTCGGGCACGGTGCGCGTCGGCGTACGAGAAGCCACGGGCGAGCAGCATCTTGTCGGGCGACAGGCCGGTGCCGGGCACCATGTTGTTCGGCTCGAACGCCAACTGCTCGATCTGGGTGTGGAAGTCGGTGGGATTGGTGTGCAGGGTGAATCGTCCGACGTCGATCAAGGGATAGTCGGCGTGCGGCCACACCTTCGTGAGGTCGAACGGGCTGATGCGGTACGTCTTGGCGTCCTCGTACGGCATGAGCTGCACCTTCAACGTCCACGACGGGTGCTCGCCGTCGGCGATCGCGTCGAACAGATCGCGCCGGTGCACGTCGCTGTCCTTGCCGGCCATCTCGTCGGCTTCGTCCTGTGTGTACCCCTCGACGCCCTGGTCGCTGTGGAAGTGGTACTTGACCCACGACAGGTTCCCGTCGGCGTCGTACCAGGAGTACGTGTGGCTCGAATAGCCGTTCATCTGGCGGTAGCTGCGGGGGATGCCACGATCGCCCATCAGGTACGTCACCTGGTGCGCCGACTCGGGTGACAGGGTCCAGAAGTCCCACTGCATGTCGTGGTCGCGCAGGCCGTTGTCGGCGCGTCGCTTCTGGGAGCGGATGAAGTGCTGGAACTTCATCGGGTCCTTGATGAAGAAGATCGGCGTGTTGTTGCCGACCATGTCCCAGTTGCCCTCGGACGTATAGAACTTCAGCGAGAAACCTCGCGGATCGCGCCACGTGTCGGGGGAGCCTCGTTCACCGGCGACGGTGGAGAAGCGAGCGGCCATCTCGGTGGTCGCGCCGGGCTGGAGGAAGGCGGCGCGAGTGAACTCGCTGACGTCGCCGGTGACCTCGAACGTGCCGAACGCACCGCTGCCCTTGGCGTGCGGCTGCCGTTCTGGGATGCGCTCCCGGTTGAAGTTCGCCATCTGCTCCAGCAGATAGTGGTCGTGGAGCAGGATCGGCCCGTCCGGACCGGCGGTCAGCGAGTGCTCGTCGCTGGGTGCGGGTGCCCCGCTGTCGGTAGTGGTGAACGGGCAATCGGCCATGGGTCCTCCTGGGTGGGCGTCGGTGCCGGACCACCGGGTCGTGCCCGCTCGGTGCCGTGCCGAAACCGGATCAGGGTTCGGTCACCCGGTCGGGTGTCAGGCGCCGGCGGCGATCGTTGCGGCGAGCGCGCCGGCGCCGAGCGCTGCGAAGCCACCGGCGTAGGCGAGCGTCTTGGTGCGGTGCTCGCCCGACAGCGAGGCGGCACCGGCGGCAGCGTCGGTGAGGTCGGCGGCGACCGACGCAGCGATCCACGGCACGACCGACGACCCGCGGGCGACGGCTGCGAGTGCGCCGGCACCGATCGCAAGGTCGCGGCCGCCGATGCCGCGGACGAGGGTGCGCGTCGAGGGGTCGTCGCGACCGACCCACGTCGAGCTCGGCCGTCGCGGTGCGGCGGCGAACCACAGGCCGGTCGCAGCGCGGGTCACCCCGACGGCGGCGGCGAACCAGAGCGCAACACGTTCGATCGACATGTCGCCGCCGATACCCCTCCACACCGCCACCCCAAACCGGGTTAGGTGCCAGAGGTGACGGGTGAGGCGCAGCCGAACCCGTTACCGGCGGTCACCTGACCCGGGGTTTCTGTGGGTCGTCCCGACGACTCGAGTGCTCGGGATCGCGGACCCGGGTGTGGTGCGCGTCGTCAGGCGGGTTCGGGTTCGTCGGGCTCGGGGATGACGCCGGAGGTGCGGAGGAGGGCGAGGACGACGACGGCGGCGACGCTGCCGATCACCATGACGAAGCCGTACGAGATCGGCACGACGTACAGCGTGAGCACCAGCGCCAGCGGCACGTTGCCCTTCACCAGGACCGTGCTCACCGCTGCCAGCGCCGCGACCTGGACGATGTCGGTCGTTGCGCCGACGACGTCGGCGGCCACGATCGCGAACGCACCGATCGACGTGTACAGCGGGAAGATCGGCCCGCCACGCCACCCGGTCGACACGGCGATGAGCAAGGCCGCGAACTTCGCAACCGTCACGTACAGCAGGGCCCCGTCGCTCTCGAACGGCAGCTGCTGGAACTGCATCTGGCCCGAGAACAGCACGATCTCGTTGCCGAGCGCCAAGATGGCGAACAACAAGCCGCCGACCATGCCGTACACGATCGGCGATCGCTCGTAGCGGGTGGATCGTTCGCACCGCTGGATCACCACGAGTGCGAGCAGGGTCGGCACGGTGACGAGCACGGCGGTGACGAACGCGGTAGCGGCGTCACCCACCGCCCATTCGCCGTCGAAGCGATCGAACCGGAAGCCCATGTCGATCCCGCCGAACGGCATCCATCGGTAGGCGACCAGGCTGGTGATGCCGGCGACCCAGTACGGCGACTTCGCGAACTGCTCGGGCAACATGTCGATCCGCTCGGCGCCCCACACCTGACGGACCAGGCTGCCGACCGATCGGATCCGCACCGCCGACCATGCCGCCATGCCACCGGCCACACCGACGATCGCTGCTTCGAAGCCGACGGGACCACCGAGGATCAAGATGACGGCTGCGGCGAGCATGGTCTTGGGTGCGATGCTCGGTGCGAGCCGCTCGCCCGACTTCCACGTCTCGAGCGCGACCTCCATGGCCTGGGGGTGGTCGCCGATCCACAGGTGGACGAGGCCGACGAGGAGCCCGCCGACGACGGGCACCGCGATCGTGAACCACGAACCGTACGGGTCGACCCCGAGCGCGTCGGGCACGTCGCCCCACACGAAATCGATCCCGTGCTCGTAGCACCAGATGAACGCCGCCGTGATGACGGCGGCGATCGCACCCGTGACGATGGCCGTGGCGAAGAGGGCGCCGACGGATCCGAGGCGGTTCACACGATCCTGCACCTGCGCAGAGTAACCCCGCTCCGTCGGACCATCAGCGGACGTCCGCGGTACGTTCGGCGCAGGCCCGTATACGACGACGCGAGTGCAACGACATGAGACGACTGCTGCCCCTCACCATCATCACTGCCGCCGTGGCCGTGTTCGCCGGGCTCGCCGTGGCCCGACGGCAGCGTCGGATCGCGGCGGTCGCTCCGGAGTTGCGGCACCCGCAGCTGATGGTTCCGATGTCGCTCCGGTCCGATTCGAGCCTGCAGACCGGGCGACGGCTGATCGATGCCCTGTCGAAGCAGGCCGGCAAGCTGGTCGCGGACGGCGTCGACGTCCGGACCGAAATGGTGCCGACCGACGGAGGAGACCCGCCGGTACGAACCCTCGTCTACGAGCCGTCGGGTCGTGTCGGCCCGTCAGCGGCGCTGCTCTGGATCCACGGTGGCGGCCTGGTGATGGGGCGCCCCGAGATGAACCACGAACTCTGCTCACGGATCGCAAAGGAGTTATCGATCGTCGTCGTCAACCCCGACTACCGGCTCGCTCCCGAAGACCCGTTCCCGGCGGGGCTCGACGACTGCGTTACGACCCTGGCCTGGATGCACGCGCAGGCCGATGCGCTCGGCCTCGACACCGGCCGTGTCGCGGTCGGCGGCGGGTCGGCGGGCGGCGGACTGGCGGCTTGTCTTGCTCAGGTCGCAACCGACCGAGGCGACCTGCCCGTGCGCTTCCAGCTGCTGCAGTACCCCATGCTCGACGACCGAACTCCGCTTCGCGACACCGACGCGCTGCTCTGGACGAACACCTCGAACGAGTATGCGTGGACCGCCTACCTCAACCACCCACCACGCGAGCACGAGGGGCGCCCCTACGCGTCGGCGTCGCGCCGGGTCGACTTCCGGGGCCTCCCTGCGGCGTGGATCGGCGTCGGCGACATCGATCTGTTCCACGACGAATGCGTCGACTACGCCGAGCGCCTCGAGGCTGCCGGCGTGCCGGTCCGGTTCGACGTGGTGCCGGGCATGTACCACGGCGCCGAGGCGATCCGGCCGGATGCCCCGGCGGCGGCCGGCTTCATCGACGGGATGCTGTCAGCGCTCGCTTCCGGGCTCGAGGTCGAACGCGTCGTCGCCTGAGCGGCCGTGGCACTCGCCGCTGCGGCGACTCCGTCAGACGGCCATCGCCGGGCGGGGCGGGCCGCCGCACAGCTTGGAGATGAGGCGTGCGGCGCGAATCGTGGTGATGTCGTGCAGGTACGGGCCGACCACCTGCACCCCGATCGGCAGGCCGTCGTCGCCCATGCCGGCCGGCACGACCGTCGACGGCAACATGCCGGCACCGGCCGGCCCGGTCCAGCCGAACAGATCGAGGTACGGCCGCTCGACCCCGTCGATGTCGATGGTGCGTTCCCACTGTGGTTCGCTGTGATCGTGTGGGATCGCGCCACGCGGCTGCACCGGCATCAGGATCACGTCGTATCCCTCGAAGAACTCGCGCCACCGCTCACGCAGCTGCAGCCGCCGCTCGTTGTTCGCGAGCCACTCTCGATGACGCTGTGCCGACGACCGCTTCGCGAACTCGGCCGGACCGTCGCCGTCGATCGTCGCGAGCTGTTCGATCTGGTCGGGAGAGTAGCCACCCGACAGCGCGGCGAACAGGAGCGCCTTGAAGACACGGTCGGCCTTCTCGAGCGTGAAGCCGGGTCGCGCGTCGGTGTCGACGTGACCGCCGGCCGATTCGATCAGCGAGACCAGATCGCCCATCACGCGTCGGGTGGACGAGTCGACCGGGCAGTACGGGTCGTCGAGCCAGGCGGCGATGCGGAGTTGGGAGAAGTCGTCGACGGGCCGTTCGGGCAGTTCGAGCTTCCAGCCGGGCTGCTGCCACCGGTCGGGGCCGCTCATCAGCTGCAGCATCATCTCCATGTCGCGGGCCGAGCGCGCCATCGGGCCGGCGACGGCGAGGTCGGCCTGGGTGAGCGTGCCGGGCATGCCGGGGATCTGGCCGTGTGACGGCACGATGCCGTAGCTCGGCTTGTGACCTTTGACGCCGCAGTAATGGGCGGGGACGCGGATCGATCCTCCGATGTCGGAGCCGACCTCGATCGGTGTGAAGCCCATCGAGAGCGCAGCGGCCGACCCGCCCGACGAGCCACCACAGGTGCGGGTGACGTCGTGCGGGTTGTTGGTCGTGCCGTACACCTCGTTGTAGCTCTGGATGTCGCCGGCGAAGATCGGCAGGTTGGTCTTGCCGTACACGATCGCGCCGGCCTCACGCAGGCGGGCGACGGGCCACGCGTCGTGGTCGGGCACGAAATCGGCGAGTTCGGGTGCGCCCGAGGTGGTGATGCACCCCTCGGTCATGAACGAGTCCTTCACGGTGATCGGCACGCCGTGGAGCGGGCCGAGCTCGTCGCCGCGAGCGATCGCCTCGTCGGCCTCGGCTGCGGCGGCTCGCGCACGTTCGAGATCGAGTCGGACGACGGCGTTGACCTCGCCGTCGAGGGCCTCGACACGACGCACCATGTGCTCGAGTGCTTCCCGAGCCGACACCTCGCGTCCGCGGATCGCATCGGCCAGTCCGTAGGCGGTCCACCAGTGGAGTTCGTTCATGCGCCGCCCATCGTTCCACATGAACCGAGGGTGAATCGTCGGTGGAGGCGACGAGGTCGGGAATGGGCGGCGTCGGCATCCGGTTGGTGCGTGTCATGGACGACGTCAACGAGTGGAACAAGCAGATCATCGAGGAGTTCCGGGCGAACGCCGGCAAGGTCGGCGGCCCCTTCGAGGGCATGCCGCTGCTGATCCTGCATTCGACCGGCCGCAAGTCGGGTGTGGAGCGCCTCAACCCGCTCGTGTACCAGCCCCTCGACGGGTCGTACGCGATCTTCGCGTCGAAGGCCGGCGCCCCGTCGAACCCCGACTGGTTCTACAACGTGACCGCCGACGCCGACGTCTCGATCGAGGTCGGCGCCGACACCGTCCCCGTGCGTGCCCGGGTCGCCGAGGGCGACGAGCGCAGCCGCATCTGGGAAACCCAGAAGTCGAACGCGCCGCAGTTCGCCGAGTACGAGCAGTCGGCCGGCGACCGAGAGATCCCCGTCGTCGTCCTCGACCCGCGCTGACGCCGTTCGGCGGGGTGCGCCCGCCCGACACCTGTGCCGTTCGACCCTTGGGGGTCACACCGGGTCCGATCTAGCCTGGTCGGCATGGGAACTCCCGTGGTGGCGTGCCCCTCGTGCGGCACGAAGAACCGAGTACCGTTCGCAGCCAAAGGTCATCCGCGCTGTCCGAAGTGCCAGACCGATCTGCCGTGGACGGTCGACGCCGGTGACGCCGACTTCGCCACCGCTGTCGATACCTCCGCCTTGGTCATCGTCGATCTCTGGGCGCCGTGGTGCGGCCCGTGCCGCATGGTCGCCCCGATCCTCGATCGGATCAGCAGCGAGTTCGCCGGGCGGGTCAAGATCGTGAAGGTGAACGTCGACGAGTCGCCGATGACCGCCCAGCGCTACGAGGCGCGCAGTATCCCGATGATGCTGTTCATGCGCGGCGGCGACGTCGTGAACACCGTCGTCGGTGCGCAGCCCGAGCACGTGATGCGCACCCTGGTCGAGGGCGAACTGCGTTCCGGGCGCGGTGTGTCGTGAACGCGCTGCAGCTGCCGTCGGGTGCCGAACTGGTGCGCATCACCGAGACCTTCGACGAGGCGACCGTGCCGCGCGGACTGATGCGGGCACACCGTGTCGCCAAGGGGACGTGGGGACGGTTGGTCGTCGACAGTGGGTGTCTCGCCTTCGTCTGGGAGGACGACGGCAGCGTCGTCGCGCTCGTCGCCGGCGACGACCAGGTCATCCCGCCGGACACGCCGCATCGAGTCCAGATCACCGAGTCGGTGCGGTTCGCGGTCGAGTTCTACACCGCGGTCGGTTCCTGAGCGCCGTTAGGTTGACGGCGTGGGAATCCTCGGTTGGATCTTCGTCGGCCTGATCGCCGGACTGCTCGCACGCTGGATCGTCAAGGACGAGCGCACCGGCTGCATCTACACGGTGATCGTCGGTGTGATCGGTGCCCTGATCGGCGGCGGCTTGATGTCGCTGATCGACGAGCAGGGCGTCGACGACTTCTCGTTCCGGTCGATCATCGTCGCCGCGATCGGAGCCGTTCTGCTCCTCCTGATCCTCCAAGCCATCGCCGGCCGAGGCCCCCGAACCCGCCGCTGAACACCAGACCCCGGGTCGGGTGTCGGAGGGAACGGCGAGGAGCGATCCGGGTCGGGTGTCGGAGGTGACGGCGAGGAACGAGCTTCGGGTCAGGTGTCGGAGGTGACGGCGAGGAACGAGCCGGGTCGGGTGTCGGAGGGAACGGCGACGGAGTCGACGTTTCCGGAGATCACCCGACTCCGGTGATGTGGGTGCGCGTCGGGTCGGGTGATCTCCCGAAACGCCTCGGCTGCGCCTCGGAGTTCCGTACGACACCCGACCCGACGGGTCAGTCGAGGTCGAGGACGAGGGGGGCGTGGTCGCTGGGCTTCTCGACGTCGTGGGTGTCGGCTCGTTCGGCGGTGTCGATCCAGAGGCGCTCCACCCGGTCGGCGACGTCGTCGGAACACAGGGCGAGGTCGATTCGCAGGCCGCGGTTCGCGGCGAACTGGCCGGGTCGGTAACTCCACCAGGTGAACACGCCGTCGTCGGGCAGGTGCTCGCGGGTGACGTCGCGCAATCCGTCGTCGACCAGCGCGTCGATCGCCGCCCGCTCGGGCGGGCTGGCATGCGTACGCCGACGCCATCGCACCGGGTCGTAGATGTCTCGGTCGGTCGGCGCGACGTTGAAGTCGCCGAGCAGTGCGGTCGGCCGACCGGGCACCCGCACGGTGCGGAGTCGTTCGAGCCACACCAGCTTGAACAGGTAGTGCGGGTCGTCCAGCTCGCGACCGTTCGGTGCGTACAGGGAGTGGACGTCGATGCCGCCGCACGTCGCCGACACGACCCGGGCCTCGTCGTACGGCGGCCGGTTCACGCCGGGCAGTCCGTAGCGCACGTCGTCGATCCCGACCCGACTCAGGATGGCGACCCCGTTCCAGTGGTTGTGTCCGTGATGCGCGAACTCGTACCCGTCGGCGAGCACCTCGGCCATCAGCGCTGCGAACACCTCGTCGGTGCACTTGGTCTCCTGCAGCGCCACGACGTCGGGGTCGTGGCGTTCGATCCACTCGACGAGTCGGTGGTGATGGGAACGGATCGAGTTGACGTTCCAGCTGACGAGTCGCACGTCAGGGCAGGCCGACGCGACCGTGCTCGACGCGGGTCATGACGATCTCGCCGAGGCCCGTGCCGGCGCTGTCGTCGGGATGTGATCCGGGCGCGCACAGCGCGAACAAGGTGCGGCCGTCGTCGCCGCCGAGCATGCACGCGAACGTCGGCTGCGGCGTGTCGATCCGGTCGGTGACGGTGCCGCCTTCCTCGACCCGCACCACCTGCGAACCGAGTGCGTCGGCGAACCAGATGCCGCCTGCTGCGTCGAGTGTGCAGCCGTCGGGGGCGCTGCCCTCGATCGCCGCCCACTCGCGGCGGTCGGTGAGGGTGGCGTCGTCGGCGATCGTGAACGCGACGTAGTTGCCGCCGAACGACTGGCCGACGATGAGCGTCGACCCGTCCGGTGTGATGACCGATCCGTTCGGGAAGCGCATGTCGGTGGCGGCGATCTCGACCGATCCGTCGGGCCGGACCAGTGCGAGGTCGGCCGGCTGGAACGGTCGGCGTTCCTCCAGGTCGAACCCGAAGTTGCCGACGTAGGCGTTGCCGTTCGCGTCGACGACCATGTCGTTGCAGTGCCAGGCAGCGACGCTCGACAGGTCGGCGTGTTCGACGAGGGCGCCGTCGCCGTGGTCGCGCATGACCCTTCTGGAGGTCATGAACACGACGAGGAGGGAGCCGTCGGGCATCCAGCCGAGGCCGCTCGGCCGGTCGGGCAGGTCGGTGTACTCGGCGCGGCGGTCACCGTCGAGTCCGACCGAGTAGATCGTCGCCTGGTGGAAGTCCGAGTACCAGAGCCGCCCGTCGTGCCAGCGGGGCCCCTCCCCGAAATCGATCCCCCCGACCAACCGTTCCCACGTCATGTACCGCACCCTACGCGGGTCAGGTGTCAGAGGTGACGGCGAGGAACGAGCCGTTACCGGAGATCACCTGACCCGGGATCGGTGCGCGAAACCGCGGGAACGAGTCGTCGGACCAGACCACAGGACCCCGGAGTCAGGTGACCGCCGGTCACGGGTTCGGCTGCGCCTCACCCGTCACCTCTGGCACCTGACCCGGTGACCCGACCCGGTGGGTCGGGGTCAGGTGAGGCGGTCGGTGGGGTAGTCGGCGTAGCTGGCTTTGAACACGCCGGAGTGGAGCAGGACCTTGGCGGCGGGTTCGCCCGACTCGGCGTGGCGGACCGTGGTGTCGACCCAGTGCGACTCGACCTTGCGGCTCTGACCGACCGCCACGACCGCTCGCTCGAGCACGTACTCCTCGCCGACGAACAGCGGCCGGCCGAAGGCCCGGACCTCGAGGTCGAGGAACAGCCCGACCGCCGGGCCGCGCACCGGCAGCGCTGAGCCGATCTTGTGGGCGAGCACGCTGTACATCTCGAACGGCAGGATCGGTCGACCCCACGGGTTGTCGCCCGAGACGTACCAGTCGCTCGGTTCGGTGATCGCCGCCAGCTTCTGGGCGAGCGAGAACGGATACAGGTTGCCGTTGGCGGTGTCGGCATCGACCGAGACCCGACGGTCGTCGGCCGGCAGGGCGCCGACGGTCACCTGGTCGACGATGAACAGCTCACCCGGCTCGCGCGACTGCGCCTTCGCCAGCCGCTCGGCGAGCTCGGTCGTGGCGTCGCCGACGGAGATCGTGCCGGTCAGCACCGGCGTGCCGTCACCCTTGGCGGCGTCGATCCTGACCGAGTCGACCGTGCCGTCGCCGTCGCCGTCGCCGATGTCGGCCGAGGCGATGACCGACTCGCCCTCGATCACCATCGTCTGGAAGTGGGCGCTGATGCAGCCGTCGGCGAACCACCGCTCGCCCCACCGGTCGAACCCGATCGGGTCGAACTGGCTGAAGTGGGTCGGCCCTTCGATCGGGGCGCCGGTCAGTCCGAGCTTGTCGGCGGTGGCGTCGTCGTGGACGCTGGTGTGTCCGTCGTACTCCTGGTCGGCGAGCATCTGCTTCGGCCGTCGCTCCGGCCCGACGACGCGGCCGTCGTGCTGCTCGAGGGACGTGGACGGGAACGGGTGCGAACTCACCGTGCCAGCGTGCCACGTCGGCGACGCCCACCACCCGACCGGAACAGCCACCCGACCCCATCGAGCGGCTGGGGGTCAGGTCGGCCGGTCCATCGGCGGCAGGACGAGGTCGAGCGGGGCGATGCGCTCGGGGTGTCGCAGGCCGGTGACGAGGCTGATTCCCAGCTTCGTGCGGCGGCCGTCGCTGTGGAGACGCCCGGGCCAGCCGTGGTGCTGGTGGTACGCGGAGGCGGTGTAGATCAGCACGGTGGCGACGTGTCGGCGGCGCCAGTCCTCGTGCACGAAGACCTGGTCGACCACCGCTTCCTCCGGCCACCAGCGGATGGCGCCGAGTTGCTGGTCGGAGCGAACGGGCAGGTGGAAGAACTCGGCGTCGGAGACCACGGTGCCGGGGGCGTGGTCGTCGGTGCCGAAGGCCACGAGCGTCATCGCCGGCGGGTCGGCGTTGCCTTCGGGCAGTTCGACGAACCAGCAGCCCGGTGCGCCGGGTGCCATCCCGGGCGCGACCGTGATCGTCGAGTGCCCGTCGGCGGCGAGTTCGGCCCGCCAGAGCACGAACACGTCGTCGAGGTCACCGGAGTCGTCGACGATCGTGCCGTCGTCGTGTCGGTCGTCGAGATGGCAGCGCACCTGCCAACGGCCGTGGCGGAGCGGCTGCTCGCGCACGTACCACGCAGAGGTCCCCGACTCAGGCGGCGTGCCCGCGGAGACCTCGTCGATCGGCATGGTCGCGGCCGTCGGTCAGGCGTCGGTGCGGGGCCGGCGGCTGATCATCACGCCGCCGAGTCCGAGTGCGACCAGCAGCGAGGCCAAGAGTGCGGAGCGGCTGGTGGTGTCGCCGGTCGGCGGCAGGATCGGTGCAACCGTCGAGGGAGCGACCACACCGGCATCGTCGTCGATCGTGGTCGTGGGCGCCAGCGTCGTCGCGGTGGTCGTGGTCGTCGTCGTCGTGGTCGTCGTGGTCGTCGTCGTGGTCGTGGCGGGTCCGGTGACCGTCACCACCACCTGGTTGTCCTCCACGACCTCCTGCAGGCTGATGCTGTACAGCGCCTCCACCTCGTAGATGAAGAAGTCGTCGCAGATGCTCTCGTCGAGCCCGGTGTCGAGGCCGAACACGGCCACGTACGCCGCCAGGGTGGCGGCAGCGGCCTCGGGGTCGTCGTCACAGCTGGTCTCCGGATCGTCGAGGTAGGCGATGTAGTCGGCCTCGTCGGGGTAGCCGGCGTCGCGGAGCGCCTGGGAGATGACGGCCAAGCCGGTGTCGTCGAAGACACGTTGCTCGGCGAGACGTCCCGGGTTCCGGAACGACATGAGGTCGGTCGGTGCCGTGGAGACACTGAGGTCGTCGTCGAGCGTGTGCTCGTGTCGGATCGTGATCGAGGTGATGTCGGGAAAGGCCTCCGCACTCGGAATGAGGTAGTAGTTCGCGCCGGGGAACGGTGCGAACGTGCTCTCGCTGCCGCTCGCGGCGAAGAACTCGATCTCGAAGAACTCGTGGAACTCGGTTTCGTCGGCCCACCCCTGTTCGGGGGTGCACTCCACGGTGCCTTCGCCCTCGATCTCGATCGTGACGACCGGCAGCAGATCGTCGGGCACGATCGGGAGCGGGTCGGGAACGTCGCCGGTTCCGGCGGCGACCGAGATGCCGAACGGGGCGACGTTTCCCTTCGTGAGGCCGAACTCGGCGCTGCACGACTCGTAGGTGCCGGTGTCCTGCGCCGGTGCGCGCTCGGGCCGGTCGCCCGAGGCGGGCGGGCCGACGGCCGGCTCGACGTCGGGCGCCTCGCCGGCGGAGACGGTTCCGGAGGCGACGAGGCTGCCGCCGAGCAGGCCGACGACGGTGGTGCGAAGCGATGGGCGCATGGGCGGGCAACCTACTCCCAGCGCCTCGCGAAATCGCGAACGTTCGCACACAGCGTTGCCGCCGCACCACCCTGCGTCGTAGCGGAACGACCCCGGTCGGGGGCCAGCCGGCCGGGTGGTCGTACGATCGCCGCATGGGGAACGAGGGGACACGGGTCGACGTCGACGGGCATCTCGATTGGGGGCGTCTGGTCGACGATCTCAACCGGTTGCTGCGGCTGCGGACGACACCGATCGGGATGAAGCGCTTCGCAACGGTCGCCGACATGGAGGCGGTGCCGCGTGTGCGGCGGCCGCAGGCGATCCACACGATGGACCAGATCGTCGGGCAGGCGTCTCGCAACGGCTGGACGGTCGGCGTGACGAAGGACGACTTCGTCGGTGACCAGTGCGCGGCGGTCGTCGGCCTCCACCCTCGCGACGACGACTGGCTCGCCGGCGAGCGCTACGCCGGCGTCTGGTACTCGACGCCGGACGACGCAGCAGCGCATCAGGCCGCCATGGACCTGCCGTCGTTCGGCACCCACGAGGCGGTCGTCGTGTCGCCCCTGGCGAGTGGCCGACTCGACCCGCCCGACATCTGCCTGATCTACGCGACGCCGGCACAGATGATCCTGTTCATCAACGGGCTGCAGTGGACCGGGTACCGCAAGCTCGAGTGGGGATGCGTCGGCGAGTCGTCCTGCGCCGACTCGTGGGGACGCGCACTCGCCACGGGCGAACCGAGCCTCTCGATCCCGTGCTTCGCGGAGCGCCGCTACGGCGGCGTGATGGAGGACGAGTTGCTGATGGCGATCCCGCCGAGCTTTCTCCCGACGGTCGTCGACGGCCTCGCCGCGCTGGCGCGAAATGGCCTCCGGTACCCGATCGCGCCGTACGGCGTGACCACCGACGCCCGCGCCGGACTGGGGCACAGCTACGACTGAAACGTGACCGTTCGATGACCGAACGGAGGGTCGCTTGACGCGAATGCATCACTCACGTGCGTGATCCTGGTGTTATCGGCTTGATCGGGGCTTGAAGTAGCCGATGACCCTGGTGGTGAGTGACGACGTCTGGAAGGATCGCCCTGTGGGTGGAACTGCTCTCGGTGTCCGAGAGCCCGCGATGACGCGTTCGTCCGAGAGCGTCGGATCCCCCATCCTCCACGCGTGCATCACGATCGTCGTCGTCATCTCGATGGTCTCGATCGCCGGGTGGCAGACCCACACGGCGTGGATGGTGCAGTGGCGGTCGAGCTGGGCGCCGATGCAGCAGAACACCGCGATCGGCGAACTCGCCTGCGCGCTCGGTCTGTTCGGCTTCGCGATCAGACGCTGGTGGGTGACCGTCCTCGGCGCAGTGGTCGCGCTGGCGCTCGGCGTCGTCGCCATGGTCCAGTACGTGTTCGACGTCGATGTCGGCATCGACACCGTGTTCGTCG
This sequence comes from Ilumatobacter fluminis, assembly GCF_004364865.1. Taxonomy (NCBI): domain Bacteria; kingdom Bacillati; phylum Actinomycetota; class Acidimicrobiia; order Acidimicrobiales; family Ilumatobacteraceae; genus Ilumatobacter; species Ilumatobacter fluminis. The sequence continues at coordinate 74,549 of NZ_SOAU01000001.1, forward strand.
ACCCGTTCGTCACCACCGAGGTGGCGAGCCCGGGCCGCATGTCGCCCCGAACCGCGCTCGTCCTCCTGCTGTTCGGCGCCGGCGTCATCGCGTCGGTCTGGGCCGACCGGACCGACCGTCCGAGCGCGTCGACCACCCTCGTCGGCCTCACCGGCGGCATGGTCGCCGTGATCCCGGTCCTCGCCCTCATGCGGCGCTTCGTTCCGGGCTGGGACGAGTTGTGGTGGGACGAGTCGACCCGCATGGCGGTCCCGACGGCACTCGGATTCGTGGCCGTGGCGGGCGGCTTGTTCGCCGAGGCGGCGAGGCGCGATCGAGCCGACATCGGCAAGTGGCTGCCGGGCGTGGTCGGTGCGGTCGTGTTCGCCGCGTCCACGCTCACGTGGCGAGGGGCGCTCGGGGCGGCGTCGAACGGCGACTTCGACCGAGAGCGCGTCGCCACCGTGATGCTCGTCGCCTCGTGTCTCGTCGCGGCGCTCGTGGCGCTCGCGCTGATGGGTGCGTACTCAGCGCATCAGAACCTCACGAAGGCGAAGATCGCGATGGCCCGACTCGCCGAGGAGACGGCCCACCGTCAGCACGTCGAGCGAGAACTCGCTGCCGAGGAGGTCGCCCGTCTCCGCGCCGAGTACGAAAGCCGTTCGGCATTGGACGAGCAACGTCGGATGCGGGAGGTCGCCGAGCGGGAACGCGTCGAGACCGAACTGTGGAAGGCCCGCCGTCTCGAAGGGCTGGGTCACCTCGCCGGCGGTATCGCCCACGACTTCAACAATGTGCTGCAGATCATCCGCAACGCGTCGGAGCTCGCCCGGGCCCACGGCAAGCAGCCGGTGCGGTCGGCCGACGGCGCTGGTCTCGATGCCGATCTCGACCTGATCGACGACGCGACCGAGCAGGCCCGTCGGATGATCCGCCAGCTCCTCACCTTCGCCCGAGACCAGGGTGACGACGTCGAGGCGCTCGACGTGGTGGCGGCGACCCGCGACGCCGAGGCGCTGCTCGCCGGAACGATCGGCCGCTCGATCGAGATGCGGCTCGAGATCGCTCCCGACGTGCCGCCGGTCGAGCTCGACCGAGGACGCTACGAGCAGTTGCTCCTCAACCTGGTCGTGAACGCCCGAGACGCGATGGGCGGCTCCGGCCGGCTGTGCGTCTCGATCGACTGCCTCCCGTCGATCGACGACACGGTCGAACAGGTACGTGTCCGCGTGGCCGACACCGGTCCGGGCATCCCGGACGAGATCGTCGACCAGCTCTTCGACGCCTTCTTCACCACCAAGGAGACCGGCACGGGGCTCGGACTCTCGACGGTGCTCAAGGTGGCGGAAGGGGCGGGCGGCTCGGTTCGTGTCGCGTCGACGGGTCCGGAGGGCACGACGTTCGAGGTGTTGCTGCCGTCGGTGCCGGTCGAGGAGCGGCCGACCGACGCCACGCCCGTCGCCATCTCCGAACCGTCGCTCGAGGGGCTCGTCGTGCTGGTGGTCGACGACGACGCGATCTTGCTCGAGGTCGCCAAGCGACTGTTGGTGCTCGCCGGCTGCGAGGTGATCGCCGCCGGCTCCGGTGCCGACGCCGTCGAGATCGCCCGCTCGCACGACGGCGCGATCGACGTCGTCCTCACCGACTTCCACATGCCCGAGCTCGACGGGCTGGAGGTCGCGACCGCCATGGCCGACGCCCGCCCTGATGCGGTGGTGGTGCTGATGTCGGGTTCGGGCGCCCCCGAGGTCGGCAGCGGCGCCGAGCCGACTGCAGTGTTGGCCAAGCCGTTCGGCCAGTCGCAGCTCCGGGCGGCGATCGTCGAAGCGCTCGTCGAGCGCTGGTCGCTCTCCTCCGGCTGAACCATCGACCTCGTCGGCTCGCCCGGGTGACCGACGTCACCGTCGTCCACGTTCGTCTGCGATCGGGAATGATTTACGATACTGGCCGGTTCAGTTTCGTAAGTCGGGCAGCGGCCCGGACGGTGACCCTCCGACCGTCCGAGCCTCCGCCCGCCGAGACACGACGAACCACCCACCCGACCGGCCGCATCGACGACGGCACCACGACGCGACAAGGACTCCCATGCACGGCTCCCCTGACCTCGACCCGATCGACCCCGCGATCCACGAACGGCGGTGGATCACGCTCGGCGTACTCTGCCTGAGCCTGCTGATCATCGTGATGGACAACACGATCCTGAACGTCGCGATCCCGTCGTTGATGGTCGACCTCGGAGCGACCAACAGCCAGATCCAGTGGATCATCGACTCCTACGTGCTGGTGTTCGCCGGCCTGCTCCTCACCACCGGCAGCCTCTCCGACCGCTTCGGCCGCAAGGGCGCCCTCCAGATCGGCATCGTCCTGTTCGCCATCGGTTCGGCTGCCGCGGCCATGTCGACGACCGCGAACCAGCTGATCGCCACCCGCGCCTTCATGGGCATCGGCGGCGCGCTGATCATGCCGGCGACGTTGTCGATCCTCACGAACGTCTTCCGCGACCCGCGCGAGCGCGGCCGGGCGATCGCGATCTGGGCCGGCTTCTCCGGCCTCGGCGTCGCCATCGGCCCCATGATCGGCGGGTTCCTGCTCGAGCACTTCTCGTGGCACTCGGTGTTCTGGGTCAATCTGCCGATCGGTGCACTCGCGTTGACCCTCGGCGTTCGGTACGTGCCGACCTCGCGTGACTCGAAGCAGCGACCGCTCGACCCGATCGGTGCCGTCCTGTCGATGGTCGGTCTCGCCAGCCTGCTGTTCGGCATCATCGAGGGGCCGGCCAAGGGATGGACCGACGACATCGTGATCGCCGGCTTCGCCGTCGGCGCCCTCGCGATCGCTGCATTCATCGCCTGGGAGCTGTACACCCCGAACCCGATGCTGCAGATGACCGTGTTCAAGAACGCCCGCTTCACCGCGGCGAGCCTCACGATCACGCTCGTCTTCTTCGCCCTGTTCGGTTCGCTGTTCCTGATGACGCAGTACTGGCAGCTCGTGCACGGCTACTCGCCGCTCGAAGCGGGCATCCGCCTGCTGCCCCACGCCGCCACGATGATGATCGTCGCGCCGCTGTCGGCCCGCCTCGTCGAGCACGTCGGCACGAAGCGGGTCGTGCTCACCGGCCTCACCCTCATCACGACCGGCCTGCTGCTGCTGTCGACCATCGAAGCCGACACGCCCTACGTCGTGGTCATCTCGTTCTTCGTCGTCATGGCGTCGGGCATGGGCATGACGATGGCGCCGGCCACCGAGTCGGTGATGGGCTCGCTGCCTCGCGACATGGCCGGTGTGGGTTCGGCGATCAACGACACGACCCGCCAGGTCGGCGGTGCGCTCGGCGTCGCCATCATCGGCTCGGTCGTGTCGAGCATGTACGCCGGACGGATCGACACCATCGCCGGAGATCTCGGACTCGGAGCCGCGGCAACCGAGACCGCCGAGTCGTCGCTCGGTGGTGCCCAGCAGGTCGCCGCAGAACTCGGCGACACCACGCTGTTCGACGACGCGAACGTCGCCTTCACCGAGGCGATGACGAACGGCATGCTCCTGTCGGCCGTGATCATCATCGGCACGGCAATCATGGCCTGGAAGTTCCTTCCGGCCCGCGCCGCCGGGCCCGACACGGTGCCCGCGGCGACGCCGGGCGAACGACCGGTCGAGCCGACGCTCGCGCCGAGCGCCGGTGACTGATGTGGCGAACGGTGTCGCAGGCCACAATGGTGGCGTGACCGACGCTCCACGACGCGGACGCCCGCGGTCCGCCGGTGCCGACGAGGCAATCCTCACCGCCACGCTCGACGTGGCGCGAGAGGTCGGCTTCCGCGGCATGTCGATGGACGTCATCGCCGAACGCGCCGGCGTGTCGAAGGCGACGATCTACCGCCGGTGGGCGTCGAAGGAAGCACTCGTGCTGCAGGCGCTCCGGAGCGCGATCAACCCGATGGACGAGGTCGACCTCGGTTCGGTCCGTGCCGACCTGGTGACGTACCTCAACGATCTCGCCGACCGGATGGCGAGCGGCAATATGACCGACGTGCTGCCGCACCTGATCGAGTGGGCGGTGCACGACGAGCAGTTGCGGGTCGAACTCGACGGCTACGTGGCGCATCGTCGCCAGCCACTCGTCGCGATCCTGACCCGGGGTATCGAGCGCGGCGAGATCCGTGACGACCTCGACCTCGACACGATCGTCGACGCGTTCGTCGGCCCGTTCATCTACCGCAAGCTCCTGACCGGCGACGCCATCGACGCCACCCTCGTCGACCGCCTCCTCGCCCTCATCCTCCCCACCATCACCCCGTGACTCCGCCGACCACCGCACGCCATTCGGGTCAGGTGTCAGAGGTGACGGCGAGGAACGAGCCGTGACCGTCGATCACCTGACCCGGAGTCGGTGCGCGTCCCCGAGCGCACGAGCCGCTTGGTCGACTCCAGGATCCCGGGTCAGGTGACCGCCGGTAACGGGTTCGGCTGCGCCTCACCCGTCACCTCTGGCACCTGACCCGGTGACCTGACCCGGTGAGCCGACCCCGTGGGGTGGCCCTAGGGTCGGGGGTATGCATGCGATCCAGATCACCGAGCACGGTTCCGCCGACGTGATGCGGTGGGTCGAACTCGACGACCCCACTGCCGCCCCCGGCCAGGTCGTCGTCGAACTCGGTGCCGCCGGCCTCAACTTCATCGACACCTACCAACGCTCCGGGCTGTATCAGGTGGGCTTGCCGTACGTGCTCGGACTCGAAGGTGCCGGCACGGTCGTCGAGGTCGGCGACGGCGTCGACCACCTCGTGGTCGGCGACCGCGTCGCCTGGGCGTCGACCCCGGGTTCGTACGCCGAACGGGTTGCCGTCCCCGCCGCACAGTCGATGAAGGTGCCCGACGGGATCGACTGGGAGGTCGCTGCCGCGATCCCACTGCAAGGCATGACCGCCCACTACCTCGCCGTCGACACGTACCCGCTCGGTCCGGACGACACCTGCCTGATCCACGCCGGCGCCGGTGGCGTCGGCCTGTTGCTCATCCAGATCGCCAAGTTGCGCGGCGCCGAGGTCTACACGACCGTCGGGACGCCCGAGAAGGCCGAGCTGGCGAAGGCGGCCGGCGCCGACCACACCGTCCTGTACCGAGACGTCGACTTCGCCGAGGCGATCCGCGGCATCGCCGGCACCGAGCGCCCGCTCGACGTGGTGTACGACGGGGTCGGCAAGTCGGTGTTCTCCCAGAGCCTGTCCCTCATCCGTCAGCGCGGGATGATGGTGACGTTCGGGAACGCGTCGGGGCCGGTCGATCCGGTCAGCCCGCTCGACTTGTCGGCGAACGGTTCGATCTTCCTGACGCGGCCGACGCTGTTCCACTACGCGTCGACGCCCGACGAGATCCAGGCCCGTGCCGACGACCTGTTCGGCTGGCACGCGGCCGGCGATCTCGACGTGCGCATCGGTGAACGCTTCGCCCTGGCCGACGCGGCCGACGCCCACCGTGCCCTCGAGGGGCGCGCCACGACCGGGAAGGTCGTCCTGCTGCCCTGATCCGGCGGAGAGGCCGGCTCAGATCGCGGCGAGCCAGGCGCGTGCGTCGATCATCATCTCGATGGTCTGGCTGTGCGCCATGTCGTATTCGACGTCGGTGACGTTCCAACCGCCGTCTCGCATGGCGGCGGCCGCGGCGAGGCCCCGATCGGGCGTGATGATGCGGTCGTGTTCGCCGACCTGGATCAGCGCCGGACGGTCGTCACCGTTGGTCGGGTCGATGTCGAGTCCGTCGATCTCGGGGAGCGCGCAGCACATCGCCCACACCCCGGCGTAGCTCGGCGCGCCGGGTCGGAGCGCGAGGGCGAGCGAGACGAACCCGCCCTGCGAGAATCCGCCGAGCACGCACCGGTCGTGTGGGATGCCGGCGGCCTCGAGTTCGTCGTCGACGAACTGGGCGACGGTGTCGACTGCGTGTCGGAACGAGGCGGCGTCGGGCCCGTCGGGGGTGCGGTCGTACCACGAGGCGCCGTCGCCCTCGGGGAGGTCGTGGAGGGCGCGCGGCGCGACGGCGGTGTACCGCTCGCCGGGGTCGACGAGGGGGACGTAGGCGGCGAGGTGGTGCTGTTCGGCGCTCCAGCCGTGCAACAGCACGAGCATCCGGTCGGCGCCGTCCCGATCGATCCGATACGTGGTGAGGGGCATCCCCCCATCGTCGCGCACACACCGCCCACCGGGTCGGGTGTCGGAGGGAACGGCGACGGAGTCGACGTTTCCGGAGATCACCCGACTCCGGTGACCGGTGCGCGAACAGCTGGCCGGGTCGGGTGATCTCCCGAAACGCCTCGGCTGCGCCTCGGTGTTCCGTACGACACCCGACCCGGTGGACCGACCGGGATGGTCGGGAACGTCAGTCGAGCGGTGCGGGCGGCGGGCCGAGGACCTCGATGCCGTGCATCGCGCAGACCTGCGCGACGTGGCCGGGGTCGATCTCGCCCGGGGCCGGCAGGTTCGTCGGGTCGGTCTCGACGCCGAGTTCCTGGACGAACCGGTCGAACGTCGGGTGTGCCTTGCCGCCGGAGGTGACGGTGAGGAAGCGGGCCTGGTCGCTCTCGACCTGGAACACGTGCGGGACGCCGTGCGGCAGTGAGACGACCGACCCGGCGGTGGCAATCTGCGACGTGTCGCCGAGGTCGAGCCGGATCTCGCCCTCCAGGACGTACATGATCTCGTCCTCGTCCTGGTGCACGTGGAGGGGCGGACCGAACCCACGTGGGGCGGTGAACTCGACCGCCGACATCTTCGGGCCGTCGTCGCCGGCGGTCACCTTGACGGTGGCGAGGTGATTCAGGAACCACCGGTGGTCGCCGTCGCCGGTGGCGAGATGGCCGGGCCGGTCGATCGAGAGTGCGGTGGTGGAGTCGTTGAGCATCGTCATGCCCACGACGATGCGAGACCAGCCTTCCGAAAACCTTCGGATCAGGCGTCGAGGTGACGCCTCGGAACCGGGTCGGGTGTCGGAGGGAACGGCGACGGAGTCGACGTTTCCGGAGATCACCCGACTCCGGTGACGACGGTGCGCGCCGGGTCGGGTGATCTCCCGAAACGCCTCGGCTGCGCCTCGTCGTTCCGTACGACACCCGACCCGTCGTCAGGTGAGCGTGTCGAAGGGGGTCGGGTCGACGGCGAGTTCGGTCATGGCGGCGGTGTAGGAGTCGTAGGCGGCGCGTGCTTCGCCGTGGCGACCGGCACCGTGCAACGCCCGCACCAACGTCTGGTGCGCCTGCTCGTCGTACCGGTCGCCGTCGAGCAGTCGGCGCGCGACCGTGTCGACCCGTCCGACGTCACCGTCGCTCAGCGCTCGGTCCAGTTCGCGGTGTGCGGCGTCGACGAAGCGCGAACGAACTGCCTCGCGTACGGGGGCGGTCCAGTCGTCGTACCGGTCGTCGGGCAGGAAGTCGCCGACGTAGCCGTCGACGATCGTCGCGTCGTCGTCGAGGCGCTTCCACGCCGTGACGTCGACATCGACGGCATCGAGGTCGAGTCGGACCGTGGAGCGGTCGGCGACCACGGCGCCGCGCAGCACCCGTCGCACGGCCGACAGCTGCACCGACAAGCGGGCGTTGAGCCGGTCCGACAGCTCGTCGGGCCACAGCAGTTCGATCAACTCGTCGCGGGTGACCGGCCAACCGTCGGCGGCCACCAGTCGCTTCAGCAGCGTGCGCGCACGCTTCGATCCCCACTCGCTCGTCGGCACTGGTTCGCCGCCGTCGAGCACCTCGAACGCACCGAGCGTGCGCACCTCGATCCGATCCTTCTTCACCGGTGCGCGTTCCCGCACCGTTCCCGTCGTGAACCGTTCGATCGCGGCGGCGATCGGTTCGAGATCGCCGGCGTACGAGAAATGGTCGCGTCCCTCGACCTCGACCATCTCGACGTCGGCGCCGGCATCGCAGAACAGCTCGTAGGTCTCGCGCGCCCGGGCGATCGGGGTGGCCTGGTCGTCGGTGCGATGCACGATCAGCACCGGGCATTCGACACGCGGGATCGCCTCGCGGGCGTCCATGTCCGCGATCAGATCCATCAACGTCTCGAGGGCATCGCGACTGGCGGCCTGGCGTTCGTAGGTCGGCCACCAGGCGCCGAAATCGGGGTCGTCGGCGAGCGACGGTGCGAAGATCCGGAGCGTGATCGAGTCGGGGGTGCCCCAACCGTCGACGAACGTCTTGAACATGTCGCTGCGTTCGGTCGTGCGACGGATCTCCCGCTCTTCGTCCGAGAACATCGAGGCGCCGGCGCCCTCGAGGATCAGCCCCTCGACCCGATCCGGGTAGGTGGCTGCGTACATGATCGACATCGGGCCGCCCTCGGACACCCCGTGGATGTAGGCGCGGTCGATCTCGGCGTGGTCCATCACCGCTTTGAGCTCGTCGACGCGTTCGTCGAGCCCGGGGATGTCGAGGCTGCGATCGCTCATGCCGGTGCCACGCTTGTCGAACGCGACCTGTCGGCTGAACGTCGCGAATCGTTCGAACATCGCGGTGATGCGCGGGGAGTTCCAGGCCAGCTCGACGTTCTGTGCCATCGGTGGCACGGCGCAGATCGTCGCCGGTCCGTCGCCGTAGATCATGTACGCGATCGTCGAGCGCGAGGCTCGGGCGAACCGGATCTCGGGCGTGGTGGTCATGACGCCTCCCAGTTCACCACACAGCGACCACGCAGGTCAGGTGCCAGAGGCGGCGACGGCGACGGAGCAGTTCCGGGTCGGGTGTCGGAGGGAACGGCGACGGAGTCGACGTTTCCGGAGATCACCCGACGCCGGTGACCGGTGCGCGAACAGACTGCCGGGTCGGGTGATCTCCCGAAACGCCTCGGCTGCGCCTCGGTGTTCCGTACGACACCCGACCCGGCAGTGCGTCGTGTCAGTCGCCGCCGACGACGGTGCCGCGGACGGCGATGTCCTTGATGGCGAGCGGGTCGACGTCGTGGGGGTCGTCGCTCAGGGCCACGAAGTCGGCGAGTTTGCCGGCTTGGATCGTGCCGATCTCGTGGTCGAGTCGGAGCTGGTGCGCGGCGTCGACCGTGACGGCTCGCAGCGCTCGTTCGACGCCGATCCGTTCGTCCGGGCCGAGCACATCGCCGGATGCCGTGACCCGATTGACCGCGCACCACATCGTATGGAGCGAGCCGAGCGGTGTCACCGACGCGTCGGAGTGGATGCTGTAGCGCACGCCCTCACGGTCGGCGGTCGCGCAGGCGTCCATCCGGGCGGCTCGGTCGGGGCCGACGGTGATCGTGCGGTGCTGGTCGCCCCAGTAGAAGATGTGGTTGGAGAAGATGTTGGCGCACATGCCGAGCGCTGCCATCCGCCGGTACTGGGCGGCGCTGGTGAGCTGGGTGTGCTGTGCGGTGTGGCGGTGGTCGAGCCACGAGTGGTCGCTGATCGATCGTTCCGCCGTGTCGAGCAGGAGGTCGACCGCCTCGTCGCCGTTGACGTGGGTGTGCACGGTGATGTGGTGCCGGTGGAACGCGTCGAACCAGCCGGCGAACTGTTCGGGGGCGAGGAGCCAGATGCCGTTCGGCCGTTCGTTGCCGTCGGGGTCGGGGAGATAGCCGGGTGGATTGAGGCGGGCGGTGAAGCCCTGGATCGATCCGTCGAGGATCATCTTCACGAGCCCGAATCGCGTCTTGGCGGTCGACATCTCGCGCAGGGCGAGCACCCAGCGGGCGGCTTCGTCGCCGTCGGTGATGCCGCCCGACGCCGGGTTGAACAGGGGGACGAGGCGGGCCGGGAAGCCGTCGGCCGACGACACGTCGACCCATCGCTGGGCGTCGTCGTCGGTGCGGATCGGGGACGCGCCGAGCTCGGTCACCGTCGTGCAGCCGACGACGCGTGCGATGCGGGCGAACCGGTCGAGCGCCGCCGGATCCCGGAGTGCGCCGAACAGGGCGCCCATCTCTCGCCGGGCGAGTGACATGGCGGCGAGCTCTTGGAGTTCGCCGATCGGTCGGCCACTCCCGTCGGTGGGGACGCCTTCGACGTCGATGCCGTCGGCGAATCCTTCCCGCTCCATCAGCGCCGTGTTGACGGTGATCAGGTGCAGGCTGGCGTGGACGACGCAGATCGGCCGGGTGGTCGAGACCGCGTCGAGGTGCTTGGCGGCGAGTCGTTCGTCGGGGAAATAGATCGGGTCGAAACCCCAGACGATGAGTGACTCCGCCGGATCGTCGAGCTCGTCGTCGAGTCGTCGGAGCAGTTCGATCAGGTCGTCGAACGTGCGGCAGCCCGAGCGTTCGACGCCGTCGGGACCGGTGCGCGGGAAGTAGCCGGCGTACTCCCACGCCCAGATCGCCCCTTCGAGCGAGTGCGAGTGGGCTTCGACGAAGCCGGGGAGCAGGACGTCGTCGGCGAAGGTGTCGTCGACGGGCATCGAGCCCCACGCCGAGGTGAGTTCGTCGACCGATCCGACGGCGAGGATGCGGTCGCCTCGGATCGCCACCGCCTCGGCCGTCGGCAACGCCGGATCGAGTGTGACGACGCGCCGAGCCCGCAGAATCCTGTCCTGTTCCCCCATCCGGCCACTCTCCCACAGCCGCCGCCACCGCCCGCAGCCCACCGCCCCGGGTCGGGTGTCGGAGGGAACGGCGACGGAGTCGACGTTTCCGGAGATCACCCGACTCCGGTGACAAACGGTGCGCGTCCGGGTCGGGTGATCTCCCGAGACGCCTCGGCTGCGCCTCGCCGTTCCGTACGACACCCGACCCGGGTGTGGCGTGCCTCCGCGCTCCGCACGACAACCGGCCCGGTGGGGGTGTTTAGGCTGGGTGGCGTGATTCCTTCGTTGGATCTGTCCCGGCCCGTCGACGAGCTCGGGCCCGAACTCGATGCGGCGCTGCGCGACGTCGGGTTCGTGACGGCCCGCAACCACGGTGTGCCCGACGACGTCCGCGATCGCTACTTCGACGCGATCCGCTCCTTCTTCGATTTGCCGCTCGCCGACAAGGAGGCGATCGCGATCGGCAACTCGCCGTGCCACCGGGGCTACGTCGGCATCGGCACCGAGTCGCTCGACGGTGCGCTCGGCAACGCCGACGACGCGATCGGCACCGCTGCGGCGGGCGACCTGAAAGAGACGCTCGACACCGGCTTCGATCACGGCCCCGACCATCCCGAGGTGGTCGCCGGCACGCCGCTCCACGGTCCGAACCAGTGGCCCGATCTGCCCGGCTTCCGCGACGCCGTCGAGGCGTACCGGGCGGCGGTCGTCGCCGTATCCGAACGGATGCATCAGGTGATGGCGGTCGGCCTCGGACTCGACGCCGACTACTTCGACGCGTTGCCGGGCGAGCCGATGTACCACCTGCGCCTCATCCACTATCCGCCGCAGTCGCGGGCGACGCCGGCGCCGGGCCAGTGGGGGTGCGGCGCCCACACCGACTACGGCACGCTCACCGTGCTCGCCGACGACGGCGTCGGTGGGTTGCAGGTGCAGATGCGGTCGGGTGACTGGGTCGACGTGACGGTGCCGCCGGGTGAGCTCGTCGTGAACATCGGCGACCTGATGGCGATCTGGACGAACGATCGCTGGGTGTCGAACCCGCACCGGGTGGTCAATCCGCCGGGTGTCGACCGCTACTCGTCGCCGCTGTTCGTCGAGCCGGCGTTCCACCTGCGTGTCGAGACGCTCCCGACCTGTCTCGATGCCGACGGCACGTCACGGCACGCGCCGGTCGTGACCGGCCCGTATCTGCTCAGCCGGTTCGACGGGACCCACGCCTACCGCAACCCGCTGCTCACCGAGTGAGCCGCTGACCGACACGTTCGCCACTCGCCGCACGAGTGCGGCGCCGACGATCGCGCCGACGTACACGCCGACGGCGACCCGTTCGACGCCGACGACCCAGAACGACGAACCGGCCCACGCCGCGCCGGCGGCGGCGCCCAGTGCGACCGTCGCGTACCAGCCGACGACGGCGCCCGGACCGAGTGTCGCCGTGCGTGCTCGCTCGACGGTGTCGGCGCCGTACCACTCCTCGAGTTTGCGGTGTCGCCCGAGATGCCAGGCCAGCGCCACGGTGGTGATCGACAGGCCGATGTGGCCGACGATCTGGAGCGCTTCGGGCGCGGTCATCGTGTCGCCGAACCACGTCACGGTCGTGTCGGCGTAGCCGAGGCGCTGGGGCAGCCACCGCTCGCCGTGCGTGAACCAGTCGAGGACGACGTGGGTGACGATGCCGACGACGACGCTCGTGACCGTCGTCCACCAGCGTGGTCGGCGATCGGCCAACACGCCGAACGACCAGAGTCGGAACGGCCCGAGGTCGGGCAGCATCGTCGCCGCGAGCGGCGCGACGACCAGGCGGAACAGCACCGTCAGGGCGACACCGATCGGCACGCCGAGCAGGACGGCGCTCGGCCAGGTGTGCGAGTCGATCCCGAGCTCCTCGCCGACCGAGAGGAGTGTGTCGGGCATGATCGTGCCGACACACAGCGCCGTGCCGTCGAACCAGCGCGGGCGGGCCAGCTTCAGTCCGACCGCCGGGGCCTGATGCGCGAACCACGTCACGGGCACCCCGACAGTCTGGCGGAGGGTGCCCGACGTCGCTCCCGATTCGGGACCTCCGGCCGGTCGTCGGTGCCGTTCGGGGCAAGTAGCGTCGGGGCTCCACCCCCGGATCAGGAGACCACCGATGGACCGAAACGACCTCCGCAGCGCGCTGTTGCGTCTCGCCTCGAACCACCTCTGGACCTACGAGTACCGCACCGCCGCGCTGTTCGACGCGTTGCCGACCGCGACGGTCGATCAGCACCCGTTCACGGCCGTGCGCTCGCTGACCGACGACCAGGTCGCGTCGCTCGCTGCCGACGACGCGTTCGTCGGCGCGGTGGCCGATCGGCTCGCCCATCTCGACGGGGTGATGGCGTCGGCGGTGACGTCACCCGACGTCGTCTACTACTCACCCGAGTTCGGCATCACCGATGTCGTCCCCCAGTATTCGGGCGGTCTCGGCATCCTGGCCGGTGACCACCTGAAGTCGGTCAGCGACCTCGAGATCGGCCTCGGCGCCGTCGGCCTCTTCTACCGCCACGGCTTCTTCCGCCAGTACCTCGACGGCGGCCGCCAGGCCGAGCGGATCGAGACCTACCAGGCCGACGACTTCGGATTCACCGACACCGGCATCGTCGTCGAGGTGCCGGTCGCCGACCGGGTCGTCGATGCGAAGGTCTGGAAGATGGAGGTCGGTCGGGTGCCGCTCCTGCTGCTCGACACCGACCTGCCGCAGAACTCCGAACACGACCGGGCGATCACCGATCAGCTCTACGGCGGCGACCAGCTGCACCGGCTCGAACAAGAACTCGTGCTCGGTGTCGGCGGTGCACGCGCCGTCGCGGCGATGGGTTGGACGCCCGGCGTGCACCACTCCAACGAGGGCCACGCCGGCTTCCTCGCGATCGAGCTGCTCGACCGTGCCCGCGCCGGCGACGCCGCAACGCTCGACGACGCGATCGAGGCGATCCGCCCGCACGTGCTCTTCACGACCCACACCCCGGTGCCCGCCGGCATCGACCGGTTCGCGCACGCGATGATCGCACCGCACCTGCAGCCGTGGGCCGACTCGTGGGGCGACCCGATCGCCGACGTACTCGCGCTGGGCCCCGACCCCGACGACGCCAAGACGTTCAACATGGCCGCGCTGTGCCTGAAGGTCGCGGCCCGGGCGAACGGTGTGTCGAAGCTGCACGGCGAGGTCAGCCGTGACCTGTTCGGCGACGTGCCCGGCGGTTCCGACATCTCGTCGGTCACCAACGGTGTGCACGCCCGCACGTGGGTCAGCCCCACCCTGCAGGATCTGTTCGACGCCCGCCTCGGCACCGACTGGGCGCTCGGCAACGCCGGCGCATGGGAGCGCATCGACGACGTCGAGTCGGACGCGATCGTCACGGCCCGTGCCACCGACAAGGCGCCGCTCATCGAGCTGCTCGCCGAACGGTCGGGCGCGACGCTCGACCCTGATGCGCTCGTGATCGGATTCGCCCGCCGCTTCGCCACCTACAAGCGGGCCAACCTGCTGCTCCGCCACCCCGACGTGCTGGCCGCGCTGCTGGCCGACGACGAGCGTCCGATCCACATCCTGTTCGCCGGCAAAGCCCACCCGGCCGACAAGCCCGGCAAGCAGCTCATCGAGCAGGTCGTCGCCTACGGCGCATCGGCCGAGGCGAACGGTCGCTTCTCGTTCATCCCCGACTACGACATCGGTGTCGCTCGCGCCCTCTACTTCGGGTGCGACGTGTGGCTGAACAACCCGGTGCGGCCGCGTGAGGCGTCGGGGACGAGCGGCGAGAAGGCGGCGCTCAACGGCGGGCTGAACTGTTCGATCCTCGACGGCTGGTGGGCCGAGATGTCCGACGGTCGCAACGGTTGGGACATCCCGACGTCCGACGCCACCGACGACGACGTCCGCGACACCGAGGAGTCGGCGTCGGCGTTGTCACTGCTCGGCGACATCGCCGCCGAGTTCCACGCCGACGGCTCGGGCCGTCCGTCGGAGGCGTGGGTCGACCGGATGCGTCACAACTGGCGCACCCTCGGCCCCAAGGTCACCGCTGCCCGCATGGTGTCCGACTACGACAACGAGCTCTACCAACCGATGCTGCGCGCCCTCTGACGCTGGCTGACCAGGCGCGACGCGCCCGGTGAGGAGAAATTGTCGTCTCCGATTTGACGAGCTGGCCCGTCGATGTCAGGGTTGGTATACCAAATACGGAACACCGTGATCCTGAGGGGGAATCATGATCAACCGGTCCCGCACCCGTCGCTGTGGTGCACTCATTGCTGCTCTCGCCCTGACCGTCGCCGCGTGCGGCGGCGACGACGACGCCGCTGACAACGACGAACCGACGTCGACGGAAGACAGCTCGGATGCCGACGCCGGTGACGACGCCGACGCCGGTGACGATGCCGACGCCGGTGACGATGCCGACGCCGGTGACGATGCCGACGAAGGGGGTGCGACCACCGACGCGCCGTCCGACTCGGGTGCCGAGATCGACGGCACGATCACGATCATCGTGCCCGCGAATGCGGGCGGCGGGTTCGACATCGCCGCTCGTTCGTTGCAGCCGGCTGTGTCCGAGACCGCCGGCAACGACGTCGTCGTGCAGAACCTGCCGGGTGCGGGTGGTGCGATCGGCGCCGAGCGACTCTTCAGCGAGGATGCCGACGGGACGACGATGATGATCGTGTCGCGTTCGATCTCCGCGCTGCCCTACACCGGTACACCCGAGATCGATCCCGTCACGGACATGGCGCCTGTCGGTGTCACGCACCAGGACGTCGCAGCGCTCACCGTACGGGCCGACGCCGAGTACCAGACGATCGACGAGTTCCTCGCGTATGCCGCGGAGAACCCCGGCGAGATCTTGATCGGCACGTCGGGGACCGGCGGTGTCTGGCATGCGGCCGGACTCACCCTGGCTCGTGAGGCAGGCGTCGAGTTCTCCTTCATCCAGTACGACGGCGGTTCGGCTGCCGGCAACGCGCTGATCGCCGGTGAGATCGACGCCGTGACGATCGGGGCGCCCGAGACCCGGCCGTTCATCGAGAGCGGCGACGCCGTGATGCTCGGCGTGATGGGTGCCGAGCGTTCGGCGCTGTACCCCGATGTCCCGACCTTCCAAGAATCGGGCGTCGATGTCGAGTACGTGGTGTGGCGCGGCTACGTCGTCGACTCCGAGACACCGGACGACGTCCGTCTCGCACTGTCCGCCCTCGTCGAGGAAGCGGCAGCGAGCGAGACGAACCAGACCGCCATGGCCAATGCCGGCTTCGAGACGACGTGGATCGGCCCGGACGAGTTCGGGGCCTTGATCAGCGACGAGGACGAGCAGTTCCGCGAGCTCTTCGGCGGTGAAGCCTTCGTCGTCTCCGAGCCCGAGCGGGTCGCCGGCAGCTGACCGTCCGATGCGCGATGTCGTGACCGGCGCCGTGGTCGCCGTCATCGGGACGTTCATCTTGATCGAAGCGCTCCGCTTGCCGGATGCCGCAACGGTCACGAACGACCCGGCACTTCTCCCCGAACTGGTCGGCGGCCTTCTGATCGTGTGCGGTCTGATCGTCGTCGGCCAGGGGTGGTATCACCTCCGGACCGGCACGACAGCGAGCAGTTCCGGGCATGTTCCGCTCCCCGACGTCGAGGCGCTCGACGAGCTCGAGACCGAGGGGAGCGCAGAGGACGAATCGCCCGACTACGTGACGACGGCGGCGATGGCCGTCACGGTCATCGCCTACGCCGCCCTCGCGTTCAGGGTCGGTTATCTCACGACGACATTCGCATTCCTCGTCGGCGCGCCGATCCTGCTCAGCTGGACGCCCCGTGGGCGACGGCTGCTGGTCCTGTTGGGATTTGCGGTCGGCATGGTGATCGCCATCCGGCTCGTGTTCATCTCGGCCTTGAACGTCCCGCTGCCGGAGACGCCACTGCCATGATCGCCGTCGGCACATCCCTGTACACGTCGGGCTGGGACCTGGTCGCGAACCCGGTGACGCTGCTGCTGATCCTCGGTGGCGTCTCCGTCGGTCTCGCGGTCGGCGCGATCCCCGGCCTCACGGCGAACATGAGCGTCGCGGTGCTGGCCCCGTTCACGTTCACGATGAACCCGACCGACGCGATCGCCGTGCTCACCGGTATCTGGCTCGGCTCGCTCTACGGCGGAACGATCCCGGCCGTGCTGATCAACATGCCGGGCACGCCGGCCGACCTGATGACGACGCTCGACGGATACCCGATGAGCAAACGGGGTGAAGCCGGCCGCGCGATCGGCATCGGCGTGATCTCGTCGTTCTGCGGCGGGATGGTCGCCGTGCTGATCCTCGGGATCGGCGGCCCCGCCCTCGCCGGTGTCGCACGGCAGTTCGGCTCGATCGAGTACTTCGCGGTCGCCTTCCTCGGCCTGTCGGTGATGGCCTACGTCGCCGGATCGTCGCTGGTGAAGGGCGTGATCAGCGCCCTGCTCGGACTCTTCGTGGGGCTGATCGGGCGCGATCTGTTGTCGGGTCAGGCGAGGTACACCTTCGACGAGCCCAACCTGTTCGGCGGCGTCAACTTCATCGCCGTGATCATCGGCATCTTCGGGATGGCCGAGGTGCTGGAGCAGGTGTATTCGCGACTGCATCGGGTCGATCCCGAGGTCCAGGAGGTGACCGGCATCCGCACCGCCCTGCGCGACATCCCTCCGGTCAAGTGGGTGATCGCTCGATCGTCGATCATCGGGACCTTCGTCGGCATCCTGCCCGGAGCGGGCGCCACCATCGCCTCGGTGATCTCGTACGGGGCACAGAGCCGTCTCTCGAAGAAGCCCGACGAGCTCGGAACCGGTTCACCGGAGGGCATCGCTGCCTCCGACACGGCCAACAACGCGTGCAGTGGCGGAGCGTTGATGACGATGCTGACGATCGGCATCCCCGGCGACGCGCTCACGGCAATTCTGCTCGGAGCGTTGGTCGTCCAGGGTGTTCAGCCCGGTCCGTTGCTCTTCGAGAACGACATGGAGCTCGTCTCGTCGATCTTCATCAGCCTGCTGATCGCGAACATCTGTCTGCTCGTGATCGGTCTGATCGCTGCGCGGCGGATGGCGAAGATCCTGTCGGTGCCGCGATCGCTGCTCCTCCCGGCGGTCGCAGCGTTGTCGATCATCGGCACGTACGCGATCAACAACAGCGTGTACGAGGTCGGGATCATGCTCGTCTTCGCGATCCTCGGTTTCGTCATGTCGAGGGTCGGCATCCCCAAGCCGCCGCTCGTGCTGGCCCTGATCCTCGGGCCGATCCTCGAGACCAACCTTCGACGCTCGTTGCAGATCAGCGACGGCAACGTCTCCGACTGGCTCGGCCAGCTGTTGACGAGCCACATCGGTCTGCCGGTCTTCCTCGCGAGCATAGCGATGCTCACCATGCCCATCGTCGGTGGTGTCCGCTCGATGCGAGCCCGTCGGACCGCCCTCGCAGCCGGCGGAGACGTCGCCGACGTCGACCCCGACCAGAAGGAGACCGTCGAATGACCACGCACCCATCCTCGAACACCGGCGACGACATCGGACGCATCGTCTTCGGTGCAATGACCTTCGGTGCTCCGGTCGACGAGGGCGACGCTGCCGAGATGGTCGACGTGTGTCGTGCCGCCGGGGTGAAGATGTTCGACACGTCCAACAACTATGCGGGTGGTGAGTCGGAACGGATGCTCGGTCGGATCGTCGCGCCGTTCCGCGACGAGGTGCTCATCTCGACGAAGAGCGGCAGCCACGTCTATCAGGACGACCCCGAACTCAGCGGTCTGACCCGGAAGGCGATCCACGCCGCGGTCGACGCCAGCCTGACGCGACTCGGGACGGACTACGTCGACTACTACTACTTCCACCGACCCGACTGGAACACCCCGATCGAGGAGTCGCTGGAAGCCGTCCACGAACTCGTCGAGGCCGGCAAGGTCCGATATCTGGCGCAGTCGAACTTCGCGGCGTGGCAGATCACCGAGATGCACTGGATCGCCGAGCGGGAGGGCTGGCCGACGCCCGCGCTGTCGCAGCAGATGTACAACCTCGTCGGTCGACGGGTCGAGGAGGAGTACGAGGCTTGTGCTTCGCGTCTCGGCCTCACCACGCTCGTGTACAACCCGCTCGCCGGCGGCCTCCTGACCGGCAAGCATCGACGAGACCAGTCGCCCGGCGACGGACGGTTCGCGAAGGAGATCTACCGCGATCGCTACTGGAACGACACCCAGTTCGACGCCGTCGAACGGCTCGCAGGAATCGCGTCGAACGCCGGAGTGACCCTGATCGAACTCGCCTTCCGCTGGGTTCTCAGCCGGTCACTGACCTCGGCGATGCTGTTGGGCGCGTCGAACATCGAGCAGCTCCGTGCGAACCTCGCCGCCATCGACGGCCCCGCTCCCGACGCCGACACGATCGCCGCGTGCGACGAGGTCTGGACCACGCTCCGAGGCGCCGCACCGGCGTACAACCGCTGAGATGAAGATCACCGACATCCGCGCAACGACCGTCGCGATCCCGCTCGAGGCCCCGCTCCGGCACGCCAACGGCGGGCACTGGGGTCGCTTCGTCCGCACCATCGTCGAGATCGACACCGACAATGGGCTGACCGGCATCGGTGAGTTGCGCGGCGCCGGTGCGCCCACCGAGGAGGCGATCGTCGGGCTGCGCAAGTACTTGATCGGGCACGACCCGTTCGACCTCGAGGCGATGCGGTTCGCCCTCCTGAATCCGACCGCGGCTCTATACGGCAACCGCGGTCACGTGTTCGCCGCCGTCGAGATGGCGTGTCTCGACCTGATGGGCAAGTCGGTCGACCTGCCGGTGTCGCAGCTGCTCGGCGGTCGCGTCCGATCGTCGGTCGAGTTCGCCAGCTACCTCTTCTTCCGGTACCCGGCCGACGACGGATCCGGTGAGGTGCGGACACCCGAGCAGTTGGTGGAGTTCGCGCTCGACGCGAAGCGGCGACACGGATTCCGAGCCCACAAGCTGAAGGGCGGGGTCTTCCATCCCGACTACGAACTCGAGTGTTTCCAAGCGTTGGCCGCGGCGGTGCCCGGTGACGGCCTGCGATACGACCCGAACTCGGTCCTCTCCGTCGAGCAGTCGATCCGGTTCGGGCGAGCAATCGAGCACCTCCGCAACGACTACTTCGAGGACCCGACGTGGGGCCTCGGCGGCATGCGACGGGTTCGTGAACAGGTGCGCATCCCGCTTGCCACGAACGCCGTCGTCGTCGGCTTCGAACAGCTCGCGGCCAACATCCACGATCCCGCGGTCGACGTCATCTTGCTCGACCTGCACTTCTGGGGCGGGGTCCGCGCCTGCATCAAGGCCGCAGGCGTTTGCGAGACGTTCCAACTGAGTGTGGCGATGCACTCGTCGGGCGAGTCCGGGATCGGCCTTGCCGCGATGCTGCAGACCGCCTCGGTGCTCCCGAACATGCCCTTCGCCATCGACACCCACTACCACCACCTCGTCGACGATGTCATCATGGGCGGGAAGCTCGAGTACGTCGACGGCCACCTCGCGGTCCCGGAAGGTCCGGGGCTCGGAGTCACACTCGACCCCGAACGGGTCGAGCAGTACGCGGCCTATTTCCGAGAGATGGGCAACTACACCTACGACCGCGATCCCCATCGCCCGGGTTGGTATCCGCTGATCCCGAACGAGCGATGGGCAGACCCGACCTACTCGCCATGACAGGGGAGAGGCAATGAGCGAGTCCGACACCAAGGCGCTCCATCCGATCGAGAACGTCCAGCTCGGCGAGCGGACCTACGAACAACTGCGCGCCGCCATCGTCGCGGTCGAGCTCCGACCGGGTGAGGTCCTCAAGGACCGCGAGCTCGCCGCTCGCCTGGCGGTCAGCCGAACGCCGGTGCGCGAGGCGCTCTATCGGCTCGAGGCGGTCGGCCTCGTCGAGTCGAGAGGCCGGTCCGGTTGGGCGGTGGCGTCGTTCACGGAGCGCGATGTCCACGATCTGTTCGAGATGCGCCGGCTCCTCGAGCCAGTCGGTCTCGACCGGCTCGCGAAGCAGTTCGACCCCGACGCCGTCGCCCGACTCGGTCGAGCGTTCGACGGCTTCGAGAATCGGATCGCTCCCGAACTGCTCCCCGACTACTTCGGCGCCGACCACGCCTTCCACAAGCTCCTCATCGAGTGCAGCGGAAACGAACGGCTCCAAGGCTTCTACGCGATCGTCGAGGACCACATCGATCGTGGCCGACACCTGCTCCTGACCGAGGTGGCCGATCGCGTCGATGCCACGCTCGACGAACACCTCTCGATCGTCGAGGCGATCGTGGCCGGCGATTTCGACCGGGCGAAGGTCGAGCTACTCAGCCACCTGCACACCGGCGAGGCGATGATGACCAACCAACTCCGCAACCTGATGGAGAGACATGAGTAAGCCAGCGTACGTTCAGGGAACCGCCACGGATGCTCCCCCGGTCCGAGTCACGATCGACGATCTCCGCACACACTGTGCGGGCGTCCTCGATGCCTGCGGGTTGCCGTCCGAGGCCTCGCATCTGGTCGCCGACTCGCTCGTCGACGCCGAGGCGCGAGGGATCTCGTCACACGGCGTGACCCGCACGCGGATCTACGGCGAGCGTCTGCGCGCCGGCATGATCAACGCGGCCGCCGAGCCGCACGTCGTCTCGACTCGCACGGCGGCGCTCCAGGTCGACGCCGACAATGCGATCGGGCACGTCGGAGCGCTCGCCGGGCTCGACGCGGCGACGGAGCGTGCTGTCGAAACCGGCATCGCCGCCGCCGGCGTCCACAACTCGAACCATTGCGGCACGTTGGCCTACTTCACCCGCCGAGCGGCCGAGCGAGGCCTGGTGACGATGGCGATGTCGACGGCGCCGACGACGATGGTCTACTTCGGCGGTCGGTCGCGGGCGGTCGGCACGAACCCGATCAGCATGTCGGTGCCGCGACCGGGGCACCCGCCGATCACGGTCGACATGGCGACGAGCGCGACGGCCCGCGGCAAGATCATCCTCGCCAACCAGCTCGGCCAGTCGATCCCCGAAGGCTGGGCGGTCGACGACGCTGGGCGGCCGACCACCGACAGCGCCGCCGCGCTGCTCGGTTCGGTGCTGCCCGTCGGAGGCGCGAAGGGTTCCGGTCTTGCGATGATGGTCGAGTTGCTGTGCGGCGCGCTGATCGCCGACGTGACCGGTGACGGCATCGGCGACATGTACGAAGACTGGACCCGGCCACAGCGCGTCAGCCATCTGTTCATCGCCCTCGACCCGGATGCATGGGTCGGTCGCGACACGTTCGCACGCCACATCGACGGGTTCGCCGAGCGAGTGCACGGCCTGCCCCCGGCCGAAGGCTTCGACGGGGTGCTGCTGCCCGGCGAGGTCGAAGACCGCAAACTCGACGCGGCCCGGACCGACGGCGTTCAGCTCTCGGCGACGGTCGCTGCCGACCTCGACGCCATGGCAGAGCTCGCCGACTACGACGGCCGCCTCGTCGTGGCCTGACCCGGGGGCAGAGCCCCGCCCTCGATCTCGACCCTCGTTCTCGAAAGGACATCCCGTGACCCAGATCTGCCGTCTGCACCCTGCGACGGACCTCCCCGAACCCGACTTGCTCGACCGCTTCACCAAGCTGGCCTCCTCGCTCGTGAGCGACGTCTTCGACCGCTGGAGCGGGGCGACCGGTGTGATGCCGCTTGCCGGCGTCGCCGACGACCAGGTCATTGCGGCACCTGCGGTCACCGTGCGGACCCGCCCTGGCGACAACCTCGTCGTGCACCAGGCACTCGAGGAAGCACGTCCTGGCGAGATGATCGTCATCGACGGTCGCGGCCATCTCGACCGGGCCCTGCTCGGCGCGCTCATGGTCACCTACGCGAAGCGTCGCGACCTCGCCGGAATCGTCGTCGACGGTGCCGTCCGCGACATCGCAGACCTCCGACAGATCGGGCTGCCGGTCTTCGCCGCCGGAGTGACGCACCTCGGCCCGTACAAGAACGGACCGGGTGAACTCCGCTGTCGAGTGTCGATCGGAGGCGTGCCGTGCGACGACGGCGACATCATCGTCGGCGACGTGGACGGAGTCGCCGTCGTGCCCCGTGCACGTGCAGCCGAGATCGTCGAGTTGGCCGAGGCGAAGGCTGCGGCCGAGCAAGCCGAGTTCGAGGCGATCGACGACGACCGCTGGGATCGCACCTGGCTGGCCGAGGCGCTCCGCGTCGAGGAGGTGCACTGAGCCGTGGCGCTCGTTGCTGTCCCTCAGTTCGTCTACGACGATGCGCTCGAACCGTTGCGCGCAGCGGGCCATGAGCTCCGCGTCCGCACCGATGACCACCCGCTGCCACACGGTGAGCTCGTGGAGTTCGTGGCGGGCGCCGATGCGCTCCTGACGATTCTGACCGACCGGATCGACGAGGCGGTCTTCGCCGCAGCACCGTCGTTGCGCGTCGTCGCGAACGTCGCCGCCGGCTTCGACAACATCGACGTCGACGCGGCCACCGCCGCCGGAGTCCTCGTGTGCAACACGCCGGGCGTGTTGGCCGAATCGACGGCCGATCTGGCGTTCGCGTTGCTGCTCGGTGCTGCGCGCCGGGTTGTCGAGGGCGATCGTGCGCTGCGCGGCGGTGAGTACACGCACTGGGTGCTCGATCAGCCGCAGATCGGCCTCGACGTGCACGGCAAGACCCTGGGCCTGTTCGGCTGCGGCGAGATCGGCCAGGCCGTTGCCCGACGCGCTGCGCATGGCTTCGCGATGGACGTGTGCTACCACACCCGGAGCAAGCTCGATCCCGAGGTGGAGCGCAGGATCGGCGCCCGCTGGGTCGAGTTCGACGAGTTGGTCGAGCAGTCGGACTTCGTCTCGCTGCATGCCCCGCTCACCGACGCGACGAGGCACCGGTTCGACGCCGATGTGTTTGCTCGGATGCGCCCCACGTCGGTACTCGTGAACACGGCTCGAGGCCCACTCGTCGACGAATCGGCACTGGCCGATGCGCTGGCCGACGGCACCATCGCCGGGGCCGGCATCGACGTGTACGAGAACGAGCCGGCCGTCCATCCTCGCTTGCTCGAGCAGCACGCGCGTGTGGTGCTGCTCCCTCACATCGGCAGTGCGACCACGGCCACACGACGCCGCATGGCCGACGTCGCGGTCGCCAACGTCGTCGACACCCTCGCCGGTGAGCAGCCGAGTCACGCTGTGAACCGGCCGGCCGTGCAGTCGAACTGAGTCGGCTCCCATCCCCCAGACGAAAGGCACTCCGATGTCCAACAACCTCCTGACCGACCGATTCGCGCAGGGCGAGATCGCCCGCGGTGCATGGCTCGCCGTCCCGAGCTCGATCTCTGCCGAGATCGTCGCCCGCACCGGGGTCGACTACTGCTGTGTCGACATGCAGCACGGCGCAGTCGGCTACAGCGATGCGATCCCGATGATGCAGGCCGTCCGGGCCGAAGGGGTCACGCCACTCGTGCGTGTCTCGGCGAACGACATGGCCGAGATCGGCCGCGCGCTCGACGCCGGAGCGCAAGGCGTGGTGGTGCCGTTGGTGAGTACGCCCGAACAGGCTGCGGAGGCGGCCGCAGCGTGTCGCTACCCACCTCGAGGTGTGCGTTCGTTCGGACCGATCCGTGCGTCGGTCGCCGCCGGTTCGAGCGAGATCGATGCGCTGGAGCAGGTGCTCTGTGCCGTCATGGTCGAAACCGACGAGGGGCTCGCCAATGTCGAGGCGATCGCCGCGACCCCGGGCGTGGGTGCGATCTACGTGGGGCCGGCCGATCTGTCGCTCGCGCTCGGCCTGCCGCCGAAGTACGAGCACGACGATCCGACCCACGAGTCGTCGATCCAGCGGATCCGCAAGGCGTGCGAGTCGGCCGGGATCGTGGCGGGCATCCACTGCGCCGACGGTGACATGGCGCGACGCCGCCTCGCCCAAGGATTCCGCATGGTGACCGTCGCCAACGACGCGAAGTCGATCGGCGCGGCCGTCGCCGCCGAGTTGGCCGCCGCCGTGGCGTCGTCCGACTAGGACTGGTCCGGAGCGGCAGCCGAGCTGCGAGCTTCGAGAAGACGGTGCGTCGCCTCGACGACGCAGGCTTGGGTGTCGGTGAGCGCCCGGTGCTCCCCGAACGTCTCGACGAGCGCGGTGTATGGAATCCAGTCGACATCTCGGACGATGCCGGCGATCGCGTGCACGTCGACCGAGCGATCGGAACACATGGACAGCACCCCGCCGACCACCTTGCCGTTCCGGCTGGTCGGGTCGAGTGACCCCTCGCCGGTGATGACGAGGTCGGCGGTATCGATCAGCCCGGCGAGACCGAGCTCACCCGCGACCAACTCGAACCCCGACGAGATGGTAGCGCCGGTTGCTGCAGCGAGCCCGCCTGCCAGGCCGCCTGCGGCGCCCGCTCCCGGCATCGTGGTGACGTCGACGCCGTATGTCGACCGGTAGGTGTCGGCGAGGGCCTCGAGCCGGCCGGTGATCCGTTCGATGGCGGCTGCGTCGGCTCCCTTCTGCGGGCCGAACACCCTGCCGGCATCGCCGAATGCTGTGTCGACATCGCAGGCGATCACGATGTCGACGGCCCGCAGTGCGTCGATCTCGCCCGACGATTCGAGCACATCGACGGCGCCCTGGCCCCCGTCGCTGGTGGCCGACCCACCCATGCCGACGACGATCCGGGATGTTCCTCGGCGTACGGCCTCGAGCAGGAGCTCGCCCACGCCGGCGGTGGTGGCCTCCTCGGGCCGATTGACATCGGCGCCCCCCGCCAGTGCGAGCCCGGCGGCCTGGGCCATCTCGATGACGGTGAGTGTGTCACTGCGATACCAGCCGGCGCGGACCGGCTCGCCGGCGGGCCCGGTGACGGTGGACCATTCGGTGGCACCACCGAATGCCTCGAGCAGCCCCTCGCCGCCGTCGGCGAGGGGCACCCGGTCGCATTCGTGTCCCTTGGCTTCGCACGCCGCTGCGATCGCCGCAGCTACGCCGTCAGCGTCCAGGGTCCCTCGGAACTTGTCGACCGCCGCAACAACTCTCACTCTCCGATTGTACGACACGAACTGGTTGACGAAGGAGTGAGCGGAGGCCGAGGCAGCGTCAGCCGAAGGCGCCGTGGGCGACCCCGTCGTCAGGTGACGGAGCGTTGGGCGAGGAGCCAGCGGACTCGTTGCATCGTCAGGAGGTAGTGGACGACGATCGCGACGAGGACGACAGCGCCGAGCACGACCTGGCCGACGACGATCGCGAACACTGCCGAGAGGACGAGGACGTCGAGCTCGATGATGAGCCGCACGATGCCGGGCACCGGGATCGGTCCGCCCTGCCCGGCGCTGAGATCGCCCGGCACCCGGAACGTGGCCCACGTCGACGCCGCCACGACCGGGAACGCGATGGCCAGGACCCATCCGAATCCGTCACCGCCGACCTCCCACCCGACGACGGCCCAGCACGCGAGCGCCGCCAGCTCGACCAGGAACCGGAAGGCGCCCTGGGCCGGCGTGAGTGCCGAATCGTTCGTGTCGGCGAGGTCGTCAGCGCTGCCGGTCATGTGGCGAGCCTGCCACATGCGGCGCGTACGGCATCGTTTCCGACACGGTACGCGTTAGTGCACTGTTATGAGGTGGCCGTCCGCGCGCCCTCTTCTGGTCCGCCGGTAGTCTCCGTGGGTCCGATTTCCCGATCGGCGCCACCCATGACCACACCGCCTTGGAGGGCCACATGGCCGGAGGCCTCGTCGGCTTGCTCGACGACATCGCAGCGCTCGCGAAGCTCGCGGCGGCATCGATCGACGATGTCGGCGCGGCAGCCGGGCGCGCCAGCGCGAAGGCGGCGGGTGTGGTGGTCGACGACACGGCGGTGACGCCGGCCTACGTGCACGGCCTCGCCGCCGACCGCGAGTTGCCGATCATCAAGCGGATCGCCACCGGATCGCTTCGCAACAAGGTGCTGTTCATCCTGCCGGCCGCGCTGCTGTTGAGCGAGTTCGTCCCGCTGCTCGTCGAGATCATCCTGATGTTCGGCGGCACGTTCCTCGCCTACGAGGGCGCGCACAAGGTCCACCACAAGTTCGTCGCGCACGACGTGCACGACGAGGTGCCGGCGGCGGTGAAGGGCCCGGAGGCCGAGGCGGCGACGGTGCAGGGCGCGATCCGGACCGACTTCATCCTGTCGGCGGAGATCATGGTGATCGCCCTGAAGGAAGTGATCGACGAGGGGTTCTGGTCGAGGGCGATCATCCTGCTCGTCGTCGCCGTGTTGATCACGGTCGTCGTCTACGGCGTCGTCGCGTTGATCGTCAAGATGGACGACATCGGTCTGCGCATGGTCGAGACCGGCGACGAACGCGCCGCCCGGATCGGTCGGTTGTTGGTGAACGGGATGCCGAAGGTGCTCGCCGTGCTGTCGGTGGTCGGCACGGCGGCGATGCTGTGGGTGGGTGGCCACATCATCCTGGTCGGCACGGACGAACTCGGCTGGCACGGGCCGTACGACTTCGTGCACCGCCTCGAAGAAGGCGTCCATGACATCGGGGGTATCGGGGGTGTGCTGGCGTGGTTGGTGAACACCGCCGTGTCGGCGCTGATCGGTCTCGTCGTCGGCTTCGTGATCGTCGCCGTCGTCAACGTTGTCAAAGGACGCCGCGGTGCAGTCGCGCACTGACCTGCTCGACCGAGGTCCGAGCCGGCCGATACCACTGGTGGTGCCAGTGGCGATTGCGCTACGGTCCGTGACAATTCAGATCGACAGAGTGGGGGGTGCGGATGTCCGTTGAGACGCAGACGCTTGCTGTTCCCGCACCCGGTCGCGAGCCGACGCCCGACCTCCCACCGATTCCCGGTGTCGATCCGACGCTCGACCCCCGCCGCGCCGATCCACGCGCCTATCGGGTGGGTCGGCTGCGGTGCTGGTGGGCGCGCATCCTCGACCCAGTCGAGTTGTCGGCGAGCTCGAGTCGCTGGTCGTGGCGCCCCGCCGTGGCGCTCGCCACGCTGTACTTCGTCCTCGGATCGTTGTGGGTCGTCGTGTCGTCGTCGATCGTGTCGGGTTCGTCGATCACGAACCCGGAGATCCTGAAGGGGATCGGCTTCGTCGGTGCCACCTCGGTGTTCTTCGGCGCATTGCTGCTCGAGTACGGACGGCGTGCCCGCCGGTCGGCGAACCGATTGCGGGAGCTGATCGAGTCGACCGGCGACCTCACCTTCCGCTACCGGATCTGGCCGATCGTCCGCTTCGACTACATCTCCGAACACGTCGATCACTGGATGGGCATGCCGGCGGCCGACTACTACGCGCAGCCCGACCTGTTCGTGCGCCAGGTCCACCCCGACGACCGTGAGCGGTTCGGACAACTGATCGCCCATGCGACGAGCGACGTCCCCGCGTTGATCCGGTGGATCGATGCCGACGGGCGGGTGTTCCACTCGTTGATCGATCTCCGTTCGGTGACCGATCGTCGCGGCCGCATCGTCGCGATCGACGGCCGGATCCGCGACGTCACGGAGTCGCGCCGCGATCGCGCCGAGTCGGAGGTCGGCGCCGCCACGCTCGGCCGCCTGGCGAGCGGCGATCCCTTGCTGCAGGTGATCGAATCGGTGTGCGAGCAGGTGGTCGATCTGATGGGTGTCGAGATCGCGGCCGTCGGTCTTCCGATGCCGGACGGCTCGGTCGACCTGATCGCCAGCGCGGGCGACGTGCCGGCGATCCAGAACCTCAAGATCCGCTGGGACGAGGGACCGCTCGCCGACGGCCCGACCGGTCGAGCGGTACAGGAGCGACAGCCGGTGGTCATGACGCCCGACCATCCGAGCTACTCGGCGTGGCGCCAGCTCGCACTCGAAGCCGGTGTGTCGTCGTGCCTCGCCGTTCCGATCGTGCGCGGCGGTGAGGTCGTCGCGACGCTCACCCTGTGGTCGCACTTCGGGAATCCGTTCGATGCTGCGAACGTCGGTCGTTTCGACCGCATCGCCCGTCGGCTCGCCTTCGCGGTGGCGCAGTTGCCGCCGATGACGTCGCTGGCCGACGACCCGGCTCATCCCAATCGACCGGTGATGCCGCCGGTCGACGTCCGTCGTGCGCTCGACGAGCACCGGTTCGAACCGTGGTTCCAGCCGCAGGTCGACGCCGAGGGCCGCATCGTCGCGCTCGAGATGTTGATGCGGATGCGTGGCCTCGACGGTGAGGTCGTCGCACCGAACATCGTGATCCCGGCCGCCGAGTCGCTCGATCTGATGCCGACGATCGGCCGGACCTTGCGGCGCCTCGCCATCGATCATGCGACGCCGTGGTTCGAGCTGGGCCTCGAGCGGATCTGCCTCAACGTGTCCGTCGACGAGTTGATGACCCCAGGCTTCATTGGTGAGATGGAAGACCTGATCACCCGCGATGGCGTGCGGGCCGAGCAGGTCGAGATCGAGTTGGTCGAGACCGCGCCGCTCGATTCGGCGGCGCAGCGGGTGCTCGGCCGGTTGGTCGAGATGGGTTTCCGGGTCGCCGTCGACGACTACGGATCTGGCTGGGCGTCGCTCAGCCATCTCTCGAGGCTGCCGGCCCACGTGATCAAGGTCGACCGGGTGTTCGTGCGTGACGTCGCCGTGTCCGACCGCGCGAAGGCGCTCGTGAAGTCGACGTTCGAACTGGGACGGTCGCTCGAACTCATCACGGTCGCCGAGGGCGTCGAGACCGCCGACCAGTCGGCGTTGCTGGTCGAACTGGGCTGCGACCTGATGCAGGGGTTCCTGTTCTCGCCGCCCGCACCGGCCGAGCACATCGACGCGTTGATGCGCAGTGGTGAGCGGCCCTTCTGGCCGGTCATCGCATCGTCGTTGGGTCGCCCGGCGAAGGCCTGACGACCGGCCGGTCAGACCCGGCGGACGACGAGGACGCGCTCGATGCCGAACAGCTGGTTCGTGCGCTGCGCCGCCGGGGAGAGCCACTGCTCGATGTCGCGCGGCGGCATGAGGACCGGCCGGTGGACGTCGACCCGTTCGCCGTCGTGGACGATCGTGGCGGCGCCGTGGTGCAGCACGTTGCGGACCCAGTCGGCCTGGGTGCCGTAGGGCAGGACGACGACGAACCCGTCGTCGGTCGGGATGGCGTCGATCGGGGTCTCGTACTCGGTGCCGCTGGAGCGGCCGCGGTGCACGACCTTGGAGTAGCCCGCCCCCGGGTCGCCTGCGGTCTTGATCGCCTGCTTGTTCCAGAACGACTTGTTGACCGTGCGCACTCCCCGCAGCACGGTCGGGTTCTGCGTCCGGATCCCGAACAGGAGCACACCGAACAGCACCCCCACGAGCAACCCGAACCCCAACACGCCCCGCACGATCATCTTCATGCCCGATACCTAACCACACCGAGAGCGCACTCGGTCCAGCTGACGAAGCAGATCGGGTCAAGTGTCAGAGGTGACGGCGAGGAACGAGCCGGGTCGGGTGTCGGAGGGAACGGCGACGGAGTCGCCGTTTCCGGAGATCACCCGACTCCGGTGACGCAGGTGCGTGCCCGGGTCAGAGGAGGGGGATGACCTTCTGAGCGACGTCGCGGATCACGGCTTCCTTCTCGGCGAGGGGTGGGAGCACGACGATCTGGTCGAGCCCGGCGGCTTCGAGGTCGGCGATGCGGGTCGCGAGTTCGGCCGGGGTGCCGACGAGGCACGATCGGTCGATCAGTTCGGCGGTCAGGAACGGCTCCTCCTCGGGGAGCACCCAGCAGTTGTGCCCCTGATGGACCCGCTGGTGCCGGAGCTCGGGCGGTGTTTCCTCGACGAGGGCGACGTAGTCGGGCCAGAAGTCGGCCATGTGGGCAGGGGGTCGTCGGCCGAACTGTGCGTACTGGTCGTAGGCGTAGTGCACGGCTGCGATCGCGAACGCACCCGCCTGGCGGCGCACTCGTTCGCTGTCGTGTGGTTCGCCGTCGTCGGTGACGACGATCGTCGTGAGGTTGGAGAACGCGAACTCGTCGCGTGGGCGATCGATGCGTCCGCGCAGCGCGGCGATCACGTCGGGGTCGGCCGGCGCGGAGCTGATGAGTCCGTCGCCGTGGCGAGCGGCGAGTTCGAGCGATCGTGGACCGAACGCCGACACGTGGACGGGGATGCGTGGCTCGAAGCGGACGAAGCCGTGGTCGGGCATGAGGTGACGCACCGGTGTGTCGGCGCCGCGGAAGTGCACGGTCGTCTCGTCGCCGTCGAGCAGCGATCGCAGCTCGGTCAGGTAGCGATCGAACTCGGCGATCGGCATCGGCTTGTGGCGGATGATGCGCATCGCCGTGTTGCCCGATCCGATCCCGCAGAAGACCCGGCCCGGGGCCAACTCGTTGATGGTGGCGAGGGCGGCGGCGGTGACCGACGAGGGTCGTGTGCCGGCGACGGCGACGCCGGTGCCGAGCTGCATCGTGGTGGTCCGTTCGGCGGCGAGCGCGAGCATCGCGTAGACGTCCGACCAGATCATCTGGCTGTCGGCCATCCAGCAGTGGGTGAACCCGAGCGACTCGGCCTCCACCACGTAGTCGAGGTCGCCCGGTCGCGACGCCACACAGATCCCGAACTCCATCCCCGCAGCCTCCCAGACCGACTCCGCCGACGACCGGTCGGAGCACCCCCGGGTCAGGTGTCAGAGGTGGTACTCCGGGTCAGGTGTCAGAGGTGGTACTCCGGGTCAGGTGTCGGAGGTGACGGCTCGCCCCCGGGGCGAGGCGTTACCGGCGATCACCTGACCCGGGATCGGTGCGCGTACCCGAGCGCTCGAGCCGCTTGGCCAACCACAGGACCCCGGAGTCAGGTGACCGCCGGTCACGGGTTCGGCTGCGCCTCACCCGTCACCTCTGGCACCCGACCCGGTGACCCGACCCCGGGGGTCAGGCAGCCGTGCCGAGGCGGCCGGTGTCGAAGGCTTCCCGCAGGTAGGTCCAGGCGTAGATGCCGGTGCGGTGACCGTCGCTCCAGTCGAGGTTGATCCCGAATGCGCCCGCCAGTGCGGCGTCGGTGATCGAGACCAGCTCGCCGCGCTCCACGGCCGGTGACACCGACTCGCCGGCGTTGCGCCGCCCGACGCAGGTCGCGCACGGGCACGCCAGTCGGAGTTCGCCGACCCCGTACCGCACGGTGACGTCGTCGTCGAACGTCACCGCCATGTGCGAGTCACGCTCCACCTCGATCCCCACGACGTCGCCGGCGCTCATGGCCGTCCCTCGTTCGGCACGGTCAGACCCAGCCGCCGGCGTAGTTGACGATCTGGCCGGTGGTGAAGGTGCTGGTGCCGTCGATGAACGGCATGGAGAAGGCTGCGCATTCCTCCATGGTGCCGAGTCGGCGGAGCGGAACGGCCGACTCGATGCGAGCGCGGACGTCGGGGTCGTCGGCGCCGCTCGCCCGACGGAACTCGGGAAAGTCCATGAAGTTGGTGCCGATCGCGTTCACCTGCACGCCGGTGGGGGCGACCTCGGCGGCGACGTTGCGCACCATCATGTTCGCGGCTGCCCGGGCCGACGAGTAGAGCGGTGCGTTCGGCGTCGGCTTCGAACCGGCGGCGCTGGTGAACACGAGCACCTGGCCCTGCTCGCGCTCGACCATGTGCGGGACGACCGACCGGAGGAAGTGATACGGCTCGACGACACACCCGCGGACGGCGGCGTCGAGATCGTCGGCGGTGGACGACAGGAACGAGCCGGTGACGACGCGTCCGGTGAACGCGACGGCGGCGTCGACGTGGCCGAACCGGTCGAGTCCGGCCTGGACGAGGGCGGTCGCGGCGTCGGGGTCGGCGAGGCGCACCCGGTCGGGGAACACCTCGACGGTCGCACCCATCGCCACGAGCTCTTCGACCAGCCCGTCCTCGGGTGCGGCGACGACGAGGTCGTGCCCGCGCCCGGCCAGGAGCCGCGCGATGTGTGGCCCCACGTAGAACGACGTGTCAGCGATCAACGCAACGCGACCCATCCCGACGAACCTAGATCGGAGCCCAGCCCGGCCGGGTGTCGGAGGAAACGCGACGTCGGTGCGTCGGGTCAGGTGTCAGCGGCGACACCGACCAGGTCCCTGTCAGGCTCGACTCCCCGGGCCGTCGGTTGATGTCAGACATCATCCGACGCCTCGGGTCGGGGCGTCGGTGCTTCGGGTCAGGTGTCAGAGGTGACGACTCGCCCCCGGGGCGAGGCGTTACCGGCGATCACCTGACCCGGGATCGGTGCGCGAACTCGAGCACTCGAGCCCCCTGGTCAACCACAGGCCCCCGAGTCAGGTGACCTGACCCGGCGGCGTGGTTACTCGGCGGGGCCGACGAAGTCGAGGGTGGCGGTGACGCCTTCGTAGGTCGTGGTGAGGACCTGGTCCTCGCAGGTGAAGGTGCCGGTGCCGGCGATGGCCTCGGAGCCGACGGTTTGGTTCCCAGCTCCGAACGGCAGGTTCTGCAGCTGGCCACCCACCTCGAGCTGGATGGTGACCGTCGCCGGGCTGCCCGGGTCGGAGATCGTGAGCTGGTTCCCCGACGAGCTCCAGGTACCCGGATCGGTCGAGTCGATCGTCGTGACGAGTGTGCCCTGCGGCGTTGTCATGCCGATCTGCCACTGGTTGCGGCGTCCGGTGTACGTGCCGTCGGGACGCAAGGTGACGGTGTATTCGCCAGACCGGTGCGTCATCTGGACTCCCTGACCCTGGCCGGCGACGCGGATGATCTCGTCGAGGAACGCTTGGCTCCGCAGACGCCACACGCCGGTGAGACAGGTCAGCTTCACCGGTGCGATCTCGTCGATGCTCTGGCCGCTCTCGGGGAGTTCGATGGTGAGCTTCATCTCGACCTCGTCGTCCTCCTCGATCCGGTTGAGCAGCCTGACGTCGTCCTCGATGAGCCACTCGCCCCACTTGCCGGTCGGGTTGCCCTCGGATGCCGACCACGTGTCGACCTCGATCCCGTCGACCTCGAGCCGCAGGGTCGTGTCGGCTTCGGTGCCCGGGTCGAGTCCTTCGACGCGGAGCGCGACCGGCATGTAGTCGGCGTCGTCGCGGATGTCGACCCGGACTTCGGCGCCCGGTTGCATCTCGCCCCCGTCCTGTGGGTGGTCGATCCAGGCGACCTCACGGACGCGCAGGTCGCCGCTGCCACCGCCGCGCCGGACGAGGGTGACGGTGATCTCCCCGCCTTCCTCCGGTGTGTCGGGCCGGTCGAGCGCCTCGATCTCGGGTCCGTTGCCGTCACTCGTCGCTTCGCTGCCGCCGACATCTGCGCCGGTGACGTAGTGGAACCGGCCGTCGCTACCGAGGACCAGGATTTCGCCGGGTTCGTCCGGTGTGTCGGGGTCGGCGACGTCGTCGTAGGTGACCAGGTCGGCGTCGCCGACGACGCTGTGGGCACGTTCGGTCGTCGAGCCGGTCTCGATCAGCGTGCTGTGCAGGGCGAGCGAGGATGCCTGCGCGAATGCCGAGTCGACGGCTTCGGTCCAGGAGAACACGACGCCGTCGCCGAAGGCGTTGGTGAGGTCTTCGCCGCGTCCGGTCTCGCATGCGGAGAGCACCACCGTGTCGGGGAGACCGTCCGGATACTGCTCTGCGAGGAACGAGTTGTCGACGAGTCGGTCGGCACCGTTGCGGTTGAAGCCGACGGTGGCGCCGCCGTTCTCGTCGAGGACGAGCACTTGCATGGTGACGTCGGAGTCGACGAGCAGCGACGTCACACAGCCGCTCTCGTCGCAGATCTGCTGACCGTGTGTCGAGACGTGGACGACGTCATACGCGTCCCATCCTTCGAACGAGGAGAGGCCGACGCCCGTCTCGGTGGCGGTGTTCTCGTAGTACTCGACGTTGCCCTCATAGCCGCGTGCTCCCTCGTACAGGGCGGCGACGGCAGCGCCTTCGTCGGTCTCGGCGAAGTCGAATTGGTAGGGCGACAGCACGAGGGCGCGCTTGGTCTCGTGGTCGTCTCCGACCACGTCGCGCGGGATCGGTCGCGTGACGGCTGCGGTGCCGGAGCGAGCGGGTGCCGCGGATCGAGTGCTCCTCGTGCCGAGTGCACCGTCGCCGAAGAACCAGGCACCTATGCCGCCGTCGACGCGGAACCAGATCGCATCACCGCTGACGAGCACGCCGGCGATGTCGTCGTTGCCGGCGATCTCGTCGGCGACGGTGAACAGGTCGGCTCCGCCGCCGTACGACGCTTGGGCGGCTTCGCCGATGGCGAACGTCGCCTCCAGCGCCTCGGTCGTTGCCTCGGCCCAGGTGCAGGGGTGGTCGGCTGCGCCGCACGTGGTCAACTCGGAGACGGTCGGCACCTCGACCGGCTCGTCGGGCTCGTCGGCCGGGTCGGTCTGGTCGTCGGCGGCGGCCGTGGTGCTCGTCGACTCGTCGTCGGAGTCGTCGCGCTCCCCGGGCTCGCTCGTGGCGCCGGTCGTCTCGGTGGCGTCGGGTTCGTCCGGTTCGTCACTGCCGGCGTCGTCGCCGCCCGAGCATGCGCTCAGGAGGAGGATGGTGGCCGCTGCGATGCACGTGAACCGTGCCGATCGTGTCCCCTGCGTCATGGTGCGCCTTCCGCTCGACGTCCCGACCACCGTACAAAACGTCCGCGACGCCCTGCCGATGTTTGCGCCCCACCCGACCCGATGGGCAGGGAAGTCAGGTGGTGGAAAGGACGGCGACGTTGAGGGGGCCGCGGGTGGTGCAGGCCTTGGCGTCGCGGAAGCGGCCGCCGAGCTGGATCTTGGCGTCGTCGTTCGCTTCGAGGTTGGCGAACCAGTGGGAGTCGCCACGCACGGTCGACACGGCGACCTTGTCACCGAGCCGGACGGCGACCAGGGGCACCTGGCGGGGCAGACCGCTCTTGCGTCCGGTGGTCTCGACCACCACGGCGCCGGCCCCGACGGGGAGGGGGTTGCCAAGTCCGGTCGCCAGGACCGGCCGAACGACCTGGTTCAGGGTGCGGAAGGCGGTGCGGGTGATGGCGCTGGTGTCGGGAAGCACGGTGGGAACAACAGCAAGCACTCCCGCAGTATTCCGCGAGCACGCCGGATCTCGTGCGGCGGGTGCCGGCCTCAGCTCCAGACGGTGCTGTTGTCGTCGTTGAGTGTGCCGGGTGGGTCGATCACCACGCAGAACTCGAGCCCGGCCGGGTCGGTTAACACGGTCCACTCGTCGTGTCGACGGACGACCCGGGCGCCGAGGCCTTCGAGCCGCTCGACCTCGGCGTCGAGGTCGTCGGTGTGGATGTCGAGATGGATGCGGGCGTCGCCGTCGTCGAGACGTTGGACGAGCAGAGCCGAGTGCTCGGTGAGGCGGGTGCCGTGGAACTCGGGCGAATCGAGTTCGCGCATCGGGTGGCCGGTGGCGGCACCCCAGAAGGCGGTCTCATCGGCGTGGTCGTCGGCTGGCACATCGATCACGGCGACGAAAAGCCTGCTGCGGTGCGTCATGGTCGTGAACGTACACGCGCCGTGACGTGCGATCATCCGGGAATGAGGTGGGAGCGATGAGCACGGTGTCCGACGGTTGGTACGACACGACCGAACTCATCGCCCGGTTGCCGGCACCCTCGGCATCACTGCGCGGTGTGTTGTCGACGAAGGGCCCGAACGGCCGCGAGGTGCCGACGTCGATCCCGCTCCATCACGCCGTCGCATTGGCGGCGTCGGCGTGTGCACGGTCGCGTGGCGCCAAGCGCTTCAAGACCGTCTACGAACACGTCCGGGCGTTGGGCGACCGACAGCGGGAGTTCGTCGTCGTACTCCGGTCGGGCAAACCGCCGGAGGTGGTGCCGGCCGACGGGTTCGTGGCGACTGCGGCGATCGTCCTCGACCTCGCCGACCTCGAACGAGCGGTTCGTGCCGGTGACGTGATCTCGCACTAGCGCCGTGTCGGACGGCGCAGCGTCAGAGGGCGGGGCGGCCGGTGCGCTTCAGGACCCAGGAGGCGCCGATCACGACGATCACGGCACCGATGACTGCGCCGATGATGCCACCCCAGTCGAACCGGTCGTCGTCGCCGATGCCGAGCAGGGCCGTGAAGATCCAGTAGCCGACGAGGGCGCCGGCGAGCCCGAGCCCGGTCGAGACGAGCCACGAGGTGGGCCCGCTCATGTGACGGAACGCGTCGTTGGGGACGAGTGCCCGTCCGATCGCTCCGGCCACGAGGCCGAGGAGGAGGGCGGCGATCAGGCTTCCGATGTCCATGTCGGTTGAACTCCTTTGTTCGATGACACGCCGTCAGTACCTCCGGGCGTCACGATCAAACGTCTGG
Source organism: Ilumatobacter fluminis (assembly GCF_004364865.1). Classification (NCBI taxonomy): domain Bacteria; kingdom Bacillati; phylum Actinomycetota; class Acidimicrobiia; order Acidimicrobiales; family Ilumatobacteraceae; genus Ilumatobacter; species Ilumatobacter fluminis. Next base: position 111,253 of record NZ_SOAU01000001.1, read on the forward strand.
CCCCGACCATGGGGAACAGGGGTCGGTTCGGCAGCGTCGGTCGGCGCCTGCCAGAGCGGCAAGGCGAGGGGACCGAGACGCTCGCGGTCGACCGATCGCACGATGGTGGTGATGGCGGCGATCGAACACAGGGTGATCATCATCATCGCCGGATCGTGGATGACCTCGGCGGGATGCAGCGTGGTCACGAACGGCACGAACGGGACGGCGGCGAGTGACCACAGCGTGGCTCGACGCATCGCGAACCGGCGACTCGTCGGTCGGGCGAGCGCGAACAGCAACGACATCTCCATCACGAGGTAGAACGCCGACGGATCGACTCGACCCGACATCACGAAGGTGACGTTCAACAACACGCCGGTCCACAGAGCAGGCCGGAGGAAGCGCCCGAGCCCGAGGCAGAACGCCACGGCGAGCTGGGCGATCATCACGAACCACGCCACCCCCACCGTCCACGGGGCGACGACGTAGTCCACGAATGGGACGAAGAGCGGCAGTACCTGGCCGTCTTGGGCGGACAGGAACGCCTCGAGTGCGGTACCGCTCCACCAATCGGGCTCGATCACCTTCTCGATCCCGGCGCGCATCCACCCGGCCGCGAGGAACAGCTGGAGCGGGAGGAGCAGGGTGGAGGCAGGCATCCCGGGTCGGGCTGCGCCGGGTGCTCGGGGGCGGGTATGGCGGTCGGTGGTGTCGGGGAGTGTGTGCGGCATCGGGTGCACGATCACCGCCGGCGGTAAGGCGGCACGGCGGCGGCGCGAAAGACCGTCGAAAGACACACCCAGCGAACTCACGGCCGATCTTTCGACGGTCTTTCGAACTCGCGAACAACCGACTTACCTCCGGGTCGCAGAGTGATCCTCGTCCAACTCCCCGCAACACAGACAGGACCCAACACCATGCACAAGAAACTCTCCACACTGGTCGTCTCGCTCGGCCTGGCAGGCGCCGCCGTCGGCGTCGGCTCGATGGTCAACGCTCAAGAGAGCGACGACACGACCGACGACACCGTCGTCGACGACACGACCGACGACATCGGCACCGAGGACGTCGACGAGCCGGCCGACGATCCGTTCGTCGACGACACCGACAGCGACTCGGCGGTTGACGCGGCCGAGGACGGTGACGAGGACGGTGACGGTGAGGGCCGCCGCGGTCGTCGCGGTGGCCGGAGCGGCGTCAGCTCCGACACGGTGATCGAGGCGCTCGGCATCACGGAGGACGAGTACGACGCCAGCCGCGACGCCGGGCTCACCATCACCGAGATCGCGGAGCAGGAAGGCGTCTCGATCGACACGGTCGTCGCCGCCCTGGTCGCCGACGTCGAGGAACACCTCGCCGAACACGTCGCCGACGGCGACCTGACCGAGGACGAGGCGGCCGAGAAGCTCGTCTCGGCCACCGAACGGATCGAAGACAAGGTCGATTCCGTCCGCGGCGAAGGCTGCGACGATGCCGACGATGCCGACGGCACCGACGAGGAGGCCGACGCCGACGCCTGATCACCTCGGCCCGATCTCATTCGTGCCTCCCCTGGGACCGGTCAGGGCGGCCCGCCTCCACGGCGGGCCGCCCCGCCGCGCCCGGCCGAGCGGGGTCGGGTGTCGCAGGGAACGGTGACGGCGAGGAACGAGCACTTCGGGTCAGGTGTCGCAGGTGACGGCGAGGAACGATCACTTCGGGTCAGGTGTCGCAGGTGACGGCGAGGAACGAGCCGTTACCGGAGATCACCTGACCCGGGATGGGTGCGCGAACCCGAGCGCCCGAGCTGCTCGGCCAGCTTCACGACCCCGACCCGAGCGGCAGCGAACAGAACGGAGAGTGATCCGACATGATGGAGACGATGACCGACACGATCACGTTGCTCGTGGCCGAGGACGACCGCCAGGTGCGTGAAGCACTCGAGCGGATCCTCGGGTTCGAGGGTTACCGGGTGATCAGCGTCGCCGACGGCGCGGCGGCGCTCGAGGCCGTGGTCACCGAGCAACCCGACGCACTCGTGCTCGACGTGATGATGCCGTACGTCGACGGTCTCGACGTCTGCCGGATGCTGCGAGCCAAAGGCGACCGCACCCCGATCTTGATGCTGACGGCCCGGGACGAGGTCGGCGACCGCGTGGCCGGGCTCGACGCCGGAGCCGACGACTACCTCGCCAAGCCGTTCGCGCTCGACGAACTGCTCGCCCGGCTGCGCGCCCTGCTGCGCCGTGTCGACGCCGGCCCGGGCGCCGGTGAGGTCCTCCGGTTCGACGACATCGAGCTCGACCTGGCCGGACGGGTCGTCAAGCGGGGTGCCCGCCTGATCGAGCTCACCCGGACCGAGATGCAGATCCTCGAGCTGCTGATGCGACACCCCGGCGTGGTGCTCGATCGCATGACGATGTACACCGAGATCTGGGGATACGAGGGCGAGACCTCCTCGAAGGCGCTCGACGTCCACACCCGCTACGTCCGCCGCAAGCTCGAAGCCGGCGGTGAGTCGCGAGTGATCCACACCGTGCACGGCGTCGGCTACGTGTTGCGGCAGCCGTTGGACGGTTCGTCGTGAGCTTGCGCGGACGGGTCACCGCGATCGTCGCCGTACTCGTAGTGGTCGGGATCGGTGCCGTCGCCGTCATCGCGTACGGGGTGACGCGCAACGAACTCACCTCCGAGGTCGACCAGTTCGTCAAGGAACGAGCCCAGGAGATCGTCGAAGGTCAGCGCGAATCCCGCGACCGACGAGACCGCAACGACGGCAACGGCCGGGCGGACGGCGACGTCGTCGGCGAGGTCGACTTGGAGCTCGATCGCGACGGGGTCACCTACACCGACGCCGATGCGATCGTGCAGGCGATCGACGGCGACGGCGTGGTGATCGAGAGCGACGGCGGCGACCTCCCGGTCGACTCGGTCGACATCGCCGTGGCGTCGGGGGATCGAGCGGTGCTGCGCGACATCGAGATCGACGGGGAGTCGTACCGGATGATCACGGTCCCGTACGGCGACTCGGGAGCGATCCAGGTGGCCCGCAGCACGGCGTCGACCGATTCGGTCCTGTCGGCGCTCGGGTGGCGCTTCGCCCTTGTCGGCGCGCTGTTCGCCGCGCTCGCGGCGCTCGCCGGCTGGCTCCTCATGCGACGGGCGACCAGGCCGCTCGCCGACCTGACGGCCGCCACCGAGCGGGTGGCCCGGACGCACGATCTCGAACCGCTCCATCTCGATCGCGACGACGAGATCGGTCGGCTCGCGGACAGTTTCGACGAGATGCTGCTCGCACTGTCGTCGAGCCGCGAACAGCAGCGACGACTGGTGCAGGACGCCGGTCACGAGTTGCGCACCCCGCTCACCAGCCTGCGCGCCAACATCGAGTACATGGAGCGGGCACCGGCGTTGTCCGACGACCAGCGCGGCGAGCTGCTCGCCGCCTTGCGGACCGAGACCGAGGAGTTGGGCGTGCTCGTCAACGAGGTGATCGCGCTGGCCAGCGGGGACGTCGGCGACGCCGACCCCGACACCGAACTCGATCTCGCCGACGTGGTCGCCGGAGCGGTCGAGCGGTTCCGTCGACGCACCGAACACGAGGTCGAGCTGTCGCTCGAACCGACACCGCTCGTCGGCAACGAGGCCCTGCTCGACCGTGCCGTGACGAACCTGCTCGGCAACGCCCACAAGTTCGGCCCGGCCGACCGGCCGATCGAGGTGTGCCTCGCCGACCGCACGCTGACCGTGCGCGACCACGGTCCGGGGATCGACCCCAGCGATCTCGATCGTGTCTTCGACCGCTTCTACCGTTCCGACGCCGCCCGGTCGCAACCGGGTTCGGGACTCGGCCTCGCCATCGTCCGCCAGGTGGCCGAACGCCACGGTGCCACGGCACGAGCGACGAACGCCGACGCCGATGGCACCGTGGTGACGCTCACGTTCCCCTGACTAGCGCCCGTCCAGGGCAGCTCCGTGGCCGAGGCCCGGACCGGGTCAGGAGAGGTCGTCGAGTGCGTTCCGCAGTGTTGCTTCGGTGATGCGCTCCGGGTCGAAGGCAACCGTTCGGTGGTCGCCGTCGACGACCGCGTCGGCGCCAACCATCGCCACGAGCGTCTCGAGCGCCTGCATCACCGTCTCGTCCTGCCAGTCGTCGACGACGACCGTCGGCAGCCCGCCGACCGACGTGACCTCGATCCCTTCGATCCCCACCACGCTGACCGTAGTTCCATCTGTCAGGGCGCCTCGGCCGCTCGCGGAAATCGCGCGACCGCTTCAGTCGTCGAGGAACTCGGTGACGAAGTCGGCGGCGATCTGGTCGAGGGGTTCGCCGGCGGCCGCCCGTGCGTTGAGTTCGATGATGCGTTGCGTCGACAGTGCACCCAAGATGTCGTCGACCACGGCGTCGAACTGGTCGGGGGCCTGCTCGTACGCCTCGTCGCGGATCGTGAGCGATGCGTTGTAGGTGAGGAAGACGTCATTGTTCTCGACCACGTCGAGGTCGTACTCGGCGATCTGCGGGTCGGTGGTGAACACCTCGGCCACGTCACAGTCGCCGCTCCCGCGCCCGCTCACGAGTGGGTACACCTGGTCGATCGAGCCGACCACCACGAGCCGGTCGTCGGGAATCGCATAGCCGGTACCGTCCTCGAACAACGTCATGCCGTCGGCTCGTTCGAGGAACGCATCTTCCACGCACACCATCAGGTCGGGTTCGTCGTCGAGCAGTTCGGCGAGGTCGTCGAGATCGAACGCATCCGGGTCGTAGCGATTCGGCTGATGCTCGGCACCGAGACCAGGGCTCAGCGCGAAGCCGTAGGTGTTGCTGAACGACGAGCGGCCAACCCATTCGATGCCGTTCGCGGCATCGAGTTCTCCGGCGCGGTCGGTGAGGTCGCCCGGGTCGGCTTCCGAATCGCCTGCCTCGCCGAACACCTCGACCAGAGCGGCCGAGTTGTACTCCCAGTACGCGTCGATGTCGCCGGTCTCGAGGGCGGCGCGCGTGGTGGCGATGTCGCCGGTGTCGGTGGCGTCGGTGACGGTCGCGCCGTACCGGTCGAGCGCTTCGATCAGGATCGAACTGAGCACGTACTGCTCGGTGAAGTCGCGCGAGCCGACGGTGACCTCGAGGCCCGAGAAGTCGGGCGCGTCATCACTACCGCACGCCGACATCGTCGCGACGAGCGCGGCCGCGCCGAGTGCTGCGATGAACCGCGTGCGGCGCATCACTGTTCCTCCTCCGCGACCAGCTGCTCGTGGTACTCGGCCTGCGCCTGGGCGACGGCTTCGAGCTCCTCGAGTTCGGCGAGTTCTTCCGCCTCGGCCTCGGCGCGCATGCGGGCGCCTTCGCGTGCGGCGAGGTGCGCCGTCGGTGGGGCGGGCATGCGGGCCTCGATGAAGAGCAGCTCGTTGTCGAAGGCCCGTTTGAGCGAGTAGATCGACACGAGCAGCACGCAGGAGAACACGAGCCCGGTCGCGACCGACGCGGACTGGAGCGCCTGCAGGCCGCCGCCGATCAGGAGTGCCGCGGCGACCGCCCCTTCCATCGTTGCCCAGAACACGCGCTGGGGCACCGGCGACTCCAGCTTGCCGCCCGACGTGAGGTGGTCGACCACGAGCGAACCGGAGTCGGACGACGTGACGAAGAACGAGACCACCAGGATGATCCCGACGAGCGAGGTGACGAACGTCCACGGGAACGCCTCGAGCAGGTCGAACAGCGCGGTCGCCGTGTTCTCGTTCACGGCGGCGGCCACGTCGCGGATGCCTTCCGACTGGGTGTGCAGTGCGGAGCCGCCGAAGGTCGCCATCCAGAAGAAGGTGAGCAGCGACGGCACGAGCACGACGCCGACCACGAACTCGCGGACGGTGCGACCCTTCGAGACGCGGGCGATGAACATGCCGACGAACGGCGCCCACGAAATCCACCAGCCCCAGTAGAAGATCGTCCAGCCGCTCTGCCATTCACCGCCGCTGATCGACTCGGTGTAGAAGGCGAGGCCGGGCAGTTCGCGGAAGTAGGCGCCGGTCGAGTCGAGGAAGAACCCGAGGATGAACAGCGTCGGGCCGACCACCAGCACGAAGCCGAGGAACAGCACGGCGAGGTACAAGTTGAGCTGGCTGACCCGCTTCACGCCGCCGTCGAGACCGGCGACGACCGAGATCGTCGCGAGCCCGGTGATCGCGGCGATGAGGCACACCTGGAACCACGTGGTGTCCGGCGAGCCGAACAGGAAGTTGGAGCCGGCCGACACCTGCTGCACGCCGAACCCGAGCGAGGTGGCGAGCCCGAACAGGGTGGCGATCACGGCGATCGTGTCGATGGCGTTGCCCCAGAACCCGTAGATGCGTTCTTTCAGGATCGGATAGAAGACCGAGCGCATGGTGAGCGGAAGCCCACGGTTGAACGTGAAGAAGGCGAGCGCGAGCGACACCAGCGCGTAGATGGCCCACGGGTGGATACCCCAGTGGAAGAAGGTGGTGATCATCGCCGCCTGCTCCGACTGTGGTGTCGAGCCGGCGACGTCGAAGTAGGGCGACGGGGTCTCGTAGTGGTTGATCGGTTCGGCGACCGACCAGAACATGATGCCGATGCCCATGCCGGCGGAGATGAGCATGGCGTACCAGGCGAAGTTCGAGAAGTCGGGCTTCGCGTACTGGCCGCCGAGCCGGATGCGGCCGTACTTCGAGAAGGCGAACACCAGCACGGCGACGACGAAGATGTTCGCGACGAGGATGTAGAACCAGCCGAAGTACTCGCCGATGAAGGCGAGCATGTCGCCGAAGAAGTCGTTGGCCGCCTCGCTGAACGCGAGCGTGAGACCGATGAAGAGGAGCAGGAAGCCGGCCGCCCAGAACGTCACCTGTGGGTGGAGGTCGAACCCGTACTTGACGATGTTGGTGTCGCCCGGGGTGCGGTTGGGGACCGGTTCGTCGTAGGGGTTCTCGGGTTCGACGCCGAGCCCGTAGTACCGCGGCCGGTTCTCGATCGCCCGCTTGCGCGAGTTGCGCTCGTGCCGCCGCACCACCTCCTCGGTCGACGGTTCCACGTGCTGTTCGCTGTCGTGTCCCACGGCTTCGACCATAGGGCACGCTCGGCCGGGCACCTCCCGGCTCGGCCCGGTGCGGGTCTTCGCGGGTCTGGCACGATGGCGGCGTGGCTCGTCTGTTGATCGTCCATCACACGCCGTCGCCGTCGACGCACGCCATGTTCGAAGCGGTGCGCGACGGCACGAAGGCCGAGGGCATCGACGGAGTCGAGGTGGTCGCCCGGCCGGCGCTCGCCACGACCGCGTCCGACGTGTTGGCCGCCGACGGCTACCTCCTCGGCACGCCCGCGAACCTCGGCTCGATGAGCGGCGCGCTCAAGCACTGCTTCGACACCATCTACTACCCCTGCCTCGACGCCACTCGCTGCCGACCGTACGGCGTCTTCGTCCACGGCAACAACGACGTCGACGGCGCGCTGGCCGACATCGCCAAGATCGTGCGTGGCCTCGAGTGGAAGGAGGCGCACGCCCCCGTCCGCATCACCGGCGAACCAACGCGCACCGACCTCGAGTCCTGCTGGGACCTCGGCGCCACCCTCGCCGCCACCCTCATCCCCTGACCGACGAACGGGGTCGGATACATCTCGTCGACGACCCGCTCGTGATGGGCATGGTGGCCGACGAGATGTATCCGACCCCATTCGTCGGGTGAGCATCCACCATTGCGGAGCCGGCGGTTCATACCGTTTCGGGTATGGGGTCGACGGTCGAGCGTTCCTCGTGGGTGTTGTCCCGCCTGCTGATCGCCGTGACCGTGATCGTCTTGGTGATGATCGCCGCCAACCCGTCCGACTCGTCGCCGAATCGCGGCATCGCCGAGGCATCGGAGGAACGGGGAGACGGCCCTGGCGGCGACGACGGAGAAGACGGGTTGCCCGACGCAACCGCGTCGAACGTGGCGCTCGTCGCGCAGGCCGGACCGGTGCCGCCGGCGTCGGCAGGTCCGGCGACGATCACGGTCGCCGTGACGGGGGAGATCCTGCCGCACCCGTCGGTCGTCGAACATGCCGCCCGGTTCGGTGCGCAGCGGGGTCTCGACTACGACTTCGCCGGGCTCTTCCTCGAACTGTCGCCGGTGATCGCCGCAGCCGACGTGGCGATCTGTCATCTCGAGGTGCCTGTCGCCCCACCGGGCCGCGCCCTGAGCGGGTACCCGGCGTTCGCGATCCCGGCCGAGGTCGGTGACGGCATCCGCCACGTCGGGTGGGACACCTGCACGACGGCGTCGAACCACATCAACGATCAGGGCACGTCCGGCATCGTTGCCACGCTCGACGCGCTCGACGCTGCCGGTGTCGCCCACAGCGGATCGGCACGAACGATCGAGGAGGCGATGGCGGTGCCGCTCGTCGACGTCGGCGGCGCCTCGGTCGCGAGCCTGTCGTACACGTGGGGCTACAACGCCACGCCACCCGCCGAGCCGTGGATGGCGAACGTGATCGACCCCGATCTGATCCTGTCCGACGCCGCGAACGCACGTGCGTCCGGTGCCGCCGTGGTGGTGGTGAGCCTGCATTGGGGAACCGAGTACGACACGGCCGGGTCGGGTGATCAGCGGGCGCTGGCCGAGCAACTGCTGGCGTCGCCGAACATCGATCTGATCGTGGGCCACGGGCCGCACGTGCTGCAGCCGATCGAACAGTTCGGTGACGAGTACGCGCTACTGAGCGTCGGCAACCTGGTCGCCAACCAGGGTTCGTCGAAGCCGTACACCTACGACGGTGTCGTCGCCACGGTCACGTTCACCGTCGACGAGACGGGCACGTACCGGTCGTCGCCACCGGTGGTCGAACCCACGTGGTACGACCGCGACGCCGGCCGCGTCCGCCTCGTCGGTGCCGGCCTGGGCGACCCCTCCCAACTCGACGCCAGCGCCACCCGAACCGAGAGCATCCTCGGCTCCTCCGTGACCGACCAGTAGCCCCGACGGATGGGGTCGCGAACGGGGTCGGATACATCTCGTCGACGGCCTGCTCGTGGAGGGCATGGTCGCCGACGAGATGTGTCCGATCCCATTCGCCCCGTCGGTGTCAGTCGGGGGCTCGGAGGATGAGGCCGTTCTTCTTCGTCGTGGGGATGTCGAGGCAGACGAGGAAGCGGCCGTCGGGGAGGCGGGCGAGGCCTTCGGGCTTGGGACTGTGCTTCGGGAGTCGCATGACCCGGTCGAGGTGTTTCACCTTTCCGCCCTCCGGTGGCAGCGGCGGGTCGAGCGAGAGTCGGGCGACGCTGCGCGACTGGTCGCTCAGCAGCCAGAGGCCGAGGTCGTCGGTCTCACCGATCGCGCTGACGTCGCCGAGCGCCTTGGCCGCCTTGCCCGCGAGCGGCCAGACGGCGACGGCGTGGAACGTGACGTCGATGCCGTTCGGGTCGTCGGGCGTGGGGGCCTCCCATCGCTCGTCCGGAGCGAGGATGTCGTCCGGTCCGACCCCACGGGCGGCAGCGCCGGCCGGTGCGAACTCGACGAGGGCGGCCGGGTGCTTCTCCTTGGCGACGAGGAGTCGTCCGCCGCGCAGGAACATCAGGCCTTCGCCGCGGGAGTTCTCCTCGTCCCACATGCCGACGAGTGCCGGTTCGTCGTCGAGCCTGATCCGGCACAGGAACCGTTTCGCGGCGACGTCGGCGACGAGCACGACGGGTGGTTCCTCGCGCATGACGGCGACGATCGAGGTGCCGTCGGCGGCGATCGACTCGAACTGGCTGTCGTCGCCCATGTCGGGCCAGGCGTCGACGTCGGCCAGGTCGACGACCCGCCACGAGATGTCGCCCGACTCGTCGACGATGCCGGTCGCCACCTCGGCGGTGCGGTCGCCGATCGCGAGCAGGTGATGCCGCCCGTCGGCGTCGGTTCGAGCCGCCGCTCCGGACACCTCCACGACAGGGATGTCGACCCGCTCGACCAACGCCAACCGAGCCGCCTTCCCCATCCCGAGCAAGGTACTCCCCGCACGCACGACTTCGGGTCAGGTGCCAGAGGCGACGGGGGAGGCGCAGGGTCGGCGGGTATTCGGGTCAGGTGCCAGAGGTGACGGGGGAGACGCAGGGTCGGCGGGTATCCGGGTCAGGTGCCAGAGGTGACGGGGGAGGCGCAGCCGAGTCCGTTACCGGCGGTCACCTGACCCGGGGTGGGTGCGCGACCGGAACACTCGAGCCGCTGGGCCGACCCACAGGATCCCGGGTCAGGTGACCGTCGGTAACGCCTCGCCCTGGCGGCGAGTCGTCACCTGTGGCACCTGACCCGGGTGCCACTCATCCGAGTGCCACGGTCTCGAGGCGTGCGTAGCTCGCCTCCATGCCCTCGATCATCCCGGTCTCGATCACCGCGTCGCGCGACTCGGTGTTCGGGTACGTCACGACGAAGCTGAGCAGCGTCGTCCCGTCGGGTCGGGCGGTCAGGGTGAGCTCGTTCGTCGAGGGGTCGCCCTCCATGCCGATCATCTGCTCGGTCGACACCTCGCGGTGCGGTGGGTCGCTCTCGACCAGCACGCTGGTGAACCCGAACGGTTCGCCGTCGTTGCCCGGTGCGGGCGCCCACTCCCAGCGGTACGTGTCGCCGACCTGCTGTGGCACCTCGCAGACCGGCATCGTCCAGCCGTCGGGGCCGAGCATCCACTGCGGGATCAACTCGGGATCGTGATGCGCCCGCCAGACCTGATCGACCGTGCCTCGGATCACCCGCGTGATGCGGATCTGGGTGTCGGACAGGAGCTGCATGTCGGTGCCGCGGCCGGCGGCGAACGACTGCAGGTCGGCGAGCACGTCGTCGATCTGGCTCATCGCCGACTTCATGCCCTCTTCCATGCCCATGTCGATCAGCTGCTCGAGCTGGTCGAGCGCCCCGAAGTGGGTGGTGGTGACGAGGCGGGAGCCGCTGTCGGTGTCCTCGAACGAGAACGTCATCCGCATCGACGGCATGTCGGCGTTCTCCTCACCGTCGGCGCCGGCGAACCCGTCGCGGACCTCGAAGAACTTCCCGTCGTCGACGCGGAGGAACTCCCAGAACCCGGCCGACTGCTCGCCCTCCGGTCCGGTCATGACGTAGTGCGAACGTCCACCGACGAAGACGTCGTGGCGGAGGAACGTCGCCGGCCATTCGACCGGACCCCAGAACTTCTCGATCTGGCGGGGGTCGGTGTAGGCCTCCCACAGTCGTTGGCGGCTGGCGGTGAAGTCGGCGACGACGGTCATGGTGAGGTTGTCGAGATCCTTCTCGACGGAGGTGACGGGCATGATGCTCTCGTTTCGTGTTGCTGGGTGGTGGGTGGGGTCCGGGTGGCGTCGGCCGACCCTGATTACTCGTCCTCGTCGAGGAGGGCGTCGAGACGGTCGATGCGCGACCGCCAGATCTGCTCGTACCGATCGAGCAGTGCTTGTGCTCGTCGGATGGCGTCGGGGTTACCGCGGACGATCCGTTCGCGGCCGTTGGGGTGCTTGGTCACGAGACCCGCTCCTTCGAGCACGGCGACGTGCTTCTGCACCGCCGCGAATGACATGTCGTACGAACCGGCCAGCTCCGACACCGACGCCTCGCTGGCGAGCGTGCGCTGCACGATGTCGCGTCGTGTCGCGTCGGCGAGCGCCCGGAAGATCCGGTCCACCTCGTCATCGCTGAGCTCCGCAGAATGTACAACCATATGGTTGTACATTACGGGCGACCTCACGACCTGTCAAGAGGCAAGCGACGGACGGTTGTAACCATCGCCTCTGGCACGACCCACCGGGTCGGGTGTCGCACGGAACGGCGACCGAGGAGGAACCGGGTCGGGTGTCGCACGGAACGGCGACCGAGGAGGAACCGGGTCGGGTGTCGGAGGGAACGGCGACGGAGTCGACGTTTCCGGAGATCACCCGACTCCGGTGAGGAGCGTGCGCGCCCGGGTCGGGTGATCTCCCGAAACGCCTCGGCTGCGCCTCGGTGTTCCGTACGACACTCGACCCGGTGGGGGCTGCGCCTCACCCGTCACCTCTGGCACCTGACCCGCTCGAGGGTCGTCAGGTGCCGGGTTCGAGGAGGCCGGATTCGTAGGCGTAGACGACGGCGTGGACGCGGTCGCGCAGGGCGAGCTTCATCAGGATCCGCTTGACGTGGGTCTTGACGGTGCTCTCGCCGACGATCAGCTCGGTGGCGATCTCCTTGTTCGACAGCCCCTGCGCGATCAACAAGAGCACCTCGCGTTCGCGGTCGGTGAGCCGGTCCAGTTCACGGTTGCTGACGTCGGTCGCCACCGGGCCGTCGGCGGTGGCACGGGAGAACTCGCGCATCAGCCGTCGCGTCACCGACGGCGCCAGGAGAGCGTCGCCGCCCGCCACGACTCGGATGCCGGCCAGCAGCTCCTCGGGCGGCGTCCGCTTCAGCAGGAAGCCGCTCGCTCCGGCCCGGACGGCGTCGTACACGTACTCGTCGATCTCGAACGTCGTGAGCACGAGCACCCGTGGCCCGTCATCGGTGTCGACGTCGTCGGCAGCGTCGGCCACGTCGCCCAGGCCGACCGGCTGGCCGACGATCCGACGGGTCGCTTCCAAGCCGTCCATGCCGGGCATGCGGATGTCCATCACGACCACATCGGGCTCCGTCGAAGCGGCGAGTTCGATCGCTTCGGCGCCGTCGCCAGCTTCGCCCACGACCTCGAGGTCGTCCTGGGTCTCGATCATCATGCGCAACCCGGCGCGCACCAGCACGTCGTCGTCGACGATCAGCACTCGGATGGTCATCGTTCGTCCTCCGCTCGGGGGATGCGGGCCTCGACCCGGTAGCCGCCGCCGGCCCGTGGCCCGGTGACGAGGCGGCCACCCAACAACTCGACGCGTTCGCGCATCCCGATCAGTCCGCGGCCGCCGCCGGTGGTGGCGGTGGATGCGGCGCCGCGACCGTCGTCGCGCACCTGCACCACGAGCTCACGCTCGTCGCACCGCAGGGCGACCTCGATGTGGGCCGGTCCGGCGTGCTTGACGGCATTGGTGAGCGCCTCCTGCACGATGCGGTATGCGGTGGCGCCGGTCGTGCGTTCGACCGTCCGGTCGAGTTCGGCCGGGCACTCGTTCAGGTAGTCGATGTCGGCGCCGGCGGAGCGCACCCCGTCGACGAGGCGGCCGATGTCGGCCAGGCCGTAGGCGGGTTCGAGCGGCGCGGCGTCGTCCGCTTCGCGCAGCAGGCCCAGCATCCGGTCGAGGTCGGACAAGGCGAGTCGGCCGACCCGCTCGATCTCTCGCAGTGAGCCGACGGCGCGGTCGTCCTCGGTGGCGAGGCGGGCGGCGCCGGCCTGCATCACCATCACGTTCACGCTGTGGCCGACGGCGTCGTGCAGCTCGCGTGCGATCCGGTTGCGTTCCTCTGCGACGGCCTGGCGGGCGACGGCATCGACCGCCGCCTGGGTCGCGGCCGCGTGTTCGGCGAGGGCCGCCTGGCGTTCCTGCGCTGCACGCACCTGCGTCCCGAACGCCCAGCCGACCAGGAAGAACATGGCGAAGACGAACCGGGCGCCGCCGTCGAACGAGTCGATCTCGCCGGGCCCGTAGAAGGTGATCGGCCACACGGCGACCAACGCGACCGCCAGGATCGTCGCCGACACCCGTGGCGGCCGGGTGAGCGCCACCGTGTACGAGAGCGGCACGAGCGCGAGCGTCCCGTTGCCCTCGCCGTACTCGAAGGCGGCGACGAGGTAGATACCGATCGCCGCCGCGAGCACGGTGAGCGGGGCGAGACGCCGGACGACGATCAGCGCTGCCGGCCCGAGGACGAGGAGCCAGCCGGGGAAGCCGACGGCGCCGAACTCGTCGACGGCGTCGGGCCGGGACATCTGGACGACCGTGACGAACACGAGTGTCAGCGCCCCGCAGGCGTCGGCGACGAACCAGATCGGGGCGCGATTCGGGGTGCGGTCGGGAGCGAACCACGTCATCACGTGCGTCGACAGTATCGGCCACTCGTCGGGCGGTCGTCCCCCTGTGGGGGGACACGAGCACCGTCCAGGGGGACGGCTCGGAACCGCCCCGTGGAGGGACGACCGCGACGGGTCCCGACGTGGAGAGTGGTCATCGTTCGGGCAGCACGGCCCGTCCCCACCGCTCAGGAGCCATCGATGTCTCTCCCCTCATCCACCCACAACCACCGCACGGCAGCGATCTCACTCGGGTTGTTCGCCATGGTGTGCGCCGCGTGTGGCAGCGACAGCAGCTTCACCGTCGGCGACGGCGGTGATGCGGTCGAACCGGCCGGTGTCGACGTCTCGGTGTCGGCCGGTGTGTCGATCGCCCGTGACGACAGCGACCTCCCCGATCTCGAGTCGCTGGAGGTCGTCGACGGCATGGTCACGTTGCCCGACGGCTGGTTCGAGATGGCCGGCTACGGCACCGTCCTTCACGTCGACGGCGACGACGTCGTGCCGTACTACGTGACGACGTCGACCTGCACGATGGGTGACACCGAGGACAACGAGTTCCCGGTCGACCGTGCCGAGGCCGTCGACGGCGTCCTCGTCGTCGACCTGGTCGGCACCACGACCGTCAACCGTCTCCTGCCCCTGTCGGGCGGTCTCGAGTGCGACAGCGACCCCGACGACGCACTCATCGCACTCGACGAGCTCTTCGCCACCCACTACCCGTTCTTCGACGAGCGCGGCCTCGACTGGAACGACGAGATGGACCGCATCCGCACCGCCGCCGACGTCGGTGACGAGGCCCTCGCTGCCGAGGTGGAGGCGTTCGTCCAGCGGCTCGGCGACGGCCACACGACCTTCGGCGGCGACGTCGACGTCGACCCGGCCGACTTCGGCGTCGACGGTGTGACGACCGTCGAGCAGGTGAACGAGCTCTACGCCGACGAGGCCGCGGCGACGCTCGCAGCCATCGACGACCTCGACTTCGATCCGGCCGTGAGCGTCGGGTGGGGCACCCTCGCCGAGGGCGTCGGCTACCTCGTCGTGACCGACTTCCTCGCCGACGATCACGAGGCGTTCGACGCCGCCCTGTCCGACGCCGTCGCCGCCCTCGACGAGCGGTTCGACCGGCTGGTCGTCGACATGCGCTTCAACCCCGGCGGCTACGGCGACCTCGCGGTGCTGACGGCGGGCTTCTTCACCGACGAGCCGACCCAGGCCTACCGCAAGTGGGCGTACGCCGAGCCCGATCCGTTCGTGCAGACCGTCGAGATCGAGCCGGCCGACGAGCACTTCGACGGGACGATCGCCGTGCTGACCTCGCCCGTCACGGCGAGCGCAGCCGAGGAGTTCCTGCTCTCGATCCGTGCGGTCGCCGATCCGATCATGGTCGGCGCCCCGTCGTTCGGCGCCTTCTCCGACGCCATCGACTGGGTGCTGCCCGACGGCACCGAACTGACCCTGTCGATGGAGGTCTACACCGACCTCGACGGCGTCTCGTACGAGGGCACCGGCATCCCCGTCGACGTGCCCGCCCCCTTCGACCAGACGGTCGAGGCCGCGCTGACCGAACTCACCTCGACCCCCTGACCTCACCAGCCCTCCACCCAATCCCCAACCACCGATCACTCACCCACACAGAAAGCACCGAACCATGAGCACCACCACCCGTCAGCCCGTTCCGACCACCTCCACCGACGACCGGAGCAGCCGCATCGGTGGCGTCGCCGCCGTCGTCGCCGCCCTCACGTTCGTGTTCGGCATCGTCATGTTCGCCACGAGCATGACCGACTACACGACGGGCGATCCCAGCCCGGCCGAGTCGGTCGACTTCCTCGTCGCCCACCAGGGCTCGCTCCTGGTCTGGTACGTCGTCATCTACATCGTGTTCGGCATCGCCCTCGTGCCGCTCGCCCTCGCCCTCCACCGACGAGTGGCACCGGCCATGCCGATGCTGGCCAAGACGGCCACCGCCTTCGGGTTGATCTGGGCGGGCCTGATGTTCGCCACCGGGATGATCTCGAACATCGGGATCGAGGTCGTCGCCGACCTGGCCGGCTCGCACCCGGGCGACGCCCCGGCCGTGTGGTCGGCGATCGACGCCGTCACCGACGGCCTCGGCGGCGGCAACGAGTTGGTCGGCGCACTGTGGATCGGCCTGATCAGCGTCGCCGCCCTCGCCTCGGGCGCCCTCCCGAAGGCCCTCAACTGGTTCGGCGTGGTGACGGCTGTCGGCGGCCTGGCCACCCTCGTCCCCGGCTTCGAAGCCGCCGAGATGGTGTTCGGCCTCGGCTCGATCGCCTGGTTCGTCTGGATCGGCATCGCCCTTCTCCGCGACCGCACCGCCTGACCCGAGCCACCTCCCACCAACGCACACCGACCTACCACGCACGACACACAGGAGTCCACCATGACCATCACCACCGAACCCACCACCGAAACCTCGACCTTCGCACCGCCGCAGACCGGTGCCCCCGCCGCCGGGTTCGCCGCCAGCGCCACCGATGCGGTCAAGACCTACGGCCGCGGCGACGCCGCCGTCCACGCGCTCGACGGTGTCACCGTCGGCTTCGAACGGAACCGCTTCACCGCCATCATGGGCCCGTCCGGGTCGGGCAAGTCGACGCTCATGCAGGCCGTTGCCGGCCTCGACACGCTGACGTCCGGCTCGGTCGCCATCGGCGGCGTCGAGCTCTCGTCGCTGAACGACAAGCAGCTCACCCGCATGCGTCGGGACAAGATCGGCTTCATCTTCCAGTCGTTCAACCTGGTGCCGACCTTGACCGCCCGGGAGAACATCCTGCTGCCGCTCGATCTCGCCGGCCGCAAGGTCGACCGCGACTGGCTCGACCACGTTGTGTCGACCGTCGGCATGGGGGAGCGCCTCCGCCATCGCCCGACCGAGCTGTCGGGCGGCCAGCAGCAGCGCGTGGCCGTGGCCCGTGCGCTCGTCAGCCGCCCCGAGATCGTCTTCGGTGACGAGCCGACCGGCAACCTCGACAGCCGCGCCGGCGCCGAGGTGCTGTCGTTCCTGCGCACCGCAGTGCGCGAACTCGACCAGACCGTCGTGATGGTCACCCACGATCCGATCGCCGCGTCGTACGCCGACCGGATCGTCTTCCTCGCCGACGGTCGCATCGTCGACGAGATGCTCTCGCCCACGCCCGACTCGGTGCTCGACCGCATGAAGCGGTTCGAGTACTGATCCGGCGACCTCCACGAAGGGACACGCCATGTTGCGCCTCTCCATCCGTTCGCTGCTCGCCAAGAAGCTGCGATTCATCACCACCGCGGTCGCCATCGTCCTCGGCGTCGCCTTCACGGCGGGGACGATGATCCTCGCCGACACCATGTCGGCGTCGTTCGGCACCGCGATCGAGGGCGTCGCCGACGGCGTCGACGTGGTCGCCCGCGGTCACCGCCTCGACCCCGACGACCCGCTCACCGCCCGCGCCGAGATCCCCTTCGACACGCTCGATACGATCGCCGACCTTCCGGGTGTGGCTGCCGCCGCTCCCTACTCGGAGGGCTACACGGAGGTGATCGGCGCCGACGGTTCGACGATCGACGTGATGCAGAGCGTCGGGTTGAACTGGATCGACGACGACGTCCTCGCGTTGTACGAGATCGTCGACGGTCGTGCCCCGTCGGCCTCCGGTGAGGTCGCACTCGGCGACAACACAGCGGAGCTGGCCGACGTCGCGATCGGTGACCCGGTCGACCTGCTCACGGTGCGCGGCCGCGAGACGTTTACCGTCGTCGGCTTCACCCAGCTCTCGGGTGGTTCGGCGTTCGGTAACACGGGGTTCGTCCACTTCACCGACGCCGACGCCGACGGCCGCATCACCGAGCCGGGTCAGACCGACTGGGTGATCGCCCGCGGCGACGGTTCGGTCACGCCCGATGCGCTGGCCGCCAGCGCCTCGCTCGTGCTGCCCGATCAGAACATCGTCACCGGTCAGGGCATGATCGACGAGCAACAGGCCGACGTCGACCGCGCCGTCGACCTCATCCGCACGATCCTGCTCGTGTTCGGGTTCATCGCCCTGTTCGTCGGAGCGTTCACGATCGCCAACACCTTCACGGTGACGATCGCACAGCGGACGAAGGAGCTCGCCCTGGTGCGTGCGATCGGAGCCGGCCGCCGCCAGGTGCTCGGCTCGGTCGTAATCGAGGCGGCCGTGCTCGGTGTGGTCGCTGCCGCAGCGGGTGTCGTCGCCGGCATCGGCGTCGCGGCTGGGCTGATCCAGCTGTTCGCCACCTTCGGTCTCGAGTTCCCAGACTCCGACCTCGTCATCGCCACCCGGACGATCGTCTGGTCGATGGCGACCGGCGTCGGTGTGACGATCGGGTCGGCCCTGCTGCCCGCCCGCCGTGGCGCCTCGGTCGCTCCGGTCGAGGCGATGCGCGAAGCCTCGACCGAGGCACCGGGTGTCCCCATCCGGCGCACGGTCGTCGGCCTGGTCGCCGCCGTCGCCGGTGTCGCCTTCCTCATCGTCGGTGGTTCCGACGGGAACGCCAAGACCGTCGGTTACGGCATCGCCCTCGCCTTCGTCGGTGCACTGGCGCTCGGCCCCGTGCTCGTCCGCCCGGTCGTCGCGGCCCTCGCCGTGCCGCTCGGCTGGTTCGGTGCGAGCGGTCGTCTCGCCGCTGCGAACGCCCGCCGCAACTCGAAGCGGTCGGCCGCAACGGCGTCGGCGCTCACGATCGGCGTGATGCTGGTCGCCGGTGCCGCCATGTTCGCGAGCACCGCATCGGAGACGGTGCGCGGCGACGTGGAAGAGGTGTTCGTCGCCGACCGGATCGTGCGTTCGCTCGGGATGAGCCCGGGCATGCCGACCGAACTCGCCGTCGCCCTCGCCGACATCGACGGCGTCGACGTCCTCCCGATGCAGACGGCCGACGTCTCGATCGACGGTGACATCGCCACCGTGTCGGGTCTCGACCTGGCCGACGCCGACGGCTTCCTCGACGTCGAGGTACTCGACGGTGCGATCGACGCCACCTCGTTGGCGGTCGGCGACCAGCTCGCCGCCGACCAGGGCTGGTCCGTCGGTGACTCGGTCGACATCACCTTCACCGACGGCACGTCGGAGCAACTCCCGATCGGTGCGATCCTCGACGAGGGCGCCGCCCTCGAACCGATCGTCGCCCCGTACGACCTCGTCGCCGCTCACGGCATCGGCCTCGACCGGCTCCTCTTCATCGACGCCGGCGACGACGCCGCGATCGCAGCGGTCGAGGCGGTCACCGACCAGATGCCGACCGCCACGGTCGAGACGGTGTCGGAGCTCTCCGCCGCCATCGCCGGCACGTTCGACACCCTGCTGACGATCGTGCTCGGCTTCCTCGGCTTGGCGATCGTGATCGCCGTGCTCGGCATCGCCACCACGATCGGCCTGTCGGTGCACGAGCGCACCCGTGAGCTCGGCGTGTTGCGAGCGGTCGGCATGAGCCGCAGCCAGCTGCGCCGGTCGATCCGGTTGGAGGCGATCGTCATCGCCCTGTTCGGTACAGCGGTCGGCGCCGCCCTCGGCATCGGCGGGACGTGGGCCCTGCTCACGACCCTCGGCGACGACGGCTTCGCCTCGCCCGTCCTCCCGATCGGGCCGCTCGTCGGCACTGCAATCGGCGCCATCCTCGCCGGCACCGCCGCCGCGGCACTCCCCGCCCACCGAGCCGCCCGCCGCCCCGTCCTCGACGCCATCCGCGCCGACTGACGCCCCCAACGGGTCGGGTGTCGTACGGAACGCTGAGGCGCAGCCGAAGCGTTTCGGGAGATCACCCGACCCGTTCGACGACCAGCCCACGCTCGACGGTGCCGTGCCCGTTCCTCCCGGAACGGCTGCGGCACCGTCGTCCCGTTCCAGAGGCGACCTCGACGCGCCTGACGGTCAGGGCATGAGCTGCACGGCGGCGAGGAGGAGGGTGCTCCAGCCGGCCATGAAGGTGACGATCCAGCGCAGCTGACGGCTGTTCTGGTCGTGCATCTCCGAGCGGAGATCGGCCGTCGACACCTGCATCTCGGCCCGCAGCTGGGTCGCCAGTGTCTGCATGTTCGTCTCGACGGAGCGGATGCCGGTCTCCACGTCGCTCCGGACGCCGGTCTCCATCGCCTTCATGTCGCCGCGGATACCGGCTTCCATCGCTCGCATGCCCGCTTCGGATGCCTTGATCTCGGCACGAAGGTCGCCGGCCATCGCATCGAGGTCGGCGCGCAGCAGGACCCGTGTGGCGCTGAGGTCGTCCTTGGTGGCGACCTGATCCCAGGTGACCGGTGGTAGGTGTGCCATGAGTGCGTCGGTCGACTTGCGGCCGATGGAGGTTTCGAGTTGTCGATGCAGTTCGAGTCGGGTGCGGTCGTCGACCGGCATGTGGTTCTCCTCGTTCGATGGGAGCGAGGGGAAGTCGGTACCGCAACCGCACCAGTGGGGTGTGCGCCCGCCAGTGGGGCGGAGCCGGTGCGGTCAGTTGGAGCCGGCCCAATCCTCGACGGTCACCGACGACACCGACAGCGACGATCCGATCGTGCCGTCCGCCTTGCTCACGCCCGTCTTCACGCCGGCGCTCTTCACGACGCCGTGGGTGTCGATCAGCATGTACGTGATGTTGGCGGTGGCGATCACGCTGAACTTGTCGTCGAACCACAGGGGTTTGTCGTCGGTGACCTGATCGAGCGAAGCGGTCGCCGCCGACACGTAGGCGACGTGCGTGAACGGCGAACCGCCACCGTGGAGCTGTTCGTAGAGCGCGGCGGTCACGAACAACGACCGCGCTCGGCCGTCGGCCGTTGCGTGGATCGCCGTGATGAACTCGTCGATGCCGGCGACGAGTTCGTCGATCATGCCGACCTGCCCGGATGCGATCTCGAACCGTTTCGACAACAGGGCCACCGCTCGGAGTGCGTTCTCGAGGTTGTCGAGGCGTTGTCGGCGATCGTCGTCGTTCGGCTTCGACTCGTCGAACAGCTGCTGCGCGCGAGCCGCGGTCGCCGTCGCCTGCGTCAGCTCGATCTGCGTCGTGGTGCGCTTGGCCTCGAGGCCGATCTTCGACGTGTGCAGCTGCGATCGGCGCTCGCGCAGGGTCCGATCGGCGTCGGCGATGCTGCCGTTCGGGACGGGGCGGAAGTCGTCGACGCGGACGGTGCGTTGCTGCCCGAGCAGGCGGCCGGCCACGTCGGCGACGGCGGCACGCTGATCGAGTTCGAGGGTGCCGCTCGTCGTGGCCCGCTTCGCCGTGAGCAGCGACAGGATCCCGGGAATGGCGGCAGCGACCGCCCCGGCGACCATCTCCATCCCTCCGATGGACTTGGTGGTGATCTCCTCGTCGGTCGTGTTGTCGATCTCAACGTCGGTAGTGGGCCGGCCACCGAGTTCGGCGAGGAGATCGTCGGCGGCCTTGCTCAGGCCCGCGAGTCCCTGACTGACCTCGAGGCGGATGCCGTCCGCCGTCGCCAGGTCGGGGTCCGACGTCACGAGGATCGAGACGGTTTGGCCCGCGATCTGCCGCTCGATCGCCCGTGAGACCTTCTCGGCTGCTTGGCCGAGCGCGAGGCGGGCCATTCCGCCGCTGAGGAGGGGGCGGTCGCCTCCGACGTTCAGCTCGCCGGGCTTCACGTCTGCGAGGTTCGGGACCAGTGCGGCGATGCGCTTGCGTCGGGACTCGGCGGCGGCCGACTCGGCCTCGGTCGCCGTCTTGCGGAGCTCGGCTTCTTTCTGGCGGCGGACGAGGCCGGGGTCGACGACCACATCGGCGGTGCGTCGTGCCTGCTCCGCTTCGGCGGTGTTCTTGGCGTGTGCGGCGGCCCGTGCCGCCGCTGCCGCCTCGGATTCGTAGTCGGCGAGTTCTCGTTCGGCCTTGGCGGCTTCGGCGAGGGCTTTGCGAGCTTTGGCGTCTGCTTCGACGTCGGCGGGGTCGGTCGCGTTGTCGGCTGGTTCGGTCATGGTTCCTCCGGGTGTCACGTCGGTCGGTCGGTGATGAGGTCGTGTCGCATGCGGCCGCGGGCGCTCGGGATCTCCCATTCCCAGATCGCCATCGCACCGCGGACCCACCGGTTGATCTGGACGGCGATGCCCGGATCGAACAGAGGCTGCTCCACGCCGGCCGGCGGTGCGTCGCCGTCGATCGCTGCGGCGATGTCGTGTGCGGTCGCATGCTCGAGCCACGCCAGCAGTCGCGGTTCGGAGATGAACGGCGACGGTGACGACGGGCTGTCGGTTGCCGCGGCTGCGGTGAGCACGGCTCGGCTCGCGAGCGGGGTGTCGAGCCGCCCGTCGAGCGGCCGGAGTGCTTCGACGGCGCCTGGTCGAGTTGCGACCAGCGGGATCGCCGGGAACGGATCGGGAACGGCGTAGGGGCGTGGCGCCCCGATGAACTCCTTGTCGATCACGAACACGCCGGGCAGCGGCACGCCGGTGCCATCACCGCTGAGGTTCGCCTGCAGCATCGAGAGCCAGGTGCGAACGACGGCGATCAGTCCGCTGACGCGAGCCGCCGCGAACGAGGTGCCGCGATCTCGCTCGCTCGTCGCCAGGGCGCTGCGGCCCCAGGCGACGACGTCGGGGTCGAGGTCGGGTCGTCGCTCGCCGCCGCGCGCCGAGTAGTGGGCGACGGTCGTCCCGGCTTCGTCGTCGGTCGCACCGACCGCCAGCACGTCGTCGGACTCGGCCCACGGCGACAGGGTCTCGAAGCGGTAGGTCGGGTCGTGCCCGTTGCCGGCCGCGACGACGCACACGGTGAGGCCCGACACGTGGTGGAGGGCGTGAATCACGCTGTCGTCGGGTGAGGTGGGAACGAGGGCGTCGTGTCGGTCGCCGAGCGACAGGTTGATCGCCGCACAGATGGCCGGGGGTGCCGCGACACCGATCGGCTGTCCTTCGACGTACGGGTACGGGCGACCGGGCTCGACACCGCCGACCGTCCACTGGTGGCGTCGGCCACCGATGATGGCCGCGGCCCGATCGAGCCCGTGCAGGATGCCCCGTCGATCCGCGGTCAGCGGTTCGATGCCCACCACGCACGACAGATCTCGGAGTGCGCCTTCGTCGGCGCCGTCACCGGGGACGACGGCGATCGGGATGTGCTCGTACACCTGGATCGCCGAGGTCACCGTCGCCAGCTCGCCGATCGCGTCCGCGGTCCGGTCCCGGTCGATCAGCACGCTCAGGTCGGCCATCTCCTCGCCTTTCGAATCGGCCCCGCCACGAGGCGATCACGACGTTACGGAACGGTTCGGCGGCTGTCCAGACCCCGTCGGGCACCTGGGGTCGTCGCGTGAGCGGTCAGGAGATCTGGCTCGGTTCGCGCTCGGTGGCGCGGCGGTTGTCGGCGACCGAGTGGAGCGGTGACGTCGCCGGATGGGTGCGAGCCCACCGACGTTCGCGTCGGCGCTTCACCACATACCGGCGGCGGGCGACGACCGCGCCGACGAGCGCAGCGAGCAGCCCGAGCGCGATCACGACGGCAGTCGGGATCGACGAGCCGGCGTCGACACCGGACGACTCGGTCGCGACCGTGGTCGGTGCGGCGGTGGCCGGTGCAGCGACGACCGGCTCGGTCGTGGGCACCGTCGTCGGTGACGGTTCCTCCGTCGACTCGCCGTACACGCCGAGGGCGCGGGCGGTCGCCTCGTCGACGGCACCGGTGACCTGCAGGTCACCCGCCTCGCGCTGGTAAGCGGCGACGGCGGCCATCGTGTCGTTGCCGTACACGCCGTCGGCGCCGCCCGGCACGTCGATCCCGGCGTCGATCAACGCCGCCTGGGTCTCGGCGACCGCGTCGCCTTCGGCGCCGGGCACGAGGATCGTCCACGGCGCAGCGGCGGGGCTGACGTCTTCGCCGGCGAGCACCCGCTGGAGGACGCCGCTGATGTAGGTGGTGACGGCGTCGACGCCGCTCGGCGACAGGTGGACGCCGTCGTACTCGAACCAGTCGCCGGCGCCGGTCGAGTAGGCGGCCCAGTCGGCCACTTGGAGGAAACCGCCCGATTCCGCCGCCGCCTCGATCAGGCGCTCGTTGTACTGGCGGAAGGTGTCCGTGCTCGACTGTTCCTGCGGGTCGGAGTAGTCGACGTCGGCACCCGACCGCAGCGTGAGCCACACCACGTGCTCGACGTCGTACGTGCGGGCCGCATCGGTGACGGCGGTGATCGCATCGTCGATCGAATCCGCCGGATCGTTGTAGCCCGACATCACCACGAGCACGTCACCCAGCTCGCCACCGAGGGAGTGGATCGTCTCCACGACCGTCGCCGATCGGTAGCCCTCCCGACTGATGCACGAGGTGACGAGGGTGCGTCGGCACGACTCGGCGTTGAGCGCGAAGTCGAACGACCGCAGCGACCCGTAATCGGCGTACCAGCGCACCCCGGCCAGCGTCGAGTCGCCGATCAGACTGACGTCGCCGATCTCACCCGCAGCGTCGTAGCGAATCGTCTCGTCCGCCCCGACCGACCCGGCCGTGCCGGCGATGGCGCCGGCCGTCAGCGCCATCGACGCGGCGAAACCACGCCAACCGCGGCCGAGCCGCCGAGCGGGGTGCGAGGAAGCGTCCATCGAGACGAGACACGGTATCCGCCGATGCCGACGGCCAGAGATCGGGCCCGCCGGCCCGCCCTGCTCGACCCGCCCGCCGAAGGCGTGAACAAACTGCGGAACTATTCCGCATTTTGTTCATGCGTTCGCCGTACCGGCCCGGCCCGGTCAGAGGCTGGCGGCGATGTCGCGCAGTTGGTGGGCGAGGGTCTCGTCGCCGTGCACCGTCAGTGAGGCCAGGTCGCCTCGGCCGTTGAGCCAGAGGTGGAGGTCGGCCGCGGTGCCTTCGACGGTGGCGTCCGGCGGTTCGTCGACCGGGTCGAGCGCGTCGAGGTCGTGCTCGGTGCCCGACTCGGGCGCGGTGCCGATCATTCGCCCGAAGGCGAGCGTCCAGGAGTCGTCGGTGTCGCCGGGCTGCAGCCGGATGACGCCGTTCCCGCGTTCGAACCGGCCCCACTCGGGCACGCCCGTGAGCATCACCTCGATCACCTCGGCGATGCCGTCCGCGGCGAACGCGGGCGAGAACGCAGGCAGGTCGGTGCCGGCGGCCAGACATCCGTCGACGTGGTGGACGGCGGCCTCGTGCGACTGCCGCCGGAGGGTGAATCCGACTGTCTGCTCGTCGCCCCAGCTCCACGCCGGCTCGGCGGGGTCGACGCCGGCGAGCGCGTCGAGCAGGCCGGTGGCGGCCCGTTCGAGTCCGTCGATCAACTCGTCGTCGGCAGGCCGTGCCGGCTCGACGTACTCACCGGGCCCTGTCGGCCGGTTCGCGACCACGCCGGTCCAGAACAGTTCGACTTCGGTGAGGTGCCAGACGAGGTCGGCCATGGTCCAGTCGGGGCAGGAGGGAACGGGCGTGTCGAGCGGAACCCGGCGAGCCACCTCGGCCAGCCCGAAGGCATGCTCCCGGATGACTTCGGTCCCCACGACATCGAGCGAGCGGCGACTCATCGCCGCATCATGACACGCCCCACCGCCCGACCGACGCCCGATTCCTGCGGACCGACCGCGTCCGCCGAAGGCGTGAACAAACTGCGGAACTATTCCGCAGTTTGTTCACGCGTTCGCCGGGTGCGAGCCCGGTGGTGCTGCGGGGTCCGACTGCTCGTGCCTCTACTGTGTCGGTGATGGAGGAGCGGTTGGCGGCGCCTGCGTATCACCGGGAGTTGCGGGCGCATCTCGAGTCGACCGAACCCGAGCTGTGGCGCTGGTTCTCCGAGTCGGCCCACCCGACGCAGGAGCAGATCGACCAGGCCGAGCTCTCTCTCCTGAAGACGTGCTACCGACTCGACGGTGACGTGCACTCTGCGCTGGCCGGGATCGCCCAGGTCGTCGCCGGCAAGCTCGGCCTCGACCGCGAGATCGTGCTGTACCAGGAGTTGAACAGCGACGTCCGCAACGCCCGGGTGCTCCGCCTCGGCGACCGCATCCACATCGTGTTCGCCGGCGACCTGCTCGACCTCCTGTCGGTGGCGGAGCAGGAGGCGGTCCTCGCCCACGAACTCGCCCACGCCCACCTCCACGAGCGCGACGACCGTGCGTTCTGGGTGCTCGACCACATGGTCCACCGCATGGACGAGGAGGCGAACGCCGCCGACGCGATCGGTGAGACCGCCCGCCGCCTCCGCCTCCACACCGAGGTCTACGCCGACGCCATCTCGCTCGAGATCCTGGGCGATCAGCGGGCCGTGGTGTCGGCGATGGTGAAGGTGAGCACGGGTCTGCGCAACGTCGACCCCGACGCCTACCTGCGCCAGGCGCGCCAGATCGTCGAGTCGGAACAGGTGGCGAGTGCGGGCTGGACGCACCCCGAGCTGCACGTGCGCATCGCCTGTCTCGCCGCCCGCTCGACCGAGGCGGAGGACGAGATCGTCCGCCAACTCATCGACGGCCCGGACGACCTCGACCACCTCGACCTGCTGGCCCAGCTCCGCCTCCAACAACTCACCCGACGCGTGCTCGCCTCCGGCGCCCGCGTCTCGGCCGAGACCGCCCAGTACCTGAGGAACGTCCCCGAGCTCGATGTGTCCACGGCGAACCTCGACACGATCGAACGCCTGGCCGACGACGAACTGACCGCAGCGACCCCGTCCGTCCGCCACCTGAGCGGAGCCCTCCTGGTCGACCTCGCCCTGAGCGGCGACGACCTCGAAGGCGTGCGGCAGTTCGAAGAAGAAGCCAAGCGCCTCGGCGTCGCAGAAGAGTTCACCAAGATCCTGACCAAAGCAACGGCCCGATCATGAACCGAAGGGGGTCAGGTGTCAGAGGTGACGGCGAGGAACGAGCCGTTACCGGCGATCACCCGACCCCGGACAGGTGCGCGACGCGATGACCTACGCACGGCTCCTCTCCGAAGCCACCGCGGCCGAGCAGCTCCCGTCGACCGGCGATGTGCTGGCCGTCGGCCTGCCGTTCCTGCGGCAGCTCGACGACCTGCACCGCCAGGGCCAGGTGTCCCGCATCAACGGCACCGATGCGGTCACCTACGACGGCACCTCCCTTCAGCTCGCTACCGGCCACACCCAGTCCCCGAAGCGCGACGAGCGCCTCACCCGCCGCCTCGATCCACCCGACCGGGCCCAGGCCATCACCGTCCAGCAGCGTGTCGCGATCGACGACCGCCAGGCCACGAGCCTCGACGTCCACGACGACGCCACCACGCTCCCGGATCGCCCAGTGTTCGAGATCGGCTACCGGGCGTGGGAGCAATCGCACGGTGTCCACGACGAGTTGACCGACACGTACCTCGCCGGCCTCCTGCTCGCAGGCTACGCGTTCGGGCTCGACCTCGACCGGCCCGACGATGTGCACGAGCTCGCCCTCCGCCACCGCCACCTGACGACCCTGAACCCGAACCTGCACCCGGTCGTCGCCGGCGTGCTGACCGATCTCACCCAGCCGAGCCGTCACCGTCGCCCCGCCCAACTCTCGGCGGTGATCGCCCAGCTCGAACACCACCGTGAGGTGCCGCCCGATCTCGACCTCGCCGACGCCTACGCGGCGGAGGAGGGATGGCGGAAGGCCGTCCTCGCCACCTTGCGCGAGCGCGTGTTCGACGTATCTCGCCGCAACCGTGCCCTCTACTTCAAGCCGACGTCGGCGAACGTCTCGCTGACCGAGGCGTCGGTGCCGCTGCTGCTCGACGTGAACCGGATCCGCCCCGATGACCTCCTCACGTGGACGGGCAAGGCGGGTGCGGCGTTCCGGTCGGGGAAGGCGGTCGACCTCGAGCAGTGGTGTCGGTTCGAGGAGGCGCCGCACCTGGCGCCGGCGCTCGACACGATGATCAGCAACGAGCGCAAGCTGCGCGCCGAGCACGGCCACGGCCGCCTCCAGCTCATCGCTGCGTTCCTCCGCTGGGTCGATCCGGAGACGGACGAGCACGTCAACTCGCCGCTGTTCGTGACCCCGGCCGAGCTGACCCGCAAGAAGGGGGTGCGCAACCGGTATCGGGTGCAGACCGAGGAGGGGCTCGACGTGAACCCGGTGCTGCGGCACGTGTTCCGCTCCCGCTTCGGGGTGACCCTGCCGGAACGGATCGACGGCGACGCCCAGTCGATCCTCACCTTCGTCGCCGACTTCCAGGCCGCGGTGCGGGCGACCGAACCATCCCTCACGATCGACCTGGTCGACACGCCCCGCATCCACCTGATCCGCCGCCGGGCACAGCTCCGCGTCGACGCCTACCGTCGCCGCAAGGCGCGGGCGATGGCGAGCCAAGGCAGGTGGCGTCGACAGGACCACAGCTACGACCACGACGACTGGCGCCCGCTCGGCCTCGCCCTCTACCGGCGCTTCGTCCGCTCCGCCGAACTGCCGCTCCGATCGATGACCGACGCAGCGCCACGTCCGCCACAACCGAACGCGATGGCCCCGTCGCTCCCGCCACCGTCCGGCCGAGCAGCGGCCACGCTCGAGCCGCCCGGTGCCCGTGAGCAGACGAACTATGCGGTGAGCACCGGCGACGTGAGCCGGCACCGATGGGAGGTCGACCTGTGTGCGGTCACCCTCGCCTCGCTCGGGTCGCGTCGCACGAACCTGGCCCGCGACTACGACACGGTCCTCGCCGCCGGCGCCGAACCGTCCGGCTTCGCCGACGACGCGACCGCCCCGGCCTTCGAGTCGTTCGAGTCGATCTTCGCCCCGGTCCCGCGCCGAACCGACCAGGCGCCGCCCGACCCGTTCACGGTCGATCAGCCGCTGGTCCTCCCGGCCGACGACGCGCAGGCGCGGGCGGTGCGGAAGGCGTCGGCGGGCGAGTCGTTCATCATCCAGGGGCCGCCGGGCACCGGCAAGAGCCAGACGATCACCAACCTGTTGGCGACCCTCGTGGCGGACGGGAAGCGGGTGCTGTTCGTGTGCGAGAAGCGGGCGGCGATCGACGTGGTGGCGCACCGCCTCCGCCAGGCGGGGCTGGGCGAGATCGTGGCGACGGTGCACGATTCGCAGCTCGACCGCAAGGAGGTGATCGCCGACCTCGGCGCCACCTACGAGTCGTGGCTCGCCGACGGCACCGACGACCGCGAAACCGCCCGGACGGCGGCACTGGCCGCGGTGCACGAGGTGCTCGATCCGCTCGAGCGACTCTTCGCCGAGGTGACGGACGAGCGCGGCGACCGGGCGAGCCTCGCCTCGATCGTCGAGCGTCTGGTCGGTCTGCGGGTGCGCCGGGTGGAACCGGCCGATCACCTGCCCGACGGTTTGGAGGAACCGGCGTGGCGCGCCGCCCGCCCGGCGATCGACCGGGTCGTCGCCGCAGCCGCGGCCGGCGGACGAACCGGCCCGCTCGGAGAGGTGGCCGCACTCCACGTTCAGCCGAATCAGCTGACCGACGGCGACCCGGTCGTGACCGCCCGCGAGGTCGGCTCGCAACTGGCGGCCGCCGTCCCGCCCTTCCTCGACGCGACCGCCGCCGCCGGCACGCCCGACCAGCCGGTCACCGTCGGCTCCGTCCGTCGTGTCGCCCCGGTCGCCGGCTGGCTCACCGCCTTCCACGAGCGCGGCGTGATCGGCGTGCTCGACCGCAGCCATCCCGCCCACCTCGACCTGCGCGCTGCCCAGGCCGCGCTCGACGCGGCGCAGGCCGAGGCCGACCAGAAAGGCACCGCGCGGGAACGGTGGACGACGGTGCTCGACGCCGCCGACGCGCGTGCCGCCCTGTCGGTGGCGCAGTCGAAGGAGGGGTCGGCGTTCAAGTTCCTGTCGGGGTCGTGGCGGAAGGTGAAGTCGCTCGTCCACGGGTCGTATCGGTTCGCCGATCACCAGGTGGAGCCGTCGGTGACCCAGGTGCTGACCGAGCTCGTCGCCTGGCACGACGCCAACGACGCCGTCGCTGCGCAGCGAGCGGCGCTCACCACCCGCTACGGCACCGACGATCTGCCCGCCGTCATCTCGATGATCGACGGCCTGGCCGGCGACCCGCTCGTCGCCGCCTGCGCCGCCGGTTCGGTCGACGTGCCCCGCCTCGTCCCCGCCCTCCAACAACTCGGCGAGGTGACCGCCCGCATCGTCGCCGACGACACCACCCCCGACGCCGACCTCACCCCGCTCGCCGCCGGGCTGGAGGCCACCTCCGTCGTCGACGAACCGCTCCTCCTCGCCTGGCGCGACTTGGCCGAAGCGCCGGCGCCCGTCATCGCAGCGGTGTTGCAGCCGGGCTCGACACCCGACGCGATCGAGCGGGCCGTGCTCGACGATGTCCTCCGTCGCGCCGGTGGTGCGAGTGCGTCGATGAGCGGTGCCCGGCTCGACGAGGTGGTCGATCAGGTGCTCGCCCGCTATCGCACCCTGCTCGACGCGAACGCCGGCATGGTCGCCGCCCGCGCCAAGCGTCGCTTCCTCGATCACGTCGAACACTCAGAGGCGTCGATGGCCGGCCGGTCCGACGAGGACAAGGAGCTGAAGCGCACCTACAACGCCGGCCGGCGCGTGCTCGAGCGGGAATTCCAGAAGAAGATGCGATTCCGGTCGATCCGTGAGCTGGCCGCCGGCGACTCGGGTGCCGTGGTGCGCGACCTCAAGCCGATCTGGTTGATGAGCCCGCTGTCGGTGTCGGACACCCTGCCGCTCGACGGCACCTGGTTCGACGCCGTGGTGTTCGACGAGGCGAGCCAGATCCCGGTGGAGGACGCGGTGCCGAGCCTGTTCCGGGCGCCGCAGGTGATCGTGGTGGGCGACCGGATGCAGCTCCCGCCGACCCGGTTCTTCGCCGCCGAGACCGATGACGACGACGGTGAGGTCGACGTGGTCGACGACGACGGTCATCGGGTGACGGTCACCCTCGACGCTGACAGCTTCCTCACCCAGGCCGACCTGTCGCTGCCGTCGTCGACGCTGACGTGGCACTACCGGTCGCGGTCGGAGTCGCTGATCGCCTACAGCAACCACGCCTTCTACGACGCCCGTCTCGCCACGGTGCCCGACCGCCTGTTCGACGGCGACGAGCGCCCCGACATCGTCGTGTCGGGCCCCGACGACGCCCGGGAGAACCTGGCCGAGGTGCTGGCCCGGCCGATCTCGTTCCATCGGGTGCCCCACGGTGTGTACGAGCACCGCCGCAACACCGCCGAGGCCGACTACGTCGCCGAGCTGGTGCGGGCCGTGCTGGTGTCGGGGTGCGGGCTGACGATCGGTGTGGTGGCGTTCTCGGAGGCGCAGCAGACGGCGATCGAGTCGTCCCTCGCCGATCTGGCGGCGGTCGATCAGCACTTCGCCGAGTTGTACGAGGCGGAGCAGAACCGTGTCGACGACGGTGAGTACGTCGGGCTGTTCGTGAAGAACCTGGAGAACGTGCAGGGCGACGAGCGGGAGCTGATCATCATGAGCGTCTGCTACGGCCCCGACCCGAACGGCAAGATGCGCATGAACTTCGGACCGGTCAACCAGGCCGGCGGCGAGCGCCGCTTGAACGTGATCTTCAGTCGGGCCAAGCAGCACATGGCGATCGTCAGCACGATCGAGGCCCCGGCCATCACCAACCTCCACAACGACGGCGCCGCCCACCTCGCCCGGTTCCTCGCCTATGCGCAGGCCGAGAGTGCGGGCGGCGACGGGGGAGAAGCGGTGCTGCGTTCGTTGCGGGTCGGCGACGAGTCACCCGGTGCAGGAGCCAGGTCGGCCGTCGCGGCGGAGCTGGCCGAGCGCCTGAGGCAGGAAGGCTTCGAGGTCGACACCGACGTCGGCCGCAGCCAGTTCACCATCGACGTCGCCATCCGAGGAGACGACGGCTACCGCCTGGGTGTGCTCATCGACCCAGGCGACGACGACACGTCGGCAGAAGCAAGGTTGGTGTCAGAAGCCGCAGTCCTCAACGCCTTCGGCTGGCCCGTGACTCGAGTGATGGTGACCGAATGGTGGACGAACCCCGACGACGTCATCGCCCACGTAACCACCACGGGTCGGGTGTCGTAGGGCACGACGACGAAGTCGGCGTTTCCGACGGCCTCGCACAAGAGGCGCAACGGCGGCGCATGTCGGACGTTGGCCTGATCCGGCGCCGCGCCGCCGGTGGGACGCCTCGTCGGTTGCGGGCGGGCACTCCCGGCCGAACCGCCAGCAAGTCACAGAGAACGAGCCGTAGGCGAACCCGTGGTGCCTTAGGTGGCTACTTGGAGGGGCAGTTGCGTTTGTCGTGCCCCCGGTACCCACACACGCTGCAGGTCCCGGCATTGGCGGATACGTCGCAGGATCTGCGGTCGTGTCCCTGTTCCCCACAAATCGAACACGTCCTTGTTCCGCTTGCACTCACTGGGGCTCCAATCTTCGCTCGTTGCGCTCGGGATATGTCTATCGATCGGACCGTGACTCGTTCGCGACACGGTCTTGCGTACGGAACTCGTGTTACATTCTCACGGCCGGCTGCAGGTCCAGACCGTAGCGCCCGCGACATAGGGTCAACCGTTCCAGATGACCTTTGGTTCGCCGGAGCGCTCTTGCCGGTCTTCTTGTGGCCTGAAGCGACTACTTGCTGTTCAGCGTGCCGTCAGAGCCAACTTCAATGAGCTCTTTGTCAGCCGCACGTAGCTTCGCAAATACTTGCCGCGTTGAACGTCAAGATCCATGGTGTCCCCAACTTCGTTGAGTTGCTAGCGGGCGAACCGACCTTTGACTTTGCTCAGCCGGCCCCTGGCACCGTCGCCTTCGTTGCGGAGGAACTGGGCGACGGGCGCGCGGCGCTTCGGGAAGATGAGCGTCATCGGTTCTGTCGAGCCGCGACCGTCCTTGACCGTGAACGTCATGGCGTTGTTTTCGTCGTGGACGAGGCTGAGCGATCCGAGCGGGATGTCGGTGATCGCCTCTCCGTCAGCGATGACGAGGCGCAGCCGCGACGTGGTTGCCACGACGATGCCGAACTTCGGCTCCGACTTCTTCAGGCTCCAGCGGCTGGATTGCTGTCCACGACTGACGCCGACGTAGTCGTCGTCGACCAGGTCCTCCTTGTGGCCGAGATCGACTGCCATCTGGTTCCGCATCCGCACGGCGAGGTCCGTCGACTTCGCCCGCCGGATGGCAGCGCTCAGCGATTGTGGCCGGCGTTGAAAGGTGACCTGATCGCCGCTCATCGCTTACCGGCTCCCGGATCGGTCACTTCCAGCCCTTCCGTGCCTGCGGGAACGTCGCGTGAATGTGGAGGCTGGTGGCGCCGCTCTTCTGCATCATGCCGCCGAGATCGAAGCCGAGCCCGCCCAGCTGCACCCCGAGCGAACCGTTCACCGAGTAGTTCCTGCTGCTCTTGATGTTGAGCTCGACCTCGGCCGAACCGTTCTCGAGCACGCTCATCACGGCGGCGGCGAACCCCGGCTCGTCCGGCCAGTTGAGCGGGTTCGGATCACGGGGCGCGTTGCCCGACCCTTCATGACGAAAGTCGAAACCGCTGTTCTCGTCCCGTTGCTGTTGAAGACCACCACCCTTTCCATTGATCCTGGCGCGGAGGCCGCCGGCCTGTGAGACCTCTCGAAACGTCTCGCACACAATTGTCGAAGCACCAAGGACGTTCATGATGCGGATCGCCTCGTTGTAGCGGTCGCGAAGCGACCAGTCGTCGTACTCGCCGAACGGGACCAGCAGGGTTTCGGCCGGTCGGTGGACCACGACGTAGACGAGGTGGGTGCGCACAGCGCCCTCGACCGACCGAGCTGCCCCCACGGCGGAGATGTGGTCTTGGCGAATCTCGACCTTGTTGTCGACCTCAACGGGTTCCTCGTCGTAGTACGCGACCAACTGGCTCATGGTTCTCCTGCTCTCTCGATCGACTCGTGATGAGGCGGAGCCGAACCACACGTCTCGCAGCTGACACCCGCGAACTGCTGCAGATCGTGACCCGCCGCCGAGCAACCGGTTCGCCAACCGGAGCTCGACATCTGGGACCGTATCGCCTCGGGCCTCGCTCAGTTGTCACCGCAGAAGGGACAGCTGCCTCCGACGGGGTGGGAGATGAAGCAGTTCGGGCACAGCTGGGTGTCGGCAGCGTCGTCCTGGCCGATCGAGCGACTCTTGGAGCGGGTCGGGAGGAGGTACGAGCGGCCGTTGTTGTCCAACGGTTCGAACTCGAACTCGTCGGTGTGCGCCAGCCCGCCTGGGGCCCAGACTCTGGTCGGGCTGACCCAGATGTTCCCGAGCGGCGTGTGGACCCTGACCTCTCGGCTCGACCCGGGGTTGCCTTCGTCGTAGTGGTCGATCGTGGTACCCGACAGCTCGACAAGTCGGTCGACGATCCGCTCAGCGGTCGCCTGATTCGACGCATCAAACGTGGGATGAAGCTCCGCCATGAACCGCCAGGCTGCTGCTCGATTCGGAAAGTGCTCGCGACCCATGCCATCCGAGCGTGTCACATCCGACCGGTCGTGACCGACGCCGGCAGGCGGGTTGTTCCGGCACGGCTGAAGCGTCCGACCAGGTACCGCTGTGGCCGGGTCGTCATGGCTCAATGCGTCGGAGGCCAGCAGACAGTTGTCTGATGCTGCGATCGACGTCGACGGTTGGGGGGTGACCCGATCTGTAGGCATTGGCCCGCGTCAGCATTGAGCGCGAGAGCGCAACCGCCGCTACCCGGCGACACTGGCCGAGGTGGGCGCCGAGCCATCGAGGCCCGCCTGGCAGAGCCAGCGCAACGCCCATGCTTCTGTGGGAGTCGACAGCCACTGCGCAACGTCGTGGTGGCGCCGGGTAGTCGTACCCATTGCCACTCGCTGTGTCGGCTGGTCACATGTCGGATGACGACGGTGATGCGATTCCGTCGTCGGTGTAGTTACATACGTGTAGTCTGAACGGAAACTGCGCTCAATTGTGCGGTACTCGCTGACAGAAAGGCACGAGCATGAAGACGAAACCACGAGCAGTCGTGCTGCTCAGCGGAGGACTCGACTCGACGACGGTCCTCGCCGCTGCCCAGAACGAGGGGTACGAATGCTATGCCTTGAGCTTTGACTACGGGCAACGACACGACGTCGAACTCGAAGCCGCGCGGAAGGTGGCAGAGGCGATGGGTGCGGCCGACCACGTCATTGCCAAGATCGACCTGCGGTCTTTCGGTGGTTCGGCTCTGACCGCCGACCTGGAGGTCCCCAAGGGACGCGCCATCGACGAGATGGAGTCTGGAATCCCGATCACGTACGTGCCGGCGCGCAACACGATCTTCTTGTCCTTCGCCATGGCCTGGGCTGAGACGCTCGAGGCTTCGGACATCTTCGTCGGGGTCAACGCCCTGGACTACTCGGGTTATCCCGACTGCCGGCCCGAGTTCATCGAAGCCTTCGAGCGGATGGCCAATCTGGCGACCAAGGGTGGGGTTGAAGGCACAACAAAGACTGTGATCCACGCACCGCTCATGGAGTTGACGAAGGCAGGCATCATCGAGTTGGGCCAGACCCTCGGGGTCGACTACGGGCTGACGCATAGTTGCTACGACCCCGACGATGCTGGTCGGCCCTGCGGACAGTGCGACTCCTGTCTGCTCCGCGCCAAAGGTTTTGCGGAGGCCGGATTATCTGATCCAGCGCTCAACGTGGCATGAGCTATCGAGTCAAGGAGATCTTCTACACGCTGCAAGGGGAGGGCGCCCGCGCTGGCCGTGCTGCTGTCTTCTGTCGCTTTGCCGGCTGCAATCTCTGGAGCGGCCAGGAGCGCCACCGCCCGACAGCCATCTGCCAGTTCTGTGACACCGACTTCGTCGGCACCGACGGGCCCGGAGGCGGCAAGTTCTCGACGGCTGACGAACTCGCCGCGGCCGTGGAAACAGCGTGGGCCGGCAACTCGACGGATCGGCGGTACGTGGTTTGCACGGGAGGCGAACCACTCCTCCAGTTGGACGAGCAGGCCTGCGCCGCATTGCGGGAGCGTGGTTTCGAGATCGCGATCGAGACGAACGGCACGATCGAGGTGCCGAGCGGCGTGGACTGGATCTGCGTGAGCCCGAAGGACGGTGCCGCACTCGTTGTGCATTCAGGAGACGAACTCAAACTGGTCTTCCCGCAAGCGGGCCTTCAGCCCGCAGAGGTGTCGGAGCTTGACTTCGAGCACTTCTACCTTCAGCCGATGGACGGCGAACATCGAGCGGAGGCAACTGAACAGGCGGTGGCGTACTGCCTTGAGCACCCTTCTTGGCAGTTGTCGTTGCAGACCCACAAGCTGATCGGAATCCCGTGATGGAGATCTTTCGCGAGTTCACCTTCGAGGCCGCTCACCGACTGCCCAACGTCAGCGAAGGACACAAGTGCGGTCGTCTCCACGGCCACTCCTATCGAATCGAACTGCATGTTGACGGGGAACCAGATGAACGAACCGGCTGGGTGATGGACTTCGCAGAGATCAAGCAGGCGTTCGCACCCATCCTTGATCGGCTGGATCATCACTACCTCAACGATGTGCCGGGGCTGGAGAACCCGACGAGTGAGACGCTCGCTGCTTGGCTCTGGAGCCAACTCGATGGCGACCTGCCGCTATCCAAGGTTGTCGTACGCGAGACCTGCACGTCAGGTTGCGTCTATCGAGGGCCGGCATCGTGAATGTCTCGCTTGAGGACGTGCAGGGTCGCCCCGACGAGCGTGCGATCTGTCTGCAGCGGGCAGGCGTTGAAGCCCTGCGCTATCCCGTGGATGTTGCGGACACGACAGGAGATGCCCAGTCATCAGTTGCCAACTTCGACCTCTCGGTCGAGTTGCCGGGCCACATCAAGGGCACTCACATGAGCCGGTTCGTTGAAGCGGTGGCGGCTCTTTCCGACCCGTTGTCGCCGACGAGCATCGGCGGACTAGCCGAGGACGTTCGGGCGAGGCTCAAAGCCGAGTCGGCGACGATTCGAACGAGCTTCCCGCTGTTTCTCGATCGTGCAGCCCCGGCAACTGGGGCTACCGCCAAGCTTGAGTACTCGTGCGCGCTGACCGCCGTGGCTGCATCGAGTGCCCGACGAACCGTGGTGAGTGTGCGTGTTCCAGTGACGAGTTTGTGCCCGTGCAGCAAGGCGATCAGCGACTACGGCGCCCACAACCAACGAGGACAGGTGACGATCGCCGTTGACATTGGCGACTCGTCGAGCGTTGGTCTC
This sequence comes from Ilumatobacter fluminis, assembly GCF_004364865.1. Taxonomy (NCBI): domain Bacteria; kingdom Bacillati; phylum Actinomycetota; class Acidimicrobiia; order Acidimicrobiales; family Ilumatobacteraceae; genus Ilumatobacter; species Ilumatobacter fluminis. The sequence goes on from NZ_SOAU01000001.1 coordinate 148,208, forward strand.
ATCGATCTCATTGGGATTGCGGAGGCGTGTGCGTCCTCGCCGGTGTACCCGTTGGTTAAGCGACCCGACGAGCGCGTGATGACCATGACGGCCTACGACAAGCCGGTGTTTGTCGAGGACATGGTTCGCGACTCGGTTGCGATGGTCGCTGGCAAGTGGCCAGGCCTCGAGTTCAGCGTGCTTGCACAAAATGAAGAGAGCATCCACCACCATGCCGCCTTCGCAGAGACGTGGTCGCCGGGCTTCGACCACAGACTGGCGCCCACGCACCGTGACTAGGTCAACGACGACGCGACTGGTTGTCTCCTGCTCGAACCGCAAGTCGGCAACGACTCCAGATGGCCTGATGGCGAGACATTTGGATCCGTCCATAGCTGTTGCGAAGCGGTGCCAACAGTGGGTCGAATGCCTGAGCGATTCTGACGCGATGGTCGTACCAGCTGAGAGCTTGTATCAGGGTGAGCACTGGACGGTGTCGACGTCGATCCCCGCCCTCGCGCCGCGAGGGCGGCAGGTGGAGTTGTGGGTTGCGTCGGCGGGCTACGGCCTTATCCGAAGTACGGCCCCGCTTCGGTCGTACTCGGCAGCGTTCAGCGACGGTGCTGATCGTGTCGCGGTTGGAGGCGACAGGAGTGCTTGGTGGTCAGAACTCGCAAACTGGGAAGGGCCTGAACCCGGCCAACCTCGGACGCTCGCCAGCCTCGCAAAGTCCCACCCCAAAGACAGCCTGCTCGTAGCCCTGTCGCCGCCGTATCTTCGCGCCTGCGTCGATGATCTCCTGGCGGCACGTTCCACTCTCGCTGATCCATCGCAGATGACGGTTGTCTGCCTCGGTGGCCAAGCCCCTCCTGGGCTGCGCGATTCGGCGCCGCCAGTAGATGCCCGGGTGCAGGCGGAACTCGGCGGGTCGCGTCAGGCACTCAACGCTCGAGTAGCGCGCTACCTGGTGACTGAGCGAGCCGACTCGAGTCTGCTGGAGGCGACAAAGGCGCTCGAGATGCTCGTGTCCAGGCAACCCGAACTTCGGCGCTTCGATCGGACCCCGACGAGCGATGACCGTGTCTCCGCGTTCATCCGACGCCGTGTGGATGAAGACAGTTCCGCCACGAAGACAGCGTTGCTTCGGGAATACCGAGCCTCCGGCTTTGCCTGTGAGCAGCATCGGTTTGGCAGATTGTTCAAGGAGGTGCTGGCGAACAATGGGCCGCAGTGATTCCGCAAGGGAGTACTTCGTCAGACGGGCGCTCCAACTGCATCAGTCGGAGCAGACCGCCCTCTACTTCTTCTCGCTTACGCCGGGAGAGATTCTGAAGATCGCAGACATCTCTCGCATCGCGAGGGATGATGCGGGCGACTTGATCGGCTACCAACGACCGTCGGTACGTCAGCACATCAAAGAGATCACTGAGTACCTTGACGGCGACGAGGTGTTGTTCCCGAATCCGATCATCCTGGCACTCTCGCCGTCAGCGCGGTTCATCGGCAGTCGTGGTCCACACGTTTCGGACGGGTTGGCCTCTTCGGGGTCGATTGAGATTCCGGTTCCGCTGGACGGCGAACGGAAACCAGGGTGGATCGTCGATGGGCAGCAGCGCGCCCTTGCTCTCAGCCGGTCGCAGCGCACCGACCTCGCTGTCCCCGTCAGCGCGTTCGTGACGCATTCGGTCGATCTTCAGCGCGACCAGTTCTTGCGAATCAACAACACGAAACCGTTGCCACGCGGACTGGTGACCGAACTGCTGCCGGCTGTGAGCGGTTCCTTGCCGCCTCGACTCTCCATGAGGAAGACGCCCTCGGCTGTATGCGACGTTCTCAATCAAGACGCCAACTCACCGTTCGTCGGATTGATCCGTCGTCCTTCGACGCCGGTGGAGCAGCGCAGAGCTGCGATCGTCACCGACACCAGCATCGTGAATATGGTCAAAGAGAGTTTTCAACCGACCGGATGTCTCTTCGTCTATCGGGATGCGGCTTCCGGGGAGACCGACTTCGACCAGGCACTGGCCGCTCTCAACCTCTACTGGGCCGCAGTGAGGGACACCTTTCCTGACGCTTGGGGGAAAGACCCGAGACACAGCCGTCTCATGCACGGCGCCGGAATCAGAGCGATGGGTCGTCTGATGGACCGGATGCTGACCGCGGTCAATCCGCGTCGGGAGGGAGCGGCAGATGAGGTTCGGCGCCAACTGTCGGCCATCGCGCCGCAGTGCCACTGGACCAGCGGTAGGTGGGAGACACTCGGACTGGAGTGGAATGAGATCCAGAACGTTCCGCGCCATATCAACGAACTGTCCAACCACCTGTTGCGACTGCATGCGGCACTTGACGACGTGGGGGCACACGCATGAGGTTCTTCTTCCCGGACAGTCAGGATCAGGTCGATCCGATGTTCGACTTCGTCACGGAGGAGCATCCCGTCCATCGAATTCGGCAGCGCGACGACCGCTACGCACACGAGGTTCTGCAGCACCGACCGTTCGATGGCTTGCTCATTTCGAAGTCGATCGTCGATGGTCACGGCGCACGGACCAGTGCCCGGTACACCGCCGGTGCTCGGAATCGTCTGTACCGTGAGCGCGCCCGGCGGTTCTTTCGACTCGACGAGGTCCATCGCGACGTCCTGATCATGGGCGACTGCGGCGCGTTCACCTACTTCAACGAAGAAGAGCCTCCATACTCGGTCGCTGAGGTGCTGGACTTCTACGAGTACTGCGGACTCGATTGGGGGGTCGCTCCGGACCACATTGTCTTCGGGTTTGTCCGAGACGGCGACCCGATCCCGGACGAGATGATCTCTGAATGGGAACGGCGTCTCGACATCACGCTCAACAACGCCAGGTTGTTTCTTGACGAGGTCTCCCGGCGAAACTGCGACATCGTCCCGATCGGGGTCGCGCACGGATGGAGCGCCGACTCCTACGCCCAATCGGTGAGTGATCTTCAAGACCTCGGATACGTCAAGATCGCCATGGGCGGCATGGTTCCTCTTCGCAGCAATGACATCGTCAGCAGCCTTGAAGCCTCGAGCGGTGTGAGGAAGCCCGAGACCGAACTCCATCTACTGGGCATCACCCGAGTGGACGAGATGCGCCGCTTTGCTCAGCACGGCGTGACGTCGTTCGATAGCACCTCGCCGTTTCGACAAGCGTTCAAGGACGACACCGACAACTACTACACGCTCGACTCAACCTACGTGGCCATCAAGGTTCCGCAGGTCGACGGAAACGCCTCGCTCAAGCGGCAGATCAAGGCCGGCAAGGTGGACCAGCGCGCCGCGATCCTCGCCGAGCGAAGTTGCCTCGAAGGACTCCGTGCGTACGACGCCGGCGAGTTGCCCGTCGAACAGGCGCTGCAACGCGTCCTCGACTACGAAGACCTGGTCGGCGTGAAGAAGACACGCGAAGCCGAGTACCTCCGTACGCTTTCGGCGCGTCCGTGGAAGGACTGCGGCTGTGGAATCTGCGAGGAAGCCGGTATTGAGGTGATCATGTTTCGAGGCTCTGAGCGCAACAAGCGACGTGGCTTCCACAACCTGGCCGTCTTCCGAGACCGCATCTCGCGAAACGGCTTTCACTCTCTGCAAACGACTGGAGAACACACGTGACCGTCTCCGACCAAGCTGTCGAGTTGCGCTTGCCGGCGCTTGCGATTACCCAATCGCCCGGCAGGGTGCTGTATCAGTTCGCCGTCGATGGCAAACTCCTCGACGACTTCGCAACCGTGTCGCGGATACGCCGCGACGACGAATCGGCGGTGCAGGGCTATCAACGACCCGAATCGCTTCAGCACATCACAGCGATTCGAAAGTACATCGAGTCCGACGCTCCGATGATCCCGAACGGAATTGTCATCGCCTTCGACGACCGCGTGCGTTTCGAACCGTCGGTTAAGTCCGACACCTACTCGGTTCCGGGCGAGATCGTCATCCCAGTCGATGTCAGCGAGGCGCCCGAACTGCGACCAGGTTGGATCGTCGATGGCCAGCAGAGAACGGCGGCGATTCGCGACGCCAATGTCTCACAGTTTCCGATTCCCGTCACGGCCTTCATCACAGCGAACGAAGAGGAACAGCGAGAGCAGTTCATCCTCGTCAACTCCACGAAGCCCCTGCCACGCAGCCTGATCTACGAGCTCATCCCTGGCACCACCGGCATGCTCCCGCCGAGTCTTGCGCGGAGGAAGATCTCTGCCGAACTGCTCGATCTTCTGAACTGGGACAGCGAGTCGCCGTTCCACTGGCGGATCCAAACGCCGACGAACCCTGAGGGAGTGATCAAGGACAACAGCATTCTCCGCATGCTCGACAACTCGATCATCGAGGGATACCTCTACAACTTCAGAGATCCAGTCGATGGAACTGGCGACCTCGAGGCCATGGCCACCGTCGTGAACGACTACTGGACGGCAGTAAGCCTGGTCTTCCCGGGCGATTGGAACTCGACGCCACGAAAGTCCCGGCTCGTGCACGGCGCCGGCATCGTCGCAATGGGATTTCTCATGGACGCAATGTGCGACCGACTTCGCGACGAGAATCGTCTGAACGTCGATGGGTTCCTGGCTGAGGTGAGCCTGATCGCCGACTCCTGTGCCTGGTCGTCAGGCGAGTGGGAGCTCGCTTCCGGCACGAAACGGAAGTGGAACGACTTCCAGAACACCTCGAAAGACATCCAGATCCTCGCAAACCACGTGCTGGCGGCGTACCGAAACTCTCGTCGGACACGGTAGGTACCACCACTGGACATGAGATACCGAGTGGTTCAGCAGCACCAACCCAAGTTTGCGGAGGCGGTCACCGCCTGACACAATGCCGGCCACTGTGCGGGACAGTGTGGAGTTGAGAACGGCCACGGTGGGCCATCTTGTAGCAACCCCTTTGGGGGTTGGTCGGTTGCTGAGCATGCAAGAGGGGGTGGCGCGTGTCCGCTACTTCAAGGGTCCGTCAACCGACCCTTACGTCGTGCGAGAGGTTGTCGACGAGGATGTGTCGACGGCGAGGCTCCGCCGCCACACGCGTGTCTACTTCCATGACGGGAACCGATGGAGAATCGGGCGGATCGACGCCGAGCAAGCGGATGAAGACGGTCGATTCGTTGTGGCTATGCCGAACGGGTACGGCCAGGTCCTCGGCGCAGAGAGCTTCGATGTCAGGTGGAACTTGCCTATCTCCGACCCGTTTGAGTTGTTGGCCGTGGGCGGCGGAGATAGCCCGGTGGTCTACGAGCCGCGAGTCGATTTGATCTCGAGTTGGTACGAGCAGCGTGCTGCTGCCGCCGGAGTCGAGGGTCTCCTGCTCGCCTCGGTCGAGTTGCATGCCCACCAGTTGAGTGTCGTGCGCTCGGTCTCAAACGACGCCGTCCGCCGCTACCTCCTCGCCGACGAGGTCGGACTTGGCAAGACAATTGAGGCCGGCGCACTGGTGTGGCAGGAACTCAGGGCGAACTCATCTGCCAGCGTCCTCGTACTTGCACCTGAGCACTTGCGGCAACAGTGGGCCGAGGAACTCGTTGACAAGTTCCATCTCGGTGAGTTCAACGATGCGCAGATCCGAGTCCGGTCCCATGGGGACCACGACTCCTGGCCGACTGAACCAGTGGATGTACTTGTCGTAGACGAGGCTCATCACCTGACCCGGGCGGGTCGATCGCAAGAGCACGTGCTCCGGCAACTGGCGTCATTGGCGCACTCGTCGTCGCAGGTGTTCCTGCTAACTGCTACCCCAGTTCGTTCCAACGAAGCTGCGTTCCTTGACCTGTTGCACTTGCTTGACCCGACCAACTATCGCTTGGACGACTTGGAGTCCTTTGCGAGGCGGGTGGAGTTGCGCGACGAACTGGCTCTGGTGCACATCGGCCTGTCCCCCGATCTCGACGAGTTCGATCTCTCGCTGTTCTCCGAGCAGTTGCGATCGATGTTCCCCGAGGACGAACAACTCCTCGCGCACCTGGAACGAGCGGCCAACAGCAGCAACGGCGAACGGCCGGGTCAGATCGAGTTGGTGAAGAACCACCTGTCTGAGACATACCGACTTCATCATCGGTTGCTTCGAACGCGCCGTACGGCCGAGACACACGAGTCTTTCGGTGTCCGCGGGCGTCGGCGCGGCCGGCCTTTCACAGTCGAACTCGCCGATGCAAGTGACGAACTCAGAGAGGATCTGATCGAGAGTTTCCGTCTTCATCTCGCCGAGCGGATCGAATCGGGCGAACTTGAGGTGGGAAGTGCCGTTGCCGCGTTCCGCACCATGTGCGAGTGGTGCTGCTCGCTCCCAACCGCACTGTTGACTGTCGATGGGCTTGGCGGAGGCCAAGGCTCGGGTGGTGATGAGGCGGCCCGTTGGCTGCAGTCGTTGGGTGGCGGTTGGCGGCGTGACCTGGAGGCGCTGGAACCCGTGCAGATGGACGCGGCTGTGCGACAGGTAGGCGAGATGGCTATCTCCCGAAACCTTGGCAAGGTGATCGTGTCGACTGGCTACACCAGCGTCGCGAAGGACTTCGCAGATGCAGTGGAGGCTAAGTACGGGGCCCATCGCGTCGCCCGGCATCTAGACGGTCAGACCTCTGATCAGAACTCCACGAACGCCGAACATTGGAGATCTCAGGAAGAGTGCCGGCTCTTCGTGTGCGACGCGAGCGCCGAAGAAGGAGTCAACCTTCAAGACGCTGACGCAATCGTCCATCTCGACCTTCCCTGGGAGGTCTTCCGGTTGGAGCAACGCATCGGTCGTGCCGACCGGCACGCCCGTGGTGAACGGCGTCCTGTTGCCTCGATGGTGTTTGTGTACGGAGAACAGTCATATGGAATGGGGTGGTTCCTCTTCGCAGCGGACTCGTGCGGCGTGTTTGACCGCTCGGTCTCGTCATTGCAGTACGTGCTCGCCGACGTTGAGTCAGAACTGCTCGCGAAGGTGATCGTCGAAGGCGTCGCAGTCTTCGATTCCGACGTCGAGGTGCGACATGACCAACTTGCTGCTGAGGGTCATCGCATCGCCGCCCATGACTCGCTTGATTCTGCGAAGGGTGAGCATGAACGTCTGAACCAACGCTTGCTCGAACTGGAGTCCCATTCGACGAACGACGGCGCCCTCGTCGATTGGTTGCGCGGCGTTGGAGCCAAGATCGCACGCCCCTCAAGAGGGTCGATACGGATCGCTGGTCGGCCGCGTCTTCAGGTCCCATTCGAACTCGAAGCCGCAATGGCGCCGTGGATGAACCAGGAGTTGACGGTCGACCGGTCGGCCGCTGTTGAACGTCAGTTGCCGCTGGTCCGGGCGGGTCATGGCCTGTTCGACGAGATTGTTCGGCACCTGGAGTCTGATGACCGTGGCGTGGCCTTCGCGTTCTCTCGACACGTGAAGAACCATTGGCCACCGACAGTCGTGCTTCGTACGGACTTCGTCGTCCGAGTCGAGGTGCCACAGAGTGCCAGTTCAGTTGCGGAGAGTGTTGGGCTCGGACATTGGCTGGTGTCGGAGTGCCGGTCGTACGCACCTCCGCTTCTTGAGACCGTTTTCATGTCCGTTGGCGGCGAGGAAATCGACAGTCGCTCGGTGCTTGCGTACGACCGATCACTTGGTGATCAGAACCTGGGGTCCCGTCCGGAACTGTTCGAATCGCTGATCCGTCACCTCAACTGGGAGGAGGTCTGCCAGGATGGACTGGCACGGGCCCAACGGATCTTGGAGCGCCGGGCGTCGGTCGCTTCGAGTCGTCGCGTCGCGGACCATATTCGGGCTTCAACCGGCAGACGCCTGTCGGTCTTGAGTGCACGGCAAAGCAGCGGGGTGGAAGGTGTTGAAGAGCAGGTCGCTGCTCTGGGAGCGGTACGGGCCGCTCTCACCCGTGACTTTGATCTTGACATCGATGTAGTCGGATGCGGAGCCGTCATCTTCGCGGACATCGACGTCGCTTCGGCAGGCAAGTCCGAATGAGTTCGGTGCCAAACATTCAGGCGTTCTTGAATCGGATGTCGAACGGTCACGACGCGCCGGCGGCCGATCGAGTCTGTTTGGCGCTGCAAAGCGCAATGCTGGGCCAGGGGCTCTCTGACGCTGCCGTGCTCATTCGTCAGGCGCTACGAGTCGACGATGTCCGGCGAGGTGTGTCAGGACCGTCAAGTGAAGGCGAACACACTCGAGCTTGGCTCGATGTCCCCCGGGGTGCGGGGGCATTGGACAGGGTCCCTTGGCACCTGTTTGGCTTGGAGGTCGGCGACCAGGGAACCCACGTTCGGGTTCGTGCTCGGCCCTGGGTGCCGGACTGGATTGACCTCGGTCGAGAGTCCGCCGTCGACCGCGACGTTTCCGACACGCGTGTCGTGCGGCGCGAGGAATCTGTCCGGGGTGACCCTTTCCTGAGCATGATCGACGAGGAGTTCAGGACGTATCGGACCCCGGGGCAGCGGACGGCTGTTAGGAGTGCGCTGTTGGCGGAACCCGGGAGCACGCTCGTTGTGAATCTTCCGACAGGCGGCGGAAAGACACTTGCCATGCTCGCCCCCGCAGTTCTTCAGCCCGCCGACGGTTCGACATCGATTGTGGTCGTCCCAACTGTTGCACTCGCCCTCGATCAGGAGAGACGCTACGCGAACCAGCATCCGGGTTCGCCCCCAACGGCCTACCACGGCGAACTCTCGCCAAGTGAAAAGTCCGAGTTCGTGCGACGGATCTCGATCGGCGCACAACCGGTGGTCTTCACGAACCCCGAGGCAGTTGTCACGGCTCTCTCCCGGCCGCTCACGGATGTGGCAGCGGGAGGAAGATTGAGGCTTCTGGCCGTCGACGAAGCTCACGTGGTGAGTAGTTGGGGTGACGGATTCCGTCCGAACTTCCATGCACTCGCAGGGTTTCGGACCCATCTACTTCGCGAGAGTGTGCGAGCCGGGCATGAGCCGTTCAGAACGATTCTCGCAAGTGCAACCTTGACAGAAGACACGCTCAAGCTCCTACAGGCTCTCTTTGGGGCACCGGGCCCTTTCGACCATATCGGTGCTCCGATGGTGCGACCGGAGCCGACGTTCTGGGCTACTCCTGTCGCCAGCAGCGACGTACGTGACGAGCGACTCTTGGAGACGCTGCGCCATTTGCCGAGGCCCGCCATTGTGTACACGACACTTCGCGATGAACGTACTGCTCGACCCGACACGTTGACTCCGGATCGTCTCAGTCGCCTTGCGGCGACGGGTGGATTTAGACGGTTCGCAGTGGTTGATGGAGCCTCTTCAACCAGCAAGAGGGAACATGTGCTGGGCGCGCTCCGAGACACGCCAGATGCTCCGGCGTCGGTGGATCTGGTGTTTGCCACCTCGGCCTTCGGACTTGGCATCGATGTGCCGGACATCAAGACGGTCGTCCACGCCTGTGTTCCAGAGGGGCTCGACCGCTACTACCAGGAAGTTGGAAGGGCCGGTCGTGACGGAAGGCCTTCCATCTCCATCGTGCTCCCGACGAGCGGTGACATGGACGTGGCGTCGAGTCTGGCGTCCCCCCGCTACATCACGGCGGATCGCGCACGGGATCGCTGGAATGCGATGATTCGAAGCGCAGAGTTCCTAGAGGGAGGTTTGGTGCGCTTGCCCCTGACGGCGGTGCCCACTGACCTCGACGCCCACACGGACTACAACGAACGATGGAACCTCTTCACAGTAAGCCTATTGGCTCGCGCTGGAGCGCTCTCCTGGGACTTCAGCCTTGCTGGGCATTCGGCGGAGCCAGAACAGATGCGTGACGATCGCGGCTGGCTCACGGTGCGACTCCTACGTGGCGACCATCAAGCCGAGTCCTTCTGGAGTGGGGTCGTCGAACCTGTGCGCTCGGCCTCGGCCGAGCGAGGTGGCGAGGGCCTGCAAGCGCTGAAATCGGCCATGTCCGGCCGAGACTGTGCAGGTGCGCTCATCGCTCAGCACTACACGCTGCAGAGTCCGGACTTTGCGACCGTGTGCCTCCCGAGTTGCGGCGGTTGCGGATACTGCCGAGCGTCCGGTCGAGGCCGCTGGTCGTCGCCGTCGCCGCGCCCAAAGGGAATCGAGCTTCATCGAGATATGCAGGCCTCAAAGCTCTACGGCCTTGCGACGAAAGGTCGGTGGGGGCCGAGGTTGATCGTTGGATTGCGATCCGAGGACTGCCACTCTCAGCGCCGTATGCGGCGGGTGGTACGCACGCTGCTAGCGGCAGGCCAGATTCGCCTACTGGTCGTTCCGCAGTCGGTCGCTGATGCGGCGATGGACTGGCTGCCTGGGCCGAGCGGCAACGAAGCGCCGACCATGCTGATGGAGTTGGAGGATTTCGATCCTGTCAGCGAGGTTGGGGTGCCAACGCTCGCGTTCATCCCGGAAGGGGTCGACCCAAGTCTGCTGCTCGAGGGCAGTTCGCGCTCAAGCCTGGTTGTCGTTCTTGTACCCGACGAGTTGTGCTCCGGAAAGGACGAGCGACCCGTGATGGACATGGACGCGGCCTACCGCATTGAAGACCTCGAGCAAGTTCTGTAGGAGCCCGAAGAAATGGCACTTCTCAACCCCCCGGAACTCCGGGCGAGCATGATGGCTGTTCTTGCGCTGTACCTCGCGCAGAGCCCAGGGCACAACGACGAGTTTCAGCGCACGATTGACGCCGTGTCACCACCGAGTCTTAGCGATGCCCCCGATAAACATCAACTCGACGCTGTCAAGAACCTCACGAGCATGATCGAACTAGGCCTAGCCAGTCGTGACGGCGACCGTGTCCATTTGTCGCCAGAGGCGACGAAGGCAGCACGAAAGGGGCACGCAGCGATCGGCCGTGTGATTCGAGGGAGAGTGCTCGCACCCGAGTTGAATAGCGCCCCCTGGGGGAGCCAGGAAGGCGCTCGAGATTTGACCAACGCATTGGCATGGTTTCTGAGTTTCGGTCCCGCTGCTGCGCCCGCCCGAATGGAGGGGGAGACGCCGAACGCGAGGGATCTGCAGGAGGCCGACTTCGGACGTCGCCAAGGGAGTGGCGACGATGGTGGAAGTTGGCCGATCTCGAACGGGACGAGGTGGACAGCGTTTCAGCGCTGGGCGTGTTCGCTTGGCTTTGCCTGGCGTTCCCCGTCGGGCCGACTCATCCCAGATCCGACGCCGGCTTTGCGCGACTCGCTGAATGATGTCTTCGGTAGCTCGAGCCATCTTGAGGCCCGTGCATTTGTTGAAAGAGTCGCCGCTCATCTGCCGGTGCTGGAGACCGGGAGTTGCCGTCTACTCGTCGAAGAGAACTGGAATCGTGCAGAGGACCAATCTGGCGACCTGAGCGTGCCAACCTCGGACGCGCTTCGACGACTTGAGGCGAGCGGTGCACTCGTGTTCGAGGACCGTGACGACTCCCCGAGAGTCCTCCGAGACGACGGCACAACTTTCTCGCACGTGGCTCGGGGACGGCAGGTCCGATGATGGAGATGAGGCGGTACGTCTGCTGGCAAGACGAGGCGGTGTTGGCTGCGACCCCCCGTGACGCGGCGTCGCTCGACCCAGAGCATTTTCAGGCGGTTCACCACCCGTTGCGGCTCCGACGCCGCCCACTCGGTACTCGAAGTGGCGGGCGTTGGGTTGAAGAACGCGAGATCGTGGAGGTGCTGTCTGGGGCGCTTAGGCCAGACGGCTACTTGCTTGTGCCGGTGGTCGGTGGGTCGGGTACCGGAAAGTCGCACCTCGTCCGCTGGGTCTTCGAACACACGAGAGCCCGCGACGGATGGGAGACCCGCTATCTAGCGAAGAACCGGACGAGTCTTCGTCGAGTTATCGAGATCGTGATCGAGGGGCTCGAAGGCCACGCCATCGACGACGCCCGCGAGGCCTTGACTGCTGCGCCGGCCCAAAACGAATCCGAGCAAGTTCTTGGACAGCGCTTGCTCGACGAGTTGGCCATCATCACCTCTGAAGAGTCGCGGGAAGACAACACCGGCGATGAACGGTCAGGAATGATGCTGGCCAAACTCGAGCGTGAACTGCCCGACATCCTGCGAGATCCGGTCGTGCGTCGTCGGCTCACCCGGGAAGGGGCTGTGATCCCGCGGCTCGTTGGCCTTGCACATCGCGGCCGGCGAGACGGTGACGGCCTCGACGACGACGCGATGCGTGTCGTGGAGAGCGACTTGCCGCTTGCGTTCGAAGAGATCGGACAAGCAAGCGGCGGGGCTCAGAGGCTGCTGACTCAGATGGCATCCCATGGTGAACTGAGGAAGACCGCCGTCCGACTAATCAACGAAGCGCTACCAGTTGCGGTGAAGCGTGTCTTCGTCAGCGGTCAGGTCGATCTCATCGAGGTCTTTCGCGAGGTCCGTCGTGCCTTGCTCGCCGAAGGCAAGGAACTCGTGCTCTTCATCGAGGACCTCACCGTGTTGCACGGGGTCGAACGCGAGTTCCTTGACGCAATCGTGGAACCGGCGCGATCACCAGATGGTGAGCTGTGTCCTCTGCGCGTCCTGTTCGCGGTGACGGAAGGCCACTTCGACGGACTCGACACGGTGAGAACAAGATGCGACGATGCCTATTGGCTCGACGCTACGTACGGTGCTGGCGGGGTTGACGAGGCCGAAGCGAGGTCGTTCGTCGCCCGGTACCTGAATGCAACACGTCTTCAGCCCGAGTTCCTGCAGGATCGGTGGGTGTCGCGATCTGGAGCCACATGGCTACCCAATGCGTGCGACGGCTGCCACCATCAAACGGAGTGCCACGCCACCTTTGGTGCCAGTACTGAGGGGTACGGCCTGTATCCGTTCAACGAAGCCGCCGTTGACCGCTTTACGGCGGCCCTCTCCTCTGATCGCTTTGATCCTCGGGAAGTTGTACGGGAACTTATTAATCGCTTCTTATTGATCGCTGGCGCAGAGGTCCAGCGGGATGCGTTCCCGTCTGATGAGCTTGTCGCGCCGTTCAACCACCGCAGCGAGTCGATCGACCCAGTCGTCGAGACCGACATACGCGCGAAGCGCCCAGTGGATGCAAGCCGCACGGTGAACACGATGCGGTACTGGTCTCCCTGGCCGCAGTTGGTGTCAGACGACGTGCTCGGGGCTTTCGGGATCTCTGCCCTAGAGGGACTCGCCAACCAGCACCCCATCTCCACACCATCGAAGCCCCGGGCCGGCCGCCCGAACGAGGAGCCACCTGGTTCGTCGCCGAGCGACAACGTTGCCGAGCGACTGAGCGCGCCCTGGTCGGCGGTGTTTGTGGAGCTAGCTCAATGGGTGGGCAGCAATCGCGATCTCAGTATGAAGGCGACCAATGAGGTGAGGAAACTCGTCCACAAGATCGTGATGCAGAATCTCGACTGGAGCGTCCTTCCTGTCAGCCTCGGCGCCGCGTTCGACGATCAAAAACGCTTCGACCGTGAGCGTCACATACGGGTTGAGGGCTCAGTGACAGACCAGACACACGGCGACGCTCTGATCTCTATTCGACGTAGTGCGGAAGCGGCAACAGCCCTACAGGGGCTCATCCTGCTCCAAGAACTGCCTGGCGACAGTGGCTACGCGCGAGCGGGGAACTATCGGTGGCTGGCCGCCCAATTCACCGAACGCTGGACGCAGTCTGTCGCGGATAGGTTGAGTGAGAGCGCTAGTCCGGGTGCTCAGCGAGCGGTTGAAGGCCTCCTCGTCAGCGCCATGGCTTGCGGCGCTTGCGAGAGCGCCAAGCGGCCAGTTGATTACCTTCTTGGTCTGTTTGAGGTTCGACCGGCCTCCGCAGCCGACGGTCGGTCAGACGAGTGGCGTCGACTTGTTGAACAGGCCGAGACGACCCATCGAAGGCTTCGACCGATCGTCGAAGCCCATTTTGCTGAAGCACGCGGCTCCGGCGGGGCAAGGGCGGTCCGGGCTGACCAACTGCTCGTTATCATTCAGCAGTTCGTCGCTCGATGGTCGATGGAATCGGAAGATGCCGCCATCGACCGTTTCATGCGACAGGTCCAGCCAGCCGTGAACCGTGAGTGGATGCTGCTTTCCGACTCAACGTCTCGCGCTACTGACGCAATCGATCTAGGCAGGCCTTGGGCCGAGCAGTTCGACCGAGTCCTCGATTTGGTCGAGACGGCGCACAAGGCGGGACGCCTGACGGACTATGACGCCGTTCGTGACCTTCGAGCGTTCGCCGATCTGTTCGATGAAGACACTCGCCAATCGATCAAGACAGCCGAGCGCCTTACCCGTGACGATGAAGGCCTCGACCACCAACTCCGAGCGGTGGCCAGCGCCCTCCCCGAGACGATGTACCTCGTCGGACGATATGTCGAGAGGGCGGAACGAGCGCTCGAATCCATCGCGGAGGACTTGGGTGAACGGCCCGCCGGCGGAGTCGCTGGAGAAGATGAGAGTCTGCAGACGGTTGCGGCCGACGTTCTTGAGGGTCTGAACAACCTGACTGCAGCGATCGAGGCGGCAACAACATGACGCTGTACGACAGAGCGACGGAGCTTCGAGTTCGCTTGGACGCTGCCAACGAAGCTGACGTCGGCGACGAGTTGCTCACCCGAGGGAAGAGCATCCGGGACCAGCTTTCTGCCGCATCTGAGTACCTTGCTGAAGTGAAGGCATACCGTGAGACCGTCGGCCAAGCGGGTGCTCCGAAGATTGATCCGAAGCGTCTGCGACAGTCGATCGGCGGATTTCGCGGGGCGCTCGCGAAGAGCGGCCCCCGCGCGTTTCAACAGCAATCAGCTACGACCTTGCTTGAGGTCATCGGGGCGGAGACGAAACGACTCGACCGGTTTGTTGCCTCAAGCTGGAACGCGCAGTTTGATCAAGCCAAGGCTTCCCTAGAGCGCGTGAAGGAAGGTCAGTTGAATGGATCCATCGATCTTCGCACCAGAGCGAGGATGTGCGCCGCGCGGATCTCGACCCTACGCAGCCTCGATCCGATTCGTGAGCGCGCCGAACTCGAAAACCGTCTCGGCGGCAAGGGCTTAGCTGCTTGTCTCGAGCGTGTCGAGCAACTGATCCATGAACTGAACGAAGCGATTAAGGCAATCGACGATGAGCAGGCAGCTATGACCCCGGAGGTTCGGCAAGTGTTGAACCGCTCATCTTCAGCAGCGGGGCTCCCGCTCGCCGAAATCACGGCAGATGATTTGGCCGCCCTTCGGGCCGCAGGTGTCATCGATGACCTTGTGGTGCGCCGATCGTGAGGGACGACGATCTCTTTAGCCTGCTTGGTCAACTCGAGGCACGTGAGCTGCCGCTTCTCAGCTGGGGCGTGACAAACGGCTCTTTCGGCGAGGATGAGATCATCGAAGTGCTGGAGTCGCTTCAGCCTGGCGATGACCCAGAGATGCTGCTCGACGAACTGGTCGCTGCAGGGCTGGTGCACGAACGGGGTCTGCGCGGCAGCGAGTTCCGGACTCGCATGGCCGAAACGGTACGTCTCGCTCGTCATCTGCGCCAATGGTTCCACGGGCCCCGGAGCGACTGGCGTACAGCCAAGACGCTCGTGTCTGATATGCGCTTCTTGGCGCGGCATCGCAGCGTGCCTGAGCGCAATGTTACGTCGGGCGACTTGAGCGAGCGGCTCGGTGCGTTGCTCGGTGACGATTGGACGTCGGCTCATCAAAGCTCGATCGAAGCGGTCCTACGTGGACGATCCGTGTCGCAGTTCCAGGCCAGGGCGTCAGAACAGCTTCTGGGATCGGTGGGTGCCGGGGGCGGCACATGCGTGACGGCCGGTACCGGGGCGGGCAAGACGTTGGCCTTCTATCTGCCGGCTTTGGTGCATACTCTGAGCGTCCCGGGTAGTCCTGGAGTGCCGAGGATCGTGGCGATCTACCCGCGGGTCGAACTGCTTCGCGATCAACTTGCGTCCCTGTTGACGACGCTCCAAGACTTGGCGAGCCGTGGGGTCGCCTCGCCATCCGTTGGGGTGCTGTACGGAGCCAGCCCGCGAGACCGTGAGGATGCCGAAAGGAACCGCCGCCGGGGTTGGCGCCGCTCGCCAAACGGATTGGTCAGTCCAATTGTCTCGTGTCTGAACGAGGACTGCGGTGGCTCCCTCGTTTGGCCGGACGGGGAACCTGCTGGACGACTGCTGCGCTGCGAGTCGTGTGGTTCTGACGTGACCTCCTTGGTCTTCGATCGCAAGTCCCTGCTGTCGGCGCCACCCGAGATCGTCTTCACGACGACGGAAATGATCAACCGCAGCCTCGGTGCGCCCCGCATGCGTCGGGTTCTCGTGGGTACACCCTCGGCGGCTCCAGACTTCATTCTGCTTGATGAGATCCACACCTACTCGGGTACTCATGGAGCGCAGGTCGCAAATCTTCTTCGAAGGTGGAGAGCCGAGATGTCGGCGCCAAGCCACGTCGTCGGGCTGTCGGCAACGTTGGCCGACCCGGTCGGCTTCTTCTCTGAGCTGATCGGCGCTGACGCCGGCAACGTCTCAGTTGTCGCACCTGCGGCCGCAGAGATGCGTCAGACGGGTCGCGAGTATTTCATGGCGCTTCGAGGCGACCCGGCCTCACAAACGTCGTTGTTGTCGACCACGATCCAGACGGCGATGCTGATGCGTCGCATGCTTGACCGAGAACCGGGCGTTCCAAGTCGCGGTGCATTTGGGACCAGAGTTTTTGCATTCACCGACAAGTTGGACGTTGCGAATCGTCTCCACTCGCAGTTGCAGGACGCCGAGGGTTGGAAGCAGGGCGGCGTAGATCGCAAGCCAGAAGGAAGCCTTGCGTTGCTGCGTGCATCCGGGGACGAGAACCGCCTTCGCGACGACGTTGGCCAGTTGTGGGACGCGTCCGAGGACATTGGAACTCTGAGTCGCAAAGTCGTCGTCGACCGGACAACGTCGCAAGACACGGGGGTGAACCCGAGTAGCGATGTCGTGGTGGCCACAGCGTCGTTGGAGGTTGGCTTTGACGACCCGAATGTGGGCGCAGTGATTCAGCACAAGGCCCCGCGAGATGCAGCACAGTTCCTGCAGCGGCGAGGGCGCGCTGGTCGTGACCCAAGGATGCGGCCATGGACGACTGTCGTCCTTTCGGACTACGGACGTGACCGCCTGTCGTTCCAGTCGTATGAGACTCTCTTCGATCCTCAGATCCCGGCATCTCATCTTCCGGTGAAGAATCGCGTCATTCTGAAGATGCAGGCCACTTGGTGGCTGGTTGATCAGTTGACGTATGCCTCAGGAGGCACCCCGCTTCGATCGGTCCTGGAATCGAGTTGGGGCCGCTACCCGGAGCGGCAAGTGGCCGCAGCGACGGCAGCGCTTGCCGCGGCGACGGACTTCTTGACCGACGAAGGGCTAGGCCGCCTTGAGTCGGGCTTGAAGCGGTCGCTAGCCCTGAGCGACCTGGACGCCAAAGCAGTCCTCTTTGACCCCCCACGCGCAGTTGTTACATCCGTCCTGCCGACGATCATCCGCCGCCTCGAGGCGGTACTCGGGCGCGACCGACTGGGGCGTGAGTTCGTCTGGAACGACCCCCTGACCGACTTCGTGCCGAGTTCGCTGTTCGCCCCGCTTCAGACACCGGAGGTTCGCATTGACCTTCCGTCGGTTGGGCAGTTTCAGCCCGACCCAGAGGTAGGGCCGATCTCGCAGACCATGCGAGAGTTCGCGCCCGGCCGCGTGAGCTACCGGTTTGCACTTCGGGGGAAGCGGGAGCGAATGTGGGTGGAACCCCCGGAGTCGAGCGATGCAAAATTCGACCTCGACTCATTCTGCACCGACTTTCTTGTGCTGGAAGCGCCCGAAGGTGTTGAAGGCGCGGTGTTGCAGCCACGTTCGCTTTCGCTAACGCGCCCAAACGGTCGTGTTCCTGACTCCTCCTACGGTCGGTGGAAGTGGGACTTCTTCTGGCGGCTGAATGGGACCCCAGTCGAACTGGACGTTCCTGCTCGAAGCCCGTGGGCCACTCGCGTGAGCACGTTGCGGGTGATGACCCACCGGGCACTGTCGCCTCTGACTGTTTGGCGAGTTGCACAAGCGGTAGAGATCGAGCGAAACATGGCGGATGAGCCCCAGCGCACTGTCCACCAAGTCCAGTTCGGCGGACGCAACGCCGCCGTCGGCTTCAACATGGACGTCGACGCACTCGGGTTCGATCTAGTTCTACCTACCGAGTTGCCAACTGACGGCTCGCCCGCACTGCTCCGTGCTCTACGAACGGCCTATTTCGAGCATCTGGTGCAAACCGACGAACTCATCGCTATGCGGGTCGGGTCCCCGTTCCTCCGGAAGTGGATAGCTGAACTGGCCCTCAGTGCTTTCACGACGCTTGCCTCGGAAGAAGGCGGCGAGGCCACAACACTTCCCGAGCAGCGCATGGCGTCTGAGATGGTACGGGCGGCCCGCGTCGTATTCGGGTCTGAGGGACAGTTGGACGATACGGACGAAGGGGGGCGCGCTCCAGCCCTCGTTGAGGACGTCGAGTCGGCGCTCAGCGACACGGACGTCGTCGAGTCTCTGGCGAGGTGCGTGCTGGTCTTGAGCGGACCCCTCAACACGGTGGCACTGGGTTGGCTGCATGAGCGCTACGCAGCAACTTTGGCCGCTGGTGTCGTGGATGCCATACAGGCTCTTTGCCCCGAGTGCGATGTGGAAGAACTCCGACCGGACTTCGTTGTGGTCGAAGAGGAGTCAGGGCCGATCGCGCGGATCATCATCTCCGAAGATCAACCGGGAGGCACCGGAGTGATCGAGGCTGCAGCCGACAGGATCATGGAGGACGCCCGAGCCTTCTGGGACCTTGTGGGAAGCGCGCTTGGGCCGAGCGACGGAGAGAGAGTTGATCGGGCGATACGCGAGTTTCTTTGCCTCTGTGACCAAGGTGAGCAGTTGTCGGCCCGGGCGAGCCGAGTGCGGTCGGCCACCTCCTTGAGCGAAGCCACCGCAGCGTGGGCAACCCTTCGAGAGGCGATGTTCCAAGCAGGGCTCCCGGCCGATCCAACGGTGGTGAGCGCGCTGTCGACTCGGTTACTGCGACCGGGCAGTGATGCCAGGATCGAGGCGCTTTGCACCGAACTGCTTCAGCAGTGGGACTCACTTGAGGAGTCGCTCGAGCTCGAGGTCGATCTTCGTGTGTTCGCCTATCTGGCTGCAGGAAGCGGTGAGGTACGGCAGGCCCTGTCCGATCTTGCGGTCACAGTCGATCAGTCTCCTGAGTGGTCCGTTGGGCAGGTGGCGGGCCTTCTCTGGGCCCGAGGTGGCAACCTTCGCGCGGCAAGCCTGCAGTCGTACAACCCCTACTGCGAACTCCCAGCGACCGAACGTTTGCTGTTCGAAGACGTGATAGAGGCGGCAGTGCCCGCCGTGGTGTTCCGGTCTGACTCGCAGCGTTGGCGCGAGGAACTCGATCGATCGCTTGCTATGCACGCCTCCGCCGAGATCGATTGCGCCGACGAGTTAGCGGCAGCAGTCGCACTGCGTCAGCTAATGACGCAGCCGACAAGCGTGGGAG
The DNA here is from genome assembly GCF_004364865.1 of Ilumatobacter fluminis. Lineage (NCBI taxonomy): Bacteria > Bacillati > Actinomycetota > Acidimicrobiia > Acidimicrobiales > Ilumatobacteraceae > Ilumatobacter > Ilumatobacter fluminis. The sequence goes on from NZ_SOAU01000001.1 coordinate 167,607, forward strand.
TGCTTGAGTTCTATCCTCGCGTCATCGGAGTTCGTCGAAACGGAACCGGACTCCGCTTGAGAGTTGACATCCGCGAGGCGCAGCAATGAGTGCTCGAAGCCTGCGAACGACGGCGTACTCGTCCCGTGAGGAACTCGCCGACGTGCTTCAGAGCATTTTCGTGTCAGAGTTGCTCGTTCCAAGCAAACCCCTATGGATTGTGAGCCCCTGGATCTCCGACGTACAGGTGATCGACAATCGGACAGGAAACTTCTCGGGCCTCCTCACCGCAATGCCTCAGAGATGGATTCGCCTCGGGGAAGTGATCGAGCAGCACCTCGGGCGCGGTGGCTCACTCACGCTCGCCACGAGGCCCGACGATCACAATCGGGTCTTCACGGAGTTTCTCAAACGACGGACTCGCGAGATCGGCCGGGAACGGAGTCTCCGTGTCGTGATGTCCGCAGACCTTCATGAGAAGGGAATTCTCACCCAGGGCGTGCTCCTCAGCGGTTCGATGAACTTGACCTACAACGGTCTGCGTCGTCTCGAAGAGGCAGTCCATCTGACCGACGAGGACGACGCGTTGGCACGCGCCCGATCTGCATACCGGGATAGGTGGGGTGAGCCATGACGAGCCTCGAACCCAATGTCGCAGAGTTCTACACGGCGCCCAATGAGATCGACATCGAGAACCTCGGTAGCGATTCGAGGTCGCTTCTCGATGCGCTCACCACACGTTTGGCTCGCGGTGAGAGAACACTCTTGCCAGCCTCGTTCAACAGCCAGACGCGGTGGTATGGCTTCGCAGCGAGTGATCGTGACCTCCGTAGGCTCCTCGAAGAACTGTCGGGGTGGCTGGGGCCGCCTCTGTGCGATCGGCCGATAGTCCTGCACAACCCAGAGGACGAGATCGACAGCCGCGCGTTGCGACTCCTGGCGAATCGGGCCGCAGTTCGAGTCGACATCAACTCGCAATGGCGACGAGAGGCACGGAAGAACGTGCGGTCGCTCGTCGATATCTGGAGCCTTACGCCGACTCGCCCGACGGGATCTCTGCGGCACGTCGGGCGAGTTCTGCGCGAGTTCTACGAGTCCCTTGCGGTCGGTGACCGGGTGACCGCTGCAAGCCTGCTGGACGAGATCCGTTCCGGAGGCCTGCTATCGCCCACCAACGTCAGGTTCCTTCGGGTGGAACTCCTCGGGCGCCTCGGTAGTCCCGAGGAACTTCGGGATGACCCGCTTCTGGCTGAGGTCGCGCTGTTGCGCCGGCCACCTGCGGTTACCGACCACCTCGCCCGTGCCGCCGATCGACTGTTCATCCCTGAAGGCGCGGAGGCGTTGGGTGTTGACGACTGGGCCGATCTCGCAACACTTATTGAATCCACGTGGCCGGGGCTGATCCAGCATCCCAGCCAGGTGCGTTCAGTGGCGGGCGCGAGGTGTCTCGCATTGGCGGAGCATGCTGCCGATGCCCCCCGCCAGAGCACAATCGATGCGCTGCGGTCCGACTGGTCGGAGGATCCTCTCGTTCGCAGCGTGGTCGAGGCTTTCGATCAGACCTTGGGCTCGGACGGAACGGAAGACTCGAGATCACAAGGTCCTGAAGCGGTTCTTGATCACTTTCGGTGTGGCGACTTCGAGCGGGTGCTCGATGCAGCCGCTGCCGAGGAAGAAGTGAACAACGGTGTCGCCGTTGCTGCAATGCACGCAGCCCTCAATCTGGGCGATGCTCGATCTGCGGCTACGGCATTGGAGATCGTCGACCGACTCTGCGCAGACGACAAGCGAGCCCTTCTCGCCCAAACGGTGGAAGGCACGTTCTACACCCAGTTGCTTGAGCGGAACCAGGGCGAGCGAATCCCTGATGGGTGGATGGAGTGGCTCGTCGATGAGTGGCCGGACCGCCCCGATCTGCTCGCTGAGTGGTGTTCCGCCTGGGATTCCGGACAGATCAGTGATTGGCGGCTAGCCGACGAGTTGGCAGTGGAGTTGCTCGGTGCGCTCAACGACGATCGCCGGGGCCGAGTTAGGAACGGACTGCCGACGTTTGTGGAATGGATGGTGGGCGATGAGGGCCTCAGTCCGTCGGGTGTCGCTCTCGCCGTTCTCACGGTGGAGGTGTTGCTCGGAAGTGATCCCGGGCGGGCGGAACGACGTATTGCGCTCGATCTGGTCGGTGAGATCCTTGCAACGGGTTGCTCGGCCGACCAGTACCGAGAACTGATGGCGAGCCTCCGAGCGCAGTATCAAGTGCTCGGTCCGCGCGAAGTCGGCTGGCTCGTCAGCATGCTTGACCTCATCTTCGTGAGTTCGGCTCCGGACGAATCAGTTCGACTGCAACTGGCGAGCGAGGCACTCGGCCTGGGTAAGGCGTGGATGGGGCGAGTCGACCTCACCGAGTTGCGGTTGCTGGCGAGGATCCTTGAGGACGCTGGCCTTGTGCTTGAGGTAGGCGACGTACGCTCCGATGCGTCTGAGCCCGCTCCGCGAAGACCGTTGCACTGCATCGGTATCTACTCCCTCTCGGAAACGGCGGCCCGCAACGCCACCCGTTGGATTCAAGAGGAGTGGCCAGACGCCACAATCGAGTTTTCGAGCGCACATCAGAACAACCAGGAGTTGCAGGGGTTGGCGGGCAGATCCGACGTCGTGCTGATGCAAACCAGTCATGCGAAGCATGCCGCGACGCAGGCGCTTGAGCGTGCTGTAGACGAGACCCGATTGGTTCGAGTCAATGGACGCGGCGCCACAAGCATTTATAGGTGCCTGCTCGACTGGGCTGGCCAACAGTAGAGGGTACGAGTCGTGGGGCGTGTCCTACGCATACAGACCTCGAGGAGTCCTTGTTGGAACCGGATGATCGCTCTCAGGTGACCTACGATCCGTATCGGTCGTCGGCGCCTCATTCAGATTGCACGGCGGGCCAACTCCAGTGACTAGCGCGTACGTCTATGAGACCAACGGTCAACACCTTGCTCGCTACCTGCTCGAGCACCACCTCGAGGGGCGAGGCGAGCATTGGAACCAGTTGAGGCGAGCACTCCTAGCGTCCAACAGAAGTGAGGAGTGGGCTGAGGCGATGCAGGAGATGGTCAGCCTACAACTAGCGAGACGACTGATTTCAGCGGGGACGGTGTTGTTGGGGCGCCATGGGCCGGTCGCTGCCGAGGCGGAGATCAAGCAGGCGATCATCGACACGATGCTGATCCACTGGGATAGCGCCGGAGACGTCTTCGAGCGTCTTATGCCTGCCGTGCGCTCAGCCACTGAACCGCTTCGCGACTCGGTGCGAAGGACGGTAGAGGCCTACTCGCGACGTGAGGCGCCGAACTGCTATCTCTGTGGCGTTGAGGTCGACTTTGGTGGCGCTGACCACCTGCAGTTCACTATCGACCACGTGTGGCCCCGAGCATATGGTGGCAACTCAGACTTTGAGAACCTCCTTGCAGCGTGCAAAGGCTGCAACGAGGCGAAGGGGAGCGCCGCGTCATGGGCTATGTACCCCGTCCAAGCGTTAGTCGTCGGGCACGACCTGGACGACTTGTCAGCTCTACCAAAGGTGATGCGCTTTGCGGTCCAGGCACGTGCGGCCAAGCAAGTCGCCAGGAGCCGTGATCTGAGTCTTCGCGATGCCTACCTCGCTATCGGGCGACCGGGACAACCGCTCGTATTGAGCGCATCGACTGCAGTCGATGTCTTCAATCTAGAGTTCACCGCAGCAAAGGAATAGGAAGCATGACCTACGAGTATCCAGCCATCTTCACCTGTCAGCGAGGTGACTCCGGGCCCCTCACCGCATCTTTCGTCGCCCCTGCGGGTGAGGTGGCCAAGTGGGCTGAGGTCGAGCGACTCAGCCACGGCGGTGGCGGCCATCAGCGACTTCGAAGCGAGTCGCGAGTGAGGGCGATCGCTCGGTTCCTGGAACAGGACAATCGAAACACAATCCCCACGGCCCTTGTCGTTTCACTCCGACTGCCAGACATTGGTACACCTCAGATTGGATCCTGTGGCACAATCCGCATCCCAGACGATGTCGATCCGCGACCCGGTCTTGTCATCGATGGCCAACACCGGATGTACGGGGCGGAATCGTTCGACTCGAGTACTCCACTCAATGTTGTAGCTCTTGTGAACGCTGAGGACGAAGAGGTTGCGTTCCAGTTTCTCGTCATCAACAGCAAGGCATCGAAGGTGCCCACTGATCATGTGAAACTCTTGGCGCTGCACTATGCCGAGGATGCTCTGGCCGAACGATTGAGATCAGCCCGTATGGTGCTTGGCCGGCACACGTTCGTTGGAGTCGCTGACAGTTCTCCAGAATCGCCCTTTTTCCAGGCGGTCGAGTGGCCTACCGAGCCCAGCCAGGCAGATGCGGATCGTTCGAACTTGGTTCGTCCGGCCTCTATCGAGCAGGCATTTGCGGCGATTGACAAGAAGAAGATTCCAGATCTAGCTGACGATGACTCGCTGATTGAGTTCTTCTTCACGTTGTGGAGGACGATCAAGGAGCGCTGGCCCGAACTCTGGACTGCCGAGTCGAAACTGTTGCAGAAGGTTGGACTCGTCGCGATGACAACCTTCGTCATCGATGATTTGATCCCTCTTGTCGACAGAGGTGATGTCAATCTCGCCGATCCGGACGCCACAAGGGTCGAGATTGAGGCCAACATCCTCGACTACCTCGATCCGGGATTCTGGCAGCGAGAATGGACCGCGAAGAGCCTCGACACGTCGGCCGGTCGGCAACTGGTTGTCGACGCCCTGACCACGGTTAGGCGTAACATGCGACGAGAAGTTGACTGGGATACCGGGGTCGGACTGCTCGCTGGAGGCGACGATGACGGTTGAGCGCCCTCAGTCGATGTTTCCGCCTTCAATCGCGGAGTTGACGGACGACGTTCTCGAGACTGCCGGAACCCAGTCGATCGAACTGCCGCAACCACGACGACTCGGGAGCGTCTGACAGTTCCTGCCCTAGGACGAGGTCCTGCGGGCCCGCTCCACCAATGAGCATAAGGCCCCGATCAGTTCCATCTCTTCGACGTCTCGAGCCCGAGTGTTGAGCAGTTCGTCGGTGCAGATCAGGTAGGCGAGGCACCTGGCTCGGCTGATGGCGACGTTGAGGCGGTTCTTGCTGAAGAGGAAGTCGGCTTGGCGTGGCATGAACTCGGCTGACGAGGTGGCCATCGAGAACACGACCACGGCGGCCTCCCGGCCCTGGAACTTGTCGACGGTGCCGACCTCGATGCCGGCGGTCGTCGAGTCGCTGTTCAGCGTTGCCTCGATCAGTCGACGCTGGTCGTTGTACGGCGTGACCACGATGACGTCGCCGATGCTGATGGGACTGGTCGCTCCGTGCTGGTCGATCCAGTCCGTGCCCATCAGCGGGCGGACGATCTGGGCGACGAGCTCGGCTTCTTCGGCCGACTCCGTGGCGTTGCCGGCGTGCTCGGCCTGGATCCACCTCAGGCCAGTGCCCTCAACTGTCGTCTGGCCGCCACACGACCCGTGACTCGTGAGCTTGCCGTCGTACATCACGTCGGAGATGAAGCCGCACACGTCGGGGTGCATCCGTCTCGTCACATCGAGCAGCACGCCGCGCTCAGGCGGGAACGTCCGGGTTCCCTCGCCCAGAAGATGCTCGAGGGCGCTCACACCGGAACGATTCGGGTGACTCGCCTGCGCGACCTGGGGCAGCTGTTGCGGATCGCCGAGCAGGATCACGTTCTTCGCCGACACGGTCGCCGCCAGGGTGTCGGCCAGGCCGAGCTGGCCGGCCTCGTCGACGACTAACACGTCGACCGGGTCGTCGCACATGTCGGGCGAGGCGAAGAGCCACGGCGTTCCGCCGATCACGTCGTAGCCGACGCACTGACCGTTGTTCCAGGCCGGGTCGACGCCGTCGATACCGGCCCCTCCCCGCCGCACGGCTCGGAGCGTCGACAGGTCTCCCTGCTGCTTGTAGAGGTCGATCACGGCTTCCATCAGGTTGTCGATGGCGGCGTGGCTCATCGCCGTGATGCCGACCCGCTTGCCGAGTTGCTGCAGCGTGCGGACGACGTGAGCGCCCGTGAACGTCTTGCCGGTCCCCGGCGGGCCCTGCACCGGCACGTAGCTGCCGTCGAGGTGCGGCGCCCACCGGCAGATCTTCGTGTAGTCCGGATCGAACTGTTGCTCGGCCGGTCCGTGGCCAGCGGTGAAACGAGGTGCTTCCCGGCGGAGGATCCGGTGGCCGACCCTGTCGTCTTCGCCGGCGAGCATCTGGTCGGCGAGTGCGCAGAGCGCCGTCAGCTTGTGGCCCTCGTCGTACCAGACGTAGTGGACGAGCGAGGTCGGCACCCACCCGGCCTCGACCTGATCGGGGTGCCATTCGATACGGAGTTCGCCGGCATCGACGTCGATGTCGAGCACCGTGAAGAAGCCCCACTCCTGTTCGTTGATCGCCTGGATCAGCTTCGAACCGGCTTCGATGTCGGGGCTGATGTTCTGCGGTGGGAAGGTGAAGAGTGCCTCGTCGGCAGTGAGCTTCTTCCCGCTCTTGCCGAACCGCTCGCTGACACCGGCGAGCTTCAGTTGGCCGATCGAGCCGAACGCTTCGAGTTGATCGGGTTCGGGTGCCATCGAGAGGCGGAGGCAGTCGGCGGCGACCACCGACCGCTCGCGCCGCCAGTAGCCGAGCAGGTCGCCCATCAGGTGCTCGGGTGTGCCCGGCTCGAACTCGTGGAGGCGCTCGATGCGATCGTCGAGTTCCCGGTCGTCGGCCTTCGGCTCGGTGACCGCCGGCCGCGAGGCGAGGTCGGCCGGACGGTGGTCGACGAGCCAGTCGCGCACGGCCCGGGTCGCCCGAACGTCGTCCTCGTTGTAGCGGGCGATCCGATCGAGCCGCTGCTGCTCACCGTCGGCCATGAACCGCTCGTACTCGACGACGGCGCCGGCGCCACGGTCGATGTCGTGGCCGCGCTCGTAGTCGGTGAGCCGCTCGATGTGCTTCAGCCCGTACGACTCCACACCGACCTGCATCGCCCCCATCACGACCGGGAACAGGTCGACGAACATGCCGGTCGCGATCTGCCGTTCGAGTTCGAGCTCGGCGACGCCGTGGTGCTCCGTCAGCCGGACGAGCGCCGATCGTTCGGTGTGGTTGTAGTGGTAGACGTGCATGCCCGGATGACGCTTCCGCCGTTCCGAGAGATAGGCGATGAGGTCTGCGACCGCCTGCGCTTCCTCTGTCTCGTCGTGTGCCCAGAACGCCTTGAACCGCCAGTCGCCGTCGTCGAACTCGATCAGGCCGAACAGGAAGAAAAGCTCGGTGTCGGCACGCCAGAACGGGTGGCCCTCGAAGTCGAGGAAGACGTCGCCGTCGTCGGGGCGGGGGAGTGCAGCGAAGCCGCGCAGCTCCGAGGGCTCGAGCGGCTGGTCGGGGTCGTCGGCGGCGACGAGCAGTTCGAACGGGGGAGGGTCGTCTTCCGGCGCTTCACGCGCCTCGACTTGGAGGCTCGCCTGGCGGATGAAGCGCTTGAGTCGCTCCGGGTCGAGCTCGTCGACCGGACGATCGAGCGTGGCGAGCGAGGCGATGGTCGCCACGCCGTCGGCTTCGAGGATCTCCCGGTGGGCGGTGTGCACACCCGCCACGTGGATGAGCGAGTCGGCTTCGCGCCACTCGGCGTCGCACACCTGCTCGAACTCGCAGAACGGACAGTGGTCGCACTTGTCGGGCTTCGTCTCACCGGCCGGCTCGTTAACGACGCGGGCGAGCTGGCCACGGAGACGCCGCCAGTAAGCCGACACGTCGGCCACACGGATCGTCTCTCGCCGGCCCGAACCGAGTTCGATGTGGAGCTGCTCGGGTGCGTGGCCGGTGGTGGTGGTGATGGCCTCGGCGTAGAAGCAGAGCTGCAGGACGTGGCCGGACTTGGCCGCCTTGCGGGCGAGCTTGGCGTCGACCGGTTCGTAGGTGAAGGAGCCGTCGGCCAGGTCGACCCGTTCGAGGAAGTCGGCCACGCCTTGGATGCCGTCGTGCACGAACGGCATCTGGAAGATCACGTCGTGGCCTTCCGGCAAGACGTCGCCGACGCGATCGACCCACCGGGCGAACGACTCGTCGTCGCAGCGCTCCGGCACGGTGTGGACGGGGCGACCCTTCTGCGCGTAGCGGGCGAGCACCTCCTGCTCGTGGGTGAGCCCCTTGTCGACGAGCATCTGCGCCATCTCGCCGAACATGCTCGGCGGCTTGTCTCGTACCCCGCTCTCCACCTCGTGCTTCAACGTGAGGTAATGAGCGCAGTCGAGCCACGCCGTGATCTTCGAAGGTGTCAACAACCGTTCCCGCACCGTGCCCACTATGGCACCGGGGTGCCACACAGATCCGTGCCGTCGGGTACCCCTGGAGCGGGCCGGCGACGTGTCATGCTGGGCGGCAGAAAGGCGGGGTGATGGCGAGGTCACACAAGGACAAGATCGTTCGCGCGCTCAAGAAGGAGCCGCACGAGAAGGCGAGCTACGCAAAGCTCGCACGGGCGCTCGGGGACGACTGGACGGTCGAGAAGGTCCAGGCAAAGGTGCGCGAGCTGGAGGCGGATGACGACACACCGATCTGCGTGGTGAGGGGCGGCGTCCAGTACTTCGGTTGCGAGACCGGCAAGAAGCCCGGTCTCTACAAGGAGGTACGCCGGGGCGTCGAACGTCGCTGGGGCAAAGACAACAGCATGCGGAACATCGCGGTGGAGCACACGTCTCGAACGTCGGCCAAGGGCAGCGGGAAGTGGACGCAGCCAGACCTCGTCGCCCGTGTCAATCGACGAGCGGACGCCAAACCGGAGATCGTGTTCCTCGCGATCGAGGTCGAGCAACCTGGTGGGTTCGACGTGGTGTCGGTCTACCAGGCGTACGAGTTCGGACGCGGTGCCGACTTCTCGTGGGTCTTCTACACCGGACCGAAGTGCACCGGTCCGACCTGGCGTCAGGTGGAGGTCGCCGCACGAGATCTGGGCGTGGGCATCGTCCACGCTGCCCGACCGACTGCGCCGGCTGCCTGGGACACGGTGATCGACGCCAAGATCCGCGATCGGACGTCGGACGAGCAGGCCGACTTCTTCCACCGGAGCGGTCTCAGTGCGGCCTCGTTCGCCGGTGGGTCATGAGCCTCAGGATCATCGCGGTCGGCTCCGAGACGGACGAAGGCGCGATTCGACGCCTCGCTGCGAATGGTGCCGTGGTTGCTCTCGACGACTGGTCCTCGCTGTTCGTTCACAATGAGGTGAGCGGGGCCGTCGACGAGATCAGCCCGGACGAACACGAGCAGTACGTCGAGATCGGCACGATCCACGGTCGACCAGCGGACGGCGACGAGGAAGACCTCGACGGGGACGGCTTCCTTGAGGGCTGGGTCGGACGCCTCGGCTCGCACTACTTCCAGAAGAGCAAGGATCCGATGGGGTGGGAGTACCTGGGCGAACTTGAATCTGATGACGACGCTTTCGACATGGCGTGTGGCGCTGAGTTCGACTTCGAGAGGTACTGATGATCTTCCAGACGTCCATCCAACCCGCCGTCGACACACCGCCTGACGACTGGCCGAAGTACAGCTGGTTCGCCGTGTGGGACCAGATGGTCGGTGCCCCGTGCGACCTCGCAGTCGGCAGCGAGGTGATCCTCGTGAACATGTCGGGCAACGCGACGTGGCGAACCGAGGTGACCGATCTCGCGTTGCTGCCGTTCGAACACCTCGATGCGGCTCTCGACGAACTGCGTCGCCGCTGGAACATCCGGCCCGAGTGGTCCGGCCCGGCGATCTCACCCGGAATGCTCGTCGCATGGCGAGCCCGCCCACTCGGCTGGGTCGGGCAAGCGGCGCCGAAGAGCGAGATCGAATCACCGTTCCGATGCGGCAGCTGCGCCGGACCCGCCATTGATGAGTGGCTGCGAGCGCTGTAGGCCCGGGACTTTCGAACGAGCTGCGGGGCAACGATGCGGGTAGCAACCTGGAATCTCGAGTGGGCCGTGCCCGGTACCGAGCGGCACGGGGGAGCGCTTCGCCAGCTCGAGTCCGTCGACGCCGACATCGTCGTCACGACCGAGGACTCGCTCCACGACTGGGAGCCGTATCCGCACCGGGTCGACGGAGGAGCGGATTGGGGCTACCGATTCGTGGACGGGCGCCGCAAGGTCATCGCCTGGTCCCGCTCGCCGTGGTCCGACGTCGAGGTCGTCGAACGGGGCGCTTGCCGGGGTCGGTTCGTCCGGGCACGCACCGTCGCCCATGGCGTCGACGTGCAGGTGCTGGCGGTCTGCATCCCCTGGCGAGATGCGCACGTGAGATCGGGTCGACGCGACCGGACCGGATGGGACGAGCACCTCGAGTTCTGCGAGGAACTCGGCAACCAGATCGATGCCACTACCGCCGAGGGACCGACCATCGTCGCCGGCGACTTCAACCAGCGCATCCCGCGAGGCAGCCAGCCGCTCCGAGTCGCTGAAGCGCTCGCCGACTGCCTGGGGCAGGTCACCGTCGCGACCTCGGGGGAGCAACAGGCAGGCCGGCTCATCGACCACATCGCGGTGAGCCGGCACTTCGCTGTCGAGGCGGTCCAGAGCTGGCCTAACCAGATCGACGGACACCGTCTGACCGACCACAGCGGTGCGGCCGTCGAGATCGTCGCCGACCGGCCGAGCGCAGCGAGCTAATCAGGTAGCTCGATGTAGCGACGCCGGAGGTCTGCAGCCCAGTCTCCCAACCCTGGAAGATCGGCGGCGCGCTCGACGATGTGTTCGAGCGACACCATCCGGCAGAGGTCGGGGTCGAGCATGTGTCTGCGAACACCGTCCAGCGCCTTCGAAGCCCCAGGGTCGTCCTCCAGCGCGACCACGATGACTTCCGCCGAGTCGAACTCGCCCGACGTCACAGCGTTCGCAGCGAGGAGGCAGTTGCGCCAGAGCTGATTCGTCGACGGCGCGGTCAGGTCGTCGTACGAGCCGGGCGTGAACCAGCCCGTCGAGCCGTACACGGCCCGGTAGCGGCCGGCATCGTGGTCGCGGGCGCCGTAGCGAGTGCGGCTGAACGGCTCGGTGTACTTGGTCTCGACCGCGGCCAGATGACGGGCACCGGTGGTCGAGCGGACGACGACCGCAGCGTCGAACGCTGTCCGATCTCCGATCGACGAGTCGGGATCGCGAGGGGTCCACTCGCACTCCACGAGCTCGACCGCGCTCAACTCGATCCCGAGCACATCGTGCACGAAGCGCTCGGCCAGTGCTCGGTCGCTGCGGACGGCGCCGAAGATGTTGAAGCACATCGGCATGCTCGAGAGCATGTTGTGGAACAGCCGGTGCTGTTCCAGCGTTCCGCCCTCACCTACGACGATGTCGGCTCGATCGACGGCGTAGCGGGTGATCTCGTCTGAGAGGAAGTTGAGGCCGGGTCGCTCGTGCACCCGGTCGTCCGGCAGCAGGCTGCCGAGCGGACGGACGACACCGTTGCGGTCGCGGTAGCGGCCGGCCTCGACGCCGAGGACGTTCTGCCGGTACCAGGACTGCAGCCGTCGGTACCGCGCCGTACGGGCGTCGTCCGACGCGACGGTGAGTTCGACGGAGTCCCAGGACGGTGTCACGATCCCCGACCGTACTCATGTCAACCTGCCGTCGATCGGACGTTGCCAGTCGACGAGGTCCGCTGGCATGTGCGAAACAACGACGCACGTCAGGGCGACACGGTGGCCGCCCTCCGGTCATTGGCCCGGTGGTGGGCAGGTCAGGTCGTCACGAAGTGATCGTCGACGAGCACTTCCTCGCCGCACCACCGGTAAGCAGCCAGCGGGCCGCCCTTCCCGGCGCTGTAGTCGACGCAGGCGACTCGGTCGTTGAGGGTCTTCGGCCGCCCCGAGTTCCAATAATGGCCCACCACTACGGGTACCGTCCCCGTGTAGCGCGGGACTGCTGCCTTGACGGGGTCGGCCGGCAGGCGCTTGACCTTTCTGCCCTTCTTGTCGAAGAGCTGCGTCCGCTCGGGAACCATCGCAAGCTTGTCGAGGGTCGTCGCCTTGGCCTTCCACCACTTCACCCGTGCCTTGTCACGCCGGTGGCCGCCCTTGTCCATGTAGTGATGATCGGCCATCTCGACCTCCGGGCCCTTCAGCACGTTCTCGATCGCCTTGTAGGTCGGGGTCTCTTTCGTCGAACCCTCTCGGATGACGAACTCATTGAGGGTCCGGCCGTCGTCGAGCACCGATCGGAGGTGCTCGATGTCGGATTCGCTCCAGCATGCATGGACGACCCGGAGCCGCCCGTCGAGCTCCCACCAGAGCGGGAGTGAGCGGAACCAGTCGATGATCGTGTGGTGGAGCGGTGAGCCGAACCCGACCTCCTCGAGAAACTCGCGGTGCTGCTTGGTGTTCTTGACCGTGTGCGGACGGCAGTAGTCGAGCCTCACCGGATTCGGGGTCGCATAGGCGACGGCGTTGAACTCGTGGTTGCCGAGCACCACCACCGCTGTGCCGGCATCGTGCATCGCCTTGACGACTCGTAGCGTGGCGAGCTGGTCGTCGCGCTTGTAGTCGATCAGGTCGCCGACGAACACGACCTGTCGGGTCGGGTGGCGATAGACGCCGTCCTTCCCCTCCGTGTAGCCGAGCTTCGTCAGCAGCTTCTCGAGTTGTTCGACGTGGCCGTGGACGTCACCGACGATGTCGTAGCCCGGCCCCTCGAACGATGATCCCGCATCGTCGTTCATCTCGCGAGTCTCGCACGCGCAGCCGACGTGGCGGACCTCTCCGAGAAACCATGCGACACCCCTTCGTCACAATGGACCGCGTGATCGACTCTCCCGACCTCGCCTGCTCATGCGCCGTTGATCGTGAGCGAACCAGGTACGAGCAGTTTCGGGTGGCGCCCAGCCGAGGCGGCGGCTGGGCGACATGGGCCGAAGCGTTTGCACGGCTGGTCGACCGCCTCGTAGCCCTGCCGGCGCACTGCCTGATCGTGCAGCAGGAGCCCAACCAGCGCTACGTGCAGATGATGGTCGGGCACGGACACGCCCACATCGAGGTCTCGAGTAACCACTACCTGATCGGTGACTTCCGGCTCGACGCTCGCGAGGAATCGGCTCTCGCAGCACTCGGCTTCGCGAAGCCCGACTCGGCCGGCGAGAGCGAGTGGCCCCTCAACTGGTGGCGCAACGACGAACACGCCGACGGTGAGGCAATCGCCGGACGTGTGCTTGCCGTGCTGACCACAGCCGTCGGCTTCGACGAGCGAGCGCCAGTGAACGTCGACGTGTTCGGCGCCGACAACCCCTGCGTGGTGTGCTTGTGCGGTCGTCGGGATGAGGCCTCGGTGTGAACCACGAACCCAGCGTGACTACGGTCGACGGAACTCGTGAGAGTCGCTCGACAGCGAGGACTGAAAGGCGGATCCTGTGACACCAACGCTCAACGTCGGCACCTGGAACATCCGCGGTGCAGCACCCGATCGACTCGAGACGGTCGTCGCGGCTGCTGCAACGCTGGACGCCGATGTGTTGGTGCTGACAGAATCCACCCGGCAACACCTTGCTCTTCACGACCTGTTCGCCGGACACGGATGGGACATCCATGCGACCCTGCCCCCCGCTCGATATCGGGGCGTTGCCATCGCCGTACGTTCGGGAGTCACGACCGAGCGTGTCGAGGTCGCCGACCCGTGCAGCCCCTGGGCTGGGGTAGCGGCCCTGCGTGTCGAGGGTGTCACCCTGATCGGTCTCTACGGGCCCGGAAGCGACTCGGTCGTCGATGGGCGCAAGATCAAGGAGGAGTGGTGGCGAGGACTCCATCGCATCGCCGACGACCACCGTCAACTTCCGGCGATCATGATCGGTGACCTCAACAACGGAGTCCGCGGCGTTGATGAGTGGTCGAGAACGTTCCATCGCTCAGAACTCTTCGAGCAGCTCGCCGACCATGGTTTCGACGACGGATGGCGGTCACGTCACGGTTCCGCGGCGAGAGCTGCGTCGTGGTGGAGCCGGACCGGTCACCCGTTCCGGCTCGATCACATCCACACCACGCGTTCTCTGGCCGTCCTCGAGGCCGACTACGTGCTGCGGTCCGGCGGCCATCAACTGGTGTCGCCGCCAGGCGAGGGTCGGTCGGGCGTCTCTGATCACGCCGCTCTCGTGGCGACGATCGGGCTGCTCGGATAGTCGTCAGTCGCCAGGCGGCTCGGGTCGGTCGGCGCCCGACTGCCCGTCGGAGGCGCGGCGCGAGCGCCGCAGCCCGACGATCGCGGCGGCGCCCGCAGCGGCCCCGCCGAGTGCGATCGCCGCTCCGGTTTCGCCGGCTCCCCAGCCGCTGGAGCCTGATTGCTCCTGTGCCACGGTGCTGCTGGGCGGGGGCGATGTCGTGGTGGCCGCCACCGGGTCCGGTTGGGTCGTCGTCGGCGCCGTTGTGGTCGTCGTCGGATTCGTTGTCGTCGTCGTGGTCTGGTCGGCGCTGGTCGGCGGTGTCGAGGTGGCAGGAACGGGCGGCTCGGTCGGCGTCGTTTCCGGGAGGAATTGCGGGGGTGATCGGAGCGTCGTGACACTCGCGGGAACGTCCACGTGGAGCAATGGGTAGACGAAATCACCAGGGCACACGGTCTGCGACATGTCCCGGTGCCCGGCGATCGTCGGTGCCACGACATCGGTACCGGCGGGCCAGAGGTTCGAACCTCTGGACGTGAACGTCACCGTCGAACCGGGTTCGGTCGCGATGTCGTACCGGTCGGCGAGCAAGGCGAGCAGACCGACCAGCGCACCCATCATCTCGGGTGTCGGAGCGTGCTCATGGAAGTTGCCCAAGAGACAAACCAGCTGGGCGAACCCCTGACTGCCACCGGTCGCGTCGGCCACGATCGGACCGTCGAGACTTCCCTGCCGTCCCTCCCACACACCGCCGTACCGGTCCACGAAGAAGTTGTAGGCGACGTCGGGCCAACCCTTCTCGGGCCCGGTGTGGAACCGATACACCTGACGCATTTGATCGACGACCTCCGACTCGGCATAGTCGGTTCGCCCGGCGGTGTGGTGAACGAGAAGGAACCGGACGTCCTCTGCGATGAGGGGACCCGTCGGTGGCAGGCCGTCACCCCATACAGACCGCGGTCGGATGACGATCGGACCGTCGAGGGGGCTCGCCCTCACCGACGTGGTGGGACCGAACGCCATCGCGGCCAATCCGCCGCCTGCGAGCCCGAGTAGCTCGCGGCGAGTGAAACGGGAGGCGCTACCGCACATGCGCTCAGTCGAACGGTCCGTAGCGGACGGACCGGTCGGCGACGCTGTTCGTCAGTGGCGCCGAATAGCACGTGTTCGCCGAGACGTGTCCGAGGTTGATGCACGTCTGCTGTGCATCGCCCAGCGAGATGAAGGGGCCGTAGTAGACGACCCAGATCGGCAGCCCAGCGTTTGCCCCTGTCGAGAACCTCGGATTGAGTGATGCGCAGGTCTCCTCGTTCTCGAGCGCCCGTGCTCCCGGATTGTTCGCGAGCGACCCGCCGACTTGGTTGCCTGGCAGGCTGGCGATCACGGCGATCCACGAACCGTCACATGCCACGCCGCTGCCGCCGGTCGACGGTCCGCTGCCGCCGGCGGAGCCACCGGTGTCGGGTGCGATCGTCGCCGGTGCTTGCGTCGTCGTTGGCACCGGGGGTCCCGAGAAGCTCCCGACGTTCGTCCACGGCGCCGGCGTCCCGGAAGCGGTGGCATCGTCGGCTGCCGAGCGACCGAGAACTTCACGTACGCCCACCCAGCCGTCGGGTACGGGGTGAATGGTGGTCAACAAGACGTCTTCGTTGCCCGGCCGGTCACTCGCAACGAGGATGAGACCGTCGTCGACGGCGACATCGGTCGGCCCTTCCTCGATCACGCCGATGACCTCGGCCCCGTCCCCGGCCGGTCGGAGGAACGTCGCCCAACCGGTGACCCGGTCGTCGGCGTCTCGCTCCGACGCACGCACGACGAACGCACCGCCGGACGGGGTGCTGATCTGCGCGACATCAACTTCCGACTCGGCGCCGGCGGGGAGCTCGCCCGCCAAGGGATCGCCGGTCAGCACCTCGGTTGCGATGATGCGTTCCTCGGTCGTCGCGAGTCTGAAGACTCGCAGCAGCGTGGTTCCCTCCCCCGGAGTTCCCGACAGAGCGAAGACGGCATCATCGGTCTCCAGCTCGATGCAGGAGTCGGCATCGATCTCGGCGAGCAGGCCCGGGCACGACATCGTCGAAACGTCCAGTGTGGTGGGCTCGGACGGAACGGCAAAGCGGCCGCTTTCGTCGGCCGGGAGGGGACGTGCCCCCACCGGAGCATCGAATGCAGGATCGACGGTGGTCGGCGTGGTCGTGGCCGCAGTGGTCGACGGCGGCGGTGTCGGGAGCGTCTCGTCGTCATCGTCGTCGTCAGCCGCGGCAACCGGCTGGGTCCGGAGCTCTTGATCGTCTCCTCCGGACCGCGACGTCCACCAGACGACCCCGCCGATGATCACTGCCAGCGCGCCGAGCACCGCCACTCCGATCAGAGCTTTCGAGCCGCCCGACGAACCCGCCACGACCGATCCGGCGGTCGGCGCAGCGGCGCCGCCTCCAGCAGGAGGTAGCTCTGCGCCGCAGCGTCCGCAGAACGGGCGAGGCGGCACCTGTTCGCCGCACGCTGCGCAGCGCACTGCTTCGGATTGTTCACTCATCGATGCGTCCTTCCCTGCACGTGTTCACCGATCAGCCGGCAGCCCCCGATGGCTCGGTTCTCAGCTGTCGCCATCGATGGCCCCCGGATCGATGTCGACGCAGTCGAGCATCGACGTTGCGATCTCCTCGGCGTCGGTACTCAGACCCTCCGGATCGTCGTCTGGTCCTGCGGCGAGGATCAGCTGAGCGTCCTCGTCGCTCAAGCCGCCCAGCACCCGTCGGACGCACGCCTCATCGATCGCGACGCCGTCCAACTCTCCGTCGGCCATGCTCTCTTCGAGAGCGCTCATCATCATGTCGGCGACGGCGTCCTGTGGCGTTCTCTCCGCAGCCTCGTCATCGGAAGAGGAGAGGGTCGAGAGCTCGTCGACCGAGCGCGGTGCGTTGACGATGTCCCAACCCGCCCATGCGATGCTGGCGTCGCGATAGACGATTTGGGGTTGTGTTCGCGAGCCGATCTCGTAGGCGAGGGAGTCGACGTCGCTGTCGTCGACCGTGAACGACACGGTGTCGCCATCTGCGGTGAACCTGACGTCGTAGAATTCTGGGCCCTCGTCGATGAGCTCAACCGTGCCGGCGAGATCGACATGCGCGATGAGCTCGTCCGTCTGTTCGTCGTTCTCCACCCCGACGATCAGCACGCCGCTGCCGTTCGGGTGCACGGCGTCGATCGACAGTTCGGTCCAGTCTTCGATCAGCCACCGGTACTCGGCGGTCTCGAGATCGACGGCCAGCACCGACGCCTCGGCTCGGCCGTCGTCTTCGGTCAACACGCTCGCAAAGAGGATCTGTCCGTTCTGCGAGATGGAGACCGTCGTCACCGACAGAAGATCGTCGACGTCGATGGCGACCGGTCCCTCGTCGGTCTCGATCGACATGACCGCATCGAGCTCGTCGTCGAGTCCCGACACGGCGAGGTACTTGCCGTCGCGGTGGCCGAACTCTGGGACGTACGCAGTGACCCACTCCTCGGCGATCAACGTGTCGCTGCTCGACACGACGTCATCGTCCACCGAGACGATCCTGAGTTCGGTACGCCCGTCCGATGACGACAGCGACGCGATCGAGTTGCCATCCTCGGTCAGGAAACCGCCGCCGACCGCCTCGTCGGTCTCGTCGAGCCGTACGACCGAACCGTCGATGCCCAGCCGCTCGAGAACGACATCGTCGTCGGTTCTCGTGGCGACGAGCACGTACCCGTTGTCGCTCTCGTCGAGGACACGGGCTTCGTCACCACGTCGGGACTCAGCGAGAATCCGTCCAGTCTCGATGTCGATCAGCGTGACGGAGTACCGGTCACGAGCGCCATCGTCCACGATCAGGGTTCCGTCGAACGCAGCGAAACGCGGCCAGCTCGGTGAGTCGCCGACCAGCAGCCGTTCTCCGTCCAGGTCGTACACCTCGTATGTGGTCTCGTCGCCATCATCCACGAGCGTCATCACGTGGTTGCCGTCGCCGTCGAATCTGCAGACATCGCCCCGGGCGATTCGCCTCGGCTGCTCACCGGTCGATCCGACGTAGCACCGGTCACCGGAGGAACGAGTCTCTACGATCAGCACCAGATCGCCATCAGGGCGGTACATGACGTCGTATCGGTCGCCGCCACTGAGTAGCGTCTCGAAATCGTCGTCCCCCGAGGCGAAGTGGCGAACCTCGGCGTCGTCGCCGTAGGCACTGCCGATCACCGGCCCACCCGTCTCCGCCGAACTCAGGCCGCCCCCGGCGACCAAGGCGGGGAGGAAGGCGAACGCGTCGTCGGTGATCTCGACGGGGCGATCATCCGAGTCGAACGGGACGAACGAGAACTCGACGACCTCTCCTCCGCCATCGCGCTCGAGAAGGTACACGGTGTCATCGTTCGGGCCGACGTATTCGTCAGACCCACCGCCGACGATCAGGACTGCTGCGATGGCAGCGCCGGCGACGACCAGCAGGGCGATGATGCCGACGAGTGCCTTCCGCCACTTCCGACCGGTCTTGGGACCTTCGGTCTCGGTGGGGTGCACATCGATCTCGACGGTTTCGGCGGCTCCGTGCCCGCCGGCGGTGGAGTGATCCGACCCGTCCGCAACCGGTGTTCCACAAGCGGTGCAGAACCGGTCGCCCGCGATCAGGGTCTCACCGCACGAACGGCACGTCTGCATCTCTTACCTCACAGTTCCTGGGGCCCGACGGGCCAGTAGGGATGGTGCGTGCAACCGGCGGACCGGGCAGTCGCACATGGTTCGGGCCGGCAACGTCGTCACCAATCGCCGCCGTACTCGGTCGCGCCCGTGGCGCTGCCGATCTCACGCGGCGTAGAGACGCCGTCGCCGTCGAAGTCGGGGAAGTACGGCCCACCGGGCGGGTGCATGCTCGTCCACGTCTGGTCATCGACGAGTCCATCGATCGGCAGACCACGGGACGCCTGGTACTGCAGTACGGCAAGTTGGGTGCCCGGCCCGTAGAAGCCGTCCGGGTCGACGTCGAACCCGCTTGCGAGCAGAGCCTCCTGCACCATCGAGACGGGCCAGCCCTCGGTGCACACGAAGAGCGGGAGATCGAGTCGATTCTCGTAGTCGGGGCAGGTCGGTACCCCACCCATGGCCTCGGCCAGGAGGATCTCGTGCGCAGCGATCCACCGCAGGCTCACCGACTCCCGAACGGAGCAGCCGCCGGAGAAGCCGCTCCCGAACACTCCGCGTGGTGGATCGAGCGCAAGGCTCTCGTAGAGCTGATGGCTTCCACAGCTGTCGACCGTCGGGATCCATCGCCACGAGCAGTCACCGTTGCCTGCGAACAGCACTCCGCCGAATGGTCTCATTGCGCCGTCGGCGTAGAACTGGACGAGCACCTCGGGCTGGCCGTCTCCGGTCACATCCCACACCCATCGGTCCGTGATCTCGAGCGCGGCGGCTTCGGCAGCCATGGTCGACGTGACGACTTCCTCCCACTCCGACCCGGTCCACGCCAACAGGTGCGGTGGCCCGTTCCCACTCACGAACACGACGGATCCGCACGAGTGCTCCGCAATCGGGGTCTCGACCTGAAGACCCCGCTCCGCCGCCAACTGATTCAAGGAGTCGCCAGGGCCGAGTGTCGTCGGCGGAACGGTCTCGGTCGTTGCGGCGACGGTGGTTGGCGGGGCGACACCCGTCGTCGGTGAAGCCACATCAACGACGGCGATCTCGGTGGTCGGGGGTGGTGTCGTGGCGACCGGAACCGAGGTGCTTCCGAGTGGCACCTCCTCCTCATCGGCGGCGTCCGGTGGAGCTGCCGATCGCTCCTGGGTCGTCAACCGCACCGCATCCGTCGGATCGTCGCTCGTGTTCGACAGCGCCCACCACGTGCCCGCACCGGCGACAACGAGAGCAACGGCGGCGCCCGCCATCCACCACTTCGAATGGGAGTCCGGTGGGGCCGCTACGAGTGCATCGGCATCGAGATCGCGCCCGCACTTCCCGCAGAAGCGACCACTCGTGGGTCCGGCTCCGCAGGACGAACACCAGACGCCTGGATCGCCATCACCGTGCGACACGGCAAGCCCCCGCTCTCATGAATCGCAGAGGGGCAGGCGCGTCGAACGAGCGGCATCTCGCCGTGCCGTTCTGCCGTCGACAGACGAACGATGAACTCCCGCAATGGGTTCCCGCGCCCACGAGGGGCGATGGTACGCGCACCAGATATCCGCGTCGTGGACCGAGACCCATTCCACGCTCGGCCCTGAAGCCCGATGGGGTTGCGCAGCTCGGCCGACTTCGTGACTCTCTGCAAGGTGTGCGTGCACGGCGCAGAGCATGGC
The DNA here is from genome assembly GCF_004364865.1 of Ilumatobacter fluminis. Classification (NCBI taxonomy): domain Bacteria; kingdom Bacillati; phylum Actinomycetota; class Acidimicrobiia; order Acidimicrobiales; family Ilumatobacteraceae; genus Ilumatobacter; species Ilumatobacter fluminis. The sequence continues at coordinate 188,056 of NZ_SOAU01000001.1, forward strand.
GTGATGATCGTGCGCGGGTAATGCCGGAGGGTGCACCCCGGACGGTCGTCACGACATCTCTGAAACGGCACCTTCGATCAGCCCGAGCAGCGTGTGCGCCTTCGTGCTGTTCTCCATGAGTGCCAGGCAGTACGTTTCGCACAACACAATCGAGAGACCAGCGGGAGGTCTGATGAAGCTGATGCCGTTGCGGTATCCGGGGAACTGCGTGTCGTGTGGGGTGCGCATCGAGCAGCGAACGACGGCGTGGTACGACCCATCGATCAAGAAGGTGACCTGCACGACCTGCAAGCCGGTCGACGCGCAGCTGTCGGTCGACACGGCCGCCGACACCGAGCCTGCACCAGCGGAGAAACCGAGGCCGTCGCTCCGGCCGTTGCGCACCGATCAGCAGAAAGGCGCCGAACTCGAGAAGCAGGTCGCTGACGTCTTCGCTGCCGCCGGCTACCGGGTGCAGCAGAACGTCGTGCGAGAAGGGCGTGGTGGCGGTCGCTACGAGATCGACGTGCTGGCCGAGAAGACCGACGAGTTCCTCACGCTGTCGGTTGCGATCGAGTGCAAGGCCTGGGCCAGCCCGATCGACCGCGACATCGTCGCCAAGCTGAATGAAGCACGTCGCGACCTCGGGCTCGGGCATGCGCTGATCGTCTCGCTCAACGGCGCCAAGCCGGGAGCGACGCAGCTCGCTGCCGACACGGGCGTGACGATCTGGGGGACCGACGAACTGAAGGCCAAGGTCGGCTCCGCCGCCATCACCGGACTGCAGCACCGACCGATGATCCAGGAAGTGGGTTTCTCACGACGTCTGTCGCAGACCGTCGCGGAACAGATGATCGACAAGGCAGCCTCCGGCACGTTCGGCATCGGGCGCGAGGAGATCGTGTGGCAAGGGGCGGTGTGGTTGCCGGCGTCGGTGGTGCAGCTCGACCTCAAGAAGATGAAGGTGCTCGGCAAGACGTCGATGTCGCAGGCGTGGACGGTCTATGACCTCGTCGGCGGCACGTACATCACCCGCTTCGACCAAGAACCGCAACGGCTCGCCGTCGACATGGACGGACCGAAGATCGCCGAACGACTCAAGTGGACCGATCCGGCGAAGGACCTGACGAGGATCATCGACAAGTTCAACTCCGTGAAGTCCGATGACGCGATCGCGAGGTACCGCGGCCAGATGAAGGCGTTCGGCGTGCCCGACTTCCACACGGCGACCGTCGGTGAGGCGACACCGTTCCTGTACCCGGCGTACCTCGCGATCGCCCGTTCGAGAAACGGCAGTGAACGCCTCGTCGTCCTCGACGCCTACAACAACCGCCAGGACGACGATCTCTGCACCGGCCTCTCGCGTGTCATCTCGCACGTGAAGGCGTCGCTGCCCACCGCCCGCCACTGAGGGCGTCCGCGCCGCTCCCACCGCTCGCACTCCGCCGGCAACCGCCTACGGCCCTGTTGAGCGGCTGTTGAGTGGTCGACGCGACGCTCGTTCGCAGCCGCCCGGCGAGGCGGATCTGCGAATCGACGGGAGCGACCATGGATCAGGCGAAGCGAATCGACGGGCTCCGGCTCGTGGTGGTCATGGCGCTGCTCGTGCCGCTGTTCGCCGTCGCCGATGTCGCCTCCGACAACGGCCCGGCTCCCGTCGAGGCGGCGGTGGAGGGCGATGTGGTGCCGTTGGTGCCTGAGCGTCTGCTCGACACGCGCCCCGGCCATGCCACTGCGGACGGCCGGTCCGAGGGGCAGGGTGCGGTGGCGTCCGGCGAGCGGTACGAGTTGGTGGTGGCCGGCCGTGGCCAGGTGCCGAACGACGCTGATGCTGCGCTGTTGAACGTCACGGCAGTGTTGGCCGACGCGGCGGGTCACCTGACGGTGTGGCCCTGTGGTGAGGAGCGGCCCGATCCGGCGTCGAACGTCAACTACACGCCGGGTGGTGCGTTCCCGAATGCGGTCCTGGCGAAGATCGGAGCCGGAGGCAAGGTGTGCATCTACACCCACGCTGCCACCCACCTCGTCGTCGACGTCAACGGCTACGTGCCGGCGGGCGGAGGGCTGGTGCCCTCCAATCCTGCTCGGCTCGCGGACACACGACCGGGCCACGCCACGATCGACGGCCGGCTCGCGGGCGGAGGGGCCATCGGCGCCGGCCGGACCCTCGCGGTCGAGGTTGCCGACCGCGGCGGCGTACCAGCCGACGCGGTCGCCGTGTGGTTGAACGTCACGGCGGTGTTGGCCGACGCGGCGGGTCACCTGACGGTGTGGCCCTGTGGTGAGGAGCGGCCCGATCCGGCGTCGAACGTCAACTACACGCCGGGTGGTGCGTTCCCGAATGCGGTCCTGGCGAAGATCGGAGCCGGAGGCAAGGTGTGCATCTACACCCACGCTGCCACCCACCTCGTCGTCGACGTCAACGGCCACGTCGATCCGGGTGCCGACCTGTCGATGAGCGCTCCCGTGCGCATGCTCGAGACCCGAACCGGCAACGCCACCTTCGACGGGAACTCGCAGCACACCGAACCGGTCGGGGCCGGCAAGGTGATCGAGTTCCGTGTAGCCGGACGCGGCCCGGTTCCGGTCGACGCCACGGCGGCGTTCATGAACATCACGGCGGTGCGGGCGGCCGACGCAGGCCACCTCACCGTGTTTCCGTGCGACGAACCTCGGCCTGACGCTGCATCCAACGTCAACTACACGGCGGGCGGTGCGTTCCCGAACGCGGTCTTCGCCAAGCTCAGCGCTGACGGGCGGGTGTGCATCTACACCCACGCCACCACCCACGTGATCGCCGACGTCGTCGGGAGTACGACGCGCACGTCGGCTTCGTTGGCGGGTGTCACGCTCGCTACCGACCCCGTCGAGCCGTTCGACCGCATCGACATCGCCGGGCTCGACCTCGGCGCCGACCTCTCCGAGTTCGGCGTCGTCATCGACCTGCCCGAAGGCCAACGTGACCTTCCCGTCTTCACCGATGACGCCGGCCCGTACATCGTCGCTCCGCTCGTCCCCGACGACCCCACCAAGGCCGGCACGGTCCGCCTGCGCCTCGTGCTCGGCAGCGAGCGCAGCGCGGCGTTCGCCGTGCCGATCCTGGCGCTGCCCGCCGCGCCGGGCACCTGGGACGAGATCGTCACCTCGCTCCTTGCGCTTGCCGATGCCCGCGCGGTCGACGCCGGACTCACCCGCGACGAGTTGCGGGCGATCGCCGTCGAAGACGTACCTGCCCACCTGCTCGCCGCTCGCATGCTCATCGGCTTTTTCGACCACCCCAGCGGTGACGACCTGAGCGACCTCCTCACCGGATCGGTCGTCGACGCCTCGCCCGCAGAGCTGGCCCTCGCCGAATCGATCATCGCCGACCTCGGCCTCCACGATGCGGCCGCAGCGTTGGCCGACGGCGCGGCGCCTGCCGCCGACCGATCGGCCCCCGAGTCGTTCTCTCCGGACGAGCCCGCCGCCGCGGCGTCAGAGCGGGTCGGGCGACTGACGGAGAGCGTCGCGCAGTGCCGGACGACCAACCGCGTCATCCCCGACGCCGAGCAACTGAGCGACCTGATGGAAGATGGCGTCGACGGCATCATCCGCTCCGATGGAGCAGAACGCCAGGTGCTCGACGCGATCGCCACGATCACCGAGTACGGCGGGATGTTGCCGGGGGTCTACGGCGAGCTGATCGGCCTGGTCGGCACCGTGTTCGCGACCATCGAGCTGACGAAGTACATCGACTCGATCACACTCCCGACGAGGTTCGACGCGTTGAACGTCGATGGCACGGTCACGACCTTCAACGAGGACTTCACGACTCCCGGACACGTGGTCGGCATCGAACTCGTCGCGGCCTCGACCGGCGGCGACGTCGGAGCGTGGGTCCACAAGCTGTTCGGATCGGTCTTCGGCGTGTTGCGTGGCAAGTTGTTGGGCTACGCGTTCGAGGGCACGAAGTGGAGCAACCTCGAACAGCACCTCATCGTCCAGCTGCACGGTGTGCTCGAGGGAACAGCGTTCGGCGCCGCACTGAACCAACTCGGCCCGGGTCTGCGGCCGTACTGCGCCGAGCCGTTCCGGGTCTCTGTCCTCCCGTCGGTCTTCGCCGCGGAGCACTACGTCACGATGGACTCCGTGAACGGCAACTTCGCCGCCGACGTGTCCAGCCTCGACTATCGCCCGACGAAGCTCGGCGCCGATCGCATCCGCGTCCGAGCGATCGCCGAGGTGTTCGCCGGTCGGTCGGTCGAGGGTTCGCTCCCCGTCGAGACGAAGCCGATCATCATCGATGTGAACCCGGACGACGTCGTGCTCGACAACCCCGACGAGTGGTTCACGCTCGACATCACGGTCCACAACGCGAGCAACCCGATCGTCGAGGTGATCACGCCCACCGAGACATTGGTGACATCACCCGGGCTGGAAGTGTTCAACTACGAGGCGCCGTCGTACCCACACGTGATCGTCGTCCGGTCGGCGAGCATCTCCGGTCTTCGCGGCGCCGGCGCCCCTGAGCGGCTCGACACCGTCGACGTCCGCCTCGACGACATCCGTCTACTCCCGGAGAACGAGACGCTGGAGATCGGCGAGACGCAACAGATGATCGTCCGCGACGTCAGCGACAACGTGGTCGATGCCGCCGACATCTCGTGGTCGGCGACGGGCGGACCGATCACCGACGCCGGTCTGTACACCGCCGGCGACACGCCCGGTACGTACGAGATCACCGCGACGCTCAAGGTCGACCCCACCAAGGTCGCCACGACGACGGTGACCATCAGCGGCGACAGCTGCATCTACGGTGCGTGGGACCTCCAGGTGCCGCGCTACCTCGCCGATTTGACGGCCGCCTATCCGAACACAGGAATGACCCGTCGCTACGACGGCGGGCACGAACGGATCACGTTCGTGGCCAAAGAGGACGGAGACCTGTACGCGACCTACTCCATGGACGTCGACCTGGTGATCAGCTCGATCACGGACGACTCCACGAGCACGCTCGAGCGTCGGGGCTGGGAGTCGGGCGACTTCTTCATCGACGATGCGGGTGAACTCCAACACATCATCGACGAAGGCGCATACGAGGGGAGGCTGACCGTCACCGACCAGTGGGGCACGTCGGTCAGCCCGTGGATGGAGGGGCTGGGTGGCCCGCTCTCGCAAGCGGGCAGTCTGTTCTCGCACGGGTTCCACTGCAACGGCGACAACGAACTCGCCCTCCACCCTGACGGCTATCACGCCGACCTCACGACGTACTGGACCCGCATCGGTTGATGCCGCCGATCAGCCGATCGGACTGCGAGCCGAACGATCGGTTGCGGTCAGGCGGAGCGGCGATGCCGTTCGACTGCCAGCTGACGGTCGAACTCGAACGCCGCTTCACGTGCGACTGCTTGCCAAGCGAGGTCGGCGCCGCCGATCATCGAGGCGACCTCTGCCTCGGCCATCAGGGCGTAGACGGCGGGCCGTTCGATCGCCCGGGTGCCCTCGGCACGCGGCGGGTGGTCACGCATGATCGACCGGATGCGGTCGAGCGTCTCGACCGCTGCGTCACGGTGACCGGCATCGACCTCGGCACGCACGACAGCGGCCAGTACCCCGACCAACTCGCTGCGTTGGGTCGGCGAGATCTCGTACGACTCGAACCGGCGCAGCACGTCGTACGCGCCGGCCAGGTCGCCCCGGTCGGCGGCCACATCGGCGGCGATCGTGTGCAACGTCGACGCCATCCGCTCGTGGCAGCCGGTCAGCAGCGGCTCGACGTCGGCCCACACGCCGTCGGCGTCGCCGTCGAACCGGCGCAACAACAGCCCGGTGACGGTGAACAACCCCGTCGCCTGAGTCGGCGAGCGTTGCTGACGTTCGACCTGGGCGACCATCCGCCGCGCCAGCGCCGTCTCGCCGAGCTCGAGCGCCATCATGATGAGCAGGCTGGCGTCCTCGTCGACGAGCGCTTCAGCGAAGTCGAAACGCGAGAACAGGTCGTCGAGCAGCGCCCGCCGAAGATCGCGATCGGTCGGCGCGCACAGCCGACAGACGTGACCGGCGATCGTCAATGACTCCAACACGGTCGTGTGGTCTCCGAGGTCGATCGCTCGCCGACGGATGTCGTCGATCAGCGGCAACGCCTCGGCCGACTCACCGACGAACGCCAACGAGGCCGCCAGGTAGATCTCGGTCCGGAGCAGGAACGCCGGGTCGCCGAGTCGCCGGGCCATCTCGACACCGGCCCGGTTCACCTCGACGGCGTCGCCAGCGTCGATGGCGAGCCGGTTCAACCGGATGTTGGCGTACCGACACAGCGCAGCTGCACTCGCCGTCGAATCGGGGAGCCGGTCCGCCGCGTCGCGGCTCGCCTGGGCCACCACCCACGCTTCCTCGGATCGACCGACCGCCCACAACTCGCGGCTGAGTAGGCTGAGCCGTTCGTTCTCCAGCGCGTCGTCGAGACCGCCTTCGGCTGCGGTGAGATAGTGCGCCGCCTGCGGATGCTTGAAGTCGCGTCGGAACCAGCGGCCCAGGTGGAGCGCGATCCGAGCGGTGTCCGGCCGCTGCCGGGCGGATGTGTCGTCGACCAGGGCGACGAGGTCGTCGATCATCCCCCTCGACGACTCGATCGCCTCGTGCATCCCGGTCGACAGCCACGCCGGCTCGAGCGCGACGCACGTGCCGACGCGCAGCGCCAGGTGGCGCGCCTCGATCAGGTCGTGTGCACCGGCTCGGTCGAGTTCGATCGCGGCGAAGGCCCGCACGGTTTCGAGCAGCCGGTAGCTGCCGGTGGGGCGCTCGAACACGACGAGCGAATCGTCGACCAACGCGCCCAGCGCGTCGGCCGTCGCGGCCTCGTCGAGTTCGACGACGGTGGCTGCAGACGGGAGGTCGAACGTGCCGCGGAACACACTGATCGCCCGCAACACGGTCGCCTGCGCCGGCGACAGCAGGTCGTAGCTCCACCCGACGACCGACGCGAGCGCGCCGTGCCGATCGTCGTCACCGTCGCTCGTGGTGAGCAGTGTGAACCGCTCGTCGAGCCGACGGTCGATCGTGTCGAGCGTCATGTGGCGTGTGCGTGCTGCCGCCAACTCGATGGCGAGCGGCAGACCGTCGAGCCGCCGGCAGATCGCGGCGATCGAGCGTGCGACGTCGGGCGTCATCCCGTCGAGACCGCCCACGAGCCGCGCCCGGTCGACGAACAGCCGAACGGCGTCGTTGCCGGTCAGCTCGCCGACCGGACCGCCCGGATCGACGACCGGGATCGGTGGCAGTGCCACGACGCGTTCACCCGGCACGCCGAGCAGCCGACGGCTCGTCGCGAGCACGGTGATCCGGGCCCCGTGGTCGAGGAGGAATCGGGTCACCCGCCCCGCGTCGGACGCGACGTGCTCGCAGTTGTCGAGCACGACCAGCGCCTTGGTGTTCGGGGCCCAGGCCTGCAGCGCAGCGTCGACGGTCGGTGCCTCCGACAGGATGCCGATCGCAGCGACCACCGCTGAGGCCACGTCGGACGCCTCGTCGAGCACCGACAGGTCGACGAACCACGCAGCGCCGCCCGCGTCGACGTGACGACGTGCGACCTCGCGTGCGACGCGGGTCTTGCCGACACCGCCGACACCGTGCAGGGTCACCAGGCGATGCTCGGCGACGTCGGTCGCCACGTCGTCGACCAACTCGTCACGGCCGATGAACGTCGTCAGCGGATCGACGAGGTTGGTGCGCGGCCGTTCCACCGCCGGCTGGTCCTCGTCGAGGAACAGGTCGGCCTCCAAGCGGACGAGCTCGGTCCCGATCGTCAGGCCCGCCTCCGCCATCGCCGCCCGGGCGTCCTGCACGGCGCGCAACGCCTCGGCGGTCCGGCCGCTCGCCGATCGCGCCCGCACGAGCAGCCGCCATCCGCGCTCGCGGAGCGGGTACTCGGCCGTGAGCCGTTCCAGGCCCGCAAGCGCCGCACCCGCCTGACCGATCTCGAGCTGCGCCTCCAATCGGAACTCGGTCAGCGTCGCGACCACCTCGGTAAGACGGGTTCGTTCGCCGATCGCGAAGTCGTCGTCGACGAGATCGTGGAACGGTTCGCCGCGGACCCGTGCGAGGGCTTCGGCCGCCGTGGTTCCCGCGGTGTGCCAGTCGCCCGCGTCGGCGAGGTCGGTCGTCTCGGTGAGTTCGGTGTCGAGCAGGGTCGTGTCGAGGGTGAGCACGGCGGTGTCGATCACATAGCCGCCGTGCTCGGTGCGGATCGCCCCCTCGGGTAGCAGTCGCCGAAGGGCCGAGATGTGGGTCTGCAATGCGGTTTTCGCCGTCGCCGGCGGCTCGCCCGACCACATCCGATCGATGAGCACCTCGGCGTCGACCGGACGCCCACCGGCCAGCGCGAGGATCGCCAGCACCCGGCGCTGGGCGGCGCGCGTGACCCCGACGTCGACACCATCGGCCACCACTCGCAATGGCCCGAGCACCTCGACGAGCGCCCCGCGCCCGATGTCCGCCATGGCCGCAGTCTGCCATTCCCGCTGGTGGCGGTGACGAGGGAAGGAGCGTTGCGCACGTGTCGAGCTCCGCGGACGCGTCGGTCTCGTACAAGTCGATTCGACCGCCCTACGGTCACGTCGATGGTCGACCACACGCCTCCTCCGCGGATCGTCTACCGACGTGAGGTGGACGAGCACGGGATCGACGTCAGTTGGTACGTGAAGGTCGACGCCGCTCTGCAGGTGGTGGTGTGGGGCTTCCATCCGCACCTGCCGGAGGGCATGCACTGGAAGAAGGGCGACGAGTCCGGGCTCGGGTCCGACCACAACACCGACGGGCGGCAGTCGTTCGACGAGTTCCTCCGCTCGCCACTCCACGAGATCGACGACGCATCGCGCGCGGAGGTCACCGCCGCCATCGACGTAGCCCGCTGACCGGACGCGCACCCGCTTGGTACTGTTCTCCGCAGGCAGTCGTGAGGCTGCCCGATCGGTGGACCACCACCCGGAACCTGGAAACCGGAGGGAGTCGACCGACCATGTCGATCAGCGAGGCCGAACGGCACGAGAGTCCATGAACTCATCAAGGCAGCAACGAGCGACCGGGTGGCGAACAACGGCATGAGCATGTTGCCACCCGTCGGCTGGGCCGACGTCGCCACCAAGTCCGATCTGGACTCGGTCCGGACCGAGATGCGGTCGGAGTTCAGCGCAGTACGCTCCGACATGCGCGCACTCGAGGCGAATCTGCGAACCGAGATGCACCAGTCGATCCGGGCGCAGACCTGGGCGCTGGTCGGTTGGACGACCGGCCTCGCCGGCCTGATCGTCGCCCTCACCCGCTGAGTTGCGATGGTCAGGGTCGTCGTCGATTGAGGTCAGACCCCATCCGACGAGGTCATGCGGGCTGAGCGGTGATGGGTGGTCGGATGGGGTCTGACCTCAATCGACTTGGTGGCCGGTGTCCCAGAAGATGCCGGTCATGATGGCGAGGCCGTCACGCATCAACGGCAGCAGGACGTGTTCGTTCGGGGCGTGTTGGTTGCAACCGGGGTAGCTGTGCGGCACCCAGACGGTGGGCAGGCCGAGCACGTCGGTGAACACGTCGTTGGGGAGTGAGCCGCCGGCGTTCGGGAGCAGGTCGGCGGGTGTGCCGACCGTTTCCTCGATCGAGGCGGCGGCGAGTTGCGCCCACGGGTCGGTCGGGTCGAGGCGGGTGGCGCCCATCAACACGTCGGCCTGCGTCACCTCGACCTCCGGGAAGCCCTCCCGCTCCAGATGTCGCCGCAGCGCGGGGATGATGTCGTCGCCGTCGGTGCCCACCACGAACCGCAACTGGCAGTGCGCGCTCGCCCGCGGCGGGATCGCGTTCACCGGTGCCTTCGGGTTGCCCGTCTCGAACGCCAACACCTCGAACGCGTTCCAGCCGTACACGCGCTCGTTCGGGGTCAGGCCCGGCTCGCCCCACGTCGGGTCGATCTCGGGTGCGTCGTCGCCCTGCTCGATCTCGATGTCGGCCAGCGCCGCACGCACCTCGTCGGTCAACGAGTCGGGCCGCCACTCGGGTACCCGAATCGCACCGTCGCGGTCGATGATCGAGGCGATCGCGTTCGCCAGCACCGCACCCGGGTTGCGCAACAGGCCGCCCCAGTTGCCCGAGTGGTGGCCGCCAGGACGCAGATCGACCGTCAGGTCGAAGTTGATGACGCCGCGCGTGCCGCCCATCACCAACGGACGGTCGCGGTGCAGGCGCGGACCGTCGGAACCGATCAGGACGTCGGCCTGCAGCTCGGCGGTGTGCTGCTCGCAGAACTCGCGCAGTCCGGGCGAGCCGACCTCCTCGCCGGTCTCGAGCAGGATCGTCGAGTTGAAGCCGAGTCGGCCACGGGTGGCGAGCACGATGCCGAGCGCCGAGATGTTGATCGAGTGCTGCGCCTTGTTGTCGGCGGTGCCGCGGCCGTACCAGCGGTCGCCCTCGTCACGCAGCTCCCACGGCGAGCGGCCCTCGGCCCAACGATCGGCCTGGCCGCGCACCACGTCGGCGTGGCCGTAGGTGAGCACGGTCGGCAGCGACTCGTCCTCCACTCGGGTGGCGATGAGGAACGGGAAGCCGTCGGGCGCCGGGTTGGCGTACACCTCGACCGTGTAGCCGAGCGCCTCGAGGTCGGGCGTGATCTGGGCGTCGAAGTATTCGTGCATGACGTCGGCCGTCGCCTCGCTGCTCGCCGTCGGCACGGCGATCCGCCGCGCCAACGTCTCGAAGAACGCTCCCGAATCGACCTGCTCGTATGCCGCGGCGACCGCCGCTTCCCGTGTCATGGCGCGGACGCTACCCGGCGCGACCGTCGCACCTGCCAGCCACCGGTGAGCCCGAGACCCTGCGACACCCCCGTCGTACCGTCCTCGACATGGAAGCACCAGCCATCGAACTGATCGGCGGCGAGTCGCCGTGGGAGATCGTGCGTGCCTACTCGTACATCACGGTGAGGCCAGTGGATGACGGGGCCCGTTTCGAGATCCGATGTCGAACGCCGGACGGAAGTGGCCGGCCCTTCGTGCACGCGCTCGAGGTGATGACCGCCGAGGAGGAGCGACGGTTCGTTGATGATGTCGCCAACGGCCGCGAGCCGGCTGGCCCCGAGGAACAGTGCATAGGTCGAGCAGTGGCTCGCCTTGTGCGGCTGGTCGAGGAGGCGACCGGCGCGGTACCTCCTGCATGGCCGATGTTCTACGATGAAGCACATGGACGAGGTCGGCATCCGAGCGCTCAAGCAGAACGCGTCGGCCGTCGTCGCCCGCGCCGCAGGCGGTGAGGTCATCGTGGTGACCGATCGAGGCCGACCCGTGGCACAGCTCTCGCCACTGCCGTCGTCGACGCTCGACGGCCTCGTCGAAGCCGGACTCGCCAGGCTGCCCAAGCGGGCTCTCGGAGACCTGCCGGCACCGGTCGACATCGGCCGCTCCCTGAGTGACGAGATCGTCGCCGCACGCGACGACGAGCGCTACTGATGTTCGACTACCTCGACACCTCGGCGGCCGTCAAGCTCATGGTCGCCGATCCCGAGTCCGACGAGTTGCGGCACTACGTCACGGAGCCGAGCCGCCGGCTCGTCACGAGTGACCTGACGAGGACCGAGTTGGTACGTGCGGTCCGGCGTATCGACCCGGGCCTCGCCGTGGCGGCGCGTGAGCTGCTCGACAGCCTGACGATCATGACGCTGACGACCGACGTCTTCGAACGCGCGACCCTGCTCGAACCCCCGACCATGCGCAGCCTCGACGCGCTCCATCTCGCGGCGGCCCTGACGCTCGGCGACGAACTCGACGCCGTCATCACGTACGACGACCGACTTGCCGACGCTGTGCGCGCCGCTGCGATGACGACGGTCGCGCCCGGCCGCACGTAGCGGTCGAGCGCGGCCCGACGACCGCGCGCAGCGCACACAGTCGCTCGACGACAGCGTGGCGAGATCTGGTTCGACGAGACAACGCTGCGACATCTAGATCGGCGGCTGCGTCGCGGTCAGCAAGGCTGTCGTCGCCAGGTCGGTCCGACACCTTTCGTCGTCGGCGCCGCCGGCGGGGTGGTCAGACGGTGCTGGGGCGCTGGATGTCGTTGCGGTCGGCGATGAACTCCCACCGTCCGCGAAGCAGCAAGGCCATCAGCGTGTCGGCCTCGTTCGGGCCGAGGACCTCGACCAGCTTGCGGTGAAGCTCGACGATCTGCTCGTCGTCGACGACCTCCACGTCAGAGCACCGCCGGGAGGTAGAACGACAACCAGATCGAAGCCGCTGCCGCGATGATCGTGACCAAGGTGTGCCGCGACGACGCACGGAACTCACCGCGCAGGGCCGCCATCTCCCCCTTGAGCTCGCCGCGAAGCTCGGACATCTCGCCCTTGAGCTCGCCGCGAAGCTCGGACATCTCGCCGCGCAACTGGACGGCGAGGTGCTCGATGTCCTGTTTGGTGGCGTAGTCGTCGGGTGCCATCGGTGGGATCGCCTGCATCATGGCGGAGGCAAGTGGTTCGCCCCACGCCGCTCTCATCATCTCATAGAGCGCGAATCGGTCGCTACGGGTCGACATGGTGTCCCGCCTTCTTGCTGGAACCTGCTGGGAGGGCGAACCTCCGATACGCATCAACCTACGACGAGGGTGTGACGTAGTTCGTTCGTCGACGACGGCCGGCCGGGCAAGCCGCATCAGACGACATGGGGTCGGATACGTTTCGTCGGCCACTCGGTCGAGACGAGAGCGGCCGACCGACGAAACGTATCCGACCCCGTCAGGTGAGGAGGTCGGCGAGGACGATCAGGCCGTCGACGTCGTGGATGTCGATGTCGAGCAGCGGCAGCTCGAGCATCGGGACGTTCGCGCCCGCCGTGCCGATCGTGGCGAGCTGTTCCCGTTCCGACTCCGCCAGCTCGGTCAGCTCGCGGTGCCAGGCGACGTGGTCGGCGAGCGGGCCCGGCTCCAACGTCTCGAGTGCGGCTCGCTCCTTCGCCGACAACACATCGAACGACTCCGGCATCGGATGCACCAGGTTGGCGATCACCCCGCCGAACGGGAAACCACGGTGCTCCAGCGCGTCGATCAGATGATTCGCCTCACCGACCGACTCCGACCGAGGGCTCGTCACGACGACGAAGCTGGTCGACTCCGCCCGCAGCAGCGCCGACACTTCCTCGGCCCGTTTCCGCAACCCCGGCTCGACGTAGGCCAGCGATCGGAAGAACTCCAACACGTCCTGCACCAGCTTCGGGCCGGCCAACCGCTTCACCGCCCACAGGAACACCGACGACGCTGCGTCGGTCACGCGGGCGAACGTGCGCTGCCCCGCCGTGAGCGCCCGATAGACGGGATGACCGAGGAAACGGGTCAGCCGATCCGGCGCCTCCAGCAGGTCGATCGCGTGGCGCGACGGCGGCGTGTCGACGATGACGAGATCCCACTCACCGCTCGTGTACAGCTGATGCAGCCGCTCGACCGCCATGTACTCCTGCGCCCCGGCGAGCGACCCCGACAGCGCCTTGTACACCGCGTTGCCGAGCACCGCGTCGGCTTGCTGCTCACTCGGCGACTGCTCGCGCACGAGCCGGTCGAAGGTCTTCTGTGCGTCGAGCATGACCGCCCACAACTCGCCGCCCTTCGGGGCGCCGGCCAGCTCCACCTGATGCGGCAGGTCGGCACCTTCACCTTCGGCCAACCCGAGTGCGTCGGCCAACCGGCGCGCCGGGTCGACCGTCAGCACCACCACACGACGTCCCGCCCGAGCCGCGGCCACGCCGAGCGCGGCGGCGGTCGACGTCTTGCCGACCCCGCCCGGTCCGGCCGTCACCAACAAATCGGTCTGCTCGACGACGTCACGCAACGAACCGGTCACGACGCACCGCCCTCGTCGCCGGTGAGGGCGTCGGCCAGCACCGGCAGATCGCTCGGTCCGAGCCGGGCCGTCGTGAGCCGCGGGAGTCGGATGATCGGTTGCTCCACGGCCGCCGTCAGTCGATCGATCTGTTCTTCCTGCTGCATCTGGCGGGCGCGCCCGAACCCGGACGCCGACTCCAACACCCGTTTCGCGTCGGCCGACAACTTCAGCTGGTGCGACCGCGACGCCATCCCCGGCGACTTCGCCAGGCCCGGCAGCTCCGGCCAGCAGCCGTTCACGACGAGCGGCAGGTGACCGATCGACAACCGGTCGACCTCGGCGGTCAACTCGATCGCCTCGGTCACCGGCGTCTCCTCCGGCAGGGTCACCGCCATGACCCGGCTCCGTGCCGGGTCGTGCAGCATCTCGATCACCTCGTCGGCCTGTTCACGAACCGGACCGGTCGTGACGAGATCGGACACCGCCAGCGCCGACTGCAGGAACGCCGTCGCCCGACCGGCCGGGGGAGCGTCGACCACGATCAGGTCGGCGTGACCGTCGCGCTCGAACTCCTTCACCCGGGCGAGGATCATCAGGTGCTCTAACCCGGGCGTGGCGGCGGCGATCATCGGGAGGGACGCCGCAGCGGCGGCACGGCGGACGACCGCCCCGATCCCCTTGATCTCCAAGTAGTCGGTGAACGCCTGATGCGCCGGGATCGTGCGACCCCGGAGACGGCCCGACCCGTCGACCTTGCCGAGCTCACGCTCGCGGTCGTCGAGTTCACGACCGCCGAGCAAGGTGCCCATACCTGGTCGACCGTCGACCGACACGAACAACACGTCGAGCCCGTCACGGGCAGCACCGAGCGCCATCGCCGCGGCCACCGTGCTCGACCCGACCCCACCCTTGCCGGCCACGATCGCCACCCGGGCACCCACCCAAGGACCACCGACCGACATGAACCCACGGTACCCAGTCGACGGTCGGATGATGTCAGACATCATCCGACCGGCCGGCGGCCCCCACCCTCAGCGGGCTCGTCGGATGATGTCTGACATCATCCGACGCTGGTGTCCTTTCAGGGCATGTCGACGATCTGGTAGCCGGCGGGGCCCTCGTAGATGACACCCTCTTCGGCCGTGATGGGGAATGGGTCGGGAACGAACAGGGCCATGATCGCCCCGGGCGTCGACCAGAACTGGTCGTACCGCTCGATCAGGGTCAGCTCGTCAGCCGGGCGCGTGTCCTCGATCGCGACGATCAGCCCGTGCTTCACGTCCCCATAGCTCGTGAGCCCGACATCGGCGACGTACGCGTCGTCGGCCCACTTCATCGGGGCGAGGTCGACCAGTTGGGCATCGGGGCCGAAGTCGCCCGTGTACGCAGCGGCGTACAGCGACACGTCCTCGTACATCTCGACCTCGTCGACCTCGAGTCGGAAGTACGACGGGTACGAGAACAGTGGGTTGTGGATGACCTCGAACCGCAACCCCGCCTTCGCGGCCAGGTCCTCGGCGACCTGACGCAACCGTTCGCTCTCGGCGCCGTCGTCCTCGTAGAGCGAGGCGATGTACAGGTTGACCGTGATCGCCAGGTCGTCGGGCACGTCGCCCGGGTCCCCGAACAGCGGGCTGCCGGGCACGTCGGTCGACGACGACGTAATCACCTCGACCGCCTCGACGGTCGGCGCCTCGGCCGGGTCAGGCGATGTGAAGAACGGTTCGGTCATCGTCGCGGCGAACACGGGACCCGGATCGAGCGGGGCGTCGGTCAGTGACGTGACGGTCGGGGTGAGCCCGTCCAGCGGGAACTGGCCGGCCGGGACGCCGCGCACCTCCAACGGTTGCACGACACCGCCCTGCTGGTCGGGGAACACGCCGCGCACGTTGCGCAGCGCATCCGCGACGCTCTCCGCCGGAATCGCCTCGACCGCATCCACGCTGATCGGAACGTCCACCACCGAGACGGCCGCAGCGAGGTTGATCGTGCCGAGCGGGCTGAAGTGGGTGGTCGTGCCGGAGGCGAACAGATCGTCGCCGACACGGGAGACCGTGAGGTCGTCGAGCGGGGCGAACTGGCCGTCGTCGTTCTGGGTGAACGGCACGACGAGCGGGACGCTGCCGAGGTCGACGGTGTCGCCAAAGGCGCTCATGTCGAGGCGGCGTGACACGACGACCGGTTCGTCGAACTCGGCGCCGTCGGGTTCCATCTCGTAGATCGTCACGCCGGGAAGCTGGTCCGCGTCGCCCAACTCGGGCGGCCACTCCGACGGATCGAGTACCCGCACGGTCGGGTTCACCCGTTCGGCGTCGGCCGCGCTCACGGTGAGGGCGACGGCGCCGTCCTCGCTGTAGACGGTGACCGGTCCGGCGGGCTCCGCCGGCTCGGTCGTGTCGGGCGTGGCCGGTTCGGTCGAGGCCGGGACCGTCGTGGCGGATGCGGTCGTCACCGGCGCCGCCGTGGTCGAGGGAGGTTCGGGCTCGGTCGTCTCCGCCGGCGCTGGCTCCGTCGCCGGTGTCGTGTCGGCCGAGTCGTCGTCACCGCCTCCGCACGCGGCGAGTGCCATCGCCGCCGTCAGACCGGCCGCGACCAGTCGCCTTCCGCTGCCCGACATGGTCCGCTGGGTGGACATGTCCGCCTCCTTTGCCGGCAACGCCGCCCGCCACCGTTGCCGACCATCCCACCACGGACGTCAACCCCGGCGGCCCGCGAACCCCGTCGTGACCTCAACCGACCGGTGCAACCTTGCGACACCCCTCTGGCATGCTCGGGTTCATGGCGGCTGACGATCTCTTGCTCGATGCGCTCCGGAAGCTGACCGGCCGCGCCGACGCATCGTTCCGCGACGGGCAGCGGGAGGCGATCAGTGCGCTGGTCGACAGCCGCTCCCGCGTCCTCGTCGTCCAGCGCACCGGCTGGGGCAAGAGCGCGGTCTACTTCCTCACCACCCACCTGCTGCGCGAGCAGGGGTTCGGGCCGACCCTGCTCATCTCGCCGTTGCTCGCCCTGATGCGCAACCAGATCGACGCCGCGACCCGACTCGGCTTGCGCTGCGAGACCATCAACAGCGCGTCCGCCACCACCGTCCACGAGCTCGAGGGCCAGCTGCGCGCCGACGAGGTCGACCTGATCCTCATCTCTCCCGAACGGCTCGCCAACCCACAGTTCGCCGAGAAGATCATGCCGCTCGTCGGAGAGCGGCCCGGCCTGATCGTGATCGACGAGGTGCATTGCATCTCCGACTGGGGGCACGACTTCCGCCCCGACTACCGCCGCATCGGTCGCCTGCTCGACGAGCTGGCCGGCACGTCGGTGCCGATCCTCGGGTGCACCGCCACCGCCAACGATCGCGTCGTCGCCGACGTCGCCGTGCAGCTCGGCGCCGAACTCACCACGTTCCGAGGCCCGCTCCGCAGAGACGGCCTCGCCCTCAGCGCTCACGCGCTCGACCGCCCGGCCGAACGGTTGGCGTGGCTCGCCGAAACGGTGCCGACGCTCGATGGCTCCGGCATCGTCTACTGCCTGACCGTCCGCGACGTCGACAACGTCACCGACTGGCTCCGGTCGAAGGGGGTGAACGTCGAGGCGTACCACGGTGGCCTCCCGAACGAGGAGCGGCTCGCCGCCGAGGCGAAGCTGCAGCGCAACGAGATCAAGGCGCTCGTCGCGACGACCGCACTCGGCATGGGCTACGACAAACCCGACCTCGGATTCGTCGTCCACTTCCAGTCGCCCGGCTCACCCGTCGCCTACTACCAACAGGTCGGCCGTGCCGGCCGTGCGCTCGACCGCAGCGAGGGCATCCTGCTGCGCGGTCTCGAAGACGCGGCGATCCAGGACTACTTCATCGAGAACGCGTTCGCCGCCGAACACCTCGTCAACGATCTCGTCGAGGCCTACGACCGATTCGACGAACCGGCATCGCTCATCCGAGCCCAGGAGTACGTCAACGTCAGCATCGGCCGGCTCGAGATGGTCGCCAAGCAACTCGACGTCGACGGCGTGCTCGAACGCGTCGAGGGATCGAAGTACGCCCGCACCGATGTGCCGTGGGAGTACCCGGCCGAGCGCATCAACGCCGTCACCGCCGCCCGCCGGCGCGAGCAGCAGTCGATGCTCGACTACTTCCACACCGACGGCTGCCGCATGCGCCACATCGCCGACCTGCTCGACGACCCCGACGCATCCGACTGCGGCATCTGCGACAACTGCACGGGCAGCACCGCCACCATCGACCTGCCGACCGAACTCGTCGCCGAAGCCGAACGGTTCCTCCGCAAGCGCCCGATCGAACTCACCACCAAGAAGCAGGTGTACGACCCCGAGCGGGGCAGTCGCCGCAACTTCCCGAAGGAAGAGCGGGCCGAGGACGGTCGCGTGCTCGGCATCTGGGGCGACGCCGGCTGGGGGCAGCTCGTCCGGCGGGGCAAGCTCGACGACGGGGTGTTCGACGACCAACTCGTCGATGCGTTCGTCGAGATGGTGGAGGAGTGGGGTCCCGACCCCGCACCTACGTGGGTCACCTGCGTGCCGTCGCTGCGCTACCCGCGCCTCGTGCCCGACTTCGCTATAGCTGTCGCCGCTCGACTGGGCCTGCCGTTCGAACCGGTCGTCGTCAAGGTCGACGAGCGGCCACCCCAGGTCGAGCAGCAGAACAGCGTCCACCAGCAGATCAACATCGAGGGAGCGTTCGCCGTCGACGGCACCGTGTCGGGCGGGCCCGTCCTGCTGATCGACGACATCGTCGACTCCAGCTGGACCATGACCGACGTCGCCCGCCGCCTCCGCCGTGCCGGCGCCGGCCCCGTCTGGCCCGCCGCCCTCGCCTCCAGCTCCAAGCGCGAGTCGTAGCGGTCGGATGAGGTCAGACCCCAACCGACGACCTGACTCGTATCACCGTGCTCGGCGGGTCGGTTGGGGTCTGACCTCATCCGACTGGTATCTGATCGGATACCACGTTGGTACAGTGGTCTCGTGGAGGCTGCGGTGACGATCAGGACGGTTCGGGAGCGGGCGGGGCTGTCGATGCGGGAGCTCGCTCGTCGGGCCGGCACCTCGCACGCGACCCTGTCCGCCTACGAACACGGCGCGAAGTCGCCGACTGCGGCGACACTCCAGCGCATCGTCCGAGCTGCGGGAGTCCAACCCGTGATCGCCTTCACCAAGCGCGCCGCCCCGGCGAGCCGACGCGGCGACGAGCTCGAGGCGGTCCTCCGGCTCGCAGGCCAGTTCCCGGCACGACATCGTCGCCGACTCGACCTCCCCGTCTTCGGGCGAGCCTCGTGATCGACCTCGTCGGACGCATCGTCGAGCTCGACGAACGGCTCACCGACGCCGACATCCCACACGCGTTCGGCGGAGCACTCGCGCTCGCGTGGTGCACGCAGCAGGCGCGCGGCACGATCGACATCGACGTCAACCTGTTCCTGCCCACCGACGACCTCGATCGCGTCGAGGCGGCGCTCCCCGACGAGATCGAGATCGCCCCGGCGCAACGCCGGGAGATCCACGCCGACGGCCAGACCCGCCTGTGGTGGGGCGAGGTTCCGGTCGATGTCTTCTTCAACACGACGGAGTTCCACGAACGAGCGGCGTCCCGAGCCCGAGTCGAACCGTTCGCCGGCCGTGACGTGCCGTTCCTCGACTGTTCCGACCTGGCCGTCTTCAAGGCGTTCTTCGACCGTCCGAGGGACCGGGCCGACCTCGCCGAGATGCACGAGGCCGGCAGCCTCGACGTCGAGCGGGTGATCGGCGTGCTCGCCACCTACCTCGGCGGCGCCGACCACCGCATCGAACGACTCGTGGCGCTGAGCCGCAGCAACGACACGTGACCCCACCCGCTCCTACGGGTCGGGTGGGCGGTCGAGGAGGGCGATCAGCTTCTTCGGGGCTCTCGTGCAGTAGCTCTCGGTGACGAGTTCGGCGACCTCGTCCCAGTCGGTGTCGTCGTCGATCACCATCCCCATCGCGTCCCGCCCCCAGCCGAGCAGGAAGAACGGATGGCCGGCGTTCTTCAACACCTCCAGCTCCTCGCCCTGCGACCGGAACGTCAGCACCACCCGACGAGGCTCTCCCTCGTCGTCGATCGCCAACAGCTGCGCGAAGGTCTGTTTGCGGACACGCCACCGCACCCCCACCCACGCCCGTTCCTCGTACGCCTCGGGCAGCGACTCGCCGATCGCACGGAGCCGGTCCTCGTACTCCTCGGGGACGTCGTCCACATACGCACGACCCTTCGGCTTCGCCATGCGAGCGATCGTACGCCGGGCGACGCAGGCGTCAGGGCAGGAGCCCGCCGAGCAACGGCAGGTCGATGTCGATCGAGATCAGCGGCGGCACCGTCGTCGTGCTGGTCGGCGGCGCGACGATCGGTGGCACCGTGATCGGGGGCGTCGTCACCACCGGTGTCGTCACCGACGGGACGGTGACGACCGGGGTCGTGACCGCCGGGGTGCTCACCGACGGCAGTTCGATCGACGGCAGGAGAACGGGAGCCGTCGTCGACGGCGTAACGACCGTCGGAGCACCCGGCGCCCCAGGCGCCGCAATGGTCGTCGGGCTCGTCGTCGGGCCGGTCGGCGAACCGGCCGGCTGCTCGAACGGTGCGAGCGTGGTCGACGGCGCAGCACCGTCGGAGTTCGGCTTCTGCGTCGACGGTGACGTCGAGGTCGTCACCGGTGCCAACGGGATCGTCGCAGCCGGTGTCGTCGTTAATGGGGTGAGAGTCGTGTCGGGGCTGCTCGTGTCGACGAAGGCGCCGGTCGACGCCTCGCCCACGACCGGAACGACCGTCGCCGCGACGTCGGGCGCCGGTTCCGGAGCGGCACGCCGGTCGTCACCCGTGGATGCAGGTTCGGGCGCCGCAGGTTCTTCGGCTGTCTGGTCGAGTGGCGTCGCGCCAACCGCAGTGGGGACGTCGGTCGTCGCCGTGGCCGTGAGCTGTTCCAGCTCCGCGGCGAACGCCGTGCGCCGTTCGGCGGAGTCGTCGGCCAATCCGAGTACGGCCGCCGTCGTGAACGCCGCTGCGCCCACCGCCGGCGACGTCGCGACCGACACGCCCGCCCGCACGATCGGGATCTCGGTCAACCACGCCAACCACCCGGCCGATCGTGATCGACCGACCGATGCGTTGAGCATCGCCCGCACCACCGCCGGATCGAACTGTCCGCCCGAACACCGCACGAGCTCCTCGCGAGCTGCGGCGTTCGACATCGGTTCCTTGTACGACCGCTTCGACGTGATCACGTCGTATGCGTCGGCCACCGCCGTGATGCGACCGGCGAGCGAGATGTCGGTGCCGGCCAACCCGGTCGGGTAGCCCTTCCCGTCCCATCGTTCGTGGTGCTCGCCGGCGGCGCCGACCCACTCGCCCAGCCACGGCGCCAGCGGGCGCAACATCTCGGCGCCGATCGCCGGGTGTCGCTTGAGCTGCTGCCACTCGTCGTCGGTCAGCTTCTCTTTCTTGTTGAGCACCGCCGCCGGCACCTCGATCTTGCCGACGTCGTGGAGCAGTACGCCCCACGCCAACCCGTTGCGGTCGTCGTCGGACAGGCCCATCTCCTCCGCGATCAGGTCGGCGTACGCACGCACCCGTTCGGTGTGGCCACGCGTGAGTCGATCGTGACGGCCCAGCCCGTTCACGAGCACGATCGCGTTCTCCGCCGCCTCGGCCGGCGACGAGCCCAATCCGTCCCGGTGGTACACCTGCGCCCGTTCCCGCATCTGCTTCACGGTGCCCGAGCGCAGCGCCACGCCGAAGCGCGACGGCGCCCGGTCGGGGAACACGAGCGTGAGCTGCATGAGGGCTGCGAGCGGCAGCAGCCGGCGCGTCAGGCGACCGACAGCATGGGACACCAGCGCACCGACTGCTGCCGCTTGCAGGATCCACACCACGAGCCCGACCGTTCCGGTCGGACGTATGAGGTGCGTCCCCACGAGCCGGATCGCCACGTAGGCCGCGACGATCGGCGTGAGGAAGGCGGCGGACCGGATCGCGAACGATCCCGCACGTGAGGCGCGCCACGTCGCGGACGACTCCGTTGCGCCTCGAGTGGGTCCCGCCATAACAGCAGTATGGAGAGTGTGCGTACGCCTGTCGTCGCGCCCTGGGGGTTCTTGTCGCAGGCTTGAATGCGCGGTTCGACGCCGTCTCTCTTCGTGAGGATCGGGTTCGGTTGGCCGTTTCCCGTGGTGGGAAACGCTGCAACCGGAGATGCTCGACGGGATACGTTGGGGAGGTGCGCACCGGTCGATCGGTGCGTGAGGCGGAAGGACGACATGGGTCGAGGACGGACGGGAGCGGCGCTGATCGGTGCTGCGGTGGCGCTGATGGTCGGTGGCTCCGTCGCGTCCGCCGGCCCCGACCCGTCGGTGCCCGAGCCCTCGGTTCCGGAGACGTCCGCGCCGGAGACGTCAGCGCCCGAGCCGACGATTCCCGTCGAGACGAGCGTCCCGCCGACCGAACCGTCAGTACCTGCCGAGTCGGAGACGTACACGATCTCGGTCTCGATCGACGCAGACGAAGACTTCCTGATCGCCCGAGAGGCTCGCGTCGCTCTGCACAACCCGGAAGTGGCGGACCCATTGAGCGAGGCGATGCCCTGTACCTCGGTGCCCGTCTGCCAGCGGTTCGAGGTACAACCCGGCGAGTATCGACTCACGTTCGCGATCGAGAACAGCGACGAGGCTGCCTATTTCCTGACGCTCGAGGATGGCTCACCTGGCATGTCGTTCGGCCTCTCCGTTACCGACAGCGATGTCGAGCTGCTGTTCGGAGTCGGTGCCGTCGGCACCCCGCCGCTGCCGCCGTCGACCTCGTCGACCACATCGACGGTCGCTGCTGCGGGGCCGGTGCCGGTCGCCGAATTGCCCGAGACGGGCAGCAACGGGCGACTCGGAGTGGCGTCGCTCCTCTTGATCACCGTCGGCTTCGGTTGCGTCGTGGCCGCCCGCCGTCGCCCCGCCTGACTCCGGCCGACCCCCGCCAGCGCGGCATCATCGGGAGATGCCCGCCCCGTTGGTCTCCGCCGTGCTCGGCCTGTGGCAGGACCGGCCGCCGGAGGAGAACGTCGCCGTCGCCCGTCTCGCCGACGAACTCGGCTACCCCGAACTGTGGATCGGTGAGATGGCGACGTACGATGCCTTCGCACTCGCCACGGCGATCGCCGGCGTGACCGACCGGATCGACTTCACGATCGGACCGCTCTCGGTACATGCGCGCACCCCGATGACCGTCGCCGTCGGCGCTGCCTCGGTCGCGAACCTGACGGGCCGCCACGTCGACGTCGCGCTCGGCACGTCGAGCGACGTCGTGGTCGAACGCTGGCACGGACTCGAACGTGGTCGCCCGGCACGGACGCTCGAGGACCATGTGGTCGCCACCGCCGAATTGCTCAGCGGCCGCAAGGCCGACCTCCGAACGGAGACCGTCTCGACGACCGGCTATCGCCTCCGACTGCCGTCGCCCGAGAGCAGCCTCACCGTCGCGGCCTTTGGGGTGCGTGCGATCGGCGTGGCCGCACGGGTCGCCGACCGGCTCGTGCTCAACATGGTCACGCCGGCAGCGGCTCGACGCCTCGTCGACGAACTCGCAACGGCGGCAGAAGCGGCCGGCCGCCCCTGCCCCACGGTCGCAGCGTGGCTCCCGGCTGCGATCGACCCGACCGACGAGACGCTGCACCAGATCACGATGGGACTCGTCGCCTACCTCGCCGCCCCCGGCTACGGCGAGATGTTCGCCGAGGCCGGCTTCGGAGACCTGGTCGAGTTCGCCCGCTCCAGTCCGCACCCCAAGGAACTGTTCGCCGCTGTGCCGCCGGAACTCATCGACGCGATCGGCCTGATCGGCACTGCCGACGACGTCGACGACCGCATCGCCGACTACACCGCCGCCGGCGTCGACGAGATCTGCCTCGTTCCCGCCACGGCCGGCCACGCAGCGGAGCGCACACTCGGCACGCTCGCTCCCGGCTGACCGGGTTCGTCAGCGGCCCTTGAACTCGGGGGTGCGCTTCTCGACGAACGCACGCACCGCTTCGGCCGTGTCGGACGTGGCGAAGTTGACCGTCTGGGCCGAGCCCTCGTTCTCGAGTGAGCGCTGCAGCGTCGACTCGAACGACTCGTTCAGCAAGCGCTTCGTCTGCGCCAGCGCGATCGGCGGGCCGGCCGCCAGGCGCGCCGCCCAGTCGGCGACGAACGTGTCGAGCTGGTCGTTGTCGACCACACGGTTGACGAGACCGATCCGGTCGGCCTCGTCGGCGTCGATCAGGTCGGCGAACAGGGCGAGCTCCTTGGCACGATGAAGGCCGATGCGGCGGGGGAGGAACCACGACCCGCCGAAGTCGATACTGAGTCCGCGCTTGGCGAAGATCTCGGCGAAGCGAGCGGTGCGGTCGGCGACGACGAGGTCGCACGCCAACGCCATGTTCAAGCCGGCGCCGACGGCGACGCCCGACACCTTGGCGATGGTCGGCTTCGGCATCTCCGCCAGTGCGACACACGCGGCGCCCACCCGCCGCATCGCCGACAGCTGGTGCTGGTCGAGGTGTTCGGGCGGTTCGTTCCCGTCACCGGCCAGGTCGGCGCCCGAGCAGAAGTCGCCCTCGGCGCCGGTCACGATCACCGCTCGGTCGTCACGTCGCACGGCGATCTCGCGGAACGTCTCGGCGAGCTCGTCCCACATGTCGGACGGCACGGCATTCTTGCGTCGTGGCCGGTTCAGGGTGACGGTCACGATCCCGTCGGCACGCTCGACCAGCAATCTCTCCGAGGACATGGAGCGACGGTACCGACCGACCCCGAGGCTGGACGAGTCGGGCGCCAGCCGGGAAACTCAGGATCCATAGTATGAGTTATGGCAAAACTCATACTATGATCGATTCATGGCGCCCGACCCCGATTGGCCCAGCGTGGCGTACGAGGAACGGTCGTGGACGCCGACGACCGAGATCCCTCGACGCTGGCGAACGACGTATGCCGGCCCGTACCTCGCCGCGGTCGTCCCCACGATCGAGTCGGTCGTCGTCGACACGCCGTCGGCAGTGGCAGCGCTCGCCGACGAAGCGGCCACGATGCTTGCCGCCTTCGATGCCGAACTGGGCGTCGAGCTCGTGCCGTACGGTGCGATCCTCTTGCGGAGCGAGTCGGCCTCGTCGTCGAGAATCGAACGGTTGACCGCATCGGCCCGATCGGTCGCGCTCGCCGAGCTGGGCGACCGGAGCCGACGCAACGCCACCGAGATCGCCGCCAACACCGCTGCGATGCGGGCGGCGCTCCGCCTCGCCGACCGGGTCGACGAGGCCGCCATCCTCGAGACCCAACGAACGCTGCTCGACGACGTCCAACCGGACGCCGTCGGATGGCGCGATCAACAGGTCTGGATCGGCGCGAGCAGCTACGGCCCGCACACGGCGGCGTTCGTCCCACCGCATCACGAGCGGGTCCGTCCGGCGGTCGCCGACCTCGTCGCCTTCGTCGAGCGAGACGACCTCCCTGTCGTGGTCCAGGCCGCGATCGCCCACGCACAGTTCGAGACCATCCACCCGTTCACCGACGGCAACGGTCGCACCGGCCGTGCGCTACTCCACGCGATCTTCCGGGCGAAGGGCCTGACACGTCACGTCGCCGTGCCCGTCTCCTCCGGACTGCTCGTCGACGTCGACCGCTACTTCGACGCTCTCGACGCGTACCGCAACGGCGAACCCGTTCCGATCATCGAACGTGTCTCGGAGGCGATCCACGCGGCCGTCGTGAACGGACGTGCCCTCGTCGAGAGCGTCCGATCGATCCGGCAGCGCTGGAGCGACGGACTCGTCGCCCGACCGCAGGCCACCGTCTGGCGTGCGCTCGACGTCATCGTCCGCCAACCCGTGCTCGACTCGGCGTTGCTGCAGCGAGCGATCGACGTGCGGGCCCAGGCGGCCGATGACGCCATCGGGCGCCTCGTCGACATCGGCGCACTCGAACAGGTCACCGTCGGCCGCCGCAACCGGAAGTACGCCGCTCCGGAGATCCTCGCCGCACTCGACGACTTCGCCGACCGGGGCGGACGCCGAACGCCGCCCGCGTAACCACATCGTCGACGCGGCGACGCTCCGACTGCGGTCGCACGAGAGGCCGTCGTTACGTTCGGAGACACGGTCACGACCCACGGAGGCAACACGTGAACTTCGATCTGCCCGACGACCTGGCGGCCTATCTCGACGAGCTCGACGACTTCATCGAGCAGGTCATCAAGCCGATGGAGGAGCGCGACGACAACATCCGCTTCTTCGACCACCGCCGCGAAGACGCCCGTACCGACTGGGAACGCGGTGGCCTCCCCAACGACGAGTGGTACGCGCTCCTGCGCGAAGCGAAGCTCGCCGCCGACGACGCCGGCCACTTCCGGTACGCGCTCCCGAGCGAATTCGGCGGCAAGGACGGCACGAACCTCGGCATGGCCGTGATCCGTGAGCACCTCGCCCGCAAGGGCCTCGGCCTCCACAACGACCTGCAGAACGAACACAGCATCGTCGGCAACAACGTCGGCCTGCTCCTGATGATGCACTACGGCACCGACGAGCAGAAGGCCGAGTGGATGGAGCCGCTCGCCCGACTCGAGACCGGCTTCGCGTTCGGCATCACCGAACTCGACCACGGCTCCGACGCCACCCACATGGACACCCGCGCCGTCCGCGACGGCGACGACTGGATCATCAACGGCAACAAGACGTGGAACACCGGCATCGACACGGCGCCCTACGACCTGATCTTCGCCCGCACCAGCGGCGAGGACGGCGACGGCACCGGCATCACCGCCTTCCTCGTCCCGACCGACTCGCCGGGGTTCGAGATCGAGGAGTTCCTGTGGACGTTCAACATGCCGACCGACCACGCCACGATCTCGCTCACCGACGTGCGCGTGCCGAACTCGGCGATCTTCGGCGGTGAGGGCAAGGGCCTGCAGGTCGTGCAGCACTTCTTCAACGAGAACCGCATCCGCCAAGCCGCCTCCAGCCTCGGCGCAGCGGAGTTCTGCATCGACCAGTCGATCGAGTACGCCAAGGAACGCAAGCCGTTCGGCAAGCCGCTGTCGCAGAACCAGGCGATCCAGTTC
The DNA here is from genome assembly GCF_004364865.1 of Ilumatobacter fluminis. Classification (NCBI taxonomy): domain Bacteria; kingdom Bacillati; phylum Actinomycetota; class Acidimicrobiia; order Acidimicrobiales; family Ilumatobacteraceae; genus Ilumatobacter; species Ilumatobacter fluminis. The sequence continues at coordinate 214,956 of NZ_SOAU01000001.1, forward strand.
CCCCTCGTCGAACTACAGACCCAGTGCGAGATGCTGCGGGCCCTCATCCAGAAGACGGCGTGGCAGATGGACACCTACGGCGTGTGGTCGGTGTCGGACAAGGTCTCGATGTGCAACTACTGGTCGAACCGGTTGTGCTGTGAAGCGGCCGACCGGGCGATGCAGGTGCACGGCGGCCTCGGCTACTCCCGCCACAAGCCGTTCGAGCACATCTACCGACACCACCGCCGCTACCGGATCACCGAAGGCACCGAGGAGATCCAGATGCGACGCGTCGCCGGCTACATGTTCGGCTACATGGGCCAGCGCGCCCCGAAGGGCGTCAAGGAGTAGCGCAACGCCGAGGCTGCCGTTTGAGCAGGGCGGGTGACGGGCACACCGGAACGTGTGACCACGTCCGTTCCCGATCTCGTCGCCGCCATCGGACCCCGAGTCCGCACCTCTCCGTTCTTCCCGGCCACCGTACGCGCCGGCGTCACGGCCGTGTCGACGTACAACCACATGTGGCTCCCGATGAGCTACGGCGACCCGGAGCGTGAGTACGAGCGCCTCACCACCGGCGTGTCGATGTGGGACGTCGCTGCTCAGCGCCACACCGAGGTGAGCGGACCCGACGCCGACGCCGTCGTCGAACTCGTCACGGCCGTCGACACGAGCGACACCGACCGGTGCCGTGCGATCTACGCACCGATGTGCGACCACGACGGTCGCCTCATCAACGACCCGGTCCTGTTCCACTGGCACGACGGAACGTGGCGCTTCTCGATCTCCGACTCCGACGTGCGCCTCTGGCTCCAGGCGATCATCCGCGCCCACGAGTTCCGCGCTCAGGTCGCCGAGCTCGACACCGCCACACTCGCCATCCAAGGACCGAAGGCGGGCGACGTGATCGACGCACTCGGCTTCGGATGGTTCGACGAACTCGACCAGTTCGAGCAGCGGCCCACCCCGATGCGGCTCGACGACGGGCCCGCCGTCGAGGTGGTCGTCAGCAAGTCGGGCTGGAGCACCCAAGGCGGCTGCGAGATCTTCCTCGACGACGCGACGCGGGCGGTCGACCTGTGGAACACCGTCTCCGCCGCCGGCGAACCGTTCGACATCGGACCGGGCGCACCGAACGCGACCGAGCGGATCGAGAACGTGCTCCTGTCGTACGGGACCGACACCGGCTACGACGCCGACCCGATCGAACTCGGCCTCACCGACCACCTCGATCTCGACCGCCCCGACTTCATCGGACAGGCGGCCCTGCGTCGCATCCGCGACGACGGACCGAAGCGACGTCTGCGAGGTGTCGTGATCGACGGCGACGACATCGGCGTGCTGCAGCAACCCGTGCCGTTCACGATCGGCGGCGACCGCGTCGGGCTGCTCCGTGCGGCGACCCACTCGCCCCGGTTCGAGAGCAACATCGGACTCGCTCTGCTCGACGCCTCCTGCACACCCGGCGACGTCGGATCGGTCGAGCTCGACGACGGGCAGCGCACCGCACGGCTGGTCGAGCTGCCGTTCGCCGACTCGCTCGAAGACTGAGCCCGACGTGACGGCGGCACCGTGCCCGAAACACATGGTCCACGGACCGTGCGGTGGGGTCACACCCGACCTCGGGTGCGAAGTCGACGGCCGCCCGTGCCCGTTCGTCGATGCCGTGGTGACCGAGGCCGCCGTCGAGGTCATACACCGGGCGCGCCCGGTCGACCTCGGACGCTTCGTGATCGATCTGCGTCTCCCGACCGACGACGCGGTCTTGGCCGAGGTCGCCGCCATCTACCGAGACGTGGGTGCGATCGTGCTGGTGGGCGAACACGTCGACGACCCCGACGACGCGGCACCCCATCATCACGCCGACCGGCTCGCCGAGATGGGCCTGCCGTGCGTGGTCACCGTCACCGGACGTCGCCGCTCACCCGACCAGCACCGTGCCGAGATCGAGCGACTCGTCGCCGCCGGGGTGCGTGCCGTGCACTGCATCACCGGCGACCACCCGGCCGCGCGTTTCGGACCGGACGCGACGGCCACGTTCACCCTCGACGGGGCCCAGCTCGCCGGGATCGCACGATCCGCGGGCGCTCACGTCTCCGTCGCCGAGAGCCCGATCGCCCCACCCGGCGATCGGCGCGCCGAACGCGTGGCGATGAAGGAGCGCGCCGGCGCCGACGTCGTCATCCTCAACCACGCCGGTGCGCCGCAGGCGGTCGCCGAGTTCGCAGACGGGTGCGGTGCGGCCGGTGCCTCGCTCGCCGTCGTCGCCCCGGTCCCGGTGATGACCGATGTGTCGTCGGCGCGAGCACTGTCGCAGTTCCCCGGCGTCGCGCTGCCCGACGGCCTGGCCGACCGGATCTTGGCCAGCGACGATCCCGTCGAGACAGGCGTCGCCGCCGCCGTCGAGCTCGGCGACGAACTGCTCTCCGATGACCGGTTCGCGGCGATCAACCTGTCGGGCTCCGCAACAGCGGCCGGCCCGGTCGAGCGCGCCCGCCTCATGGCGTCGGTCGCCGAGCGCCTCCGCTGAATCGGATTCGCCTCGTGTGGCCCGAGCGGGTGACACGTGTACCTCGGTACACATCAGCGTTATCACACCTTGTGGTCGGTTGACCACTCTGGTACAACTGCATGAGGCGGAAGCGTGCCGAGACCACGGCACGCCGACGGGACGGGAGAACACAATGGCAGGGATTCGCCGCGGCATCGCCGTGGCAACACTGATGGCCGGATGCCTGGTGGGGGCATCCACGGCCGACGCGGCTGACGACGAGTCGGCCGCAGGCGTCGACGCCGGCCGAGCCGGCGCATCGAGCGCCATCGCCGACGGCGAGGTCGAACTCGGCGCCTCGCTCGCAGCAGCAACCGCGTTGGCACTCGGTCTCGCCTGCGTCGCCGCGACGCGACGCACCCAGGACGAACCCCGCCGCGAACGCATCAACTGGTGACCGGACGGACCGTGGCGTGTCCGAACGACGGGCACGCCACGGTCCGGCCGGCCACCACCACTACTTCTTCTTCCCCTTGCCGTTGCCGTTGCCCGGCTCGCCGTCGGTGCCGGCGCTCTGGTGGGGAACCTGGATGTTGCCGCCCTCGAGGTCGGGGGCGTTCGGGTGTGCGGCCCGGTCGAGCGTCATCTCCGGCACCAGCGAGCGGTCCTTGTTCCGCAGCTCGACCCACAGGTTGTCGTCTTCGGGTTCGCCTCGATCCTCGACGTAGAGCACGATCTGGTGGTTGCCCTCGGGCTCCGCGGCGTCGGCCGCTTGGTACGTCGCCTTCGCCGTGATCGACGCCCAACCGAACGGGGTGCCGTCGGCGTCGGCGAACGAGCCGATCGCCAGCGCCTCGATCGAGTTCGACTTGATGCGCATGATCGAACCGTCCTCGAGGTGACGGATCATCAGCACGGTGCCCTGTGCGTTCGTGGCCTTGCGGTTGTACTTGAGCGTGAAACCGAAGTTGGTCCGGTCGCCGGCGTACCCCGTTGCCTCGTCGGACGTCCCGGGCCAGTAGAACCAGCCACCTCCGGTCGCGAAGCCGAGGCTCGGGTCGGACACGGTCACCACGTCCTCACCGAAGCCGGTCCAGTATTCGCCGTACACCGTGACCTGAGCGTGGTACGTGTTGACCTCGACATCGTCGAAGTCGCACGTCACGATCAGGTGCTGGTCGTAGCCGTCGCCGACCGGATCGACCGACTCGTGTCGGCACTCGACCTCCGGTGACGCCGTCCCCGGACCCACCGCCGACAGCTTCATCCTCACGATCGCCCGCTCGATGTCACCGGGGTGCGCTCCGAACTCGGCCAAGTCGGGGACGAGTTCGGAGATGTCGGCGCGCAGCGTGAACGCCGGGCTGTCGCCGCCCGGTGCGTCGACGCGGACGTCGATCGGGTTCGAGGTCGGGAAGTCGACCACGGCGTCCTCAGGGATCACGACCAGTTCGGTCGTCACCGACGTGGCGAGGGTGTCGTCGTCGACGACGGTCACCTCGATCTGGTACCTGCCGGCACCGAGGTCGACGATGCCGTTGACCTCCCACGTGCACTCCTGCCGGTCGCCAGCGACCGGAGCGCATCCGACGGTGTCGAGCCGGAGCCCGCCGAACGGCAGCGTCGCGGCGCTGTCGCCGTCCGGGGTGATCGTCGCCGAAGCCTGCAGTACGTCGAGCGAGACGTCCGACGCCGTCACGGTCACGGTGCCGAGCTCGTCGCTGTACTGCACCGTCTGCGTGGCTCGGTCCCGATCGACGACCGGCGCCACGTCGTTCACCGTCTCGGCGGTGCCGCCGACTCCGACGTCGCCATCGGGGATGTCGGTGATCGTGACGGCGATGTCGTACACGTCGGCCGGGGTGCTCGTCGGATCGTCGTCGCGATAGGTGTGCGGCACGACGATCGCTCGGGTCGGGACCCCCGGCGTCACCGGGAGCTCGGCGTCGATGGTGAGATCGGCGTCGTCGACCCCCAGGCCGTCGTCGGCACGATCGACCAGGATGCCGAGCCCGGTCACCGTCCAGATCTCGTCGATCGCCGTGTTGCCGTTGCGTGCGTCCCACGTGATCGCGAGCTGGTGGCTGTCGAGCGTGCCGGGGTCGTTCCACGAGAAGGTGTAGAGCTGCTCGACGCCCTCGTCGATCACGCCGCCCGGCACGATGCCGGTGATCGTCGGGGCGACGTTGACGACCGGCAGGTCGTACGTTCCCGAACCCGTGCCGCCGTCCTTGTCGACGACCGTCACCTCGATGTCGGCCACCTCGTCGAGCGGATTCTGCAGGTACTGATGGGTGAACGTCGTCGAGGTGACGCCGGCGGCGAGGGAGTTGGTGTCGCTCGACCCGTCACCCCATTCGATCGTCACGTCGTGGGTGTCGAGCACGCCCGGATCGGTGAACGACACCTCGACCGACACCGAGTCGTTCTCGGCGATCGACGCCGGAGTCGGTACGACGGTGACACCGCTCGGATCGACGTTGAGCGCCGTCACGGCGACCGACAGGGTCTGACCGACGAACGGGTCGGTCATCGACACGGTCTTCGTCTCCGCCGCGCTCGGCGACGGGCCGTCGTCGGCGTAGGTGTGGCTCGTCGACGCCGACGTCGCGCCGATCGGCACGGTCAGTGAACCGGACGTGCCGTCACCCCACGTCACCGACACGGTGCGGGCCTCGGCGACGGGACGGTCGTAGGTCAGTGTGGCCGTGGCGACGTTGCCCTCGTGCACCACGTTCGGGCTGCCGCCCGGCTCGACCACCGTCAGGGCCGCCATCCGGGCCGGGACGGTCACGCCCGGACGGACGATCTCGTTCCCGAAGAAGGCAGCGAGTTGTCCGGCCGACCAGCAGGTCGACGGCGTGGTGCCGCCGAGTGCGTCGATCACCGACGTTGCGAGGTTGGAGGCGTTCTTGGCGAACACGTCACCGTTGACGCCGAAGTCCCACTGCACGCTGGCGCCGACGTCCTGGCTGAACAGTACGACGAACAGGCCGAGTTGTATCTCGTTCGTGTAGCCCGAACCGAGGTCGCCGAGTGTGCCGGCGCGCCAGTCGAACGAGGCGCACTCGAGTCTGAACAGGTCACCGCTCAGCACGAGCGACGAGAGGTCGTTCGCGAGTTCGGTCGCGTCGATCGCGAGGTCGATGCCGGCGATCACCGAGTCGATGATCGGATCGATGATGTAGCGGTCGAGGATTTGATCGAGTGTGCAGGTGCTGCCGAGCCCGAGGGTGCTGCACAGACCCGGGATGTAGAAGGGCTCGTGCAGGAAGCAGAAGCCGTTCGGATAGCCCGATGCACTCGTCTTCGTCTTGCCGCTCGGGCCGTAGCCCCATTGCGGCCATCCACAGACCCAGTCGCCGTCGATGTTCTTCGTCTCGATCCCCGGCAACCCGAAGTACGTACCGTTCAGCAGGAAGCTCAGCCGGGCGTTGACCTCGGAGTCGCTGGCGCCGTCGAGCATGTCGTCGATGACGTCGATGATCGTGTCGATGTTCGAGTCGGCGTCGTACTCCCTGAGGAGCCGCTTCGCCTTCGAGAACTGGTTGTTCCGCAGCGCCGATGCGATGTTCTGGATGTCGCGCAGCCCATCGGTGAGCTCGGCCAGATCGGAGCTGACGGTCGACTGCAGGTCGGAGGCGAAGTCGAGTTCGGGAGCGACCTCACTGTTCGCCAACTCGACATGCAGTGCGAAGTTGTTGTCCGGGATCGTGCCGTCACCGAACAGGTCGGTCAAGCCGGCGGTGTTCGCGGTGAACTGGCCGGCGACGAGCATCTTGTAGTTCATGGCCGGGAGCGCGGACGTGACCTGTCCGTACAGCTTCACGTCGGCGCCCGACAGCGTCGCCGTCAGCTTGGCGTTGAAGTCGCCGTTGGCCCACGCGTCGCAGTAGGCGCCGAGCGAACAACCGCTGCTCGACTCGGTTCCGCCGAGCGCCGCGCCGCCGTAGAAGTGGATGAACGCGCCGCCGGTGGTGACCTCGAACCGGAGCGAAACGCCGCGTCCGTCCTCGCCGGTCTCGCCGACGGCGGGAGCCAGCACGTGGACCGGGCCGGCGTCGAACGCAGCGATGAACGCGTCGCCGACGAGGCCTCGATCGTTGACCGCCAGCCGGATGCCGGCGACACAGCCGGCTTCGATGTCGTCCTGGTCGCATGCAGCCGTCGGCGCGGGTGACAGTTGACCGAACGTGGCCGACGTCGGGTTGGCGTCACAGCTGAACAGCGGCAGATCCGACGGCCCAGGGTCGTCGCTGATGTAGAGGTCGCCGCTCAGGACGAAGCCCGCCTGGATGCAGAGCGGTTGGATGTCGTCGGTGCCGATGTTGATCGCGGCGTTCCGCAACGACACGCCGGGCAGTTCGATGCCGTCGGGGACGTCCTGGCCGGACACCCACTCGTAGATCTCGACCATGTTGTCGAGCGACACCTGTGCGACGTTCAGCCGCATGCCGTTGAACTCGACGAGGTTGGGCAGGAAGCCGAGTTCGAGCGCAGCGCTGAACGGGATGTTCGGCGTCGTCTCGATCGATCCGCTGAAGGCGCCTCCCAGGGTCACCGAGGTGCCGGACGAGCCGGACTCGATGCCGAGGGTCGCGGTGACCTGGCCGATCGCGAACTTGTCGAAGCCCATCGGGCGCCAGCCGTCCGGGTTCGGGTCACCCGACTCCAGGATCGACTGCGCATCGCCGATCAGGTCGACGGCGACGCCGTCCGGCCCTGCCTCGATCGATGCGCTCACCAGCAGACGCAACAGGTCGTTGCAGTACGTCTCGCCGGCGGTGAAGCCGCCCGTGCCGTCGCGTTCCACCTTCTTCACGCCGCCGCGGGCGCAGTCGGCGGCGCCGGCGGGAGCGAGCGTGTTGGCGGCGATCGCGCCACTGTTCCCGGCGAACATCGCTGCGGCCTGATCGCCCGACAGGCCCTGCTTCACGGCCACGTCCATCGTGCCGAGCATGCCGAGTTGGAAGCCGGACAGGCCGCTCGTCATCGACAGGCCGAGCGAAGCATCGTGCAGCCATGTGGGGCGGTCGGCGACCGACGCATCGAGGAGGCTCACCCCGAGGGTGAGGCCGACATCGGTCATCGACGAGCCGGGGATCGGGATCGTGCCGGTGATCGTGACCCTCGAATCGAAGCCGATCGCGCCGAGCAACCCCAGCGCGTCGGCACACGCCTGGGAGCCCGGATCGCTCGTGCAGGCCGACGTGTCGGACTGCGCGCCGATCGGGTGCGGCATGACGAAGGAGCCGGCCGTCGTCAGCCCCTGCGGCACGATGAACGAGGTCGCCGGCTGATAGTCGGTCCGGAACGAGCAGATCGTGCACGAACCGGTGAGCGAGGTGCTGTCGGTCAGCGCCTCGTTGCTGCCGTCGTACCCCCACAGCGGCATGAGCCACTGGGCGACGTTCGTCGTGACCGTCTGCCGGGTGTTGAGTGTCGGGCACGGGTCGGCCGACACGCTGCAGGGGTCGCCACCGATCCGTGCGCGATCGGTCGAGAAGACGACGCCGAACCCGACGGTGGGATCGTCGGCGTCGTACACCGCCACGTCGAAGGCGGCGTCGAGACCGGGAACGATGTCGGACAGCATGATGTCGTCGCCCGCGGCACCGTCGCCGCCGATCGGGCGCTCGGACGGGCTCACACCGACCATCGCCGAGGGCGTCGTGCCGAGGTCGGCGAACACCATGAGGCTCGCCAGCACCGTCGCGTCGCCGTCGAACACGGAGGTTTCGAGCTTGCCGGTCGCGCCGACTCGGAACACGTCGGCGGCGATCGAGATCGAGACGACCGGGTTCGAGATCGACGTCGTTCGGAACGAGGGTGGGATGTCGCCGGAGTTCAACAGCGAGCTGCCGAACATGGTCTCCAGCCCGGCGACGTCGAGGTCGGGGAACGTCGCCGTCAACCCCACTGCCGGGGCGCCGTCGCTGAGCGACGGCGTGATCGCGAACGTGACACTGTCCCCGTCGACGGTCGCGGTGCCGGTCAGTGCAGCACTGAAGTTGGTGCCGTTCTTCGTGAACTGTGCGGCGACGTCGATGTCGATCGACGTGTTCGGCACGGTGAAGGTGTCGATCGTGCCGCCGACCCGGATGATCGACGGCGTCACCGTCTCACCGAGGTTCTGCGACACGTACAGGTCGGGGCCGAACCCGACCGGTGTCTCGAACACGTGCGGCACGGTCGCGTCCCAGCTCGAGCCGGCTCCGCTCACCTGCACGTTCTCGGACGCCTGGTTGTAGTTGACGTCGAACGTCCAGTCGGCGCTGCCGCTCGACAGCGCGAGCGTGACCGGGTCGGACGTCCACGACGGCCCGGTCGCCGTGGCGGTCACGTCGAGGTCGAGCGCGGCGAGCACGGCACGCCCGACCGACCCGGCGTGCTGGCCAGTCAGGTCGCTGACCGACGCAGCGACCACGCCTCGCACGGCCATGCCGGTCTGGCCGTCGGCGCCGACGATGTCGACGATCTCGTCCCATCCTGCTCCGGCGTCGAAGTCGCCCGCGATCGACACGGCGCCGCCACTCGTATCGGCCAGCGGCGCCGGAACGGTCGCCTCGCCGAGTGCCTCCGCGACGAAGTCGGCTGACTCGCCCGGGAGGGCGTCGATGTCGCCGGCGCCGTCGAACGCGACGACGCCGATCGTGTCGGCGACCAGATCGGCGACGCCGGCCTTGCCGTCGACGAGCGGCAGCAGTTCGCCGAGCGTGGCTCGGTCGGCGGGGTCACTCACGTGCATGGCGACCACCAGTGCCGCTGCGTCACCGGGCGTCGCCGCCTCGGCGTGCACCACGATGTCGACGGCGAGCCCGGACGTGCCGGGCAGGGTCGCGTTGGCGGCGACCGTGAAGGCGTCGTCGGTCACGAGCACGGCCGACCCGACGGCCTCGAGGCTGATGCCGGTGAACGCACTCGAGTCGAACGCGTCGACGAAGTCGGTGCCGGTTCCGTAGCTGTTGCCGTCGACGTCGATCTCGTCGAGCAACGCCTCCACCGAGGTGTCGGCGGCGAGCGGCACCTGGCCGGTGCCCAACGTCGGGAGCGCGGCGCTCCGCCCGCCCGAGGTGAGTACCGCGACCAAGATCGCCGCCAACGGCAGCACGAACAGCCCCGTCCGCCACCACTGCCCCGAACGTCGTCCGCTCCGTCCGTCTCCCATTGCGCGCCCCTTTCGGCCCGTGTCCGCCTGTCCCTGGCGAGCACAGTACGAACGCCGCTGCGTACGGTCATCCGTAACGAGTTACGTAGACGCGAGCGTCACGATTCCCGTCGACGACGAGGTGCTCGACCGAGATCACTAGATTTGTCCTGTGCTTGTGGGGAGGTCCGAGGCGGTCGGGATGGCGCACGTCGTCGTCGACGACCCCGATCGGTCGGGCGTGCTCATCACCGGTGGCGCCGGTGTCGGCAAGAGCTACCTCGCCCGCCACCTCGTCGACGAACACGAACGCGCCGGTGGAGCCGCACGCCGCGTCTACGCCTCGACCTTCAGTGGAGAGTTACCACTCGGGGCCGTTGCCGCCGGGTTCTCACCGTCCGACGCCTACACCGGTGTCGCCCCGACGCTCACCATCAAGCGTGCGCTCGAAGCCGAGGCCGGGCCGACCATGATCCTCGTCGACGACATCGACCAGCTCGACGACGCCAGTGCCGCAGTGCTCGTCGAGGTCGCCGACGCCGGGCTCGCCAGCCTCGTCCTGACCGCCCGATCCGGCGCGCGTGTGCCGCCACCGATCGAACGAGCACTCGTCGCGGAATCCATCGTGGCGATCGAGTGCCCCGATCTCGACGAGGCGGCCACCGCCGAACTCGTCAGGGTCCGACTCGGCGCCGAGGTGGCACCGGCCACGGCCCGGACGGTCTACGAGGTGACCTGCGGCAATCCGCTGTACGTGCGTGAGCTGCTCGAAGCGGCTCGCAGCGACGGGATGCTCCGTGCCGGCCCGACCGGAACCGAGCTGACGGGGATCCCCGGGGCGTCGACGCGGCTGGTCGACCTGCTCGAGCGGCGACTGCGGTCGTTGTCGCCCCCGGAGCGCGACGCACTCCGCTACATCGCCGTCGTCGGCCCGATCAGTCACGGCGTCCTGCTCAGCTTCGTCGAGCCCGAGCTGCTCGAGTCGCTCGAAGAACGCGGGTTGGTCTCGACCGTGCTCGACGGCCGCCGGCTGATGATCGGCACCGCCCACCCACTCCACGGGGAGATCCTGCGAGCGATCGAATCGCCGTTGGGTGTGCGCACGATCCGGTCCCGAGTCGCTGAGCGAGTCGTCGCTCTCGGCATGCGACGAGGCGACGATCGGTTCCGGCTCGCCACGTGGTCGCTCGACGGCATCGTCGCCGTCGCCCCCGAGGTGCTGACCGAAGCGACCCTCATGGCGAAGACGGCCAACGACTTCGAACTCGGGCCCCGCCTCGCGAGCGCCGCCGTTGACGCCGAGCCCAACGTCGCGAACATCCGGAACCTCGCCCACCTCCAGTACCACGCCGGTCGATGGGACGAGCTGCGAGCCACGCTCGACGACTGGCACGCGGTCGTGGACAGCGACCGCGATCGCGCCGAGTTCGAGGAGCTGCGCGTGACCGGCTGGTACTGGCACGGCGCCGACGACGCACCACTGCTCGAGCTGGCGGCGACCCTCGACTCGTGGCCGGAAGGCGAGGTGCGCGACGAACTCGGTGCATCGGTTGCGTCACTGCTCATCACCCACGGCCGGATCACCGACGCCGTCGATCTCGCCGAGCGGTTGCGTGACCTCCCGCCCGGCGTCGCCGCCGTTCGCGTCGCGATGACGCTCGGGCACGGGTGGCGGTCACAAGGGAAGCCGCTCGCCGCCGCCCGCCTCGTCGCGGACGCACTCGACTTCTACCGATCGTTCGGGCCCGACGTGTTCGCTCTGTCCGACTCCGTGATGGCCGGCGTCCGGATCCAAGCGCTCGCCGACGCCGGAGAGTTCGCCGAAGTCGACCGCATCGTGGCCGAGTCGGCCGACCGCTGGAGCGACTCGGGCGATGCCTCCAACGTCGCACTCGCAAAGTTGGCGCACGGGTGGTCCTGGTATCTGCGCGGCGAGTACGACCGTGCCGAACAACTCGCCGCCGAGGCCGAGACGGCGTTCGCCACGGTCCACCACAGCGGCATGATCCGCTGGGCGATCATCCTGCAGGCCCTCGCGGCGTCACAGCGGCACGACCCGAACGACGCCGCGAAGTTGCTGTCGCTGATCGACAGTCGCCCGGACCATCCGGCGCGGATCTTCGACCCGTACCTGGCGCGAGCACGCGGCTGGGTCGCACACCGCAAGGGATTCCCCGACGACGCGCGTGCGGCGTTCGTCGCCGGGTTCGACGCGGCGACCGACGGCGGCAGCGTGATCGCAGCTCTCGGATGTGCGCACGACCTGTGCCGGATCGGTCGCGCCGACACCGCAGCCGAGCTGCTCGCCCAGCTCGACCTGACCGAGCTCGAGGGGCGCTATCCGCAGTGCCAGCAGCGCCACATCGGGGCAGCCGTCGACGGTGACGTCGATGCCCTCACCGACGTCGTCGACCAGTTCGTGTCACTCGGCGCGCCTCACCTCGCCGCGGAGGCGGCGACCGATGCGGCACGGTCGCCGGCCGCGACGGCGCGCGACCGACGACGGTTGCTGCAACGCGCGGCCGAGGTGTCGACCGGCGACAGTGGTGGGGTCGACCAACTGGCAGCACAGGTCGGACTGACCCGCCGCGAGCACGACGTCGTGGCCCTCGCCGCCCTGGGTCTCACGAGCCGTGAGGCGGCCGACCGGCTCAGCATCTCGCGCCGAACCGTCGAGACGCATCTCGGCAACGCCTACCAGAAGCTCGGCGTCAACGACCGACTCGGTCTGCTCGAGCGTCTCCGGCCGAGCACCTGACCCGTCAGCATCGCCCATCGTCGGTCGGTCATCTGCCGGAGGTGGTCGGCGCACTGCCGGCGGTGGTCGGCGCAACGGCATGGCCGGTTGGTGGCAGGCCGGCGTCACGGCGCAACGACGGTGTCACACCCCCGTCGTACGCTCGCGATCACCGACTTCCCCACTCCGACCGTCCCGGGGAGGGAACAACATGATCCGAGAACGACCACCGGCCCCGATGGCCGGACGCGTCGACGCACGCCTGCCGATCACGCCGGCGCTGGTCGCCGCTGCGGCCGGCGTCACCCTCGAGGTGGCGACGCGCCACCTCGCCGCCTGGTGCGACGCCGTCACGAATCGATGTGCGAACGGTGACGTGCTGATCTTCGATCAGGTCGTCGTCGGGCCGAACGCTCCGATCCTGCTCGAGGGGTGGCATGCCGTCCGCTCGGCGGCACGAGCCGAGGCGAGCGGGCTGTTCGACGAACTCGAAGAGCGGTGGTACGACGTCCATGCCGAGCGGTGTGGCGACGACTGCGAGCACTCGTTCGAGCAACTCGACGTCACCGACTGGGCGCTGTGGTTGCTGCGATCCGGGTGGTGCGGTGAACGCTTCACCGACGGCCGACGCGTCGTGGCCCGAGCCGTCGTCGTCGACGCCGACAACGTGATGGACGTCGTGCGAGTCGAGCTGGCGATCGAGCGTCTGATGGCCGAGTTGGCCGACGCGATCACGGTCGGCGGCTGTCCCGTGGTCGACGCCCGCCTGCCGATCGTGCGCAGCGATGGCCTCCGATGGGCGGCGTGATGCTGTCCGTCACCTGCGTGGTCATACCGAGTTATACTCGAACCGTGAAAACGGCGGTGTCGATTCCCGATGCACTGTTCGAGGCGGCCGACGCCTTGGCGCGCGAGCGCCGCGTCAGCCGATCAGCGCTCTACGCCGAGGCGCTGGCGATGCTCCTGGCGTCGGCCGGTGACGACGACGTCACGCGACAACTCGATGCGCTGTATGCCGATTCGTCGGTGCCGGTCGATCCGATCGTGGCGGTCGCCAACTCGACGCTCGCAGCCGAGCCGTGGTGATTCGACGGGGCGATGTCTGGTGGGCCGACCTCGGCGAACCCGCCGGATCCGGCCCGGGGCGTCGGCGACCCGTGGTCGTCGTGTCGTCCGACTCGTTCAACCGGAGCCGGATCGGCACGGTGCTCGTCGCCGTGATCACCTCGAACACGGCCCTCGCCGCTGCACCCGGGAACGTCGAACTCGACCGAGGTGACGTCGGGCTCGACAACGACTCCGTCGTCAACGTGAGTCAGCTCACGACACTCGACAAGCGAACGCTCACCGATCGCTCGGGCGAGTTGTCGCTCGCGAAGCTCGACGAACTCGACGCTGGCCTCCGCCTCGCACTCGCTCTCGACTGAAACGCGAGTGGTGCGATCGATCAGCGGCGGCGGATCATCGTGACGCCGTCGCCGATCGGCAGCATCACGGCGACCACGTCGTCGCGCTCGGCGACGCCGTCGTTGAAGGCGCGCAGCGCGACCGTCGACTCGTCCTGTGCTTCGTCGCCCACCACGGCGCCGCTCCACAGCACGTTGTCGACCACGATCACGCCACGGTCGGACAGGCGGGGGAGGAGCAGGTCGAGGTACGACTGGTAGCCCGGCTTGTCGGCGTCGACGAAGGCGAGGTCGATCGGTCGGTCGAAGTCGTACTCGGCGATGCGGTCGGCCGCCGGGCCGATCACCATCTCGATGCGATCGGTGACCCCGGCCGCGTCCCACGCCTCGGTGGCGATGTCGAGGTACTGGTCGGTGATGTCGAAGCAGACCATCCGTCCGTGCTCGGGGAGCGCTCGTGCCATCCACAGCGCCGACATGCCGGTGAAGGTGCCCACCTCGACCACCAGCTCGGCGCCGGTGATCGCGACCATCATCTCCAGGAAGTGACCCTGATCGGGGCCGATGTTCATCCCGGCGCGGTCGGCCCAGCGCTCCTGGGTCGTGGCGGCGAGCTGCTCGCTCACCGGGTCGTGCGACGGGTTCGCGTGCCGCTGCACGTACTCGAAGACCGAATCGTCCATCTGGATCCAACGCATGCCGACTGGCTACCACAGACAGGGCCCGGTGCCACCGGTGCGTCGAGGTCGACGCGTCAGGAGTTCGAGAACGTGATGCTGTCGATCTCGATCGTGCGACCGGCCGACTCGACCGGGTCGAGGCGCAGCGCTCGGATCGTGCCCTGCCAGGTCGGGATGCCGCCGAGATCGACGACGATGTCGCGGAAGTCGTCGACGTCACGCAGTTCGAACACCGTCGACTGCGCCTCGGTCGTCTCGCCGACGCCTGCCTCGGTCCAGAACAGCTGGGCGTACTCGCCGTCGGCACCGGGCGCCTTCATGCGGATCGTCATGCGGTCGTAGACGGCGGGGAGCACGATCTCGCTCGACAGGAACCAGGGGTCGTCGCCGGTCGACTCCATCCGCAGCACACCGTCGACCGCCTCGAACGCGTCGAGGTCGTTGTCGGCGAACCAGCCTTCGGTGTCGCCATCGGTGTCGAACGTCCACGCCGGGGCGGGGATCTCCTCCTCCACGACGGCGATCGGATAGCGCACCAGGTCGCGGTCGAGGCTGTTGCCGCCGAAGTTGAACCGCGAGATGTAGAGGTACATCTCGCCGTCGCTCGTGCCGAAGCTCGGGCTGGCGCTGTCGGGGTCGATGATCGACGGGTAGGCGTACACCAGCTCGTTCGCCGGGTCGGCGACCGCCAGACCGGACGGCAGCTCGATCAGCAACTCACGCAGCGTCCAGTCGACGAGGTTCTCGCTGGTGGCGTAGTAGACGCCCCACTCGTCGTCGTACGTGACAGTGTTCGCGCTGATGCCGACCATCACGTAGCCGCCCAGCGCCTCGTCGTAGACGACGCTCTCCTGCACCGACCCGCCGAGTTCGGCGTCGGCCAGCGGCGCGCACTTGTCGCCGGCGGTCGCGGTCTCGGTGTACGGGTCGAGCCACTCACCCGTGAAGCCGGAGCCGTCCCAGTAGCGCCACGCCGACGGGTTGGCCAGATCGTCGGTCCGCATGGCGCACACCCACTGGCGCTCGTCGGGCTGGTCGCTGACGTTTCCGAACAGGTAGTAGAAGCCGTCGCTGTGACGCACGACGTTGCTCGGCTGGCGGATGCCCGACGGCACCGTGTCGTCGCGGTACGTGTAGGGGAGCGTGGCGATCATGTGGCCGGGCGGATCGGCGACCGGCGCGAAGGTGCGGCCGCCGTCGGTCGACACGACCATCACGAACGAGGTGTCGAGGCAGGGGAGTCGCTCGCCCGACGGGCACTGGTCGGGCCGGGTCGCCGGATGGGTGTCGCCGCGGTACTCGTTGTGCACGACGGCGTACACGGTGGTGCCGTCGTCGGTGTACGGCGAGCCGATCCACCACGAATCGGTGAACGTTGCCGGGTCGGGGCCGTACGGCGACGAGAGGATCGGCGCCGAACAATCGCTGACGACCTCACCGAGCGACGGGCCGACCATGGCGTACGTGTCCCAGTGGCCGATCGTGAGGTTCACCCGACCGTCGGCCGAGCGGAACGCACGCGCCGCGATGTCGGGGATGTTGGCATCCTCGCAGCGGTCGTCGGTCCAGTCGAACACGATCTCCTCCGGCCCGGTCACGACGACGCGAGTGCGGCTCGGCGGCACGAACGGTTCGGGTTCGCTCGTCGACGGGGGCGTGGTGGCAACGGTCGATCGCACCGTGGTCGTCGGCGGCGCCGTGGTGGGCGCGGCGGTGGTCGGAGTCGTGGCGGGCTCCGTGCCGCTCGGTGACGTGGCTGGCGCCGTGGTCGCGTCGACGGTGCCCGTGGGGCCGCCGGTCTCGGCCGAGTCGTCGCCACCGGAACAGGCGGCGAGGGCGAGCGCGGACGCGACCATCAGCCCTGTCATCCGTCCGCCACGCATGGAGAAGAAGGTAGCGCGCTCGGCCCGACGGCTTTCCCGAAATGCGGCCGGGCTCATCCGTCGTGGCCGCCATTACACTCCGGCACTTCACGATTGGGCCGATTTAGGGAGGAACCATGAAGGCACGATCATTGGCAGCAGGCGTGTTGGCGCTGTCGCTCGTGGCCGCAGCATGCGGTGACGACGACGACACGACCGCCGACGACACCGTCGACACGGCGGCACCGGAACCCGCCGAGGAGCCGAGCGAAGAACCCGCCGAGGAACCCGCCGAGGAGCCGTCCACCGAGACGACCACGGCCACCACCGAGGCAGCCGGCGAGTGCAACCCGCTTCCGCTCGTGCAGGAAGGCATGCTCACCGTCGCGACCGGCGAGACCGTGTTCCCGCCGTGGATGGGCGCCGGCGAGGACGACTTCGACGACCCGAGCACCGGCACCGGCTACGAGGGTGCCCTCGTGTTCGCGCTCGCCGAGGAGATGGGCTTCACCGCCGACCAGGTCACCTTCGTGCGCACCGGCTTCGACGAGGTCATCGCCCCGGGTTCGAAGGACTGGGACTTCAACATCCAGCAGTACTCGATCACCCCCGAGCGTGACGAGGTCGTCGACTTCTCCGATGGCTACTACACCGTCGACCAGGCCATCATCGGCGCCGCCGACTCGCCGGCAGCGTCGGCGACGAGCATCGCCGACCTGAAGCCGCTGCGCATCGGCGCCGCGATCGGCACGACCAGCCTCGACTACGCCGAGGCGATCATCGATCCCGACGGCGAGGTCCAGGTGTACGACGACAACTCGGCCGCAAAGGCCGCGTTCGACGCCGGCCAGGTCGACGCGATCGTGTTCGACCTGCCGACCGCTTACTACATCACCGCCGTCGAGATCACCGACGCTTCGATCATCGGCATCCTGCCCGAGGGCGACGCGCCCGACGAACTGGGCATGTTGTTCGAAGACGGCAACCCGCTCGTGCCGTGCGTGAACGCGGCACTGCAGACGCTGAGCGACAACGGCACCCTCGAGGCGCTCGAGCAGGAATGGCTCGCCGCCGGCGGCGACATCCCGGTCTTCGACAGCTGATCGACCGGTAACCCAGATACACCGAACATGAGGACGACGCGGTGAGCGCACCCGAACCGCAGCCCGGCGGGCTGCCGGGTGGGCTCCCGCGTCGTCGCTCGTTCTTCGAGAACACCGCCGACATGCTGCGCCAGGAAGGCGCGCGCGCCGGCATCGTTGCCGTCATCTCGACGGTCGTCTTCTTCGGCGGCGGCTTCCTGCTCGTCGTCAACAGCCCGAACTGGCCGCGTGTCCGCGACCAGTTCTTCAACCCGGACGACTTCCGGGAGAGCTGGCCGCTCGTCCTCGACGGCTTCTGGCTCAACATCGAGCTGTTCATCTACTCGATGCTCACGATCCCGTTCGTGGCCCTGCTCATCGCCGTGATGCGCAGCCTCCGCGGACCTGCCTTCTTCCCGATCCGGCTCCTGGCCGTGATCTTCACCGACGTCTTCCGCGGCATCCCCCTCATCCTGCTGATCCTGCTGCTCGGCTTCGGCGTGCCGGCGCTCGACATCGACGGGCTGCCGAACAGCTCCACCTTCTGGGGCATGGTCGCCCTCGTGCTCAGCTACTCGGCGTACACCGCCGAGATCTATCGCTCCGGCATCGACGCCGTGCCCGAGAGCCAGCGTTCGTCGGCCCGCGCGCTCGGCCTCACCCAGTGGCAGTCGCTGCGCCATGCGATCCTGCCGCAGGCGATCCGCAACGTGGTGCCCGCCCTGATGAACACCGTCGTCTCGCTCCAGAAAGACGTCGCCCTGATCGCCGTGCTGGGTGTCCGCGACGCCGTGCGCGAGGCGCAGATCTACACGACCCGCACGTTCAACTACACGTCGTACGTCGTGGCGGCCGTGCTGTTCCTCGCGATCAGCATCCCGCTCACCCGCTTCGTCGACTGGTATGTCGCCCGAGACCGAGCCCGCCGTTCCCAGACCCTGGTGTGATGAGCTCGACGTGATGGAGGAACGATGACGGCCAAGCTCGAGATCCGAGACGTGCACAAGTCGTACGGCGACAAGGTCGTGCTGGCCGGCATGTCGTTCGACGTCGAGGAGCACGAGGTCGTCTGCCTGATCGGCCCGTCCGGATCCGGCAAGTCGACCCTCCTGCGCTGCATCGACCTGCTCGACCCGCTCGACTCCGGCTCGATCCATCTCGACGGCGTCGACATCACCGCCAAGAACACCGACGCCAACGCGGTGCGCCGTCGCGTCGGCATCGTGTTCCAGTCGTACAACCTGTTCCCGCACATGTCGGTGCTCGACAACTGCACCCTCGGCCCGCGCCGTGCGCTCGGCGTCGACCGCAAGACCGCCGAGGCCAAGGCGCGGGAGTTGCTCGAACGGTTCGGGCTCGGGGAGAAGGTCGAGGAATACCCGAACCGCATCTCCGGCGGACAGAACCAGCGTGCCGCCATCGTGCGTGCCCTGATGGCCGACCCCGAGATCCTGCTGCTCGACGAGGTCACCTCGGCGCTCGACCCCGAACTGGTCGGTGAGGTGCTCGGCGTCATCCGCGAGCTGGCCGGCCGCGGCATGACGATGCTGCTCGCCACCCACGAGATGGGCTTCGCCCGCGACGTCGCCGACCGGGTCTGCTTCCTCCACGAAGGTCGCGTCCTCGAAGACGCCGCACCGAACGATCTGTTCGGCTCGCCCGAACACGAACGCACCGCCCAGTTCCTCCGCCGAGTGAGAGAAGCCGGCCGCATCTGAACAGAAGGGGTCATGACCAGATGGGGTCAGGGCGTGGAAGGTCAGAAGGTGCCTGACCCCTTCTGTTCCCGCTGTCGCTTACAGTTCAGGACGTGCGCGTTGGGATCTTGACTCGGGAGTATCCGCCGGACGTCTACGGGGGAGCGGGTGTTCACGTCGACTTCCTCGTCCGTGAGCTGACCAAGCTCGTCGACGTCGACGTCCACTGCATGGGCGAGCCGCGCGACGGTGCCACCGCCCACTCCGAGCACGAACCCTTCCTCGCCGACGCCAACGCCGCGCTGCGCACCCTGGCCGCCGACCTCGGCATGGCCGACCGGACCGCCGGCTGCGATCTCGTCCACTCCCACACCTGGTACGCCAACATGGGCGGCCACTGGTCGAAGCTGCTGCACGACATCCCGCACGTCGTCACCTCACACTCGCTCGAACCGCAGCGACCGTGGAAGGCCGAGCAACTGGGCGGCGGTTACGCCGTCAGCTCGTGGGCCGAGCAGACCGCCTACGAGGCGGCCGATGCGGTGATCGCCGTCAGCCACGGATCGAAGCGCGACGTCATGGCGTCGTACCCGCAGCTCGACGAGGCGAAGGTGCACGTGGTGCACAACGGCATCGACACCGAGTTCTACCGACCCGACCCCGACACCGCCGTGCTCGAACGACTGGGCGTCGACCTCGACCGACCGTCGGTCGTGTTCGTCGGTCGCATCACCCGCCAGAAGGGTGTGCCGCACCTGCTGCGCGCTGCGCTCCAACTCGACGAGTCGGCGCAGCTGGTGCTCCTCGCCGGCGCCGCCGACACGCCGGAGCTGAAGGCGGAGACCGACGCGGCGATCGCCGACCTGAGAGCGGCTCGTGACGGTGTGTTCCTCGTGTCGGAGATGCTGCCGCGCGACGAGGTCCGCCAGGTGCTCACTCACGGCACCGTCTTCGTGTGCCCGTCGGTGTACGAACCGCTCGGCATCGTGAACCTCGAGGCGATGGCATGCGAGACGGCGGTCGTCGCCAGTGACGTCGGTGGCATTCCCGAGGTGGTGGCCGACGGCGACACCGGCACCCTCGTCCACTACGACGCCGACGACACCGAGGGCTTCGAGCGCGACCTCGCCGAGGCGATCGACGCCGTGATCCTCGACCCGTCCCGTGCCGACGCGATGGGCAAGGCCGGCCGCACCCGAGCCGTCGACCAGTTCGGCTGGGACGCCGCCGCCCGCAAGACCGTCGACATCTACCAGTCGCTCTTGTAGCCAAGTCGGTTGATGTCCAACCGTCGGATGAGGTCAGACCCCAACCGACGAACCGCCAACCGTCGGATGAGGTCAGACCCCAACCGACGACGCAACGGCCGGATCGACCATCATGGTTCGTCGGTTGGGGTCTGACCTCATCCGACCTTCCCCTCGAGACCTTCACGAGACCTGAACGCTGCTGTCGTTGACACGGGCGTTATGGGTCTGGAAGGGTGGCCGTTGCGCCCACAGCGGGGGTGCAACAGCGGAATCGAGGTACGGGTTTGGACAGCGGGCAGCCGTCCCACGCGCAGTGGGCGGCAGCGCAGGGTGACGTGTTCACCGCAGCGGACGGGATGGAGGTCACGCTCCGACGCGTCTCCGACCCCACGCCGCAAGGCCCGTTCGAGTCGTACTCGCTGCTGTTCGACATCGCCGCCACGACCGAGCCGACGCAGGGCAACCTGACCCTCACGCACCCGACGCTCGGCACCGTCGAACTCTTCGTCGTCGCGATCGGATCCGACGACGGCGGCTCCACCTACGAGGCGATCATCAGCGCTCGCCGCGACGAGACGGCCGACGGATGACCTCGCCGACCGCCACTGCGTCGGTCTCCGTCCGACCGGCCGAAACGGCCGACGAGGAACTGCGACGGTCGTGGTTCGCCGAGACGAAACGAGCCGAGTTCGCACCGCTCGGGCTGCCCGAGCCGACCCTGGCCGACCTGTGCGACCAGCAGTACGACGCCCGCGTCGCCGGCTACGGGCACCAGTTCCCCGCGGCGGAACACCTCGTCATCGAACTCGAGGGTGAACCGGTCGGGGCGCTGATCGTCGACGGCCTGCACGATGCCCCCACCATCGTGGTCGTCGACATCGTGATCGCCGAACAGCATCGCCACCGTGGCATCGGTCGCAGAGTACTGGCCGAGGTCGTCGACACAGCCGACCGACGTGGCACCGACGTCGAACTCACCGTCGCGCACGGCAACCCGGCGCGCCGCCTCTACGACCGGCTCGGATTCCGGGCCATCGCCACCACCGAACTCCACGAACGTCTGCGTCGCCCACCGGCGAGGAAGGACACCACATGAACCGCACGATCGCGCCCGCCGTCGGGCGCCGTGAACTCCTGATCGGGGGCGTCGCCGCTGCTGCCGCTGCGACCGTCGCCGGTCCGGGGCTCGGGTTGATCCCGAATCCGCTGGGCTCCGGAACGAGCGACGTGTTCGATCGAGCTGCCCTCACGGAGCACATCGGCGAGACCTTCCGCATCACGGCCGGCCCGCTCGCCGGCGCCACTCTGCAGCTGGTCGAGGTGCTCGATCTTCCGGCCGGCATGGTCGACCCGGCACGACAGTTCGTCGCCCGCTTCTCGAGCGACGCCACCGACCTGCCCGCCGCCACCTACGACCTGCGATCCGGGGCGTTCGGGCGGATCCCGCTCTTCGTCACCCCGGCCGGCGGCGCCGTCGGACGGTCGCTGTACGAGGTGATGGTGAACCGATGGACACCCGTCGATGAAGGGAGCACGCCATGAGCGAACCGTTCGTTGCCGAGATCCGCATGTTCGGCGGCAACTTCGCACCCCGCGGCTGGGCACTGTGTGACGGGCAGCTCCTCGCCGTCAGCCAGAACGACGCCCTGTTCTCGTTGATCGGCACCATCTACGGAGGCGACGGCCGAACGACGTTCGGGCTCCCCGACCTCCGCGGTCGCCTCGCCCTCCACGCCGGGACCGGACCCGGGCTCTCGGAACGGCGGCTGGGCCTCAAAGGTGGCAGCGAGAACGTGACCATCACCTCGAACGAGATGCCGAGTCACACTCATCCGGTCAGGGCGTCGAGCCAGGGCGGTACGTCGACCAGCCCGGTCGGTAACTATCCGGCGGCGGTGCCACTCACCGCCCGCTACCAGAACGTCGATGCCGGCAGCCCCGGCTCCGTGTCGATGGAGACGACCGACAACGTCGGTGGCAGCCAGTCGCACACGAACCTCGCACCGGCGCTGTGTGTGAACTACATCATCGCTCTGTTCGGCATCTACCCGAGCAGGAACTGAGGTCGCCATGTCCGAACCATTCCTCGCCGAGATCCGCATCTTCTCCGGCAACTTCGCACCGCGCGGCTGGGCGTTCTGCGACGGCCAGCTCCTCCCGATCGCTCAGAACACGGCCCTGTTCTCGCTGCTCGGCACCACCTATGGCGGTGACGGCCGCACCACGGTCGCGTTGCCCGACCTCCGGGGACGGGCCGCGATGCACCCGGGCCGCGGACCCGGTCTGACGGTTCGCACACTCGGACAACGCACCGGCCTCGAGGCGGTCTCGTTGAGCGAGGCGCAGATCCCCAACCACGCCCACGTCGTGCAGTCGACCGGCGACGACAACAACGCCTCGTCACCGATCGGCGCCGTACCCGGACTGTCGGAGGAGCCGCAGTACCGCCCGCAGGCGACCATCACCACCGGGCAGCAACTGGCGGCCGACGCGCTCACGCCGGTGGGTGGCAACCAGCCACACAACAACATGCAGCCGTTCATCGTCGTCAACTTCATCATCGCCCTCGTCGGGCTCTACCCGACGCGCAGCTGAGGAGTCATCGTGTCCGAACCATTCCTCGCCGAGATCCGCATCTTCGCCGCCAACTTCGCTCCACGCGGGTGGGCGTTCTGCGACGGCCAGATCCTGCCGATCAACCAGAACCAGTCGCTGTATTCACTGCTCGGCACCACCTACGGCGGCGACGGTCGCACGAGTTTCGCCCTCCCGGACATGCGTGGACGCGCACCGATCCACGCCGGAACGGGCAATGGGCTGACGCCACGAACGCTCGGTGAGAAGTCGGGCGAGGAGACGCACACACTCACCGCTGCCGAGATCCCGAACCACACCCACTTCGCGACGGCCACCTCGAGCCAAGCTCAGACCGACACACCGGCCAACGCAGCGTGGGCCGACGACGGGGTGAACGGCTTCGCCGCCACCGCTGACGGTGCGATGCACCCATCGAGCGTCTCGAGCTTCGGCAACGGCCAGGCGCACCAGAACATGCAGCCGTTCCAGGTCGTCAACTACATCATCGCTCTCCAGGGATTGTTCCCGTCGCGGGACTGAATCGAGTCACCATGAAACGACGCACACTGCTCCAAACGGTGACAGCGCTCGCGCTGGTCGCCGGCACGACGGTCGCGCTGTCCGGCGCAGCGCCCACCGGCGCCGCCGAGCTCGGCCCCGACGACTTCCAGATCTCACAGTTCGCCAACGCACCGAGCCGGACCGCGGTCGCCTACAACGAGACCGACGACGAATACCTCGTGGTCTGGGCCGAAACCGACGGCTCGCTCGAGCCGCGCATCTTCGGCCGAATCATCGACGGCGCCGGTGCACCGACAGGCGGCGCCTTCACCATCGCACAGCTCGGATCGGGCGATCCGACCACTGGTGTGATCGACCCCGACGTGGCCTGGAACTCGACCAACAACGAGTACGTCGTCGTGATGGCCGGTGACGACGCACCCGATGGCGGGGGCATCATCACGTCGACGTTCGAGATCTACGCCCAGCGGGTCTCGCCTGCGGGTGGGCTCATCGGCTCGCTCACCGAGATCAGCGACATGGGGTCGAACGACGCCAGCGGCAGCTACGACGCCGGCGAACCGGCGGTCGCCTACAACGCGGCACGGAACGAGTTCCTCGTGGTGTGGGAGGGCGACGACGATACGGCACCACTGGTGAACGGTGAGACCGAGATCTTCGGACAGCTGCTGACCAACACGCTCGGCGAACTCGGCACCGACACCCGCATCTCGAACCTCGGTGTCGACGGCGACGGCGGCACCGATGCCCGTTCGCCGGCGGTCGCTGCGCTGAACGGCGCCTACGCTGTCGTCTGGCACGGCAACGACCTCTCGTTCAATTTCGAGATCTACGGCCAGCTCGTCGACGCAGTCGATCTGACCGAGATCGGTGGCGACACGCTGATCAGCACCGACGCCGTCAACGACGAGGCCTACGACCCCGCGATCGCCGGCGACCCGACCGGCTCCAATGCGCTGGTGGTGTGGGAGCACGACAACGGCGCCGGGAACGACTTCGAGGTGGCCGCCGCGCCCATCACGGCGACCGGCGGCAGCATCAGCGTCGGGTCCAACGCGGTCGACGTCAGCGGTACCGGGGGCGCGCTCAACGTGCCGCAGGCCCCTGCCGTGGCATACAACGCCGACACCGGGCTCTACTCGGTCGTCTGGGCGGGCGACCACGGCACGCTCACCGGCCCCGGCGACAACGAGGTGATCCACACGGTGCTCGACGCCGGTGCTGCCGTGGTCGAAGCGCCGGAGGTCATCAGCGACATGACGGCGCCCAACTCGACCGGTCATCCCGACGTCGCCCCGGCGAGCGGCGCCCAGTACGCGGCCGTCTGGATCGGCGACGACGCCGGCACCGGCAACACACAAGTCTTCGGACAGTTCGTCGTCCCGGCGACCGATCTCGAGATCACCTCGATGACCCTGACCTCGGCCGATCCGGTGTTGGAAGGCGGCGTCGTCACCTACGTGATCGCGTATGCCAACAACGGCCCGATCGCAGCGGACGCGATCATCACCGACCTGGCGCCGACCGGTGTCACGTTCGACAGCTTCAGCTCGACCGGCCCGACCCCGACCCAGCGAGCCGGCGACGACTATTCGTGGGACGTCACCATCCCGGCCGGTGGAAGCGGCACGATCACCATCAACGGCACCGCGGGCACGACCCAGGGAACCGTCACCAACACGGCGACCATCGCGACGGCGCCGGGCTTCGTCGACGAGGTCCCCGGCAACGACAGTGCTTCCGACACCGTCTACGTCGATGCGATCCCGACCGTGACGGTCGAACAGGCCGCGAGTCAAGACGACCCGACGAACGGTTTGCCCGTCGTGTTCGACGTCGTGTTCTCCGAGCCGGTCACCTGGACCGCAGGCGCCGGCCTCACCGTCGGCGGCACGGCCCCGGCGCCGATCGGCGTGACCCTCGGAGGTGGCCCGACGGCCTACACCATCTCCTTGAGCCCCGCCGGTGACGGCACGGTCATTCCCTCGCTTGCCGCAGCCGCGGCGACCGACGCCACCGGCAACAGCAGCCTGGCGTCGACCTCGACCGACAACACCGTCACCTACGACGGCACTGCGCCGACCAGCCAGGTCGAGCAGGCGGCAAGCCAGGCCGACCCGACCAACGGTTCGTCGGTGGAGTTCACGGTGACGTTCTCGGAGGACGTCACCGGGTTCGATGACGGCGACGTCGACTTCACGGGCAGCACGGCGCCCGGCACGCTGAGCGCGGTCGTCACCGGCGGCCCCGACGTCTACACGGTGACCGTCTCCGGGTACACCGGCGACGGCGACGTGGTCGTCTCGGTCGCCGACGGTGCTGCCAGCGACGGCGCCGGCAACACCAGCCTCGAGCAGGCGTCGACCGACGCGACGGTCACGGTCGACCAGACCGCGCCGACCGTGACGATCGATCAGGCGACCGGACAAGACGATCCCACCGGCACCTCGCCGATCACCTTGGACGTCGTGTTCTCCGAGCCAGTGACCGGGTTCGACAACGGCGACGTGACCGTGGGCGGCAGTGCCGGTCCGACGACGGTGGTCGTCACGCCGGTGAGCACCACCGACTACACGGTCGCCGTGTCGGGGATGACCGGTGACGGCGACGTCACCGCCTCGGTCGACGCGGCCGCCGCTTCCGATGCGGCCGGTAACGCCAGCGTCGCGTCGACCTCGACCGACGGCACCGTCACGTACGACGCAACGCTTCCGACCGTTACCGTCGAGCAAGCTGCGACGCAAGACGACCCGACCAACGGGACGACTGCGATCTTCACGGTCACCTTCTCCGAACCGGTGACCGGATTGACCGGTCCGGCGTTCGATGTCGGTGGCACCGCCACCTCGGCCGGCCTCTCGCTCACCGGCAGCGGCACCGACTACGAGGCGACCGTCACCGGTATCTCGACGAGCGGCACCGTCACACTCGACCTGCCGGCCGGCGCCGCCCAAGACGCCGGTGGCAACACCAACCTCGCCTCGACCTCGGTCGATAACGAGGTGACCGTCGATCAGACGGCGCCGACCAGCCAGATCGTCCAGGCGGCCGGTCAGCCTGACCCGACGAACAGCGACCCGCAGTTCACGGTGACGTTCTCCGAACCGGTGACCGGCTTCGACGAGACCGACGTCGATCTGTCGACGAGCACGACCCCCGGCACGCTCACGGCCGTCGTCACCGGCGGTCCGACGGTGTACGACGTGACCGTCAGCGGCTTCACCGACGAAGGCGACGTCGTCGCCCTGGTCCCGGACGGGGCGGCGAGCGACCTGGCGGGCAACGCGAGCGTCGCGACGCCGTCGCCCGACTTCGTCGTCACGATCGATCTGACCTCGCCGATGGTCACCATCGACCAGGCCATTGACCAGGCCGACCCGACCAACGAACTGCCGGTGTCGTTCACCGTCGAGTTCTCGCGGGAAGTCACCGGGTTCACGGCCGACGACGTGATCGTCACCGGCAGTGCCGGAGCGACGGACGTGTCGGTCACCGCAGTCAGCCCGACCGAGTACACCGTCGAAGTCGGCGGCGCGGTGAACGACGGAGCCATCACGGTCGAGATCGGCGCCGACGCCGTCGTCGACATCGCCGGCAATGGCAACCCGGCGTCGACCTCGACCGACGACACCGTCACCTACGACACGACGGGTCCCGTCCTGGCGGTGCCCGACGCCACCGTCGTCGCCTCCACCGACCCCGGCCAGCCCGGGGCCGTCGTCGAGTTCGTCGTCACGTCGAGCGACCCGGCTCCCGCCTCGGCGGGGGACCGCCTCGGTGAAGCGGCGCCCGGCAGCGGGATCATCTGTGATCCGGCGTCGGGTTCGTTCTTCCCGATCGGCACGACGACCGTCGTCTGCCAGGCCGCCGACGCCGCCGGCAACGTGAGCACCGACTCGTTCCAGGTCGAGGTCGTCGACGACGAAGACCCGACGATCTCGTCCGGCACGAACCAGTCCGTCAACCTGTCGTCGGGCACCAGCGGCCCGGTGACGTACACATCGCCCACGGCGACCGACAACTCCGGAGAGGTGACGGTGACCTGCACCCCGGCGTCGGGATCGACCATGTCGGTCGGTGCCAACAGCGTGACGTGTCAGGCGGTCGACGCAGCGGGCAACACGGCCTCGACGTCGTTCACGGTGACGGTCGTCGCGCCCGCCGGCGAGATCCCCGCAACCGGCGGTGGCGGTACCGGCCTCGTGCCGATCGCCCTCGCCATGGTCATCGCCGGCCTCGCCCTCATCACCACCAAACGCCACCGCCCAGTCGGTTGATGTCAGACATCAACCGACGAAACCGCCACCCGTCGGATGAGGTCAGACCCCAACCGACGAAACCATGACGGTCGGTCCGGCCGTTGCGTCCGTCGGTTGGGGTCTGACCTCAACCGACTGACCTCGACGATCTACGGACGGCCGCCGACGGTTTGGATCTGGACGACCGGGTAGGTGACGGGTTCACCGGTGATGGAGATCGGCGCCAGGTCGAACGGCCCGGCGGTGACCCAGCCGAATCCGTCGAGGGCGAGTGAGGCCGTCCAGGTGCCTTCCCAGGTGGCGCCGAGGGTGATCGTGTGATCGCCGGTCTGGGTGGGTGTCCAGGTGGCGGCGGCGCCCTCGCCGTTGCCGTCGGGATCGGGCTCGGTGCCGCAGGTGGTCGAGGTGCGGGTGGTGTCGCCGCTCGGACCGGTGATGGTCCAGACGAGTTCGCTGATGCCGACCTGCGCGGCGGCGACGGATCCGGAGGTGCGCGCTTCGACGTCGACGATGCCGGGGTCGTCGCACCAGAACCAGGTGTCGAGCTGAGTCAGCCCACCGAACCCGTCGACCGGCGGGTTGATCCCGACCTCGAGCGCCAGGATCTCCTGCGTCTCGACGTCGGTCTCACCAGGAGGCTGCGGCAAAGGAGGAGGCTGAGGAGGATCCTCCCCCGGCCACTCGCAATACGTGTAGATCGCAAGCAGTTCCCCAGAGTCAGTGTTGTACACCGTCACGAGCCAAATGGCTCCATACGTGACGACGATCTCGTCCGCAGTCTCCTGGATTCGCTGACACGGTGGCGGATCAACGACTGCGGTCGGCGGGATGTGGTATCGACTCCAAACGACCGGACTCGCCGGGACCTCGACCGACGTGTTCGATCCGCCAGGTCGCTCCACCACCGTCACAGTCGGCTTCGGCTCCGGGTCGTCGCCAGCGACGCATTCGTAGCGCTGTCCAACGCGTCGGCAACCTTCGTCCTGAGCGAAGGCGGTTTGAGGGCACCAACAGGCTGCGATAGCCACAATGGTGGTAAGGATCGCCGGCTTAATCATTCAGCCGTCGAGATCGCAAGGACGCGCCATCCGCCGACGCCTTGGATCAGGTACAGATCCAGCGTCTCCCCTTCGGCGGGTTCATCGCCGGTCACGTTGAAGACCACATCGCCGTTCTGATCGACGATTGCCGCGTTGGCCAGGTTCTCGGGTTCAGTTACTGCTCGTACCCACACCCACGTCGCAGCGGCGGGGAGGCCTTCAGCCGTATCCATCACCACGGCGGACCGAACAACCGGCTCCGGTACGCCCTGCGTTCGCCAGCCATTGTCTACAAAGGTTTGAACGTCCTCTCCGATGGTCGACTGGCAATCGTTCTCGCCCGCAAGGCAGAACTCGTTGATCCGATCGACGTCCGGCTCTTCGTTGATGTCGTGCAGCGTCTCGAGAAGACCTTGGATGATGGCGACCCAGTTCGGGTCGCCGGGGTTGGTGGTGGGCGGGGGTTGGGTGGTCGGGGTCGGCTCGGTGGTGGTCGGGGCGGGCTCGGTCGTCGGGGTGGTGGTCGGCGCTGGGGTGGTCGGCGGCGCCTCGGTGGTGGTCGTCGTCTCCGGCGCCGCCGTGGTCTCCGGGGCGGCGGTCGTGGTCGGTGCGGCGGTCGTCGTCGAGTCGGCCTCGTCGTCGCCCGACGAGCAGGCGGTCACCAGGAGCGCAGCGCTGATCGTGGTGGCGAGGATGCGTCGAGTGGTCAGCCGCATCCGTACAGCATGGCCGATCCGCGCCGACCATGCCATGGGGACATGTCCCCGAGACGAACGGAGTCGAACAAAGGGGGTCAGGCACCTTCCGTTGCTCGACCGACCGGGAGTCCCGGCATGCCGAACGGAAGGTGCCTGACCCCCTCTGTGTCAGGCGCGGGTGACGCCGTCGGCGATGGCGGCTTCGCAGACCGCTTCGGCGACGCGTTGCGAGACGCTCTTGTCGAACACCGGCGGCATGATGAACTGCTCGTTCAGGTCCTCGTCCGAGATCGACTCGGCGATCGCCTTCGCGGCGGCGAGCTTCATGTTCTCGGTGATGCTCTTGGCCCGGGCGTCGAGCGCGCCACGGAAGATGCCGGGGAACGCCAACACGTTGTTGATCTGGTTCGGGTAGTCGCTGCGACCCGTGCCCATCACCCGCACCAGCCCCTCGGCCAGTTCGGGACGGATCTCCGGATCGGGGTTCGCCATCGCGAACACGATCGGGTCGTCGTTCATCGCCTTGATGTCGTCCTGGGTGAGCACGTCGGGGGCGCTCACGCCGATGAACACGTCGACGCCGGCCATGACGTCGCTCAACGCGCCCTGCTTGCGGTCGGTGTTCGTGTTCTCGGCGAACCACTGCTTCCACTCGTTGAGCCCGTCGCGGCCGTCGTACACGGCGCCGCGCGAGTCGACGCCGACGATGTTCGTCGCGCCGGCCCCCATCAGGATCTTGCCGATCGCCACGCCAGCGGCGCCGACACCGGAGATCACGATCGACAGGTCTTCCATCTTCTTGCCGGTGATACGCAGCGCGTTCCACAGCGCGGCGAGGGTGACGACGGCGGTGCCGTGCTGGTCGTCGTGGAAGACGGGGATGTCGAGTCGTTCCTTCAGCGCTTCTTCCACCTGGAAGGCGCCGGGGGCGGCGATGTCTTCGAGGTTGATGCCGCCGAACGTCGGCGCCAGGCGCACGACGGTCTCGATGATCTCCTCGGGCGTCGACACGTCGAGGCAGATCGGGAAGGCGTCGACCTGACCGAACTCCTTGAACAACAGCGCCTTGCCTTCCATCACCGGCATGGCGCCCTTGGGGCCGATGTCGCCGAGGCCGAGCACCGCGGTGCCGTCGGAGACGATGGCGACGGTGTTCTTGCGGATCGTGTACTCGTCGGCGAGGGTCTCGTCGGCGGCGATCGCGTTGCACACGCGGGCCACGCCCGGGGTGTACATCATCGACAGGTCGTCCTGGTCGCCGACCGGGTAGAGCGACAGCACCTCGATCTTGCCGCCTTCGTGCTTGCGGAACGTGCGGTCCCACCAGGCGCGCAGGGTCACGCCGGGCGTGTTCTCGACGGCGGCCACGACCTCGTGCTGGTGCTCGACCGAGCTGCAGTTCACGACCATGTCGCGGTCGAGCGTGGCGCCCTTTGCGACGAACGCGTCGACGGCAAAGATGTTGCCGCCTGCTGCCCCGATCTCCGTTGCGAGCCGACCGAGTACGCCCGGGATGTTCTCGAGCGTGACTTGGAGGTGGATCGAATACTGGGTGGCGGGAGGCCGTGACATGCCGGAAACGGTACTCAGCCCCGGTGTCGGCCCGGAAAAGGGATGTGTGTCGGATGCAACAACCCGCACTCGGTCAACCGGCGGCGCGGCTGCGAGCTGCGGTGCTCAGGCGGCGACGGTGGGGCGCCAGTTGGCGGGCTTCGGGAAGAACTGGCTCGTGCCGGGCGGCGCCTGGAACTTCTTCCATTCGCCGGGCTTCTGGGCGAGCCGGTCGGTGATCGCGAAGATCGCGGCCGGGTTGAACCCGAGGCCGGAGTGGGAGCCGTACACCTCGATGTTCTCGCGGATCGGGCCCTCGTCGTCGAGACACTGCCACCAGCGCACCACCCCGTCGGAGCGGGTGTAGATCGACGACGCCGGCACGAGCAGCTCACCCGCGTCGTGGCCGGGGAGCGCCTCCTCCACGAGCGGGATGTGCTGCGGGCTCAGCCGGTCGTAGATGCGCGACACGGCGCTGCGGTCTTCGGGGTTGATCCGGAACGGACTCCCGAGCGTGATCACCTGCCGCACCAGGTGCGGGAACTTGCGAGCGAGGCGGCGAGCGTAGATGCCGCCGAGGCTCCAGCCGATCAGGGTGACCGGCGAGTCGTGGCGGTCGTGCATCATCTGCAGCTTGGCGATCAGCCCGTCGACGATGTGCGGGGTCGGGCCGACGTTGCGGCCGAGGTCCCACCCGTCGACCCAGTAGCCCTGGCCGCGCAGGATGTAGCGCAGCGGGAGGGTGGACGAGTCGTCAGCGAGGAAGCCGGGGAGGATGAGGACCGGGTGGTTGTCGCCACGGCCGATCATCCGCAGCCACGGCGCGGCCGCGAGCACCGACCCGAGCTCGAACACGGCTCGTGCTTCCATGAGGCGCAGCCAGTGATTGGGCGGCGCCGCCCCCCGGTCGGTCTCTGCCATGGTCAGACCATAACGCCCGCGCCGTCGGTGCGGCGGGTTCGGCGCCCCAAATATCCGGACATATGCTGGAGTGTCATGGACGCCAGCACCTGGGACGAGCGCTACCGCGACACCGAGCTGATGTGGTCGGCGGGGCCGAACGGCTTCGTCGAGGAGATCTGTTCCGGCTTCGAACCGGGGCGGTCGATCGACCTCGCCGCGGGTGAAGGACGCAACGCGCTGTGGCTCGCCGAGCAGGGGTGGGACTCGACCGCAGTCGACTTCTCGGCCGTCGCGATCGACAAGGCGCGAGCGATCGCCGAGCGACGCGGCATCCCCATCACGGCCGAGGTCGCCGACCTCGCGGCCTACGTGCCGACACCGGGCGGTTACGACCTCGTCGTCATCGCCTACTTGCAGCTGCCGGGCGATCAGCTCGCCCCGATCCTCGAACGTGCTGCCGCGGCGGTGGCGCCTGGTGGCCACCTCGTGCTGGTGAATCACGACGTCGACAACCTCGAGCACGGCTACGGCGGCCCGCCCAAGGCCGAGGTGCTCACGACCCCCGACCAGGTCGTCGCCGCGATCGGTGGCACCCTCACCGTCGACCGAGCCGACACCGCCGACCGCCACGTCCAGACCGACGACGGCCCACGAGTCGCCAAAGACACCCTCGTCGTCGCCCACCGACCCTGACCCCGACCCCGGCAGCCCGGAGCGTTCTCGGCGGCGTGAGTCCGGGTTCTCGGACGAGGTCCGCCGACAAGGGTCGAGCGGGCCTGGGTCTCAGTTCTCGGTGAGGTGAGTCCGGCATCGTGGACCAGGTTCACCGAGATCGATGGGGGCGTGGATCTGGGTCCTCGGTGGCGTGAGTCCGGGATCTCGGACGAGCGCCGCCGAGAAGGGTCGAGCGGGCCTGGGTCTCAGTTCTCGGTGAGGTGAGTCCGGCATCGTGGACCAGGTTCACCGAGATCGATGGGGGCGTGGATCTGGGTTCTCGGTGGCGTGAGTCCGGGATCTCGGACGAGCGCCGCCGAGAAGGGTCGAGCGGGCCTGGGTCTGAGTTCTCGGTGAGGTGAGTCCGGCATCGTGAACCAGGTTCACCGAGAAGCGTGGAGCTGGTCCGGGGCCTCGGTTCTCGGTGAGGTGAGTCCAGCACCGTGGACCAGGTCCACCGGGATGCGGGCAGCTTCCGAGACGCCGGGAGCCACCGTGGAGGACGAATGCGACGCCGTGGAACGGAATCGTCGGGAACGGTCGGGCTCGGCCTGCGAACATGGGGGTGTGACGGCGGAGGAGATCATCGAGTTGTTGCGGTTGGAGCCACACCCCGAGGGCGGGCACTACACCGAGACGTGGCGTGGCCCGGCAGGGGAGGGCGGCCGGGCGACGGCGACCCTCATCTATTTCATGCTCCGCGAGGGAGAACGATCGCACTGGCACCGGGTCGACGCCGCCGAGACGTGGTGCTGGCACGCCGGCGCCCCGCTCCGGCTCCGAATCGACGACTGGGAGGTGTCCCTCGGCGCCGATCTGCTCGCCGGCGAACGCCCGCACGCGGTCGTCCCGGCCGACTCGTGGCAGGCCGCCGAGACCACGGGCGAGTGGACGCTCGTCTCCTGTGTCGTCGCCCCCGGGTTCGATTTCGACGGGTTCGAGCTGGCCCCGCCGGGCTGGGAGTACGGCCAGCCCAACCCGGGTTCGGGCTGAGCGGAGGAGTAGAACGGCATGGGCATGATCGGCAAGATCTCACCGCTGCGGCACCTGTCGGTCGGTGTCGCCGTCGTCGGCACGACCGTCCTGACGGCGACCGGGATCATCGGCGGCGGCGCTCCGGAGAAGTACGACCAGTGGCAGTCGGTCGTCGAACCGGCCGGCGCCGACGGGGTCCGCCTCACGCACGTGATCGACCAGGACTTCGGTTCGAACGACCGGCGCGGCCACGAGACCTACATCCCGAACGACTTCGGCGAACCCGTCGACATCACGGCCGAGTCACCCGACGCACCCGATGCCGTCACCGCGACCGACTTCGGCATCGACACCCGCATCCGCATCGGCGAGGTCAACACCTTCATCACCGGCCAGCACCGGTACACCCTCGCCTACACGCTGCCCGAGGCGAAGCTCGACACCGGCATCCTGTCGCTCGACGTGCTCGGCGACGACGGCGCCGAGATCGACGAGTTCGAACTCGTCGTGACCGGCTGGGTGCTCGGCGATCCGCTCTGCTTCGTCGGCGCCGCCGGCTCGAGCAACCAGTGCGAGCTCGTCGAGTCGGAGGACGGTTTCTACCGGTGGACCGTCGACGGAGTCGGCGAGAACCAGGGCGTCACCGTCGAAGGTGACATCCTCGGATCGGCGGATGTCGTGTCGGTCGAGCCGCCGCCGCTGCCGGAACGGCGCACCACCTACACCGGTGTGCTCACGCTCGCCGTGCTCGCGCTCGGCGTCATCGGCGGTGGCGGCACCTTCCTGTGGGCCCGCCGCAAGGGGCGCAACGAGGTGTTCGCCGGCGGAGCGGCCGAAGCGGCGTACGGGAAGATGCCGCCGCCCGGTTCGGCAGCGATGGCGGGTGGCACCACCTCGACCGAACTGATCACCGACGCCCGTATGGCCGACCTCGCCACGATCGAGTTCGTCCCACCGAAGGGACTGGCGCCGTGGCAAGGCCGAGTGCTCCTCGACGAGCACGCCGACTCCGGCACCATCGAGGCGTGGCTCTCCGGACTCGCCGGCATGGAGGCGATCGAGATCGTCGACGACGGCAAGAACATGATCATCAAGAGCGGACCGAAACGCGAGCTGTTGAGCCCGGACGACGAACGACTCCTCGACGCCCTCCTCCAGGGCGGCCAGCAGTACACGACCGGCAAGTTCAACTCGAAGTTCGCCGCTGCCTGGTCGGCGATCGGAGCGCACCAGAAACAGCAGTTGGCGCAGAGCGGCTGGTGGAAGCACCTGCCGCCCGGCAGCGGCCTCGGCACCGGCGGCAGCAGCGGCTCGCCGTTCGGTCTGATCATGGTGTTCGTCTTCATCATGATCTGGTCGGGGTCGATCTTCACCGCCGTGATCGGCTGGTTCCAGAACCCGGTGATGGCGCTGATCGTCGGGCTCGTGTTCCCGACGATCGTGGCGTACTTCATGTACCGGGTGCTCCTGCCCGCTCGCAGCGCCGTCGGGTCGGCGCTCGCGCTCCGCACCGAGTCGTTCCGACGGTTCCTGCACGAGAGCGAGGGCCACCACGTGGAATGGGCGTGGGAGCACGGGGTGCTGCGCGAGTACTCCGGGTGGGCGGTCGCGCTCGGCGAGGCCGACGCCTGGTCGCGGGCGCTCGAGCGGGCGAACGTACCGCCACCCGCCCGGATGAGTGCCACGCCGATCATCATCGCCAACCGCATGTCGTCGGTGCAGTCGTCGTACACCAAGCCGTCGTCGAGCAGCGGCGGGAGCGGCGGCTTCCGAGGCGGCAGCGTCGGCGGTGGCGGAGGAGGCGGCTCTCGCGGCAGCTGGTGACCGCATGGTTGCCGGACGACGGGGACCCCGTTCGTCGGACCGCCGCCGCTCCTGATACGAACACGTCCATGGAGATCGGTTGCGTCCTGCCACACCACGAGATCGGGAGCGATCCCGGGGCGATCCGGGCGTTCGCCCAGGGCGCCGAGGAGTTGGGCATGACCCACCTGCTCGCGTACGACCACGTCGTCGGTGTCGATCGCAACCGGCCCGGCGGCTTCGAGGGCCCGTACGACTCGAACACCCAGTTCCACGAGCCGTTCGTGCTGTTCGGCTTCATGGCGGCGTGCACCACCACGATCGAGTTCGCCTCGGCGATCATCATCCTGCCGCAGCGCCAGACGGTGCTCGCGGCGAAGCAGGCCGCCGAGGTGGCGATCCTGTCCGACAACCGGTTCGTGATGGGGATCGGCGTGGGCTGGAACGACGTCGAGTACGACGCCTTGAACGAGGAGTTCGGCAACCGCGGCAAGCGGCAGGAAGAACAGGTCGACCTCATGCGTCGGCTCTGGACCGAAGACGTGTTCAGCTACGACGGCGAGTACCACCACTTCGAACACGCCTGCATCGCGCCGCGTCCGTCGCAGTCGATCCCGATCCTGTTCGGCGGCTCGGCGCCGGCACTGCTCGATCGGGCGGCCCGGCTCGGCGACGGCTGGTTCCCGCTCGGCACGCCGAACGACAAGTCGGCGGCCCGCATCGCCGAGATGAAGCAGGCCCGAGAGGCAGCCGGCAAGTCGTGGGACGGGTTCGAGATCCGCGCCCAGGCCCAGTACGCCGGCGGTGACCCCGACCGCTGGCGCGGCCACGCCCAGAAGTGGGCCGATCTGGGCGCGACCCACATCGCCATCGCCACCCACAACGCCGGCGACACCGATGTCGACGGCCACCTCGCCCGCATCGCCGAATACCAGGCCGCCATCGCCGACTGACCACGAGCGGCCACCGCCGACTGCCATCGCAGTCCGGCCAGCGGACGCCTGGTCGATTAAATCGCCTGTGCGTCCACCGGTGGACTCCTGGTGGATTTAATCGCCTTGGGGTCCGGGGTGGGGGCGGCGTCAGGTGGCGATCTCGCCCTTGGTGCCGAGGTCGGGGGTGTCGTCGGTGACGAAAGCCTTGGCCATCTCGAAGATCTGGGCGAGCCGGTTCGGCGCCGCCCAGTACGACCAGCTCTCGCTGCTGACCCGCATCACGATCGCGTCGGCCTTGTCGTCGAAGAACTGTTTCGAGACGTCGTCCCACAGTTCGTCGACGGCGGTGGGATCGTCGACGTAGTGCGCTGTCCCCGACACCGACACCCAGGTCGTGCCCTCGTCGACGAGCGCGACGTCGACCCGCTGACCGTCGGCGCGCCAGCCTGCGTCGCGGGTCACGAGGAAGTCGACCCCGCCGTCGTCGGTGATCTGCTGCACGGTGAGCGGGCGTGAGCTGAGTGCCCCGTCCTCCTCGACCGTGGTCACCATCGCGACCCGCACGTCCTCGACGCGCTCTCGCACCTGCTCCAACGTCAGTTCGTCGTCCATGCCCGCTTCGGTACCCGCCATCACGACGCCGCAACCCCATGTCTCCCCGTCGATCAGCCGCGAGCCGTCCCACCACTTCTCGGTGACTGTCGTCCGGGATCCCGTACCAGAGGCCCCGAGAAGTGCGGGCGCGTTCTCGGGTGCGGTTCTTGGTGGCTGTCGTCCGGGTTTCCGCACGGGAGGCGCCGAGAACCGTCGGCGCGCTCTCGGGGCCGTCCCATCGCTTCTCGGTGGCTGTTGTCCGGTGTCCCGTACCAGAGGCCCCGAGAAGTGCGGGCGCGTTCTCGGGTGGTGGGTTCTCGGTGGCTGTCGTCCGGGTTTCCGTACCACTGACGCCGAGCATCCCGACGGGCCGGGCGACGGCCTGGGTGCCGGACGACGCTGCTGTCGTCAGGCGGCGCGGTACGTGCCCGGGGCGATCTCGGTGGCTTCGCCTCGTTCGAGCATGCGTTGGACGTGGAGGCTCGCGCAGCGACGTTCGACGCTGTCGGCGAAGGTGTGGTCGACGTGGGGCCGGTACACGAACCGATGCGCCACCATGTCGTCGAGGGTGCGCGGCTCGCGCAGGAACTCCAGCATCGCCTCGTGTCGACGGGGGATGACGGCGTGGAACGAGTCGAGCAGCTCGAGAAAACGCTCCCGACCCTCGATGACGCCCTTGTGGTGGAACGTCACGTAGTACTCGGCCTCCTCGTCACGCACGGCGGCGAGCGACTCGTCGAACTGGTCGAGGTCGCTCCACACGTCGCCGTAGTACGGGCCGAAGCCGGTCAGGTCGATGTCGGAGAGGAAGAACACGCCGTCACTGATCCGGAATCCGGAGTGGCCACGGGTGTGGCCGGGCAGGTGCTGCGCCTCGACGTGCACCGTCCCGAGATCCCACACGTGGCCGTCGGTGAACCCCTCGGCATCGGGTCGCGGCGTGTAGTTGAAATGCTCGATCACCTCGGCGGCGAACTGCTCCCGGGTCTCGCCGGTGAGTCCGTACACCTCCATCAGCCCGTCGATGCTGCGAGCGCCCGGCAGGTCGTCGTCGTGGATGTGGACCCGCGCGTCGGTGAACAGGCCGTTGCCCGGCATGTGGTCTTCGTGGCTGTGCGAGTTGATGACCGCATCGATCGGTGCCGGGGCGCCGCCCATCGACACGACGTCGACCGACGGATCGATGATGACGGCCTCGCCGGCGCCCCGCACCAGCAGCGAGTTGCCCGACGGGTACTTGCCATTCTCGGCCCCGACCAGGACCGAGACGTGCTCGGTCAGTCGGAGTTCTCGATCGGCCCAATCCACCACACTCGCCATGCGCCGATTGTGTCAGCCGAGCGTGGCACGCACGTCGTCGGACCAGGCGAGCGACTCCGACGGTCGAGTGATCACGGGCAAGGACTGAACCCGTCCGTAGGGGTGACCGGCTACGCGGATTCGACGGCGGAGCGGGG
Source organism: Ilumatobacter fluminis (assembly GCF_004364865.1). Classification (NCBI taxonomy): domain Bacteria; kingdom Bacillati; phylum Actinomycetota; class Acidimicrobiia; order Acidimicrobiales; family Ilumatobacteraceae; genus Ilumatobacter; species Ilumatobacter fluminis. Next base: position 253,318 of record NZ_SOAU01000001.1, read on the forward strand.
GCGGAGGTCGAACCGGAACGAGGCGATGATGTCGCGGATCTCCTGAAGGCGGTGTTCGTGCTCGACCTCGAAGTGGCCGATGATCTCGAACAGCTCGACCGGCCGATCCTCACCGAAACGCGGACCGAAGAACGCGGTGTACAGCTGACCCTTGCGGCGGGCGTCGTCGCCGTCGCCGACGGTGATCTCGGCCACCCGGAGATACGACGGGCGGCCGTGCAACAGCCCCTTGCGGGACACGCCGACCTTGGCGTCGGGGTCGGTCGCCTTCAGGGCGCCGATCGCGGCGCGGGTGACGAGGTCGAGATCGAACTGGGCCGATACTCGTTTCCACATAATCCCGCAGTTCGTGCCTTCCTCGTCGTCGACGGTCAGGTAGGCGAGATGGGTGGCGGTCTGGCGAGCCGACCATCGGTCGGGCGTCTCGAACGAGAACGGGGTGATGGTCCAGAAGTCCTCGCTCGGGACGGCGTGGCGTTGCGACATGGCGGCTCCTTCAGTCGAGCAGGTCGTCGGTCGTCGGTTCGTCGATCGGCAGCGGTTCGGGTTCCGGCAGGGGTGCCGGCGCCTCGACCTCGAGCTGCGGTTCGGGGATCGGTTCGGGCATCGGCTCGGGAGCGGCTTCCACGACCGGCGTCGGTTCGGGCAGCGGTTCCGGTGCGGGTTCCACGACCGGCGTCGGTTCGGGTGTCGGCGCTACCGCCGGTGCGACCGGTTCGGCACCCTTGGTCCTGGCAGGTTGCTCGGGGGCAGGTCCGGGTTCCGGCGTCGGTGTGGGAGTGGCGGCCGGCCCTGCCGGCTCGGTGCCGGTGCGAGTCGGCTGCGCCAGCGCTGGATCGGTCGCGGGTTCGGTCTCGGGTTCGGGGGCCGGTGTCGGCGTTCGGGTGATCGGGTCGTCGAGCAGGTCGTCGGTGAGGGCAGGGCGATCGGCAGCGGGGTCGTGCACCGGTTGGTCGTGCAGCCGTTCGCCGTTGTCTTCGTCGATCGCTCGGTCGTGTGCTCGGTCGTCGGGTCGGATGGGGTGGTCGAGTGGCTCGTCGGTCGGGTCGGGTTGCTCGGTGGCCAGGTTTCGCACGGGTTCGGCTTCACGCAGCGGTGCAGCCCGGTCAGCGTCGGCCGTCCCGTCGTGCGTCGGTTCATCGGGTCGGATGCGGCGGTCGGTGGCGAGCGGCTCGTCGTTGCCCTCGAACACGACCGCCGGCTCATCGAAGGTCGTGTCGGCGCTCTCGTCGACCATTCGGCCGGTCGACGTGACGATGTCGTCGAACGGGTCGGTGGGAGCGGGGTCGGGTCGGGTCGGGTGATCTCCGGAAACGTCTCGGCCGGGCCTCGCCGTTCCCTCCGACACCCGACCCGGGAAGTTGCCGGTTGTCGTGTCGTCGGCCGCGTGGGTCGGGAGGTCGCTGGCCCTCGTCGCTTCCTCCGACACCCGACCCGGGAGGTCGGCGGTCGTTGCGTCCGCGGTGTCGTCGTCGGTGCGGAGCCGGCGTTCTCGCATGCGGGTCTCGTCGGCCAGATCGCGGCGCCGAACGTCGTCGCTCTCGTCGACAGAGGAGTCGTCGGGCGTGTCGATCTCGTCACCGACACCCATGTCGTCGTGCCAGCTCAGGTCGAGCTGCGACTCCGGTTCGGTGCGCTCCTCGTGGTGGTACTCGCCGTAGGTGCCGACGCCCTCATCGGTGTCGGCGCGCACGCCGATCTCCATCGACGACGACCACGGATCGGCGAGCGGTCCGCTGTCGGGCGTCTCCATCGTGCCGCCGAGTTCGACGCCGGCTCCGGTGCCGTCGGCCGTACCGTCGGTGCGGAAGTCGCCGCCGACGTGGAGACCCCAGTCGCCGACCCAGGCGTGGCCGGCGACGAATCCGGCCTCGCCCGACATCTCGAAGCCGCCGGGCCCGACGTCGACCGCCGCCTCACCGGCCGCACCGACGTAGGCACCGAAGGCGTTCAGCGTGACCTCGCCGTCGGCGGTGATCTCGACGCCGTCGGACCCGACGTCGATCCCGAGGCTGCCCTCGCCCTGCACCGTGACCAGGCCGAGCTGCATCTCGACGAACGCATCCACGTCGGCCGAGAACTCGCCGTCCTCCCACTCGACGTCGAGACTGCCGCCGGCCTCGGCGAAGCCGAGGTCGATCTCGGCGTCGGCCTCGAACGACCAGTTGCCGTCGCTGTCCCAGTTGACCCCGGCGCCGACCTCGATGAAGACGAGATCGACCGATGCCGAGATCCCCTTCTCGGGTCCGATCAGATCGACGTCGACCTCGACGATCGCCAGATCGACCGACACCGTGCCGTCCTCGTAGTACTCGATGATCCCGAGTAGCGACCACTCCGGCTCTTCCGGGTTGGGAACGACGTTGATGACCTCACCGTCGTCGATCCACATCGTGTAGTCGGCGCCCGGTGGGTCGTAGGTGGCGAGCGCCTCGCCCTCGGGCTGGAACGGTGCGACGTTGCCCGTGTCCAGTTGGTAGACGACCTCGCCGGTCTCGGCGTTGACGACCTGGGTGTCGTACGTCGGCGGCCCCATCGGGACGGTGTAGGCCTCGAACGCCTCGGTGTCGGGAGGGAGCCCCATCGCGACGGTCATGGGACCGCCGACCGTGAAGGTCGAATGGTCGACCTCGTCGAGCGTGCCCACCAGTTCCCCGTCGGCCACGACGACCTGCTCCCCGTTGTAGAGCTCGAACACCTCGAGCGCACCGTCGTCGCTGTACACCTGTCCGACGTAGACCGGATCTTCGGGGAAGGCCACCGCGACGACCTCGCCGTCGGCATTCACCATGTAGGTAGCACCGTCGGGCATCAGGTAGATGTCGACCGGTTCGCCGTCGTGGGTGTCGGAGCCGAGGTAGTACGGATCCCCGTTCGCAGCGGCCTCCGCTCGGGCAGCCGCCTCGGCTTCCTCCGCTTCGCGAGCGGCTTGCGCCTCGGCGATCTCCTCGGCCCGCACCTCGTGGCGGCCCTGCTCACGAGCCTGGATGTCCTCCCACGTCTGGACGGGAGCGTCGATCTCGGGGTCGCCGTCACCGTCGTTGTCGAGTCCGGAGAACGGGTCGCGTTCGAAGCCGCTGCCACCGTCGGTACCGATCGTGTCCGGGCCGTCGTACTGGGTGGCCTCGTTCCCCTCGAGTGATCCGGTGACGGGTGGGTCGATGTTGCTCACGGTGTGCTCCTCGTGCCGGTGCGGGACGGGCCGTTCATGGTGCCCATGGTGACGGCCGCCGGGCGGCGCTGCATCGGGAGGATCCCCGATCGCGACTCCCGGCGGCTCGTCACGCTGGACATGTCAGGCCTGCTCGTCCATCAGGTCGGGTTCGGGCTCGAGGTCGGCTTCGGCCTCGACGGGAACGATCGGCTCGGGTTCGATCTCGACCACCGGTTCGATGATCGGCTCGTCGACCACGACCGGTTCGATCGCCGGTTCGGCCGGCTGGACGATCGGTTCGGCCGGCTGTTCCAGCACCGGCTCGGGCGTCGGTGTCGGCTCGACGGGCTGGACCGTCGCAGCGGCCTGCGGTTCCGGCGCAGCCGGGCTCGCCGCTCGGACCGCCGTGATGTCGTCGTCGAGCAGGCCGTCGCGTGCCGGCGCATTGTCGCCCGACGCCACGACCGAGTCGGGCGCGATGTCGGGACGATCGATCCCTCTCGGCGCCTGGTCGACGCCGGCGTCGGCCGTCACCGGCTCGGTGTCGGGTCGCTCGATGCCACCGGGCGACTGGTCAGGGGTTGCAACCGTCGTCACCGGGTCGACGTCGTTCACCGGGTCCGACGGGGGAGGCGGTGCCGGGTTCGAGGCCGTCTGGGCTTGGCCGCGGAGGATGGGTGGGCCGTCGGCGATGTCGCCGAGGCCACCGTCGCCGTCGCCGAGGATGGGGTCGCGTCCGAGTCCGTCGGGGCGTCCGTCGCCGTCTTCGTCGATGTCCATGAGGCGTTCGGTGAAGATCGGCGGCTTGTTGGTGGGGCCGTCGGCGGGTGGTTCTGGTGCGGGCTCGTCGTCGGGGTCGACGCCGAACAGGGGGCGTCGGGGCCCGTTCGGGTCGGGGTCGGGTTCGGGGTCCGGTGCCGGTTCGTCGGCGGGGTTGGTCGCGTCGCCGTCTCGTCGCTGCCAGATCTTGGGCCTGCCCGAGCCGGGCCCGCCGCCGCCGGTGTCGGTGTCGTCGTCTTCCTCGGCCGGCGGTGGCGGCGCGGGGTTGGAGGCGGTTTGGGCTTGGCCGCGGAGGATGGGTGGTCCGTCGGCGATGTCGCCGAGGTCACCGTCGCCGTCGCCGAGGATGGGGTCGCGTCCGAGTCCGTCGGGGCGTCCGTCGCCGTCTTCGTCGATGTCCATGAGGCGTTCGGTGAAGATCGGCGGCTTGTTGGTGGGGCCGTCGGCGGGTGGTTCGGGTGCGGGTTCGTCGTCGGGGTCGACGCCGAACAGGGGTGGGCGTGGCCCGTTGGGGTCGGGGTCGGGTTCGGGGTCCGGTGCCGGTTCGTCGGCGGGGTCGGTCGCGTCGCCGTCTCGTCGCTGCCAGATCTTGGGCCTGCCCGAGCCGGGCCCGCCGCCGCCGGTGTCGCCGTCGTCGTCTTCCTCGGCCGGCGGAGGCGGCGCCGGCATCGACGCAGTCTGGGCGTCGTCGCCCGAGTCCCTTCGGACACCTTCGATCGTGGGCCCGCGCTCGTCGTCACCGATGCGGGCTTCACCCGAGTCCTTCCGGACACCCTCCAGGCCCGGATGCATCCCGACGGCAGCTTCATCGCCCGAGTCATCATCGTCCGACTCGTCATCGTCCGACTCGTCGGCGGGTGCTTCACCGATGCCGGCCGTGCCGTCCTCGCGCCACTCGACGCCGGTCGAGCCGTCGACGTCGTCCTCGGGGAGATCCGGGTCGCCGTGGCGGTCGTAGTCCTCCTTGGTGACGCCGGTGTCGAGGTGTTCGTTTCGCACCTCTGGGTTCGAGATGCCGTCCTGGTCGAGCGTCGAGTAGACGCCGGTCATGCCGGTCTCGTCGCCGTCCTTGTCGTTGGTCGAACCGTAGATGCCGCCGGTCACCGACGAGCCGCCGATCGTGCCGTCGGTGTGGACCTGCGCCTCGGCGCCCGCTCGCACCTCGCCGATACCTTGGGCGCCGGCGCCGCGGTAGTACTCGTAGGTGGCGGTCACGCCATCGCTGTCGACGTCGATCGAGTACTGCTCGCCACCGGACACGTAGGCGCCGAGCATGCCGACCTTGCCGTCCCAGCCGTAGGTGCCCTCGAAGCCGTCGGGTCCTACTTCCACGTAGCCCTCGACGTCGAGGTCGATGTCGAAACCGGCCGGCACCGTCATGTCCATCTCCACGTCGGCGCCGGCGTACAGCGTGCCGTCCGAGGTGAGGCCGGCCTCGCCGTGGATGTCGAACGCGACACCCTGGCCGCCGACCTCGAGGTCGAGCGAAGCGTCGACGTAGACGTCGAACCCGTCCTCGCCGATCGACAGGCCGTAGCCGAGCTCGCCGACACCGGCCACGTCGGCATTGACGTCGACGTCGATGCCTTCCTCGTCCCAGGCGACGCCGGCTTCGACCGAGCCGACCCAGTCGGCGCCCTCGATCAGCTCGCCGAGCCCGTCGCTCGAGAACCAGATGCCGCCGTCGGCGCCGAGATCCACCGTGACCTCACCGGCGCCCAGGTCGACCGTGACCGAACCGTCCTCGTAGTAGGTCACGATGCCGAGCACCGACCACTCCTCGTCGGGCGGCAACTCGAACGCGTCGACGATGTTGCCGTCGCTGTCGATGACGAGCACATAATCCTCGCCGGGAGGCGCGTAGTACGTGAACATTCCGGCCGGGTCGGTGGATCCGGTGTCCGAGCCGACCACGACCTCGTCGCTGTCGGCGGCGTAGACGACGCTGTCGTAGCTCGGGGGTCCCTTGGGGACCGCGTACACCTCCTCGATGTTGCCGTGCGGGGGGACCGGGGCGTAGTACGTGTCGAGTTCGACGTCGTCGAGGTAGCCGACGAAGTCGCCGTCACCGTCGACGATCACCATGTCGCCGTTCGGCAGCTCGATCAGCGAGCACGACTCACCGTCGACGCTCACCTGGCCCTGGTACTCGGGTTCTTCACCCTCGGGCCACTCGAACCCGACGACCTCACGATCGTCGACCGCCACGTAGGCGATGCTGCCGTCGGGCATCTCCCAGACCTCGACGAGCTCGCCGTCGACCTCGGTCGTGCCCTCGAAGAACGGGTCGCCGGCGTCGTGCGCTGCGTCGCGGGCGTCGTCCTTGGCGTCCTTCGACTCCCACTTCAGGTCGACGACGGTCTCGGTCTCGGGATCGAAGTAGACGGTGCTGCCGTCGGGCATCAACCAGATCTGCACCTCGACACCGTCGACCGTCGTCGTGCCGTCGTAGTAGGCGTCGCCGTTCGCGTGCGCTTCCTCGATCGCCTCCCGGCGCTCCTGTCGCTCGGCGATCGCGTCCATGTCGGCACGCACGACGCCCGTGTCGACCGCCAGGTCGCTGTCGCGGACCTCGGACATGGTGCCGTCGCCGACGAGCTCCATGCGGCTCGTGTCGATCTGGCGGTCGCCCTCGTCGCTACCCATCGCCTCGCGGGCGACGGCCGCGCCCGCTCCGGCGGCTCGGGGCTGGTCGACGGCGTGGACATTCTCCATCGTGATGGTGAGGTACGGGTCGGCCTCGGGTTGCGAGCCGGCCGGACCACTGTTGCCCGTCGCTCCGACTGCGTCCCGGGCACCGCCGGCCACGGGCTGATCGACCACGTTCTCCATCGTGATGGTGAGGTACGGGTCGGCCTCGGGTTGCGAGACGCCCGGGATGGCGGTCTCGACTTGGGCGACCTGGTCCGGCGTCCGGTCGCCGGCCGGCTGCGCCATGACCGTCTCGAACGCGTCTGCCATGTGGGGTGAGTCACCCGACTGCGACGTGGCGGGTTCACCCGCTTCGGTGGTCTGGATCGGTTCGACGACCTCGACGTGTTCGGGGCCGCTGCTCTGCTGGATCAGCGAGACGATCTCGCTCTCGCGCTCGCCACGGGTGGCGAGGCGGTCGGTCGTGGTGTTCCCGCTCATGTCACGCCTCCTCGCTGCGCTGGAGGCTGAACTGGAACGAGGCGCAGATGGCGAGGGCCTCACGGAAGGCTGCACGGTCGCCCTGGGGGAGATGGGCGACGAGCTCGAACAGCTCGACCGGCTGGTCGTCGCCGAACTTCGGTCCGTGGAGGGCGATGTAGAGCTGGGCCACCGGACGCTCCGACGTGGAGAACTCGGTGACGCGCATCAGCGACTTGACGCCGTTGAGCTTTCCGGGCTTCGCCTCGATCAGCTTGGCGTCGCCGTCGGCGCGGCGGATGTTGGCGACGTGGACGTCGGCGCTGGCCAGGAGGCCGAGCCCGGCGGGCACTCGCTGCCACCGCACGGCGATCGTCGATCCGCCGTCGGGCGACGTCGCGTACACCAGGTGGTCGACGGTCTGCTTCGCGGTCCAGGTCTCCGGCACCGTCATGGTGAACGGCGTGATCGTCCAGAACTGGGCGCTCGGGACGACGAGCGGGGTCATGGTGGGGAGAGCGGTGTCGGTCATCGTGCTGGTCCTTCGGGTGGTTGGCTCATGTGTCGATCGTGAACGACCACCGCCCGGGGCACATCGGGAAGATCCCCGATCCGCCTCGGTCAGCAGCCGACTCGGAGTGTGATGCGAGTGGTGTCGGTCTGTCCGGTGGCCGAGTTGCGGGCGACGATCTGGATGGCGTAGTCGCCGGGGTTGGCCGGCGCCGTCGTGTCGATCCGCCAGTTGCTGCCACTCCGCCCGAGTGCGATCTGGCTGCCGCCGAGTTGTGCGCCGACCTGATCGACGACGCCCGTCGTCTGCGCTCCGATCGCCACCGACTGCCCGCACTTGGCCGGATTCGGGTTGGCGGCTGCATTCGTGATCGTCGGCGGGGCGGGCGGTTGCGTCGTCGTGGTGGTCGGTGCCGCCGTGGTGGTGGGCGCCGCGGTCGTCGTGGGGGCGTGGGTCGTGGTCGTGTTCGCGGGCGGCTGCGTCGTCGTCGTGTCGGTCGGAGCCTGCGTCGTCGTCGTGACACCCGGGTCGCACGCGGACGGGCGGCGGAGTCGGCCCTCCTGCTGCAGGGTGCGTGTCTGGCCGTCGACGGTGGCTCGGATCTGCACGCCGAGCGTCGATCGGTCGGGCATGCCGGCCCAGCCGTCGAACGGGCCGAGCGTGCCGCGCCATGCACCGTTCGCGTAGCCGAGGGCACGTTCGACTTGTTGGCCGTTGGCGGTGCGGGCGGTGACGACCACCGACGACGCCCGTTGCGGGGCGGTCGCGGCGATGGTGAACGTGGTGGCGCCGCCCGGGCAGAAGCCCGAACCGGTCGCCCAGATCTCGAGCGGGTTCGGCGTCGCCGTGACGGTGAACTCCTGATCGGTCGGCTCGTCGGGCGTCGTGTCGTCCGGGATCGAGCCGTCCGGGTCGGTGGGCACTGTGTCGGCAGGGTCGACGCACGGCCGCACGAGGGTCACCGACACGGTCTTGATGGCGGTTGTGCCGTAGACGTCGGTGGCGGTGACGGTGAACGTCACGACGACCTGTTCGCCGGCGGGCGGGGAGCCGAACGGTCCGAGCTGCACACTGAAGTCGCGTTCGCCCCGGGCCTGCATCGAGCGCGACACGGTCGATCCGTCGGGCAGCGTGCCCGTGGCGGTCATCCCGACGACGGCGCCCGACGCCTGCACCCGGATGCCGACCTGCGTCGGACGATCGAAGCAGTCGGCCACTTCCTTGCCGACGATCACGCCGTCGGCCGGGTTGGTGGTGACCTGGAGCGACACCGGCCCGGGCAGGCTCCGCCTCCGGTTCTCGTTCGTGCCGTCGCACGGCTCGGGTGCTCGAACGGTGAGGCCGAGGTCGGCTACGACCTCGTCGCCGTCGACGGTGCGGGCGACGACGGTGACGGCCATGGCCCGATCGCGCCGGTTCGTCGCCTCGATCGGGCCCACGATCGCCCGCCACACCCCGTCGTCGCCGACGGCGAAATCGAGGCTGCGACGCCGACCGGCGTCGCCGTCCGGCTCGGTCGTGGTCGTCACGACGGGATCGTCCTCCGCCGTCGTCGTGGTCGTACTGGTGGTCGTCGAGCTGGTCGTCGTGCTCGTCGAGGTGTCGGCGTCCGGGTCGACCCGTTCGAAGAACGCACGAACGCCGAGCACGTCGTCCGGGTCGACGCCATCGAGTTCGGCGGAGAACACGGCCACCGCCGGTTCGGCCGGGCTGCAGATGTCGTCGCGGTCGGTCGTGGCCCAGATGAACGCCTGGTCCGACTCGACGTGCAGTTCCAGATCGCCGGCGCGGGCGGTCGCCGCGAGCACCTCGACCAGGGGCAGGGTCGTGCTGGTCGTCGAGGTCGACGACGTGGTCGTGGTCGCCGCCTCGGTCGTGGTGGTGGATGCGGCGGTCGTCGTCGACGCATCGGTCGATGCGGTCGTGGTCGCCGTCTCGTCGTCGCCGCCTGCGCACGCCGCGGCGAACAGGGCGAGGGCTGCGAGCGAGGCGGCGAGCCGTCGGGGCGCGGATGTCGACATCATGTGGCCATCGTCCCGCCGGACCGGCTGTGGTCACATCGGGAGAACTCCCGATCGGTGGCCAGATCGATGCGGTTCACGCCGGGTCGGCCTCTCGGAACGAGGCGACCACGTCGACGAAGACGGGCCCGAACTCGTCGAGCTCGCCCACGGGGGCGGTGCCGACGAACGAGAACGCATCGCGAGCCGGACCCGACTCGATGAGGAACATCGCCTGCAGCTGCGCCACCGGGGTCGTGCCGCCGATCGCGACCTCGCGGAGGTACACCAGTCGGTCGCCGAAGCGACCCGTCCGCTGCGCCCGGATCTCCGCCGACGGGTGAGCCTGTCGTTGGCGAGCGAACGACCGGACGGCGACGTCGCGCAACCCGGTCTCGTCGTCGACACGCAGCGAGGTGACGGTGATCGAACGAGTCGGGTGACGCTCGTCGCTCAGTCGGGCGACTGCACCGGGTGCCGTCACCGCGACCCACCCGTCGGCGACGTCGACGTCGAACGTCGGCACCGCCGGGACATCGCCCGAAGGAATTCGCACCGTCTGCTTGTCCACCATCGCCAGCCTCTGCACACACTCGTGATCACGTGCCGACCGTGGTTGCCGGCACCTCGACAACAGTAGTGACGACCCTTCAGGTGATCTTTCGAAATGAACAGAAGGGGTCAGGCACCTGCTGTTCAGGAACTCCGATGACCGTCCACTCGTGGAACAGAAGGGGTCAGGCACCTTCTGTTCAGGAACTCTGATGACCGTCCACTCGTGGAACAGAAGGTGCCTGACCCCTTCCGTTCGGGCTGCGTCGAACTGGCTAGCGTCGAGCGGCGATGGACGTGGTGGGTCGCGACGAGGTGATCGGCGAGGCACGAGCCCTGCTCGCAGGCGGTGCCGGCGCCCTCGCGGTCGTCGGCCCGGCCGGTTCGGGTGTCAGCGCGGTGCTCGCTGCTGTCGCCGACGAAGCCCACGCCATCGGCCGACCGCTCGTCACCGGCGCCGGTCGACCGGCCGAACAGCACGTGCCGGCGGCGCTGCTGCGCGAGTTGGCGACCGGCGACGAGGCACTGGCCACCGTCCTCCGCGGCGTCGCCGGCGACGACGACGGCGGCTACGCGATCGCCGTGTTCGAGTGGGCGTCGGCGGGCCGACCCGTCGCCTTGATCGTCGATGACCTCCATCTCGCCGACGGCCCGTCGGGCGATGCGATCACCCACCTCGCCCGACGCGCCGAACTGACCTCGGTGACCCTCGTCATCGGCACACACGACGCAGCCGGGCTCGACGGTGTCACGACGATCGAGCTCACTGCACTGTCGGCCGACGACCTGATCGGTGTGCTCGAACGACGCGTCGGGTCGATCGACCCGTCGGTCGCACGGGCAATCGCCCAGCTGGCCGAGGGATCGCCGCTCGTCGCCGTCGAGGTCGCCCGTTCCCTCGACGATGCGCAGCGGCGCGGCACCGAACCGTTGCCGTCGTTCGCCGCCGTCGCCGCGCCGATCCGGCATGCGTTCGCGCACGGCGTCGAAGGGCTCCCCGACGACACGCGCCGGGCGCTGTGCCTGGCCGCCGCCGAACCCACCGGCGAGGTCCGTGTGATCGCCGCCGCACTGCGTTCCCTCGGTGACGACCTCGCCGCCCTCGAACCCGCTGAGGACGTCGGCATCATCACCATCGCCGACGGCGAGGTCGTGTTCGACCACCCGATCCGCCGCAGCGTCGCCTACCACCAACTCGCCCCCGCCAGCAGGCGTGGCGCCCACCGGGCGCTCGCCGCGGCACTCGACGCGCCGCAGGACGCGGAGCGTCGTCTCGCCCACCTCGTCGCCGGTGTGATCGAGCCGAACGAGTCGCTCGCATCCGACCTCGAGTTCGCCGCCGAGGCGGCCGAGCGCCGACGTGACGCGCTCGAGGCGCGGCGGTGGTGGCTCGCCGCATCGCGCCTGTCGCCCGACGCCGCCGACGCCGAGCGACGTCGTCATCGCGCCGACGCTGCCGGTTCGCTCGACGGCGATCCGCTCGCCGCCCTCACGAAGGCCGAGCGACGGGTGGCGGCCGTGGTCGGCAGTGGCGCCACCAACAAGGCAACCGCCGAGACGTTGTACGTGAGCGTCAAGACGGTCGACGCGCACCTCCAGTCGATCTACCGCAAGCTCGCCATCTCGTCGCGAGCCGAGCTCGCGGTGCTCGTCACGCAAGCCGGACTGGCCGGGGCGGGGAGGGCCGGATGAGCGACACGAGTCGGGTCGACCGCTGGCTGCTCGATGCCGGCTTCGACCCCGATCCCGACGCCGCGCTGACCGGTCGCGCCGCCGACGAACTCGGGGCCTCCGGCGACTCGGGCGCACCCGACCCGTGGGCCGATGCGGCGCCGGTCGTCGGGCTCGACGAGGGCCAGCGCGACTACCTCGACGCCACGAGCCCCGACCTGAGCGGCGGCCTGCCCGCTCAACTCCTCGACGGCAGCGACCCCTTCTCCGGCCTCGACCCCGACGCCCTCGCCGACGCCGACCAGATCATCGACCTCGACGACTGACCAGAAGGGGTCAGGTGGTGTAGCGGCGTTCGTGGTGTCTTGTCATGGTGTCGGCGACGGTGATCTCGAGCGGGCCGGCGAGGGGATCGGTCGCCACCTCACGCCAGCGGGTCATCGCCGCCAGTGCAGCATCACGGTCGGCGTTCGCCGGTCCCGACATCGCCTGCTCGACGTCGGTGGCGAGGTCGGCCGGGAGCCTCACCGCACCCGACAGCACCAGGTGCGCCGCATTGAGCAGCGCGAACTCCGCCGCGCTGGCGTCGGCCCGGTCGACCTCGGCGGCGAGGGTCGCTGCATCCGGATGGCCGACGGCGGTCAACTCGGCCACCAGGCCTCGCAGCGCGACGAGCGTCGTCCTCGCCTTCAGCAGCCGTGCTCGCGGCATGAACTGGTCGGCGATCAGCCGTCGGAGTGCCGACAGCCCCGACAGGTCGACGAGATGGTCGGACAGCTCGCGGGCGGAACCAACCGTTCCGGTCACGATCGCATCGATCGCCGCCCGGACCCCGAAGATGCCGAGCCGGTCGAGCAGGTCGCGGCGGATCTCGGCGGTGAGCGGGCTGGCGTTCACGTCGCAGAAGTCGTCGACCGACAGCAGCAGCCGCACTCGCTCGCCGTCCGGCATCGCCGCCAGTTGTGCGAGCTGTGCGTACTCAGACTCCCGGAGGGTCAGCCCGGTCTCGGCCAGCAGACCCGCCACCGCGACCACGTCAGACACCAACGTCCGCACGTCGGGGTCGCCGGCGTAGCGTTTTGCGATCCGGTGCGCCGACTCCATCGCGTTCGGGCGACACGCCCCGATCTCGTCCGACCGTGACAGCACGGCGACGGCGTTCACCGGTGAGGCGCCGGCGACCGATCGGTCCATGAACGAGCCGAGGAAGTCGGCGTCGGCCTTGTGGAGGTGCCGCATCAGGTAGATGACGGCGTCGGCGTTCGCCGGGTTGGTGCGATCGTGGTCGAGGAACGCTTGGGTTCGCTGGCTGTTCTCGTCGTTGAGCGACGCCAGACCGGGCGTGTCGATGAGGGTGATCTCGGTGAGGGAGCGGCTCGGCCAGCCGACGTCGAGCCGGTCGATCTCGTCGGCGTGTCGACCGAGGTCGATCGCAAGCGCACCCTCGTCGCGCTTGAACGTGAGCGGGACGCGGCGCCCGTCGGCGAGATCGGCGGCCACCTCGTAGCCGTCGGCGTGGTGGTACAGGGTGACCAGATGGGTGCACTCGCCCGCATCGGTCGCCGCCAGTCGTTCGCCGACCAGCGCGTTGAGCAGGGTCGACTTGCCCGCCTTCACGCGTCCGGCGATCGCGATCCGCAGGGGTCCGCGGAAGCGCTCGGCGATCGCCGTCGCCCGGTCGGCGTGTGGGCTGCCGGCCGTCAGGCGCTCGGCGGTGTCGCACAGTTCGCCGACGGTGGTGACCACGTCGAGATTCGGCCGATCGCTCATGCCGCACCTCCGGCCAACTCGTCGAGCCCGGCGGCGAGGGTGTCGCCCCGTTCGAGCATTGCCCTGATCCCAGCAGCGCGTTCGGTTGCGGCCTGCTCGCCGGCCGCGAGGGTTTGTTGCGCCTGCTGGGCGGCGGCCGTCCAGCTCGTCTGCAGATCGCCGATCAGTGCGATGAACTCGTCACGCAGCTCGCGCTGCACCGATCGGAGGAACTGGGTGATCTCGTTCATCACCTCGAACTGGACCTCGTCGGTGAAGGAGCGCAGCTGGGTGCGCGCGCCCTGACGCCGTTGCTGCAGCTTCCGTTTCCGGTCGTCCATCAGCTGGAACCCACCGAACAGGGCGCCGGCGCCGAGCAGCACCGGGTTCGACGCGATGAACAGCGCCGCCGCCTGCGGGAGGAACTGGCTGCTGACACCGAGCATGAGCACGCCGCCCTGAGCGCCGCGCAGACCCGTGATGCCGGTGCGGAACGCACGGCCGCCCGACGACTCCGACGGATCGATGTCGCGCGCCCGCCACATCGACGCCGTGTCGAGCACGTCGAACTGGCGTGACTCGCTCGGCCCGATCACGTCGTCGGCTGCGAGCAGCTCGGCGAGTTCGGCCCGGATCGAACCGCGGCCGGTCTCGATCGACACGAACGCCTCGGTCACCGTGTCGGCGACGTCGCTCTGCAACGTGGCGGCGAGCCCGTCCCACTGCTCGGCCGTCTTCAGCGTCTCGATCTGTTCCTCGATGATCCGGGTCGTCTCGCGAACCCGGCCGCGGAGCCGGTGCGTCACCTCGCTCGACAGGTCGGTGATGCGATCGCCGAGCACGGTCTGCCAACGCGCCGACCCGCCGCGCAAGGTCTCGAGCCGCTGTGTCGCCGCGTCTGCCTGCTCCCGGAGTCGCTCGGCGGCAGCCGGATCGGTGAGTGCCTCGAGTTCGGCGCGCAGCACCGACTCCGTCGATCGGATCATGGCGGCGGTCTCGCCGGCGGCACGCGTCGCCGCGTTCGCCTTGGCCGGTCCGATGACCCGCTTCGCGAGCACCTGGATCAGCTCGGGGATGCCGCTCCGTTCGTTGAGTTCGCGGTCGCGGGCGGTGAACGCCGCCTGGCGCAGCGCCGAACTCACCGGGACGATCGGGATGTCGAGGTCGCGACGGTCGAGGTGCGCCCGGTCGAGATCGAGGATGCGTCGCCATTCGGGTGCGATGTCGGTCTTGGTGAGGGCGATGACGACGTCGGGGCACCGTTCGCGGGCGATGGCCAGGAAGTCGAGCTCGGGTGCCGTCAACTCGGAGGTGGCGTCGCTGACGAACACCAGCCCGTCGGCGAACGGCAGGAACGAGAGGGTGGCGCTGGCGTGACCGGCACCGAGGCCGCCCATGCCGGGCGAGTCGACCAGGGCGAGGCCGTCGGCGAGGAGCGGGCTCGGGACGAGCACGTCGACGCGCTCGATCCGGCGGTCGCTGGTCGACCCGTGTTCGGTGACGTACGTGGCCACCTCGTCGACGGCGATCCGTTCGGCCTTCGGCTCGTCGTCACCGACGTAGCGGACGACGGCGTCGGCCTGCTCGCCGTGGCGGACGAGGGTCAGGGTCGCGGTCGCGATGTCGTCGTCGACCGGGCAGAGCTCTTGGCCGATCAGTGCGTTCAGGAGTGAGCTCTTGCCCTGCTTGAACTCGCCGACGATGCACACCACCGTGTTCGGCCGAGCGGCCCGCACACGTGCAGCCTGGGCGCGATCGGCGAGATCGGCGCGGCCAGCCGAGCGGAGCAGCTCACCGGCTGCGGCGAGCGACTGGTCGAGATCGGCCACGCTCATCCGTCGGTGCCCTCGTCGAGGTCGTCGAACGCGTCGTAGCCGGAGTCGGCCGCGTCGTCGCCGGACGGCTCCGACGTCCACGACGGGTCGGTGGCCCCGACGCCATCGGCCACGGCGTCGCCGCCAGGTGCATCCTCGGCGACGTCGAACGAGTCGAACGCGTCGTACGGGCCGACCCCGGTGTCAGCCGGGCCGGCGTCGTCACTGTCAGCGGGTGGGGGCGTCGCCGTCGATGGGTCGGCGGGTGCGGGTGCGATGTCGTCGACGACCACATCGTCGGTGTCGTCCGTGTCGACGGTCGGGTCGGGGAGTTCCTCGGTCTGTGCTTCCGTCTCGGCGACGAACTCGTCGAACGGGTCGACCAGGCTCGGCTCGGAGTCGGTGTCCGACACCGTGTCGGAAGCGGTGGGGACGGCGAACTCGGTGTCGACGTCGTCGCGAGCTGCGAGGTCGTCCTCGGTGATCTCGATCTGGTCGACGTCGTCGGTGAGGCCTGTGATCATCGCGTCGCCGAGCCACGAGTCGCCTGCGGGAGCGGGCGACTCGTCGAGTGCGGCAGCGGCGGCGGCGTCCGTACTCGGGTCGATCTCGACGCCGTCGGCGGGCGCGTCGGCCCAGCCGGGGCGGTGGTCGAGGTGGCGGTCGAGCCAGCTCGGGGCGGGAGCGTGGTCCATGGTTCGGAAGCTAGACGATCGGTCTCGGGGTCGACATCGGGAACATCCCCGATCTCATGGGGCGTGGCGGGGGAGGTGGGCGACCACGACGCTGCCGGGTGTCGGGCGGTGTCCTTCGCGGCGGACCGACATCGGTTCGACCACGACCACGTCGAAGCCGGCGGTGAGCAGCTCTCGCTCGACCCAGTCGTCGTCGTGCAGGTAGCGACCCGAGAGATCGGCTCGGAAGCCGTTCGCCGTGGTCGCCGCCGTGTCCCCCGGCGCGAGCCGTTCGAGGGTGGCGACGAGCCAGCCACCGGGACGGAGTGCCCGTGCGGTCGCCGCGAACACGGGGCGGAGGTCGCCGACGTAGATGAACGCGTCAGCGGCGACGACCGCGTCGAGCCCAGTCGGGACCGTGTCGAGGTAGTCGACGAAGTCGGCTTCGGCAACGGCGTCGTAGACGGGGCGACTGTCGAACGTTCGGGCTGCAGCGTGATCGAGCATGCGGGGCGACAGGTCGACGCCCGTGAGATGCCCGTTCCAGGGCGTCGCATCGCGCAGGCGGTCGCCGACCAGGCCGGTTCCGCAACCGAGGTCGGCGAGCGTCGAGTCGGCGCGGAGCTCGCCGTCGCCGATCAGGTCGGCGACGAGGTCTGCCATGACGTCGGGGCCTCGGTAGCCGAGCTTCGCAAGGTGGCCCTCGAACCGGTCGGCGTAGTGGTCGAACAGCTCGGCGATGTATCCGGCTTCGGGGCGGGCGTGGGTGTGACCGTCCCGGATCTGACGGGCGATCGCCGCGAAGTGGGCGACGGTCGGGTCGCCCGGTCGGGCCGCCTCCCAACCGAGCGACGCCTCGACGAACAGGTCGAGATCCTGGGTGCAGCGGGCGTGTCTCGACAGCCGGCACCACGCGCCGGCGTCGTTCGGGTCGAGCTCGACGGCGAGCCGATCGGCGTCGACCGCGCGCCCGTCGGCTCGGAGGAGCGCGACGAGGCCGTGACGGAGGCGGGGCTCGGAGGGCACCGCCTCGGTGAGGCGACCGAGCAGATCGATCGCCTCGCCGGTGCGGCCCGCCGCATGCAGGGCTCGCACCTCGTCGTGCCAGCTCCGCAGGGTCCGCCGCCCATCCGCTGCGACGACGGGCGTCGCAGTCGCCCTCGTCGTGGTCGTCGCGGTCACGATCAGGCTCCGAACGAGTCGTCGAGTCCGTCGTCGTGCACTCCGTCGATCTGGGCGATGAGGTCGGCCGAATCGGGTGCCGGGTCAACGAGCTGATCCCCACCGTCGAGCGGCGCCAGCGCATCGCCGACGGGGTCGGCCGTCTGCTGCATCGCCGTTTCACCGGTCGGCACGATCGCCTCGTCCATGCCGGACACATCCTTGAACGACTCGCCCTCGCGGGGCACATCGGTCGGCACGGCGAATTTGAAGGTGCCGTCGATGACACTGTTGCCGTCGGAGTTGGTGACGTCGGCGGTCTCGTCGACGGGAAGACCCTTCGGCGACGACTTGTCGAGCTGCGGCGAGGCCTTGTCGACGAGCCCGTTCTCGGTGATCGGATCGTCGAAGGTGACCTTGATCTCTTCGTAGTTGAACGGGTCGTTGCTGATCGGGCCGTCCACGTCATCGGCCTTGTGATCGACGACGTCGTCGGCCTTGTGATCGACGACTCCGTCGGGCAGGGGGTCGGTGAGGGTGACCTTGATCTCCTCGTAGGCGAGGGGATCGTTGGTGACGGGTCCGTCGATGTCGTCGGCTTTGTGGTCGACGACGCTGTCGGTGTCGGTGTCGATGAACTCGCCGGTCTTGACCTGTCCGGTGGCTGCGGTGTCGGTCAGGCTCTCGCCTTCCTCGACCTTCCAGGTCGGGTCGATGGGATCGGTGATCTCGCCGGCCTTGTGGGCGGGGGAGATCGGGCCGTCGAAGGTGACCTTGATCTCCTCGAAGTTGGTCTCGGGCCGGTCGAGCTTCATCGCGACGTCGTCGGCTTTGTGGTCGACGACGCTGTCGGTGTCGGTGTCGATGAACTCGCCGGTCTTGACCTGTCCGGTGGCTGCGGCGT
The DNA here is from genome assembly GCF_004364865.1 of Ilumatobacter fluminis. NCBI lineage: Bacteria > Bacillati > Actinomycetota > Acidimicrobiia > Acidimicrobiales > Ilumatobacteraceae > Ilumatobacter > Ilumatobacter fluminis. The sequence continues at coordinate 271,399 of NZ_SOAU01000001.1, forward strand.
CGCGCAGGCTCTCGCCTTCCTCGACCTTCCAGTCGCGATCGAGCGGGTCGATGATGTCGCCGCTCTTCCACGCGGTGCCGTCGCCGTCATCGACGATGTCGCCGCTCTTCCACGAGGTGGGACTGCCGTCGTCGACGATGTCGGCCGTCTTGACCTGGTCGACCTTCCACGACGCCGGGTCGTTCGGATCGAGATGCTCGGCGCCGTCGAGCTTCATGGCGGTCGTGTCGCCGCCATCGACGATGTTGTTCCACTTCAGATTCGTCGAGGTCGGATCGTCACTCGGCGCCTCGAACTTCACACCGTCGCCGGTCTGCTCCGTCTGCTCCGACTCACGACGTTCGCGGATGCGGTGGCGGATCCGGTCGGCGTCGGGCATGCGTTGGATGTCGTCGTCGGGCAGTTCGGGCATGGTGGGCTCCTCTCCTCGTCGGAGCGTCCGCTCCGTGTGTGAAGACATCATCCCGAGCCACGCGGGATGCGGCATCGGGAATCCTCCCGATCCACACAATCAGACGACCTTCGGGAACTCTTTCGGTGCCCGGCCACCTCCGGTCGTGCGACGATGAGGCGATGGGTGCGCCGGTCGATCGAGAGTTGCTCGATCGACTCGACGCGGCGCTCGCTGCGATCGCCGAGGCAGTGCCGTGGGCCGAGCGGTCGGCGAACCGAGTCGTCTGGGCAACCGGCGCTGCCGATGCAGGCAACGATGTCGACGACGACCTCGGCGACGTCGCGCGGTTCGACCGCCAGTGCAGCGAGATCCGGGCGGCCGATGTCGGCAACGGCTGGTTCGTCCATCCGGCCGACCGTCGACGGCCCAGGTCCGACGTCCCGACGGAGATCGACGGATTCGGGCCGTGCACACCGTTCGGGTCGAGCGGCGGTGGTGACTGGTTCGTCCTGTCCGCCGACGGTTCGGTCTGGATGCTGCCGCCGTCGACGATTCGCAACGGCCACTACGAGCCGGGTCCCGTGGCGATCACTCAGGTCGCGCCGTCGATCCGTGGGTTCGTCGAGGTGATCCTCGCCGCCGCCACCTCGGAGCCCTGACGGCGGCGCCTCTGGCGACGTGGTTGAAGCCCGGCCGAAGCCGGTCGGCCATGATGGGCGCCATGCCAGCCGGACCACGCTTCGCCGTCGGAGTCGACCTCGGAACCACGTACACCTGCGCCGCCGTCAGCGAACCGCCGGGTGAACGCGCCCGTGTGGTGCAGCTCACCGGCACGTCGCAGACGATCCCCTCCGTCGTGTCGATCACCGACGAGGGCGTCGTCGCGGGCGAAGCCGCCGAGCGTCGACTCGTGTCGCACCCGCAGACGACGGCCCGCGAGTTCAAGCGCCGACTGGGCGATGCGACACCGATCGTGCTCGGCTCCGAGACCTACGGCGCCGAGGTGCTGACCGGGCATCTGCTCGGTGAGGTGTTGCAGCGGGTCGAGCGCAACGAGGGCGGCAGCCCCGCCGTCGTCGGTCTGGCGCACCCCGCGTCGTGGGGTCCGTTCCGACTCGATCTGTTGCGCGACGCCGGACGGCACGCCGGCCTCGACGAGGTCGTGCTGGTGCCCGAGCCCGTCGCCGCCGCCGTCGCAAACCGTGACCGGGTCGAGGCCGATTCACGGGTGGCCGTGTACGACCTCGGCGGGGGAACGTTCGATGCCGCCGTCGTCCAGATGGGAGCCACAGCGGGCGCCGAGGTGTCGGTGGTCGGCACGCCCGAAGGCGTCGAGCGTCTTGGCGGCATCGACTTCGACCAGGCGATCATGGCCCACGTCGACTCGGTGCTCGACGGGCAGGTGTTCGCCCTCGACTCGTCCGACCCCGAGGCCCGTTCCGCGCTGATGCGGCTGCGGGCCGAGTGTCAGGCCGCCAAGGAGCATCTGAGCCAGGACAGCGACGCCGACGTCAACGTCTCGCTCCCGTCGTTGCAGACGACCGTGCGCATCACCCGCGCCGAGTTCGAGGCGATGGTGCGCCCTCGCCTTGCCGACTCGCTCGCCGTGCTCGACCGGGTGGTCGCCTCCGCCGGTGGCTGGGAGGCGATCTCGTCGGTGCTCCTGGTCGGCGGATCGTCGAACATCCCCGCCGTCGCCCAGGCGGTGAGCGAGCACACGGGGCGCCCCGTCGTCACGGCGACATCGCCCCACCTGGCGATCTCGATGGGTACGGCGATGGTCGCTGCCGGCGGGCTCGAGCCCGCGCCGGTGGCCGCCGCCCCGGTGGCAGCGGGAGCGGCGACTGCCGCCGCCCGGGCCGCCGGCGACGATGCGTCGTCGGGGTCGGGTCGTCCGGGCTGGCTGCTGCCGGTCGGCATCGTCGTGCTCGTGCTCGCCGCCATCGGCGGGTACTTCGCGTTCGCCGGCGGTGGCGACGACGACGAGGAAGCGTCGGTCGAGACGACCGCGCCGGCCACGACCGTGCCCGGTGCCACCACCGTGCCGGCCACCACCGTGCCCGGAGCGACGACGGTGCCGGCGACCGACCCACCCACCACCGAACCGCCGACGACGGAACCGCCCGCCACCACGACCCCGTCGACCGACGCTCCCGCCACCACGGCTCCCGACGTGCCCGTCGTCGACGTGGCGATCCAGGAGTGCGGCCCGGCCGACTCGTCGATCCTCGGCGTCGTGTTCCAGTCGGGCGCCCTGGTCGCCGTCGGTGACGACGGCGTGTCGAACCTCGACGGCGCGACGGTCGACCCGTGCTCGCTCGACCTGACTGCTCGCATCCCGACCGGTGTCACCCTGCTCGACTCGCCGAACGGCGCCGCCGCGGCGGGCGACGCGATGGCGGTGGCCACACCGGCCGGCGGCGTCATCGTGAACGGCTCCACCGGCAACGTCGTGCAGTGCGATCTGCTCACGGGGCCGCTCACGGTCAACAGCGACGGTGTGTCGTTCCCGATCGTCGACGGCACGGTGCTGCGCCTGCGTGCCGAGGCCGACGGTTGCTCCGAGCGGGACAACAGCACCTTCGAGGGCCTCCTCGCCACGGCGATTGCCGCCGGCTCGACCGAGCAGCTCGCCGTCGGCGGCACGGCCGATGGCGCCGTGCAGCTCTGGGTGTACGACCGGGTCGACAACCGGAACGTGGTCGACGGCTTCGGCTCGGTTGATGGCGTCGCCTCGTGCAACGGCCGCTGGTGCGTGATCGACCTCACCGATCAGCTCGTCCACGTCGTCGAGATCGACGGCACCTACACCGGTGCCGCACCGATCGCCGGCACCCCACTCGAGGGTGTCTCGTCGATCCTGGCGACCAGCCCCACCGGCAACGGCCCCGCCATCGTCTCCACCGACACCAACATCATCACCCTCACCGCCCCCTGAGCCGGGAACGGTGCGCGAAACCGAACGCTCGAGCCGTCGGTGCGACCCACAGGACCCCGGGTCAGGTGACCGTCGGTAACGGGTTCGGCTGTGCCTCACCCGTCACCTGTGGCACCTGACCCGTGTCGGTCGAGAGTCAGCGGCCCGGGTGTCGGAGAGCGTGCGGGTCAGGTGTCGCAGGTGACGGCGAGGAACGAGCCGTTACCGGAGATCACCTGACCCGGGAACGGTGTGCGAACCGAAGAGCTCAAGCCGTCGGTGCGACCCACAGGACCCCGGGTCGGGTGACCGTCGGTAACGGGTTCGGCTGTGCCTCACCCGTCACCTGTGGCACCTGACCCGACCTGCGATCGGGCCAGGTCAGGGTTCGGGGTGCAGGGACGCGAGCGAATCGAGGAGCGACGGGAACGGGCGGCCGAGCAGCTCGTCGCAGCGCGGCGCGAGTTGGTCGATCGCGTCATCGAGCGGACCGAGGAGCAGGAGTGCGTCGCCCCGCTCGAGCTCGAGGTGGCGAGCGAAGTGGTCCCGCACCCGGGGTCCGCCGCCTGCCGGCAACGAGTCGTACAGAGCGATCGGGTAGGCGGCGGTCAGCACGCCGGTTCGCACGTCGAACTCGTGAGGCGCGGGTGTGTCTCCAACGCTGAATCGCGCACGGAGCTCCGCCCCGAGCTCGGCCGCGGCGGCCTGCGACGCTCGGTCGTCCCGCCACGGGTACGGGTCGAAGCGGCCGAACGTCTCGGCCACGATCGGGTTGGCGGTGCGAGTGGCCCACCACGTGCAGTGCCAGGCCCGCCCGAGCGCCATGCGGAGCAGGACCATCGGTAGGTAGAAGCCGCTGCCGCGCAGGCTCGAGTGCACGGCGGCGAGCGCCAGATAGAGCACTCGCCCGGCAGCCAGCTCGATCGCATCGACCATGAACACGGCACGGCAGCGACCCTGTTCGAACAGGTAGATGCCGACCTCGGCACCGAGGAGGAACTTCTCGACATCGGCGTCGTCGACGACGTCTGCGATCGGCGCGAACCCGTCGCGGACCAGCTCCCAGAGGTCGTCGTGGAGATCGGCGCGCCGACGCTCCGGGATGTTGTCCTTGGGAGATGGCCATACCTCCGCCGGGAGGTCACCGACCCGCAGCTCGATCATCGAGTCAGGATGTCAGATGACGTCCGCCTCGTCGGACACCGTCGACTCGTCCCGGCCGGATCGGCTCAGGTGTGGTGCCAGTCGAAGGGGCCGGAGAGGTTCTGGTCGACGAGGTCGAAGTAGGTGCTGGGGTCGCCGTCGGTGGTGACGGTGTCGACGAACTCGGTGCCGACCCGGGCGATCGTGCGCACCATCGTGCGGCACTGTTCTGCGCTGCCGCCGGCCCGCTGACACCCGCTCCGGCTCAGGTTGAACGCGTCGTGGCGGGCGGCGCCGTGGTCGACCCAGAGCATGAAGCTGGTCGGGTCGTCCGGGAGCAGCGAGAACGTGGCACGCCGATCGGTCGCCTGGGTCGACCCGGTGGAGTCGCCTTTACCCGTCAGGAACAGCATCGGCCGGTCGAGCTCGTCGAACCGGTCCTCGGTCAGCGAACGGGCCTCCACACCGGGCGGGGAGGCGGTCACGAACGCGATCGGGCGGTCGTCGCTCGGCGGTGCCAGCTCGTCGTCGAACACCCAGTCGACACCGGCGACCACCATCGTGCTGATCGCTCCGGCCGAGTGTCCGCCGTAGACGATCCGGTCGGCGTCGATGCCCGCTTCGGCGCCGCGTTCGTCGATCCAGTCGAACACCTGCTGCACGTCGTGCGGTCGATCCCAGTAGAGCGTGTTGTACAGCTCGCACGGCGACGCTCCGACGGCGTCGCACACGGCCTCGCGTTCCTCGGCGGAACGGCCGGGGTGGGCGACGGCGACGAAGGCGTAACCGGCCTCGTTGAACGCCTTGCCCCACGTCTCGCCGACCCGGCCGGGGTCGTCCTTGCCGCGGCTCCCGCCGTGCGACCAGACCACCACCGGCACCTCGCCGTCGGCGTCCACGGCGTCGCCGACGGCGGCCGGCATCCGCACCTCGAACCGGACCGCCCGGTCGGCCCCGGTCACGTCTTCGTAGAACAGCTCGACCACACCGTTGCGCCCGGCGCTGCGGTGCGCCGGCGCCGTCACGTCGGCAACCGACGCCGTGGTGGAGACGGCCAGACCGGCCGTCGTCGCCGTCGCCTCGGTGGCCTCACCCCGCAGGCCGGGCTGGCAGCCGACCGCCAACAGGCCGACGGCCAGCCCGGCCGACAGCCGGGTGGTCAGGATGGATGATCGGGAACCGCCGCTCGTACGCATACCCAGATCGAACCCGATGCCCGGATCCCGGAACATCGGGAAGATTCCCGGTTCGCGACAGCGGCGATGACGGCGTCAGGCGTCGCGCTTCTGGAGGTTGATGCTCGCCGAGTTGATGCAGTAGCGCTGGCCGGTCGGCTCGGGGCCGTCGGGGAAGATGTGGCCGAGGTGGGCGCCGCAGTTGTTGCAGCGGACCTCGGTGCGCACCATGCCGTGGCTGCGGTCTTCGATGTACTCGATCTTGTCGGAGTCGAGCGCGTCGAAGAAGCTCGGCCAGCCGCAGTGCGAGTCGTACTTGGTGTCGGAGTCGAACAGGTCGATGCCGCACACGATGCACTCGTAGGTGCCCGGGTCTTTCGTGTCCCAGTACTCGCCGGTGAAGGCACGTTCGGTGCCCGCTTCCTGCGTGACGTGGAACTGCATCGGCGTCAGCTTGAGCTTCAGCTCCTCGGTGGTGGGAACGTCCGGTCGATCAGCCATGCACCCAGGATGCCGCATCCGGAGGCCCACCAAACCGTCGGGCACGCGAGTTCGCGAACTGTTTCGGACGTTCCGGCGACAACATCCGGATGGAGTCGGCGTCGGGAACTCTGCGTCACGATCGGGAAATTCGCGACCTCGTTTCCGTTCGTGCGTTCCCGTCACCTTCCTGTGGTCGACGAGGTGTCCTTCACGGCCTGTGACCGACGTCTCACCGACCGTCTACCATGACCCCGATCCGATCGACGTTCAGTCCTATGTCCACCACGACCTCGCGCGATGACGTCCGGATCGTCGACTCGTTCGGCGATGGCGGGAAGCCGATCCGGCGCGCCCCGATGCTCGGCGCCGTTGCCGGGCTTGCCGCCGCCGGACTCCTCACATCGTTCGGCGGCACGACGGCGCTCTGGTTCGCGTCGGCCCTCGTCGCTGCCGGAGCTGCCGCCGGCGACGACCTCCGCCGCGGCCGGTTGCCCGATCGACTGGTCGCGCTCATCGCAGTGCTCGGCTTGACCGCGGCAGTCATCATCGACGGCGCCGGCGGTGCGATCGCATTCCTCACCGGCGCACTCGCGCTGGGCGCCCCGCTGCTCGCGTTCCATCTCGCCTCGCCCTGCTCGATGGCGTTCGGCGACGTGAAGTACGCAGCAGCGATCGGCGGGTTGCTCGGCATCGTCGGGATCGACGTCGGCGACCGGCTCTTCCTCGCCATGACGGCCCTCACGGTCGCCAGCGCCGCTGCGGTGCTCGGCGCCGTCGCCGTCCGCAGCCGGCAGGTGCCGTTCGGCCCGTCGTTGTTCCTCGGCACCTGCGTCACCCTCGTGTTCGCCGTCGCCACCAGGAGCCCCCTCGCATGACCAACGACTCCGCCCACGTCGACGGTGAGGCCCGCGGCTTCCGTCCCGGCTCGCGACGGCGTGCCCGCATCGCCGCCGGTGTGGCGATCGCTGCGGCCGCTGTCCTGGCGAACGTCCTCATCTACACCTCGCTCAGCGACTCGACCGAGGTCGTCCAGTTCGTCGACAACGTGCGAGCCGGGGAGCGGATCGGCAGCGCCGACGTGCGACTCGTCGAGATCGACGGTGACGTCGCCGGCGCCGATCTCGTCACCGCCGACCAGCTCGGCAGCATCGTCAACCAGTACGCACGCACCTTCATCCCGTCCGGCTCGCTGGCCTCCATCTATGTCGTCCAACCGGATCCACTCGTGACGGCCGGAACGGCGGTCGTGGCGGTGGCGCCCGCCGACGGGCTCGTCCCGACCGGCATCACCGAGCGGTCCCGCGTCCGGCTCGTCCTGCCGGACGGTGGCGGTATCGAGGGGCGTGTCGTCTCGATCGCCCGCAACGACGTCGGGGGAGCGGACTCGCTGTCGGTCGAGGTCGCCGAAGCCGACGCAGCCATCGTCGCCGGTGGAGACGACTTTCTCGTCGCCCTGCTCGATCCGCAGGTCGACCCCGCAACCGAGGCGAACGGCAGCTGATGTCGATCGTCGCCGTGACCGGGGATGCGTCGACGACGACGTCGGTCGCGCTGGCGGCGGCCTGGGCCTCGGGTGACGATCTCGTCCTCGTGGAGGCGGACCCCTCCGGTGGTGACGCCGCTGCCTGGTTCGACATGCCCGTCGAACCGTCGCTCTCGAGCGTCGTGACCCGGGTGCTCGACGGGGCCTGGCCCGACATCGAGCGGCTGACCCGCCTGGCCGGCAACGGACTGCGCGTCCTGCCGGCACCGTCGTCGCTGGCCGAGGCGACCCAGGCGGTCGACGAGGCGGCCCGCACCGTCGTGCCCGTCCTCTCCGCCATGCGTACGCCGGTCGCGATCGTCGACGTCGGTCGTCACGCCCCGCTCCCGAACCCGTTCCTCGGGGCAGCGGCCATCACCGTGGTCGTCCACCGGCAGTCGACCCAGTCGGCGCGAGCGGCGGCCGTTCGATTGCAGCGCCTCATCGAGCACGTCGACCGTGCCGGACGATCCACGTCGTCGGTCGTCGTCGCCGTGATCGGCGCCGAGCCGTTCTCGATCGCCGAGATCGAGCGCTTCCTCGCGGATGGCGTCGGCGCGACACCGGTGGTCGGTCTCCCCGTCGACGAGTTGGCGGCTGCGGTGCTCGCCGGCCGGACCGGCGTGTCGGCCAAGCGGCTCGGTCGGCTCCCGCTGATCCGGGCCGCACGCGACCTGGCCGTCAGTGTCGATCGGTCGCTCCAGGCGACCGCCGACCCACTTTGGAAGACGGCGCGATGACCACCATCGACTCGGCCGAGGAACGCGCGGCGCTCGTCCGGTTCGTCACCGACCGGGTCGCCGGCAGATTGGTGGAGGCGATCGAGGCGGACGAGCACGACGGCGCCGAGCGCAACGGCTCGACGCCGGCGCTGTCGGGCGACGCCCGCCGTCAGCAGTTGCTCGTCGGTTCGTGGCTGAGCGAGGAGATCGCCCAGGTCAACCAGGACCGTCTTCGTCGCGGCGCCTCGCCGCTGTCGGAGATGGCCGACCGCGACATTCGTGCCCGTGTCGTCGCCGAACTGACCGGCACCGGTCCGCTCGAGCCGTACATGACCGATCCGTCCGTCGAGGAGATCGACGTCAACTCGCACACGTCGACGTGGGTCACCTACACCGACGGCCGCAAGGTCGACGTCGGTGCGCTCTGGGAGTCGCCCGCATCGCTCACCGCGTATCAGAAGCGGTTGGCGAGGCGGATGACCGGCACGGGTGAGGGCCGCCTCGACACCCAGTCGCCGATGCTCACGTTCCAGGCCGACGACGGCTCTCGCGTGGTCATGGTGCTCGGCGGCCGTAGTGAGCACGGCGTGTCGACGCACCCCCGGATCGCCATTCGACGCTTCGTCCTGCAGCGTGAGGGACTCGGCGGGCTGGCCAGCCGCGGCATGTTCCCGACCGGCATGGTGAGCCAGCTCGAGGCGATGGTCCGATGCGGCTTCACCATCCTCGTCAGCGGACCTCCCGGCGCGGGCAAGACGACGCTGCTCACCGAGCTGCTCGGTGCCGTGTCGCCACGCGAGCGCATCATCACCGTCGAGAAGAACCTGCTCGAGCTCAAGCTCGAAGACGACCCCCGGCACCCCGACGCGCCGGCGCTCTACACCCGCCACGCGAACGCGGAAGGGGAGGGCGAGATCACGACCCGCCAGCTGGTCGAACTCACCCGTCGCCTGAATCCCGACCGCGTGGTCGTCGGCGAGCTGGTGGAGGACGAGGCACTCGACATGCTCGACGTGGCGTCGATGTGCAAGCGCGGCTCGCTCGCCACGATCCACGCGCACACCTCCGACGTCGTGGTGCAGCGGCTGGCCTACTACGTGTCGAAGTCGAACACGAGCCTGCCGGAGTTCGCGGTGTGGAGCCTGATCGCCCAGACCGTCGACTTCATCGTCCACATCGACCTCGTCCGCAACGAAGCCGACGACGACGCCGTGCCGCAGCGGCGTGTCACCTCCATCATCGAGATCGGTGGACTCGGCGAACGGGGCGGCCTCGCCACGACCGAGGTGTGGTCGATCGGCGACAGCGGGCGACTCACTCAGGTCGCCCCGCTGTCTACGCGTCACCTCCAACGACTTCGGCTCGCGGGTTACGACCCGCGCTCGTTCGCACCCGGGAGCGGACCGTCGTGATCGCGCTCGTCGTGCTCACCACCGTGGTGTTCGTCGTCGGGGTGGCGATCGCGGTCATCCCACCGAGCGATGCGCCGTCGGTGCCGTCCGACCCGCGCCGCACGCGTCGTCTCGCCATTCGTGCGCTCGGCGGGCTGGCGATCGGTACGACCGTCGCACTGGTGTCGGGATGGATCGTGCCGGGCGCTGTCCTCGGCGTCGGTGCGGCGTGGGCAATCGGCGGCTGGCAGCAACGCCAGCGATCCAGTGACGCCGAGATCCAGCGCCTCGACGCACTCGCCAGCTGGGTCGAGAACGTCCGCGACGTCCTCATGGCCGGTGAGCAACCGATCGGCGCCATCACGTCGACCGTGGGAGCGTGCTCGCCCGTCATCCGACCGCACGTCCGCCGCCTCGCAGTGGGCCTGGGTCAGCAGGATCCCGAGGTCGCGTTCCGGCGGTTCGCCGACGATCTCGACGATCCGCTCGCCGACCTCGTCGCCGCCGGGCTGGCGATCGCGATCCGTCGTGGCGCCCGAACGGTGCCGGTCCTCACCTCGCTCGCCGAGCAGACCCGCGAGCAGGTCGACCGCCGTCGACTCGTCGAAGCCGAGCGTGCGCCGACGCGGCGTGAGGTGCAGGCGCTCACCGCCATCATGGCGACGCTCGTGCTCCTCCTGCTCGTCTTCGGTCGCAGCGAGTACCTCGCCGCTTACGACACGACGGGCGGTCAGATCTTCCTCGGGCTCGCCCTTGCCGGCTACGTCGGGCTCATCGTCCGGGTTCAGCACCTGGCACGGTTCCCTCGGCCCGGCCGCTTCCTGACCGGTGTCGCCACCCAACCGGCGGGAGGAGGGCGATGAGCGGCGTCGGTGTGATCGTGGTCGTGACGCTCGTCGGCGTCGGCGGGCTGTTACTCGCCGCGAGCGGCTACCTGCAGCCGGCGCCGTCGCTCGAACGCGTCGTCGCTCACCTCCAACGCCCGGCCACCGGGCGCACCGACACCCGCAGCAGCGACCGCTGGACCGGTCCCCTGTCCGACGCCGCACGTCGCCATCCTCGTCTGTTCCCGACCGACGCCGAACTCGCTCTCGTCGGTCGACCCGTCGAACAGCACGCGGTGTTCTTGCTCACGGCGGCCCTCGTCGGCTTCGTCCTGCCGGGGCTCGTGGTGTTGCTCCTGCAATCCGCCGGTGTGATCGGTCTCGGCTGGTACGCGCCGTTGCTCTTGTCGCTCGCCGGTGCCGCGGTCGGACCGTTCGTCGTCCACACGGCGACCGTCGAGGAGGCGGAACGGATCCGTAGCGATCTCCGCTATCAGGTGTCGGCCTACCTCGACGTCGTCACGATGCTGCTCGCCGGCAACACCGGCTACGAGGGAGCGCTCGAGCAGGCTGCCGCCGCAGGCGACGGTCGCCTCTTCGTCGAGCTCCGACGACGGATGCGGGAGTCGGGCGCTCGCGGCGCCAGCCTCACCGATGCACTCGATCGCACCGGCGACGAACTCGGACTCGACGAGCTCCAGCAAGTGGCGAGCACGGCCGCGCTCAGCGCCGCCGAGGGCGCCCCCGTTGCCCGCACCCTCGCCGCCAAGTGCGCCACCCTCCGCTCCGCCCTCGCGACGGAGCAGGAGTCCGAGGCCCGCCTCCGCACGAGCCGCCTCACCACACCCATCGTGGGTATGGCGCTGATTTTCATGTCGCTCGTCATCTACCCGGCGCTCAGCCTCACCTGACCGATGAGCAGCCGAGCGCACGTCCCGATCCCAGTCACCACAAGGAGCAACCACCATGCGATTGATGATGCAGGCTGCGACCCAGCAGCTCTACTCGAACCTGCTGCGCCTCGTCCCCGACGACGCCGACCCGACCGACGAGGCGCTGGAGCGACGCGACCGCGGCGCCGTCTCGCTCGAGCAGGTGCTGTGGTTCGTCGCCGTCGGCGTGAGCGTCGCGGTGGTGGCGGCCATCCTCTGGACGCAGATCATCGACACGGCCAACGAGACCGACAACATCGACCAGCCGGTCGCCCCCTGACCGAGCCCCCGCTGTCAGCGTCGGGTCGCGACCGCGGCTCGACCTCACTGACCTTGGTGCTCCTGACGCCCATCTTCACGGTGGTCGCGTTCATGGCGTTCCAGGCAGCGATGTGGACCCACGCCCGCACCGAGGCACGAGCCGCAGCGCGCGATGCGGCGGTCCTGGTCGGCCGCTTCGGCGCCGAACCCGCAGACGTCCGACGCTCGACGAGCGAGTCGCTCGACGACAAGTCGGTGCTCGAGCTGAGGGAGGTCACGATCGTCGAGGCGTCCGGCACGGTCCGTGTGACCATCGCTGCGACGGCCCACGGCATCATCACCGGCACGTCGTCCGATTTCGAGGTGACCGAGGCCGTGCCGGTGGAGGAATACCGGCCGTGAACGTCCGGCGTGACCGCGGCGTTGCCAACGCCCTGGGACTCGTCCTGATCGCGCCGGCGTCGATCGGCCTCGCCCTGCTCGTGGTCACACTGGGCCGAGCCGTCGACACCGACGCTCAACTCCGCACCGCTGCCGAGGCCGCCGCGCAAGCCGCTGCGCTGGAGCGTGACGTCTCCTCGGCGGGAGCGGCCGCGCAACGGCTCGTCGACGACATGTTCGCCGACGACTCGATCTGCAAGCCCGACCGACCGCGTGCCGACACGTCGTATGCGAACGACAGCGGTGTGCCGGTCGACGCCGGTGCGATGTCCGGAGGAGTGGTCACGGTCATCGTCGGGTGCCCGGGCGGGGGCGACGGCGAACTCAGCGATCCCGTCGTGGCGCACGCCACGGTCGATCGATTCAGGTCCGGCGGATGAGCGCCGTCGCTCCGTCGGATGACCGCCGACTTCGCGGCGACCGCGGCCAGGCGTTCGTGGTGGCGCTGGTCGTGATGTTCACCTTCACCGGGGCAGCGGCGATCTGGCTCGCTCGCGACGTGAACCAGCGGGTGTCCGACCGATCGGCGCTGCAATCGGTCGCCTTCCAAGCGGCACGGTCGGGCGCACAACAGATCGACGTCGGCGGGCTCCGCGGTGGTACCGGTGAGGCGCTGGTGATCGACGAGGGTGCCGCTCGGGAAGCGGCGAGCGAGACGGCCGAGTTGCTCGCATCGCAATACGGCCTCGAGGCGCGCATCATCGCGCAGGGCTACGACAACGGTCGCGCCGACACCTGGGCGGTCACGCTGGCGCTCAACGCCGACCCGGGCGACAACACCGACGGGTCGCTGTCGGTCACCGGGGTCGCTCACGCCGAGGTCGGCGGATGATTCGTTTTCCGTTTCGGGTTCCTCATCACCTTCCTGTGGGTGAACGACCGACTCCGCGAGGTGCCATGGGATGAACTCGACGACCTCGAAGCTCTCCTCGTTCCTCCGCGCCCTCGTCCTGCTCGTACTCGTGGCGGTCGTCGTGCCGTGGCTGCTGATCTGGGCGGCGAACCGGCGCTTCGGTGGGCCGGCGCCGTGGTCGGCGATGCCGCCGGTCGGCGACTGGAGCGCATCGACGATCGGCGATGCGCTCACCGAGCGGCTGTCGGAGTCGACGATCGCCGACATCGTGATCCGTTCGTCGCTGACCGTCGTGTGGCTCGTCGTGATCGTGTTGCTCGTCACCGTGGTCGCCGAACTGGTGCACATGGTGCGCCACGCCGGTATCGCCATGCCGCGGGTGCGCGGTCTCGGCCCATCACAAGACCTGGCCCGGATCATCGCCGCCGGGTTGTTGGTCGTCGTGCCGATGCTCTCGTCGTCGACGGCGATCGCCGACGACTCGCCGCTGCGCCTGCCCGAGGGGCGTGCGCCGGCAACGGTCGAGGCGCGTCCGGACAACGCATGGATCGACTCGGCCGTTCCGCCGACCGTCGCTGCTGCGCCGGCGGTGGGTGGCAACGTCGAGGCAGCGCCTGCACCGGGACGGTCGGCACCGGCTTCCGACGCCACCGGGTCGTACACGGTCCGGCCGGGCGACTCGGTGTACGGCATCGCCGAGCGACTGGCAGGCCCCGATCAGGCGTCGATCTCGGCGTTGGCGAACAGCATCCTCGACCTCAACCTCGGGCAACGGATGGTCGACGGCCAGATGTTCTCGAACGCCGCCTACATCGACGTCGGCTGGGTGCTCCAGCTGCCGCCTGGCACGCCATCGCCGTCGTCCGACACGGTGACGGCAGCAGCGCACGTGGTCGACGAGGGCGAGACGTTGTGGTCGATCGCCGAGGACGAGTTGGGCGACGCCTCCCGGTGGCCTGAGATCTACGAGGCCAACGAGGGGCGCACCTTCGACGACGGACGGCAGCTGTCGGACCCCGACATGATCCAGCCCGGCTGGAACCTCGACCTGCCCACCGACCGAGCGCTGACCGACGACGACGCCGGCGCCGTGTCCGAGCAGTCCGAGGCGCCAGCGGTGATCGTCGAGTCGGACGCTCCGGCAGACGCCGAGTTCGTCGACGACGTCGAACAACACGACCCACCGGCGCCGTCGCAGCGGGACAACGCATGGGTGTCGACGACTGCCATGCAACCGGTCTCCGCCGACGACGCAGCGGACGGCGCGACCGACGATGCCGTCGAGCGGGCAGCCGACCGACCGACGGACGAGGCACGACCCGACGCGACCGTCGACCGAGCAGCGTCCGACGGGCTGCCCGAACCGGCGGTCGCGGCACCGCCGGTCGCGCCGAGCGTTCGGCCGGACACCGGCACTGACGCCGAACCCGACGAGTCGGCCGTCGAGCTGCTCACCCTCGAACGGGCAGCGATGTTGTCGGCGGGTGTGCTCACCCTGCTCGCCGTGCTTCGCCGTCGCCGCATGCGTCAGGCGCCGCCGAACTCTTGCCTGCCACAACCGCGACCCGAGGTCGTGCGGGCCGAACGCGCGCTGCGCACGATCGACGCCGGCGACCGATTCGCCCGGGTCGACATCGCCATCCGGGCTGCCGCCATGCCCCTCGTCGACCAGAGTGCCCGCGTCCTTGCCGTCGCCGTCGGACCCGACGGTGACGTCGAGCTGTGGGCATCGACCGGCTGTGAACTCGACGCGCCGTGGGAGGCCGGCGCCGAGCCCCATCGCTGGCTCCTGCCGGCGAGCACGCCCATCGAGTTGCTCGCCCCGGAGGCCCGGCGGGTCGGTGCACCGTGCCCGACCCTCGTCCAGCTCGGGACGTGCGACGACGGGCGAGACCTGTACGTCGACCTCGAAGCGCTCGAGGCGATCGAGGTCGGCGGGCCCGGAGCGGCCGCCGACGCGATCGTCGCCGCTGTTGCGGCCACGTTGGCCGCGTCGGTGCTGGCCGAGGTCACGACCCTCGTCGGTGTCGGCGTCGCGGACGATGCATTCCTCGGCCATCGCAATCACCGGCCCGCACGGAGCGTGCAAGCAGCCTTCTCGACCGCCGCTGACGCCATCGGTTCGACCGCACGAGCCGACCGGTCGACGTTCGATCTGCGCGCCCGGGTCACGTCCGGTGAGACCTGGGAACCGGCGGTCGTGCTGGCCGGGGCCGCGGCCGGCACCGTGACGCCACCCGACAATCGCACCGGCCTCGCCGTGGTGTCGGCCTCGCCGATCCATGGGCCGTCCTCGCGGCTGGCGCCCGAGACGGGCTCGTGGGTGCTCCGGCCGCTCGGGGTGCGCCTGACCCCGATCGGATTGAGCGCCGACGACGTCGCCGCGCTCGCCGCCGTCGTCGACGTCGCCGAGCCCGAACCGATCATCGAGCTGGACGACGACCGCACCATGGCGCCGCAGGACTTCGACGAGTCGGCACCGATCGGAATTGACGAGCCATCGTCGGACGAGGGTGCGGTGCCCGAGGCCGGCGAGCCGGCGGTCGCGCCGCTCGAGCACGCCCTCGTCGTTCGCCTGCTCGGACCGGTGTCGGTGGAGTCGACCGACGGTCGCGAGGTCGAGTTCGAACGATCCAAGACGAAGGAGCTCATCGCGTGGTTGGCGACGCACCGCGATCGCTCGACCCGTTCGAACGCCAGGGCGGCGCTCTGGGAACTCGATGTCCGTGACGCCACCTTCTCCAACGTCGTGTCCGAGGCGCGTCGGGCGATGGCCCGCTGCGTCGAGCCGCCCGACGGCGAGGAATGGCTGGGGCGCACGATGACCGACTCGCTCCCGCTGCACCCTCTGGTGGTGTCCGACGTCGATCTCGTCGAGCACGCACTCGACGCTGCCCGCCTCCAGCCGCCGGCTCAGGCGATCGAAACCCTGCGGGGAGCGCTCGACTGGATCCGGAGCGTTCCGTTCGAGGGCACGTCGTACCTGTGGCCCGACGCCGAGGGGATCACGTCGGCGCTCGTGCTGCGCGCCATCACCCTCACGTCGGCGCTCGCCGACCACTGCCTGTCGCTCGGTGACGTCGACGGTGTGTTCGAGGCGACGAGCCGGGGCCTGCAGGTACTGCCCGCCCACGAGGAGATGATCGCCGTCCGCATGCGCGCCTACGCCAAGGTCGGCGACCGGGCCGGCATCCGCCACGAGTGGGAGAGCTACGAGCGAGCGATCACCACCGACCCATGGAGCGACGGCGAACCCAGCCCCAAGATGCTCGACCTCCGCCGCGAACTCCTGTAGCCGGTGGCGCCTCGCCTACAGGGATCGTCGGATGAGGTCAGACCCCAACCGACGACCGTGCCGGGGTGCGCAGTCCTGCGATGTCGGTTGGGGTCCGACCTCATCCGACGTGCGTTCCGTCGGTTGGGGTCTGACCTCATCCGACGGGTTGGGTACGGTCCGGGGATGGATCCGTTGGTGTACGAGACCAAGACGGTGAACGGGGTCGAGCTCGAAGTCGCCGTCGCCAACCCGGGCGGGGAACGTGGGCTGGCGTTGCTGGTGCACGGGTTCCCGGAGTCGGCGTTCTCGTGGCGATTCCAGATCCCGATGCTCGCCGAGATGGGGTACGAGGTGTGGGCGCCGAACACCCGCGGCTACCGCAACTCCGACAAGCCGCCCAAGGTGTCCGACTATTCGATCGATCATCTGCTCGACGATCTCGGTGCACTGATCGACCTGTCGGGCCACGAACGGGTCACGCTCATGGCGCACGACTGGGGCGCCATCCAGGCGTGGATGTTCGCCATCCGCAAGGTGCGTCCGCTCGAACGGCTCGTCATCATGAACGTGCCGCATCCCACCTGTGGCCAGCGCGAACTGCGCCGGTTCAGGCAGCTCCGCAAGTCGTGGTACATCTTCTTCTTCCAGATCCCGAAGCTGCCCGAGTGGATGCTCCTCCGCAACGACGCACGACCGATCGCCGAGGTGTTCACCAGTTCGACGCGGGACCCGAACCGGTTCCCGCCGGAGATCACCGACGAGTTCCGTCGCGCCGCGCAGCGGCCCGGCGCGATGACGGCGATGGTGAACTACTACCGGGCGCTCGTCCGCGGCGCCCGCACGGCACGCAAGGAGGTGCTCGCCTCCGTCGACACACCGACGCTGATGATTTGGGGCGAAGAAGACGGCGCCCTCTCGAAGGAGACGACCGACGGCACCGACGAATACGTGCGGAACCTCACCCTGCGGTTCCTGCCGGGGGTCTCGCACTGGGTCCAGCAGGAAGCGCCCGAAGAGGTCAACGCCATGCTCGCCGCCTGGCTGAACGACGAACCGGTCCCCGAAGCGGACCAGATCCGCTCGTCCCGCCTCCCCGACCCGGCCCTGCACTGACGCACCATGGCCGAGCGCCCGCTGGCATCGACCAAGGCCCGGATCTCTGGCTGGATCTGCCTGGGCGCTGCCGTCCTCATGGCGGGGCTGGAGCTCGCGTCCCGGCTTCGGGAGACCGACCGTCCCGCCAACCTGTTCATCCCGGCCGCGGTGTTCGTGGTCGTGGGCCTGCTGTGCCTGTGGCTCGACCGGGTGTTCATGCGTGCGTACGCAACACCCCGGCGCCGCGGTCGCTGACCGTCCCCGTTCGTCGTCAGTGGGCGCCGTATTGGTACTGGACGGCGGCTCGGTTGACGACGTGGCCCTTGATGAGCTCCTCGATGACGAGGACGTGCTTCGGGTGGTCTCGGTAGGCGATGAAGCCGTGAACGTTGTCGAAGTCGGCCACCACGACGTAGTCGTAGTTGCCCTCGGAGATGTTCACGTCGCGGCCGTGCACGTAGCTGCGGATCTCCTCGATCTCGGGCGGCAGCGCACTCAACGCGTCACGCAGCCGCTCGATGTGCTCGTCGTCGACGTGCTCGTCGAACTCGAACATGACGACGTGGCGGAATGGCATGCGGGCGACCTCCGGGGCGCTGGCCCGATCAGTGGTACTGATCGAGGATGGTGTTCTCGGCGACGCGCTGGAGGGTATCGCGCACCGTGCCGGCGATCGCTGCGTCGACACCGTCGACGTCCATCAGGTCGTCGACCGTCGCACGCTGCAACCGGGCCAGATCGCCGAAGTCGTTCACGATGCGAGCGGCGACGTCGGCCGGGAGGGTGCTCACCCGGCGCAGCAGGCGCAGGCCGCGCGGCGAGATGTCGTCGTCGAGATCGACGTCGCCGAGGTGCATGCTCGTCAACGCCATGCGGGCGTCGAGCACGTCGTCGTCGCGCAGGCGGGCCATCTCGCCGAGCGTGTCGTCGACGTGGCGGGCAGGCGGCAGATAGTCGGCGATGACCAGATCGAGTTCGTCGTCGATGTCGCTGTAGATCTCGTCGAGCTGGAGCCGGAGGAGACGGGCGTCGACACCGAGCTCGACGATCATCGTCTCGATCTCGTCGGCGATGCGGTGCACCATCTCACCTCGCTGCACGACGCTCACCATGTCGCGAACCGTCACCACGTCTTCGATCTCGAGCGACGTCAACTTCGCGATCGCGTCGTCGAGGCGGACCTTGTAGCGCTCGAGCGTCTGCAGGGCCTGGTTCGCCCGGTCGAGCAGCGGCCCGATCTCTTGCAGCTGACGCTTCGTGCCGCCGGCGTACACGTTGATGACGCCCATCTCCTCCGACGCGGAGATGACGGGCACGTCGAGCGAACGGGCGACTCGTTCGGCGGTGCGGTGACGGGTGCCGGTCTCGCTGGTGGGCACCGTCGGGTCGGGCACCAGGTGGACGTTGGCGCGTGCGATACGGCCGCCGTCTTCGGTGATGATGATCGCGCCGTCCATCTTCGCCAGCTCGCTGAGACGCTGCGGGCTGAACGGCGAGTCGACCAGGAAGCCGCCCGAACAGATGGCGAGCACTTCGGGATCGTCGGACAACACGAGCAGCGCTCCCGCCTTCGAGCGGACGATGCGATCGATGCCGTCACGGAGTGGCTGCCCCGGTGCGACACGAGACAGCGCGTTCCGCATCGTCTCGTTCGCTCCGCTGTAGCGCGTCACCACCATGGGCCGATTCTATGTGACGGTCGCATGACGCCGCCTCCCCAATCTGAACTGTCGATGACCGATCGGTGATCAGGTGAGGCCGGCGGCGGCGAGGGCTTCGGGCAGGGTGGCGGCGCGGAGCAGGTGGAGGTGGGCGTCGTCGGGGTCGGGAGCCGACCGGGGACCGATCACGCGCCGGAACCCGAGCCGGGCCGCCTCGGCCAGGCGGCGTGGCGTGTGGGCCACCTGGCGGATCTCGCCGCCGAGGCCGACCTCGCCGAACACCGCCATGTCGGCCGGGAGCGGCCGGTCGTTCATGGCGCTCACGATCGCCAGGCACGCCGCCAGGTCGAGCCCCGGCTCGGCGAGGCGCACACCACCGACGGTGGAGGCGTACACGTCGGTCTGGCTCGTCGGGATGCGGGCCCGCTGCTGCAACACCGCCAGGAGTAGGGCCAACCGGTTCGAGTCGATGCCCTGGGTGGTGCGGCGCGCCGGCACGTTGGGCGGCGCCGGCGTGGTGAGCGCCTGTACCTCGACCAGCAGCGGACGCTGGCCGTCGATCGTCGGTGCGACCGCCGACCCCGGGATGCCGGTGCGGCGGTCGCCGAGGAACAGCTCGCTCGGGTCGGGCACCCCTTCGAGACCGTGGCCGACCATCTCGAACAGGCCGAGTTCGTTGGTGGGGCCGAACCGGTGCTTGGTGGCACGCAGGAGACGGAGCGCGTGATGGCGTTCGCCCTCGAACGACAACACGGTGTCGACCAGGTGCTCGAGCACCCGCGGTCCGGCCAGCGACCCTTCTTTGGTGACGTGGCCGACGAGCACGACCGGCACGCCGCGCTGCTTGGCCCGGTTCACCAGCTGTTGAGCGCATCCGCGCACCTGCACCACCGACCCGGGCGGCGAGCCGAGCGCCGGGTCGTGCACCGTCTGCACGGAGTCGATCACGACGATGTCGGGCTTGGTGTCGTCGATGCTGGCCAGGATGTGGGGGAGTGCCGTCTCGGCGAGCAGCCACAGGTCGGGCCGCACCGCGTCGAGTCGTTCGGCGCGCAGCCGCACCTGTTGGGCGCTCTCCTCGGCGGTGACGTAGAGGGCGGTGCCGCCGAACGCCGCCAGCAGCTGCAGCAACAGGGTGCTCTTGCCGATGCCCGGCTCGCCGCCGAGCAGGGTGACCGACCCGGCCACCAGCCCACCGCCCAGCACCCGATCGAGCTCACCGATGCAGGTGGCGCGCGGCCGACTCGTGAGCGGATCGACGTCGCCGATGCGCGAGGCCGGTCCGGCGGCGGGGATCGTGGGCGCCGACGCGACGGCGACCTCTTCGACCAACGTGTTCCACTGCCCGCACGACGAGCACTGCCCCGCCCACTTGGTGTGCGTCGCACCGCAGTCGCCGCAGACGTGTTCGATCCTGCTCTTGGCCATGCCCGCCATCATGACGAGGGGGTGTCACACGGTTGCGGATACCGCGCGACCCCTGGTCAGCCGGGGCCGTCCGCGACGACCCGCTCGACGAGGGCGACGTCGGGCGGTGAGGCGAACTCGTGCATGCACCAAGTGACGGGGGAGTCGGCCCACTGGGCGCCGTCGGAGCCGGGATCGACCGGGCACACGAAGTCGAACCCGTCGAGGCTGCCGCGATGCTCCCGCACGATCGCCGCCGCCTCGTCGACACCGTCGCGGTCGAGGCCGATCAGGTCGAGCCCCTGCCCGAACCGAGCGGCACGCCGAACCGGCTTGCCCGTGCCCCGCGCCGCGAACCAGATCGGCGGGTGGGGCTGCTGGAACGGTGTCGGCAGGAACCGCACTTCACCGTGGGCGAACGGCTCCTCCTCGCGAGAGAAGTACTCGCCGCTCCACGCGCCGAGGAGGAACTCGACACCGGCGTCGAGACGACGTCCCATCTCGCGGGGCTCGTCGACCTCGCCGAACGCCGAGAGTTCGCCGCCACGGTCGACGCCGAGTCCGAGGCCGACGATCAGCCGACCGCCGCTCAGCCGGTCGAGCGACACGGTCTCACGGGCGAACACCTGCGGTCGCCGACGCGTGATCGGCGTGACCATCGCACCGAACCGGACCCTCGACGTCGCCTGGGCGATCGCGGCCAGGCTGACGGTCGGACTGCCGATCACCTCGGTCTCGTCCGCCGGGCGCATGACGTGGTCCCACACGAACACCCCGTCCCAACCCGCTTGTTCGGCGCGCACCGCGAGGTCGGCGACCACCACCGGGTCGCTCAGCTCGCCGAACGGTGGGAGGGAGATGCCGTGCTTCACCCCCACGACGGTAGCGAGGGCCGTACCGATCTGGCGCTGGACGAGTCGTGCGCCTGGATCAGGGGTGGTGGCCGAGGCCGGCGTCGCGGGCTCGGGCGATGGCGGCGCCGCGGTCGGCGACGCCGAGCTTGTTGAGGACGTTCGACAGGTTGTTCCGCACGGTCTTGTCGCTCAGCCCGAGACGCCGGGCGATCGTCAGGTTGTCGAGCCCCTGCGCCACCAGTTCGAGCACGTCGCGCTCTCGGTCGGTCAGCTGCGGGAACACCCGGGCGCGGGCCCGGGTCCCCGCCAGGTGCGGCAGCGCACGGGCCGCCACGCCCGGCGACAGCAACAACTCGCCGGCGGCGACCGCCCGCACCGCCCGCTCGATCTCGGTCGGTCCGGCCCCCTTCAACACGTATCCGCGAGCGCCGGCCCGAAGCGCAGCGAGCACGTTGTCGTCATCGTCGAGCATGGTCACGACCAGGACCCCGACCTCGGGACAGCGGGCCACGATCTCGCGCGTCGCGACGACGCCCGACTCCTCGCCCAGGTTGAGATCCATCAGGACGACATCGGGCCGGAGCTCGACGACGGTGTCGATCGAACCGCGCAGATCGTCGGCCTCGCCCACGACCTCGAACCCGTCGAGCGAGGCGAGCAGCGCGACCATGCCCATCCGGAACACCGGATGGTCGTCCACGACCACGAGCCGGAGCACGCCGTCACCCACCGCCTCGCTCACGTCGTCACCCGCCCTGACCGGAGCGGCACGGCGACCCGCACGACCGATCCGCCGCCGAGCGGATGGTCGATGGCCAGCGATCCGCCGAGCGACGACGCCCGTTCGCGCATCGACTGCAGCCCGACACCGCTGACGGTGGTGTCGTCGAACCCGACGCCGTCGTCGCGTACTTCGGCGACGATCGTCGAGCCGTCGGACCGAACCGTGATCGTGCACCGGGACGCGTCGGCGTGGCGCACCACGTTGCGCACGGCCTCGGCGATCAGCCCGTAGAGGGTGGTGGCCATCGCGGTCGGCACGTCGAGCTGCTGGTCGGTGTCGACGACGAAGCTGACCCCGCTCGCACGATGACGCGCCGCCAGCTCCTGCAGTGCGGCGACCAACCCGAGTTCGATCAGCACCGGCGGGACGAGGTCGCGCGCGAGGGTTCGGACGTCCTCGACCCGGGCGTCGATCTCGTTGCCCAGCCGATCGAGCAGCTCGAGCGCCCGGTCCGGATCGGTGCGGATCAGGTTCCGCACGGCGCTCAGCCCGTAGCCGATGCCGGCGAGTGCCGGACCGAACCCGTCGTGCAGCTCACGTCGGATCGCCCGCCGTTCCTCGTCACGCGCGGTCATCAGCCGGGAGCGCGACTCGGCGAGCTCTCCGACCTTCACGGCCAACAGTGCGGCGACGGCGAGTGTCGGCAGGAGCGAGTCGAGCGCTCGACGGGTCCGCTGGTCGAGGCGCTCGCCCGGACGCGGGCTGACGGTCAACGCGCCCACCAACTCGTCGTCGACCAATAACGGCAAGGCGACGTCGTCGGGATCACCGACCGTGCCGACGGTGAGGGTGCCCGGGTGGCCGTCCGCCGTCACGTCGATCGCCGCGCCCGCCAGTCGCAACGATTCGACCACGCCCTCGAGCAGGCTCGACAACAGCAGCTCCGGGTCGCGCGGCGACGTCAGGCGGCCACCGATCCGAGCGACCGCGTTGAGCGGTTCGTGCGCGTCGCCGTGGACGAGGCGGTCGACACGCCGCTGCACCCACCGGCGCACCGGTTCGACCGCGGCGGCGACCAGCGCAGCGGCGACGACCCGTCCGACCCCCGCCGTCAGGTCGGGCAGCAGCAACCCGATCGCCGCGACGGTGGCGACGTAGGCGAACAACAAGGTGGCGGTGAGCAGCGACCAGCCGACGGCCCGGCTGACGGCGATGCGGACACCCCACAGGCGCTGCCCGAGCACGGCCACCAGCAGCGCGGCCGGGAAGAACAGTTGCGACACGAGGTGCAGCAACGGCGTCGTCCACACCGGGAGCGGCTCGATCCACGCCGCAGGCAAGGCGAGCGGGAGGAACGCCAACGTCATCAGCGCCCCACCCACGGCGAGCCACCCGAGACCCCGCCGCTCGTCGAGCCCGTCGAGCCGACGCCAACGCCGGGCGACGTCCGCCGCCGCGGCCAGGCCGACGACCACGATCGCGATCATGAAGCCGCGTTCGATCCAGTCGAGCTGATCGACCCACCACTCGCTCTCGACCGCGAGCGGCATCACCGACGGGCCGTCGGGCCACGGATACGGGTCGGTCCACCGCTCGAGCACGAAGCCGACCGTCACCGCCGTGCCGGCTGCGATCCCGATCTTCCCGACGACGTCGAGTGGTCGGCGACGGACGAGCCATGGCGCGACCAGGATCATGCCCAGCGTGCCGGGGATCCACGCCCAGCTCTGCGCCGACGAGAACAGAGCGAGCGTCGGCAGGTCGGGATGGTCGGGCTGGAACTGTGTCCACTGGGACGATGCCGCGGCCACCGCCCCGCCGAGCGCGGTGACCACGACGATCCACACGACCGGGCGATCGACCCGGGTCAGCAGCACCCAGCCCACGGCTCCGTAGACGATCGCGTCGGCCAGGTCGACGAGGAAGTACCACTGGCCGACGTGCCACGGCGGCTGCACCGCCGCGTACAGCCCGATCGCCAGCGCCGCGATCAGGTAGGTGGCGACCAACAACACGGTGGCGACGACCGGATGACCGTCGTGCTCGACCGGGGCGGGCTCGCGCCGGGGCTCAGCGGCGCGGGTCATGTTCGACCAACGACGGCGGCTGACGGTTCGTGGCACGGGATCGTACTCTCGGCGGGGAGGGGTGAACAGCCGGTTCCGGAGCCCGGTCAGGCCTCGACCGTGAGGGTCGTGACCATGCCGTGATGGGCGTGGGTGTCGGTCGGCGGCGCGTCGCCGTCGGGCTGTTCACCGTTCTCGGCGACCGGCAGGGTGCAGATCACGAGGTACGAGCCCGGCTCGAGATCGACCAGCGTCGTCGCGGCGGCGCCCGGCTGCTCGACGAAGACCAGCCCGACCGGCCGGGCCTGCTGCATCAGCTGCTCCATCGGCAGGTCGCGGAGCTCGTCGGCGGCCTGACCGTCGGCGCCCGTCAGGATGACCAGCTCGTGGGGTTGACCCGAAGCGGTGTCGTTCGCCAACCGCACGGCGACACGTCCCGACGAGATCGAGGACGGGAGTCCGTCGAAGGCGTAGTCGATCCCGGACACGTCGAGTGCGACGACCGAATCACAGTCGTCGAACACGGCGGCGCCGACGCGCTCGTTGGCGGCGGCGAACTCGGGAGTCGACATCGCACTCGGGTCGTCACTGTTGAACGCGGCGACGACGACGCCGACGTCCTCCTCGAGCGAGTCGGGCGCAGCCTCGCCGAACGCCGTGGCAGCGGCGCCGAGCGCACTCGGATCGCCGAAGAAGCCGGCCTGGAGCTCGGCGTATCGATCGCACGCCGCGGTCGACATCGACTCGGCGTCGTCGCCGCATGCGGTGGCGACGGCGGCGAGCAACAGGGCACCGCCGACGAGACGGGCGCTGGAACGGGTGGGGGACATGCTGATTCCTTTCGTCGACCGGACCGTCCGGCTCGACTGCTCCACGATCCGACGCCCGGCGTCCCCCGGCCCAGTGGACCGTGTCCCGGTCGACCGGGAGATCCGGCCGGGACAATCGAGCGCTCGATGGTCGCGGTGCCGGCCCGCAGCGCCGGGCGTGGACCGGGGTGGGAGCGACCCGGTCGACCACGTCGACCCGGGACACCGCTCCGCAGCGACGGAAGCGGGCGGAACCGACCGGCCGTCGGCGGCGTCCGAACGGCCCGACTCACCGGAACGTCCGGCGAGCGCCACGGGCACTGCCCACCCACGAGAGGAACCACCCATGACCCGAATCATCAGCGCCATCGCCGCCGGACTCCTGTTCATCGGCACGGCCGGATGCGGCACCGACGACGACGCCGACCGCGACCCGGTCGTCGACACGACCGACGCACCGTCCGACGTACCGACCGACGCCGTCGACCCGGCCGGAGCGGCCTGCCCGGTCGGCGACGCCGACTGCTACGAGACCGGCGCCGAAACGCCAGCCGATCCGCCAGCCGATCCGGCCGGCGACGCGACGGGCGCCATTGCGCTCCTGGCGTGACCGACTGCGTCGACACCGCGGCGCCCTGACCGGCACGGGTCCCGGGCGCATCTCCCAGCCGACCGGGACCCGCGCCTCTCGCCATCGGGACGGCGGGCGTCGTTCGATGACGTCGTCCCGACAGCGAGACGAACGCACTCACACCGAGTGCTCACCACCAAACAACCAATCAGACCCACGAAGGAACCACCATGTCCACCACCATCGACCCCACCCACCTGACCATCCCGTCCCCCACCGAGTCGACGACGCCGACCCGACCCGGCTGGGCGATCGCCGGCTGGGTCGCCGGCCTCCTCACCATCCCCGTGTTCGTCGTCATCACCGGCGGGCTCATGACGTCCACCGACGACCTCATCGACAACCAGCGAGTCCTCGACCAACTCGACGGCAAGGCCGGCTGGGCCTGGGCGTTCCAGACCGGATCGGTCGCCATAGCGCTCCTCGTCGCCGTGTTCGGCCTCGGGTTGCGTCGACGCCTCGGCGGTCACGTCACCGCCGGCAGCCTGCTCCCCGATCTCGCCGGCGCCGGCATGCTCCTGGTGTCGGCGCTGCTCCTGGTCGGCGGTGGCATCTCGACCGAGCTGTTCCACTCGCTGCTGCACGCCGACGAGATCGACGCCGACACCGTCGGGGCCCAGCTCGCCATCTTCAACACGATGGCGTGGGTCTGGGCGGGCGCGGCGCTCACCACGGGTGCCACGGCCGTCGCAGGGCTCCGTCACGGCGCCGTCGGTCGGAAGCTCGCGATCTTCTCGGCCGTCATGACCGGCCTGATCGTCTTCACCCAGCTGGTGCCGTTCCAGTACATGGCGGTGCTGCCCGGGATGCTGTTCCTGATCGTCGCGGGCATCGCTCTCCAGCGCGACGCCACCAACTGACCGGCCTGCAGGCATCCGGGTCGGGTGACCTTCGGAAACGGCGACGCCGTCGCCGTTCCCTCCGGCACCCGACCCGGCGCAGCGCGGCGCCAAGGGTGACACCCCCTCGGTAGGGTGCGACGCATGGCAACTCCGTTTCCTCCGTTCGATGGTTCCGCGCCCAAGCAGCAGAAGTTCTCCGAGCCGCCCGAGATGGGCATCGACCCCAGCAAGCGCTACACCGCGAACATGTCGACCTCGATGGGTGAGATCGTGATCGCCCTCGATCCGATCAAGGCGCCGAAGACGGTCAACAACTTCGTCTTCCTCGCGCTCAACCACTACTTCGACGGCATCATCTTCCACCGCATCATCAACGGCTTCGTGTGCCAGGGTGGCGACCCCACCGGCACCGGCCGCGGCGGCCCGGGCTACCGCTTCGAAGACGAGCTGCCCAAGCCCGGTCAGTACGAGATCGGCTCGGTCGCCATGGCCAACGCCGGCCCCGACACCAACGGCAGCCAGTTCTTCCTGATCTCGGGCCCGAGCGGCGCCGGCCTCCCGCCGCTGTACAGCCTGTTCGGCAAGATCGTGAAGGGCCTCGACGTGCTCGAGCAGATGCAGTCGGTCAAGACCGGCGGCGGCGACAAGCCCGTCGACGACGTCATCATCAACTCCGTCACCATCACCCAACACGACGACTGACACCAACCCTGCGAATGCGTGAACAAACTGCGGAATAATTCCGCAGTTTGTTCACGCATTGGCCGAGCGGGGGCTGGGGGAGAAGGGGGAGCGAGATGGGGCGTGAGCGGTTGTCGGCGTCGCAGGCGCGGCGGGTGGCGCTGGGGGCGCAAGGGTTCGCCGAGCGGCGACCGGCCGGGCGCGTCGATCGGCGACACCTCCGCAAGGTGCTCGACCGGGTCGGCCTGATCCAGATCGACTCCGTCAACGTCCTGTGCCGCAGCCAGGAGATCCCCCTGTTCGCCCGGCTCGGCCCGCACCCGCGCACCCTCATCGACGACGCCACCGCCGACGGTGAGCTGTTCGAGTACTGGGTCCACGAGGCGAGCCACGTCCCGACCGCACACCACCACCTGTACCGCTGGTCGATGCAACACCCCCGGCGATGGGGTGGCTTCAAACGGTTCGTCACCGAGCGCGCCGACTTCATCGAGCAGATCTACGACCAGGTCGTCGAACGCGGCCCACTGCTCGCCAGCGATCTCAGCACCCGCGTCGGCAAGAAGGAATCGTGGTGGGACTACGACGACGCCAAAGTGGCGCTCGAAGTCCTGTTCGATTTCGGCCGCGTCGCCGCCGTCCGCCGGCCCAACGACTTCGCCCGCGTGTACGACATCGCCGAACGGGTCATCCCCGCCGAGGTCCTCGCCACGCCCACCCCGACCGAGCACGACGCCCGCAAGGCGCTGGTCGAACTGGCCGCTTCGTACTACGGCGTGGCTGCCCTCAACGATCTCGCCGACTACCACCGGCAGCGCCAGAGCGACATCCGCGAGCTGGTCGCCGAACTCGTCGAGGAAGGCCGTCTCGTCCCCGTCGACGTCGAGGGCTGGAACCGCCCCGGCTTCCTGCACGCCGACGCACCGATCCCGCGGCGCATCCCGAACCGGGCCCTGCTCAGCCCGTTCGATCCCGTCGTCTGGTACCGAGACCGCGCCGAGCGCCTGTTCGGCTTCCACTATCGGATCGAGATCTACACCCCGGCGCCGAAGCGCAAGTTCGGCTACTACGTGCTGCCGTTCCTGCTCGGCGACGACCTGGTGGCACGCGTCGACCTGAAGGCCGACCGTCCGAACCGCACCCTGCTCGTGCAGAGCGCGTGGGGCGAGCCCGGCATCCCCGAGGTCGAGGTCGCCCACGAGCTGGCCGGAGAGCTGGCGTCGATGGCGGGCTGGTTGGGGCTCGAATCGGTCACCGTCGTCGGCGGTGGCGACCTGAGCCCGGCCCTCGCGACCGAGGTCGCGTCGACCCCGGTCGCCGCCCCGCTCTGACGCCGCCGGGGTCCACACCAACCCCCGGTCGCGTCACTACGCTCGGCCCGTGACCGATGACGCCGACGGCCCCGATGAACGGAGTCCTGACGGCGGCGTGTCGAGCGACGACACGTTCGAGCCCACGTACGGCATCACCGTCCCGCCCGCCAGCGACAGCAGCGTGCCCGGATGGGTCATCCGAGCGATCATCCTGTTCTGGCTCGGCTTCCTCGCCGTGGCGGTCGCCGGTCACCTGTGGAGCCAGCTGCAGGGGCTCACGCTGCTCCTGCTCATCTCGCTGTTCCTCGCTCTTGCGATCGAACCCGGCGTCAATCGCCTCGCCCGGCGCGGCTGGCGGCGCGGGAGTGCGACCGCCTCGATCATGCTCGGCTTCCTGCTGCTCACCGCCGTGTTCGTCGGCGCGATCGGCACCCTCGTCGGCACCCAGCTGGTCGACCTGCTCAACAACTCCGAGGACTACATCACCGACTCCGTCGACCGGGTGAACGACCTGTTCGGCACCGAACTCGACGCGCAGGAGATCGTCGACGAGTTCAACGACCCCGACGGCCGGGTGCAGCAGTTCATCGACGCCCAACAGGACAACGCGATCGAACTGTCGCTCCAGGCCCTCAACGGCCTGCTCGCGTTCTTCTCGATCCTGCTGTTCACGTATTACCTCGTCGCCGACGGCCCGCGCTTCCGGCGATCGATCTGCTCGCGTCTGCGCCCCGACCGGCAGCGGCAGGTGCTCGCAGCGTGGGAACTGGCGATCAACAAGACCGGCGGCTACCTCTACTCCCGGCTGCTGCTCGCCCTCCTGTCGGCGTTCTTCCACTGGATCGTGTTCCAGGCCGCGGCCATCCAGGCGCCGATCCCGTTGGCGCTGTGGGTCGGCCTGGTCAGCCAGTTCCTGCCGGTCGTCGGCACGTACATCGCCGGCGTGTTGCCGGTGTTGATCACGTTCCTCGACTCGCCGGTGAAGGCAGCGATCGTGCTGGGATTCATCATCGTGTACCAGCAGGTCGAGAACTACTTCTTCGCTCCCCGCATCACCGCCCGCACGATGGAGCTGCATCCGGCCGTCGCGTTCGGATCGGCGCTGGCCGGCTTCTCACTGCTCGGCGCCGCGGGGGCGGTGCTCGCGTTACCCGCGGCAGCGATGTTGCAGGCCATCATCGGGGGATGGGGCCAGCGTCACGAAGTGATCGAGAGTCAGCTGACCGAGATGCGATTACCCGGGCGACCACCGCGCACGGGTGATTCGACATGACCATCGCCGACGCCTTCGTCCCCGTTGCCATCACCGACCGTTCGGGTGTCGACGAGTCGTGCCACTTCGGCGCGGTCGTCGTGCTCGACCCCGACGGCGACGTCGCGTTCTGCGCGGGTGATCACGACGTCGAGATCTACCCGCGCTCGTCGATGAAGCCGGCCCAGGCCGACGCCATGCTCGGCGGTGGCTGGACCGGCACCCCCGAGCAGCTCGCTCTTGCGTGCGCCAGCCACGACGGTTCGCCGGTGCATCTCGAGGTGGTGCGCAGCATCCTCGCCGACGCGGGGCTCGACGAGTCGGCGCTCGGCAACACGCCCGACTGGCCGCTCGAACAGAGTGCCGCCGAGGCGGTCATCGCCGCCGGCGCGCATCGAACGGCGCTGTTCATGAACTGCTCGGGCAAGCACGCCACGATGGTGGCGACGTGCCTCATCAACGACTGGCCGACCGAGGGCTATCTGCACCCCGACCATCCACTCCAGCTGCTGATCACTTCACGCGTCGAGCAACTGATGGGAACGGTCGCCCACATCGGCATCGACGGGTGCGGTGCCCCGGCCCACGTCGTGTCGCTCTCCGGTCTCGCCCGCTCGTTCGCCACCCTCGCCCACGACCGCGGCGAGGTGTGGGACGCCATGCACCGCTTCCCCGAACTCGTCGGTGGCCCCGACCGGGCGTCGGCCCGTCTCGTCGCCCAGCTGCCCGACGCCATGGCCAAGGAGGGTGCCGAGGGTGTCTTTGCCGCGGGTCTGCCCGACGGCACCGCGGTCGCGGTCAAGATCGCCGACGGTGCCGCACGCGCCGCCGGCGTCGTCGCGGCTTCGGCGCTCGCGGCTGTCGGCCACGACGTCGATGCCGTTGCGATCGGCGATCCGATCAAGGGGCACGGACGGTCGGTCGGCCAGCTCCGTCCACTCGTCGGCGGAGGCTGACCGTGGCGGCCCCCGAGTTCCGCTCGCTCGACGAGTTCGAGTACGGCACGGTCGATCAGGTCACGCCGCTCGTCCGACGCGTCATCGCGAACAACCCGTCGAAGTTCACCTACCACGGCACCGGCACCTACCTCGTCGGGCACGGCGACGTCGTCGTGATCGACCCAGGACCGTCGATCGACTCGCACCGGGACGCGCTGGCCGCAGCGCTGGAAGGGGAGCGGGTGCGTGCGATCCTCGTGACCCACTGCCACGCCGATCACTCACCGCTCGCCGCATGGATGCGCGACGAGTACGACGCGCCGACGTTCGCATTCGGGCCGCATCCCGAACCCGACCCGGCGATGGTGCCTCCGCCCGAACGCGATGAACACGACGACGGCACCGACGACGGCGCCGGCGGGGAACCGGTGGCGATCGAGGAGTCGACCGACTTCGACTTCACGCCCGATCATGCGGTCGTCGACGGCGACCTCGTCGTGTCCGGCGGCGGCGTCACGATGCGCGCCGTCCACACGCCGGGCCACACCTCGAACCACACCTGCTGGACACTCGACGAGGAGTCGACGTTGTTCAGCGGCGACCACGTGATGGGGTGGAGCACGACCGTCGTCTCACCGCCCGACGGCGACATGACCGCCTACATCGACTCGCTCCGCAAGGTCGCCGGTCGCGGCGACGCGGTGCTGTGGCCGACCCACGGCCCGCAGCGCGCCGACGCACGCACGTACGTGTCCGCACTCGTCGACCATCGACTCGCTCGCGAAGCTGCCGTGCTCGCGCAGATCCGTGCCGGCAAGACGACCGCCCGCGAGATCGTCGAGGTGCTCTACACCGATGTCAGACCCGAGCTCCACAAGCCGGCGCGTCACAGTGTGTGGGGCCACCTCACGAAGCTGGTCGACGACGGTCTCGTCGCGGTCGACGGTGGCGGACTCGCCGTCATCGACGCGCACTACCGAGCTGTCTGATCGCCGAACAGCACCCTCGACCTCTGCTCGAGGGTGAGGCGATGGCGCTGAACCGGGCCCGGACGGGGGCGGAGCGTGCCGTCTCGACCCTGGCGACCAACGCGAGATCGGGGCTGGCCGGGCCCGGCGACGCCTTAGCACGGAGAATCACCCGGACGGTGGATTTCTCTCAAGAACCTTGACGTTTCATCGACGTGCTGTGGTGCGTCGAACGCTACATGTGGTCAATTCGCTGTTTTCGGTGCCCCGCGTGCAATATCGCTTTGACACGGTCCCGATCCGAGCGGGACACTGGGAACAGATCGAGCGCCCCGCCGGTGCACGATCAGGCCACAGGGGGTGGCGTAGGGAACCACCCTCAGGCTCATCTGGCGGATAGAGGAGCAAGAAAAATGGAGCGGACGGATTCCGTCACGACCTGGTTGCGGGTCGTGATCTCAGCAGCACTGGTGATCACACTGGGCACTGCACTGACCTTTGCGGAGAATGCACCGGTTGCCGAAGCGACGAACGGGACGTTCTTCCCGACGACGTCGTTCCAGATCGACGGCAACCTCACACCGACCGGAACCCCGGCGCCCGACTCGGCGCCACCCGGGTCCGGTGACTGGACCGGTACCTACGGTCCCGGCGTCACCGTCGACGGCTACCCGACGACCGGCGTCTACTACAACAACCGCACGCCCGACCCGTGCAACGACTCCAACGACAACATCGCGTCGGGCGGTATCGAGGTCGGTGAGGGTCCGGTGTGGCCCGAAGTGACCGGTGAACCGAACAAGAAGACCGACCTCCTCGCCATCCGCCTCGGCGCCGAGGCCGTCGCCGTCCCCTCGGGCGGCGGTGGCTCGCAGATCAACAACATCCTCTACGTCGCGTTCGAAACCTGTAACCCCGGGGCCAGCGGCACCTTCAACCTCACCATCTTCATCGAGGGTGGTGACGGCCTGCCGCCCTACCTCGTCAACGGCACGGCGACCGGCTCGACCGACGACTACCTCGTCATCTTCGACTTCCAGGGCGGCAGCACCGGCGCCGGCCGCCTCTACGACTTCGGCGACGGCGAGTGGACGCTGAACTCGACGATCACCAACACGCAGTTCCAGCAGTTCCTCAACACCGACCGCACGGTCGGCGAGGTCGCCCTCAACCTCACGTCGGTCGGGATCCCGTCCGACGGCACCGGCGCACCCGGCAGCCCGAACGAGGACTCCGAGTGCCGCACCATCACCGTCTCCGGCCAGGCGGCGACCCCGACCGGCGGTTCGCTCAACTCGCAGGTGAAGGACATCCTCGACGTCGACCCCCTGCAGATCTCGAACTGCGGCAACATCGACATCACCAAGCTCGCCGCCGACGGCGACGCCACCTCGGCGACGCCGTTCCACTACGTCCTCGAGCAGATCGATGGAGCGGACGTCCACGATGCGATCCCGACGCTGACGTCGACGCCAGCAGGGCTCGGCGAGCCCGACGGCGATCTCAGTGAGATCGACGCCGACATCGACCTCGGCGAGACCCACCAGTGGATGAGCGTGCTCGCCCAGCCCGACTACACCCTCGACGAGGTGAGCCTGCCCGACGGGTGGGAGCTCCAGTCGATCGAGTGCTCGTACTTCGATCCCTTCAACCCCGGCCAGCCCACGCCCGCCGAGGGAGCGACCTGGCTCAACAACTCGACGGCGATCCTGTTCCCCGAGACCGACCCGACGTTCCTGATCCCGCCCGAGACGTTCGCCAACCGCGACGTGCTCCCGGCGAGCTGCACGATCGTCAACGATGCCCTGGGTATCACGATCCAGAAGGTCGGCACGCCCGACGACGGCACGACGTTCACCTTCGACATCGACAACGGTGTCGCCGCCGACCTGCCCGTCGTCATCAACGGCGACTCGGTCTTCCAGACCGTGCCCGACCCCGGCACCTACGTCATCACCGAAGACGACATCAACGCCCTCGACGGCGGTGACCTCGATCCCGACTGGACGCTCACCGACATCAGCTGCACCGATGGCGACGGCGC
The DNA here is from genome assembly GCF_004364865.1 of Ilumatobacter fluminis. NCBI lineage: Bacteria > Bacillati > Actinomycetota > Acidimicrobiia > Acidimicrobiales > Ilumatobacteraceae > Ilumatobacter > Ilumatobacter fluminis. The sequence continues at coordinate 305,019 of NZ_SOAU01000001.1, forward strand.
GACCTCGCCGGTCTACGACCTCGACGCTCGGACGGCGACGGTCGTCGTCGACGGGTCCGACGACGACATCGTCTGCACCTTCACCAACGAGCAGGCGTCGCGCATCGTCGTCGAGAAGGTCACCGATCCCGACACCGGCGACACGTTCGACTTCGACGTGGTCGGCCCCGACACCGTGGCCCTCGACGGCGTCGGCAATGGTGGTTCGGACAACACGGGCGACATCGCCCCCGGCGACTACACCATCACCGAAGACCTCACCGGCGTGAACATCCTCGCCGACCCCGACTGGGTCCTCACCTCGGTCGACTGCGGCTCGGGTGACGAGCCGATCATCGGCGGCAACTCCGTGTCGGTCGGCGTCGCAGCCGGCGAGGTGGTCACCTGCACCTTCAACAACCAGCAGCAGGGTTCGATCTCGATCGACAAGCAGGTCGTCGACCCCGGCACGACCGACATCGCCACCGACCAGGACGCCACCTTCAGCTTCGAAGGCGCCGTCACCGGTGACATCACCACGACGGCCGGCGTCACCGACAACGGCGACGCCCTCACCTCGAACCCGGTGATGCCGGGCTCCTACACCGTCACCGAAAACACCGCGGCGACGCCGGGCTACACGCTCGAGTCGGTCGACTGCACCGACCCGACCGGCGACTCGGTCCAGAACGGCGACGGCGCCGACATCGAGCTCGGCTCGGGCGAGGCCGTCAGCTGTACCTTCACGAACAGCCGCAACCAGGCGACGTTCACGCTCCAGAAGCAGTGGGGCGACGGCACCCTCGACGGCGAGGTCGTCGACCTCGACGCCTCCGCTGCCGGCCCGGCTCCGATCGCTGCGGCGATCGACACGACCGCCACGTCGCCCGCCGGAGCTGCCGGCACCAACACGATGACGGTCTACTCCGGACAGACGATCACCCTGTCCGAGACCTTCCAGGTCGCCGCGAACGGCGACGCGTACACGACCACGCTGAGCTGTGGCACCCTGCCCGCCGGCATGGTCCTCACCCCGGCCGTCGGCAACCGCAGCGCCACGCTGACGGTCGGCAACGACCCGGGTGACGTCACCTGCACCTTCGTCAACACGCCGAAGACCGCAGGGGTCGTGCTCCAGAAGATCTGGGACGACAACAGCAACGTCGGCGACAGCGTGCTCCTCGCCGCCAGCAACGGGTCGGGCGACGGTCCCGACAACGCCGCGTCCGTCGCCGCGGATGAGCCCGAGTTCCTCGGCCCCGACAACACCGACGACAACTCGGCGTTCGTGCCGGTCGTGGCTGGCCAGACGGTGACGATGCTCGAGGCCTTCCAGCCGCTCGAAGCCGGAGACAACTACACGACCACCTTCGACTGCGTGGGCGAGACGGGCACCATCACACCGACCGACGCCGAACCGTACGGCTACACCCTCGACATCACGCCGGACGACGTCGCAGCGGGCACGCAGATCGTCTGCTCGTTCACGAACACCCGCATCGAGGTCGACCTCGTGCTCGAGAAGGACTGGGTCGACGCGAAGATCGACGACGCCGTCACGCTGTCGGCCACCGGCAGCGATACGACGCCGATCGAGTACGCCTCGACCGCCGACACGGCGACCGAGACCGACACGTCCGGCACCTTCACCGTCTACGCCGGTGAAACCCTGACCCTGGCCGAGACCTGGGACACCGGTGATCCGGCCGCCTACGACACCGAACTGGTGTGTGTCGGTGCCACCGACACCGACCCGTCGGACGGTCTCGACATCGATCCCGACGACACCTCGATCACCTGCACCTGGGAGAACACCCGCCGCAGCGTCGAGGTCCAGGTCGCCAAGGACGTCCGCCCCGACGGCGACGACGGCACGTTCAGCGTGACCCTCAACGACGTCGAGGTCCTGACCGATGTCGGCGACGGCGACGACGTCGACCCCGACGCCGCCGCCGACGAGACCAGCACCCCGGTGACGATCCTCGTCGGCGACCCCGTCGCTCTCGAGGAGACCGCCACCGGCCCGGCCGGGCTCGAGAACTACACGAGCACGCTCGCTTGCGACAACGGCATCACGCCCGCCGACAACGACGGCGTGAGTGGCGACTTCGTCGTCCCGTCGACGCTCGACAGCGACTCGCTCATCACGTGCACCTTCGTCAACACCCGCAAGGAAGCACCGATCACGCTCACCAAGAGCTGGGGAACCAGCCCCGTCGACGATGACGTCGCCCTCCTCGACATCACCGGCGGCCTCGGCACCGTCACGCCCGGCGTCCACTCCAACGACGGTGGGCTCGACGCCGACCAGGACGCGACGAGCACGGCCTACGCCGGCGAGACGCTCACCCTCGAGGAATTGCTCGGCGCCGAGTACGACGCCTCGTGGTACGACATCACGCTCGAGTGCAACGACACGGTCGGTCAGTTCGTGATCGGCGGTTTCGCCACGGTCGGCCAGGAGACGACCGGTTCGATCACGGTTCCGTCCGATCCCACGGCCATCACCTGCGAGTTCACCAACCAGCGCAAGTCGGCCGCCCTCGTCGTCGACAAGTCGTGGGTGAACGGCAAGGCCGGCGACGTCGCCGGTATCACCATCGCCGGCATCGACCCGGCCAGCCCGGGCACCGGTGACTCCACTGCCATCGACGGCAACTTCAACGACCCCAACGTGGCGCAGCTGCCGGTCTGGGTCGGCGAGGTCGTGGACGTCAGTGAGATCATCACCCTCACCGACCCGCAGGACGCGCCCCGCTACGACACGACCCTCGTCTGTGACGACGAGACCTCGGTCGACGGCCGCAGCGGCACCGTGACCGTCGACGCCGACGAAGCCGGCACGACGATCACCTGTGACTTCACCAACACCCGCCGCGGTGTCAACCTGACGCTCGGCAAGGACTGGGCTGACAGCCCGGACAACGGTGACGCCGTCGATCTGTCGATCAGCGGCGGTCTCATCGAGGCGACGGTCACCGCACCCGAGGCGACCAACAGCAACGACGGCGACGACGCCAACGACGCCGACGCCGTCGCTCGTGGTCTCGTCGGCGAGACGCTCACGCTCGCCGAGGTGTTCATCGGTGGCGACGCCGCCAACTACGACACCGACTTCGAGTGCCTCGACGGCCAGGGAGCGTTGCTCGACACCCAGGTGACCTACGTCGACGGTGCGCTGACCGCCACCCTCGACATCACCGCCGACCTGGTCGGCCCGGTCAGCTGCGAGTACACCAACACCCGCAAGCGCGCCGACTTCGAACTGCAGAAGACGTGGCTCGGCTCCGTCGAGGACGACGCGGTCGAACTGACCGTCGACTCCACCTCGAACGCCGCCCCCGTCGACGCCCTCGCCCCCGGCGGTGACGGCGACAGCACCGAGGTCGTGGCGACGACCGTCTACGCCGGTGAGACGCTGACCGTCAGCGAGATCATCGACCCCGACGGCACCAACGTGGGCGTCTACGACCCGACCGGCTTCACCTGCGTCGGCACGGGCAACGGCACCGTCGCTCCCGACGGCCTCTCGTCGGAACTGACCGTGACCGCTGCCGAGATCGACGCCGCCAACCTGGCCGACGCCACGATCTCGTGTGAGTTCGAGAACAGCGCCCAGCGCGGCAACATCGTCATCGTCAAGAGCATCGACGGCACCACCGACGGCGAGTTCGATTTCGCCGGCGACTGGTCGGCCGACGGGATCGTCACCGACCCCGCCGCCACCGACCCGACCGCCTTCTCGATCCTCACCGACGGCCTGAACGGCTCGGTCACGTTCACCGACGTGCTCGTGCCGAAGGACGGCGAGCCGTACAGCATCGTCGAAACCGACCCGACCCCCGAGTACGACGGCACCGAAGTCGTCTGCTCGTCGGCCGATGCGGACGACACCTCGACCGGGGGCGACACCACGCCGCTGACCGGATCGATCGACCTCGACAACGGTGAGACCGTGACCTGCACGTTCACCAACACCGAGCGCTCGACGATCGTCGTCGTCAAGGACGCCCAGCCCGACTCGGCTGCCGACTTCGCCTTCACCGGCGACCTCGGAGCGTTCACGCTCGACGACGACGCCGACGGCACGCTGTCGAACACCTTCACGTCCGACCTCCTGAATGCCGAGGCCGGTTCGACCTACACGGTGAACGAGACACCGACGCCGGGCTGGACGCTCGACATCGCCGCCTCGTCCTGCACCAACGGCGACACCTTCGCCGGCGCAGGCGTCGTGATCGACCCCGATCCGGGCACCACCGTGACCTGCACCTTCGTCAACACGGCCAACCCGGCCGGTCTCACCGCCACCAAGGCCGTGAGCGGTGTCGAAGGCGCATGGGGTCCGTTCACCTTCACCCTCTCCGGCGGCACCTTCACCGGTGACGCCGCCCAGGACGTCGACTCGGCCGATCCGGTCGCTCAGTGGACGGAGCTGGTCGAGGGTCAGACCTACACCATCGTGGAGAACGAGGTCCCCGGTTACGAGACCGGCGCCGAGTTCGCCTGCACCCTGATCGACCCGAACGACCCGAACAACCCGGTCGACCTCGTCGACGGCAGCGCCGACGCGGGCTTCCAGTTCACGGCCGTCGCCGGAGGCGTGTTCTCCTGCGACATCACCAACGTGGCCATCCCCGCCGACGTCTCGGTCGCCAAGACCGTCTCCGGCGTGGCCGACACGCAGGCCTGGTCGTTCGACTTCTCGATCACGGCCGTGTCCGCCGGCGCCGCCGAGCCCACGCTCGACAGCGCCGACACCACGGTCTCCGACACCGGCTCCGTCACCTCGACCGACACGGTCGACTGGAGCGGGCTCACCCCGGGTGGCACCTACACCGTCGCCGAGACGGCGCCTGGTGTCGGCTACCTGGCCGGCGAGCTCGTCTGCACCGGCGTGGTCGACACCGACGACGCTCCGCAGAGCGTCACCTTCGTCGCCCCGCTCGGTGGCGACGGCGTCGAGATCAGCTGTGACATCACGAACACGGCGATCCCGTCGGAGGTGTCGGTGACGAAGACGGTCGACGGTGGCCTCGACGACGCCCAGGCATGGGCGTTCGAGTTCACCCTGTCGCCCGACGCCACACCGGCCGGCTCGCAGACGGCGAGCGGAACCGGCGACGGCAATGACACCGTCACCTGGACCGGTCTGGTCCCCGGTGAGACGTACACCGTCGCCGAGGTCCTGCCCGGCGACAACAGCACCACGTACGACAACGGCGTCCTCACCTGCTCGATCGGCGACAGCGTCGACGACCAGACCGTGAGCTTCGTCGCCCCGCTCGGCAACGACGGCGTCGAGGTGGCCTGCACGGTCACCAACACGGCGCAGTCCGACGTCTCGTACGACAAGGTCCTCACCGGTGATCCGGTGCGCAACGACGACGGCACCTGGTCGATCGGCTACACGCTGACCGTCGAGAACGCCGCCGACGCAGGCGCCGGCACCTACGACCTGTCTGACACCTTCCTGTTCGGTGAAGGCGTCTCGATCGTCGCCGACTCGGCGGCCGTCGCCAACACGACGCCGGGCACCATCACCACCAACGCCGCCTTCGACGGCGACACCGATCCGGTCATCGTGACCGGTGAGGCGATCGCTGCCGGGGCAACCCACACCTACGTCGTCACGGTCGACGTGACCATCGAGGTGGGTCCCGACACGGACGGCGACTGTGTGCGTGAGGACGACGGCGGCACCGGCTTCCTGAACGAGATGAGCATCGCCATCGACGGTGGAGAACCCCAGACGACCGACGCATGCGCCGGCTTCGCCACGCTCACCCTCGTCAAGGTGGTCGTGAACGACGACGGTGGCAACGCCACGGTCGCCGACTTCCCGCTCACCGCCGACGGTCCGGTCACCCTGACCGGCATCTCGGGCACCGACGCCGTCTCCTCGGCGGTTCCGGCCGGCAGCTACACCCTCTCCGAAGACCAGCTGGTCGAGGGCTATCTGCCGAGCCTGTTCCTCTGCGACGCCGGCACCGGCACCGGCACCGTGACACTCGCCGACGGTGACAACGCAACCTGCACGATCACCAACGACGACGAGCCGGTCGACCTGGAGATCACCAAGAACGACGACGGCGTGACCGTCATCGCCGGAGGTGCTCCGTTCGACTACACCATCACCGTCCAGAACGTCGGTACCCGCGACGCAGACCTCGGTGAGCCCGTCACCGTCGTCGACGAACTGCCGCTCCCGCTGCAGTGGGTCTCGTTCCCCGACGACTGCGTGCAGGCGGGTCAGACGCTGACCTGCGACATCGACCCGGCCCTCATGACCGTCGGTGCCGACCCCGTCGTCATCACCGCCACCGTGAGCGCCCCGGCCGACGCCGCATCGGGCACCTACGTCAACGAGGCGACGGTCACCACCGAGGACGACCCGGTCTGTGAGCCGATCGGCGACTGCGAGCCGCCGCCGTGCGAAGAGGCCGCCTCGAACAACAACATCGACTGCGAACCCACCCCGGTCGATCGCGAAGGTGCGATCCAGATCGTGAAGACCGACGATGTCGCCGCCGGCGACTCGGTCCTGCCCGGTGAGTCGTTCGAGTACACCCTCGAGGTGACCAACATCGGCACGTCGTCGATCCTGCCCGGCCTGGTCGTCACCGACGATCTGCCCGCCCAGCTCTCGCTGGTGTCGGTCAGCGGCGGTGCCGGCTGGACCTGCAACAACGCCGACCCGATCGAGTGCACCTACGCACCGTCGCTGGCCCCAGGTGCGTCGACGCCCGACATCACCGTCGTGGTGTCGGTCAACGCCGACGCCACGGGCACCGAGATCGACAACACTGCCGTCGTGCAGGGTGCCGTCGATCGCGAGTGCCCCGAGCCCACCAGCGGCGCCGACCTCTCCGAGGCGTTCGTCCCGGCCTGTAACCAGGTCACCGACGACGACGACGAGACGACGCCGATGACGGCACAGGCCGACCTGGCGATCGTGAAGACCGCCTCCGTCGCCACCGTCGGTGCCGGCGGCGAGTTCAACTGGGTCCTCGACGTCGAGAACCTCGGCCCGGCACCCGCCATCGACGTGGTCGTCGGCGACCTCGTCCCGACCGACGTCACGGTCACGGCCGTGAGCTCGTCGTTCTTCGACTGCAGCCGCAGCGGGAACGACGTCACCTGCACCCGGCCTCAGATGGCCGTCGGCGCCAGTGGCACGATCACCATCACGGTGTCCGTGCCGGCGAACGACGAGGGTGGCATCGTCGAGAACGTGGGCACGGTCGAGGCGTCGACGCCCGACCCGAACCTCGACAACAACAGCGACGATGCGTCCGTCGTGATCGTGGCGCAGATCCCGCCGACGAGCGTCGTCCCGACGCCGACCATCCCCGCAACGGGTAGCAACTCCACCGAGCCGGTCGTCAAGACTGCCATGGTGCTCCTGCTGCTCGGTGCGCTGGGCCTGGCGGCCGCCCGCCGTCGTCGCCCCGATGGGGTGACGACGACGATCTGATCCACCTGATCAGTTGAGCCGGAACGGCCGGGGTGGGCATGTCGCCCGCTCCGGCCGTTTCGCGTTCCGATCCGCTTCGCAGTGAGCGTCAGCGGCGGTTGGCGACGGCGATCGTCGCCCGTGCGACGTCGGCGAACCGGGTCGTCAGCGGCGAGCAACCGAGTCGCACCACGTCGGGTTCGCGGAAGTCGGCCAGGACGCGGTCGTGCTCGGTCATCTCGGCGACGATCCGTCGAGCGTCGGGTTCGTGCACGCACAGGTGGCCGCCGCGCCGATCGTCGTCCCGCGGGGTCGACGTCGAGAGCCCGAGGGCGTCGCAGCATCGGAGGCCGAACCGTCCGAGCTCGACCGATTTCGCTCGGATCGCCTCGATACCCGCCGCCGCGCTGACCTCGATACCCGCCTGCGCCGCCACGAGGCTCAGGATCGACGGGGTGCCGATGCGGAACCGCCCGATGTCGGCACGCGGTGTGAAGGTGTCGCCCATGGCGAACTGGTCGGTCTGGGCGAACCAACCGTGGAACGGCTCGTCGAGCTGCTCGATCAGGTCGGCTCGCACGAAGGTGAACGCAGGAGCGCCCGGTCCGCCGTTCAGGAACTTGTAGGTGCAGCCGACGGCGAGATCGATCCCCACCTCGTGCACCCGCACGGGCAGCAGGCCGGCAGCGTGCGACAGGTCCCACACGACCACGGCGCCCGCCTCGCGGGCACGGGCGGCTTCGGTGGCCACGTCGACGATCTCGGCGGAGCGGTAGTCGACCATCGACCGTACGGCCACGGCCACGTCGTCGAGCTGGTCGAATCCGGCGCGGACCTCCAGGTCGCGGGCGGCAGCGATCGACTCGACGATGTACCGATCGGTGGGGAAGTCGGCCGGGTCGACGGCGATCACCCGACGATCAGGACGCAGACCGACCGCCGCCGTGATCAGCTGGAACAGGTTCACCGACGTCGAGTCGTGCACGACCACCTCGTGCGGTTCGGCACCGATCAGCGGTGCGAGTTCGGCCCCGACCGCCTGCGGCCAGTCGAGCCAGTGGTCCCAGCTCCGGATGAGCCCCGCCGCCCAGTCGTCGCGCATCACCTGTTCGACGCGTTCGAACGCCCGCTTCGTCGGCATGCCGAGCGAGTTGCCGTCGAGGTACGCCAACTCGGGGTCGGCGATCACGAACTCCTCGCGCCATCCCGCCAACGGGTCGCCCGCATCGAGCGTCACCGCCTCCTCCACCAGCTCCTGCATCCCCCCACCCTGCCACGACGAATGGGGTCGGATACGTTTCGTCGGGAGCGACGAAACGTATCCGACCCCATTCGTCAGGTGAGTTCGAGGAAGGTGGCGTGGCGGACGTGGCCGTCGTTCGTGAACTCGGTGATCTCGATCGTTGCGGTGAGTACTGGCTCGATCCAGTGAGCGCCGCGACGGTACGACACCGGCGGCAACGGGTCGAACGGACAGGCCGTCTGCTCGAGGTCGCGCAGGCGCGGTGTCATCGCAGCCAGGGTCGTCTGATCGAAGCCGGTGCCGACCCCGCCGGCGAACACCAACCGGTCGCCGTCCCAGCGGCCGACGAGCAGCGCACCGAACGTCGACGATCGGTTGCCGCCGCCCTCGGTGAACCCGCCGATCACCACGTCGACCTTTCGGCGATGCTTGATCTTGCGCCAGTTCGGCGACCGCTTGCACGGCTGGTACGTGCTGCCGAGCCGCTTGGCCATGATGCCCTCGAGCCCTTGCGACTCGGTGGCGTCGAACAGTTCCTGGCCGCCACCGATGCGGTGCGCCGGAACCGTCCAGTTGGCGCCCGGCTCCACCGCCTGTTCGAGCAGCCGTCGCCGGTCTTCGTACGGGAGCTCGATGGTGTCGTGCCCGCCGAGGTGCAGTACGTCGAACGCCTGGAACACGACCTCACGCGCGTGGCGCTGCATCAGCTCGAAGCGGGGCATCCCGTCGTCGTCGAGAACGACCAGCTCGCCGTCGAGCACCGCTCGGTCGGCGTGCACCGCGTCGGCCAGACCGGCGAGTTCGCCGTACTCGTCGGTGACGTCGCGGCCGCTCACCGACTGAACCCGCACCGTGCCGCCGTCGACGTGCACGATCGTGCGGTAGCCGTCCCACTTCACCTCGTACGCCCACGCGTCGTCGTCCGCTGGTAGCCGACCGAGCGTCGCCTTCATCGGCCCCACCGGGAACTCGAGTCCCATGCGTCTCAGTGTGTCGGATCGCTCGGTGGTCCGCCAGTGGCTCAGTGCCGTCGGCGTGGAAGGTGCTGCGACAAGACCTCGGTGTCGACCAGCGTCGCGATCTCGTCGTCGCTCATCCCGAGCACGTCGCGCAGCACCTCGGCGTTGTCCTCACCGCGGTAGCGCGGCGACCCACTCACCCCGACATCGGGCGCGTCGGAGAACTTCCAGGGCGCGTTCGGGACCCGGTACGTGCCGCCGCCTCGGTCGTCGATCTCCGCCACGGCGTTGCGCTCCCGGGCCCACTCGGAGTCGCAGACCTCGCGCACCGAACGGATCGTTCCGCTCGCCAACCGGTGCTCGGCCAGGATCCGTTCGAGTTCGGCCGTGTTCGGCACCGTCGCCGCGAACTCGGCGATCGCGCCGAGCACGACGTCGAGGTGCTCGAGCCGTCCGGCCACGGTGGCGAAGCGTGGGTCGTCGATGAGATCGGTGCGTTCGATCGCCCGCATGTACATCTCGAACGTGCCCTTCGACGCCGGGTTGCCGGCGATCGCCATCCCGGTGCCGTCGGCGAGGGTGACGACGGGTTGCGACTCGTTGCCGAAGCTACGCACCCAGTCGGGGTCGACATCGCCGTCGTACAACTCGTCGTGCACGTGCTCGTTCACGTACAGCATGACCTGGGCCATCGCGATGTCGATCCACTGTCCGCGGCCGGTGCGCTCACGCTGGTACAGCGCGGCGAGCACGCCGGCCGCGGCGTCGAGCGAGGTGTACACGTCGGCATGGCTGTGGCGGTCGGTGCGGTACACGCCGTCGCGACCGTGGTCGCCCTGCGACTTCGTCAGCCCGGTCTCGGCCTGCACGACCGGCGCATAGGCACGTCGGTTCTTCCACGGCCCGGTCGCCCCGTAGCCGGTGATCGAGGCGTAGACGATCCGCGGGTTGGCGGCCGAGACCGCCTCGTACGACAGCCCGAACTTCTCCATCACTCCCGGCCGGAAGTTCTCGACGATCACGTCGGCCTGCTCGGCGAGACGCAACGCGATCGCCGACCCCTCGTCGCTCGCCAGGTTGAGGCTGATCGACCGCTTTCCGGCGTTCTGCTGCGCGTAGTAGCTCGGCATCGAGTTGCGCCGCGGCGAGGTGAACCGGGTGATGTCGCCGTCGGGCGGCTCGACCTTGATCACCTCGGCACCGAGGTCGGACAGCATCCGGGTGCAGTGCGGGCCGGACAAGACCCTGGTGAAGTCGAGGACGCGGATCCCGTCGAGAGGTGCGGTCATCGTCCCATCGTGCCCGACGCGGCCGTCCGCCTACGAGTGCAACGGGACCAAAGACCCTGCCGTCGCGTCACGCGACCGACGAACCTGGAACGATCCGGCCGGTGGGGTTCCCGGCGGCAGGGCGACACCGTGAGGAGGGTCACATGAAGGTGCTGCTGGTCGAAGGACAGACCCAGGCCGCCGCGGCGGCCGGACGGGAGCTGCGCGAACACGGACACACGATCGAGGGCTGCACGCCCGTCGATCCGTCCGCCCCCTGCAAGGGCCTCGAACCGTCGGGCGTGTGCCCGCTCGACGGGGGCGACATCGACGTGGCCGTGGTCGGTCGACAGGGCGGACCGCTCGCCGCCGACGAGCGCGGTGCACTGTGCGCTGCCCGCTACCGGGTGCCGGTCGTCGTGGCCGGCGACCCACGTGACGCCGTGTCGTTCGGACCCGGTACCCACCTCGCCCCGAGCGACCTCATCGGCACGTGCGAGCGAGCAGCTCGGTCGGGCGACGCCCACGTGGCGGCGATTCGTCGCGAGCTGCTGATGTCGGCCGTCGTCATCCCCGACGACGTCGACGTCGACGATCCACCGATCAGCTTCGCCGTCCGTCGCGAACCCCACCGTCTCCGCCTCGAGGTCCGCGCGCCGGCCGACGAGCCGCGACTCCCGTCGATCGTCAAGGCGGCCGGAGAAGCCCTCCGTCGGTTCGACCCCCACACCCCGGTGATCGACGTCATCACCATCACGACGTAGCGACCAGAAGGGGTCAGGCACCTTCCGTTCGGGCGCGTGTCATCTCCAGACCAGAAGGGGTCAGGCACCTTCCGTTCGGGCGCGTGTCATCTCCATGATCCTTTTCGGACCGGAAGGTGCCTGACCCCTTCTCGTCAGATGCCGTCGGCGGCTTCGGCGGCGGCATCGTCGACCTTGCGGCCCTTCGGCAGGGTCGCGAAGACGGCCGGCGGCTCGCGCCACGGGTCGCCGCCACCCGACTGTGCGTCGGCGATCGCCTTCCACACGCGCTCGGCGGTGCACGGAAGATCGATGTGGCGCACGCCGAGGTGTGACACGGCATCGATGATCGCGTTCTGGATCGCCGGCGTGGAGCCGATGGTCGACGCCTCGCCGATGCCCTTGGCGCCGAGCACGTTGCGGTCGGACGGCGTCTCGGTCGAGTACACGTCGAAGTTCGGCATCTCGGCCGCCGACGGCAGGCCGTAATCGGCGAAGTTCGACGTGATCGGATTGCCGAGGTCGTCGTAGCGGACCTCTTCGTACAGCACCTGTGACAGGCCGGACGCAATGCCACCGTGCTGCTGCCCCTCGAGCAACAGCTTGTTGATGACCGTGCCGGCGTCGTCGACCGCGACGTGCCGACGCACGCGGGCGCGCCCCGTCTCGGTGTCGACCTCGACGGCGCTGATGTGGGCGCCGAACGGGAACGACGCGCCGTCCGGGGCGTAGATGGTGTCGGCCGCGAGCGGAGCGTCGACGAGCTCCTCCGACTTGGTGGCCAGGTCGGCCCACGACAGTGCGGCGGCGGGCACGCCGGCCACGCCGATGGTGCCGGCGTCGGCGTCGACCACGATGTCTGCCTCGTCGGCTTCGAGCACGCGGGCGGCGAGCTGCTTCGCTCGTTCGACCACGAGCTTGGTCGCCTCGTTGACCGCCGAGCCGCCGTACTGCACCGAGCGGGATCCGCCGGTGCCGCCACCCTTGGGCACGAGGTCGGTGTCACCATCGACGAGCCGGATGCGGTCGACCGGGATACCCGTCTGTGCGCTCACGATCATGGCGAAGGTGGTCTGATGACCCTGCCCGTGCGACAGGGTGCCGCACGACACCGTTGCGGTGCCGTCGGGGTGCACCTCGAGCTTGCCGAACTCGTCGCCGCCACCGCCGCCGGTGATCTCGACATAGGTCGCGACGCCGATCCCGAGCTGCACCGTGTCGCCGGCCTCGCGTCGTCGCTGCTGCTCGGCGCGGAGCCGGTCGTAGCCGATGAGGCGAGCGGCCTCACGCAGTGGCATCCGGTACGAACCCGTGTCGTATTCGGGCCCGGTGAGGGTCTGGAACGGGAAGACGTCGTCGGTCAGCAGGTTCTTCTCGCGCAGTTCGATCGGGTCGATGCCGAGCTGGTGGGCCGCCTGGTCGACGAGCCGCTCGAGCAGTGCCGTCGCCTCGGGTCGGCCGGCACCGCGGTAGGCGCCGGTCGGCGGTGTGTTGGTGGTGGCGACCGCGACGTCGAAGTCGATCTGGGGGAAGGCGTACGTGCCGTGGCTCATCCGGCGCGTGCCGCCGGGCAAGGCGGCGCCGATGCCGGGGTAGGCGCCCGCGTCGCCGACGAGCCGGACGCGCAGCCCGGTGAACGCGCCGTCGGTGGTGCAGCCCAGCTCGGCGTACTGGACCTGCGAGCGGCTGTGGTCTTTCGCCTGCATGTCCTCGGTTCGGGTCGGGATCCAGCGGACGGGTCGGCCCAGCCGCTGGGCGGCCACGACGACCACGGTGTACTCGTGCTGCATGCCGGCCTTGCCGCCGAAGCCGCCGCCGACCCGCGGCGTGACGATGTGGAGCTGCGAGCGGTCGATGCCGGTGGCGGAGGCCATCGCAGCGTGGACGTAGTGCGGGAACTGGTTCGCGGTCCAGACCGTGATGCGATCGTCGTCGGCCGGGGCGGCTGCGACGCCGTGGGGTTCCATCGGGGCGACGGCGACCCGCTGGTTCACGAAGCGCCCGCGGACCACGACGTCGGAGATCGCGTCGAGGTCGACCGGTGAGTCGGGCGCGTCGGCGACCGCGATGTTGTCGCCCCGCTCAGGGCGGAGCAGCGGTGCGTCCGGAGCGAGCGCCGCTTCGGCATCGGTGACGGCGTCGATCGGCTCGATGTCGGCCCACACCGCATCGGCGGCGTCGGCGCCCTGCGCAGCAGTTTCGGCGAAGACCACGGCGACGGCCTCGCCGACGAACCGGACCCGATCGGTGGCGAGCGGCGGACGGGCGAACGCCGGGTCGATCGGGGCGAAGCCGTGGTGCGGGGCGACGTCGAGTTCGTCGGCGGTCCAGACGGCGACGACGCCCGGCATCGAACGGGCCTCGTCGACGTCGATCGAGTTGATGATGCCGTGGGCGATGTCGGAACGGACGAACACGGCGTGCAACGCGCCCTCGCCGAGGTCGAGGTCGGCGATGTACTTGCCGGCGCCGGTGAGCAGCTCGGGGTCTTCGGTGCGTGACACCCGGTTCCCGAGGATCGAGCCGCGCAGCCCGTCGGGCCGCTGGATGGGGGAGGGTTCGAGTGTCGCACTCATCTCCCCCGACTCTACGGTCCCGTCGAACAAGCCGATGAACGGGGTCGGATACGTTTCGTCGGTCCCGACGAAACGTATCCGACCCCATGTGCTTACCCTGGCGCTCGTGGAGGTTGCGACGGGGCGGGCGGTGGCCCGGCGGTTGGCGGGGTCGGTCTATGCGCCGTTCGTGCTGTCGATGCTCGGGCGCGGCATGCTCGTGCCGGTCCTGCCGCTCTACCTGCGCGACGCCGGGTTCAGCTTCACGATGGTGACGGTCGTGGTCGCCGCAGCGGGCATCGGCGCCGTCGTCGGCGGTCTTCCCGCCGGCGCCACCGCGCAGCGCTTCGGTCCGGAGTGGCTGTTCGCCGGCGCGACGGTGCTCACCGGTATCGCTTCGATGCTGTTCGGGATCAGCACGGCGGTGCTGGCGCTGTTCGCGTTCCACCTCACCGTCGGCCTCGGCGCCGTCGGCACCCGGGTGGGTGTCCAGGTGCTCGTCAACGACGCCGTCGGCGTCGAGTTGCGTGGCCGGGCGATGTCGATGCTCGGCGGTGGGATGCGGGTCGCCATGTTCGTCGGTCCGATCCTCGGCGGCGTGCTGGTCGACGTCGTCGGCTTCACGGCGACGTTCGTGGTGTGTGGTGTGGTGACGTTGTTCGGCCTGATCCCGTTCGTCATGTCACGCCGCTCGACCGACGGGGGTCGCCGGTTCGCCCGGCCGACGGTCGCGGCGTCGGGCGTCGTACGCGCGTTACGCGCCCACACCGGTCTCCTGCTGCTGGCCGGCATCGGTTCGGCACTCGTGGTCACGGCCCGTGCGGGTCGCAACGTGATCGTCCCCCTGATCGGTGACGAGCTGGCGATGTCGGCGGCGGCGGTCGGTTTCCTCGTCGCGATCGGCACCGGCGCCGACCTGCTCCTGTTCCCGGTGAGTGGCTGGCTGATGGACCGCTTCGGGCGGCTCGCCGCGATCGTGCCGGCGTTCTCGCTGCTCGGACTCGGCCTGCTGCTGCTCGGGCTCAACCCGACCGTGGCGGGGGCGATCGTGTCGGGCGTGGTGATGGGCGTCGGGAACGGGATGTCGGCCGGCACGATGCTGACGCTCGGTGGCGATCTGGCCCCGCCCGAGTCGGGGCCGTTCCTGTCGGCGCTCGGCATGACACAAGATCTCGGCGTGGTACTCGGTCCGCTCCTCGTCGGCTGGCTGGCCGACGCGGCGGGGCTCGAGGTGTCGGCGATCGTGCTCGCCGTCGTGATGTTCGCGGCGATCGCGTGGATCCTGATCGTGTTGGGCGACACCGCACGGCCCACCCGGCCGTGGATCGTCAGCCGGACACAGTTTGTTGCGAACGCAAGTAGCTCTAGCATGGTGTCATGAGCGCTGTCGTCCAAACCGTCCCGCTGGGCATGCAGTGGCCCACGCTCGACCCCTTCCTGTTCTGCGTCCACCACCTCGACGAGTACCCGGCCGGCAACGACCGCCAGGGTCCCGTCGCCGACCTGTCAGACCGCCCGCTCGGCCAGGACTTCGAAGGCATCGACGGGTGGCGGATGTACCACGGCCAGGTCGTCCCCGGCTTCCCGGCTCACCCGCACCGCGGCTTCGAGACGGTCACGTACGTCCGCCAGGGTCTGGTCGACCACGCCGACTCGATGGGCGCCGCCGCTCGCTACGGACGCGGCGACGTCCAGTGGCTCACCGCCGGCGCCGGCATCCAGCACGCCGAGATGTTCCCGCTGCTCGACCGCGACGGGGGCAACACCCTGGAGCTGTTCCAGATCTGGGTCAATCTCCCGTCCGCCGACAAGATGGTCGACCCGCACTTCTCGATGTTCTGGGACGCCGACGTGCCGCGCGTCGTCGCCGACGGCGTCACCGTGACGGTCGTCGCCGGCTCGCTCGGCGAGGCGACGCCGCCGTCACCGCCGCCCGCATCGTGGGGCTCGCGCGACGAGGCCGAACTCGCGATCTGGCACATCGTCCTCGAGCCCGGTTCGTCGTGGACGCTGCCCGCCGCTGCGGCCGCCGACGCCAACCGCGTGCTCTACGTATTCGACGGGGCGGGTGCCGATCTCGACGGCACGACCGTCGACGCCCCCACGGGCGCCGTCGTCGACCCGACGGCGAACGTGCCGATGCGGAACACGTCGGACGCACCGGTCGAGATCCTCATGCTGCAAGGTCGCCCGCTCAACGAGCCGGTCGCCCAGTACGGCCCGTTCGTGATGAACACCCGCGAGGAGATCCAGCAGGCATTCGACGACTACCAGCGCACCCAGTTCGGAGGCTGGCCGTGGGATCGTGACGATCCGGTGCACGGCCTCGACGGCGACCGGTTCGCCAAACACGCCGACGGCCGCGTCGACCAGCCGGCCTGAACGGCGGCCGCGGGACGGATCAGTGCAGTTCGGCGTTGGCCGCCATGCGCTGCGCCATGACGGGCATCATCTTGGCGGCGATGCCCGGGGTCTCCTCGATCACGGTCGAGAACACGCGCCCGTCGATGTGGAGCACGGTGCACTCGGTCGCGCAGGCGACGGTCGACGTGCGGTGATGGTGCGTGAGCAGGGCGATCTCGCCGGCGAAGCCGCCGGCGTCGATGTTGGCGACGTGTTCGCCGTTGCGCGTCACCTCGAGCGTGCCCGACACGACGACGAACATCTCGTGGGCGACGTCGCCTTCCCGCATGAGCACACGGCCGGCCGGGAAGCTCAGCTGCGTGGCCGACTGTGCGACGAGGTCGAGTTCGTCGTCGTCGAGTCCGGCGAACAGCGGAATTCCGGTCAGGTTGTCGTGGTACGCGTGGGCCATCGGTGCAGTCTCCCCGTTCATCGAACCGGCTCGGGCCGGATTCCCCGCGTGTCAGCGTAGATCACCGGGCCGTGCGGTGGCGGTGTCGAACGCCGTCGACGACGACCCCGCGGTCGTGGTCACATGCGCTGAGTGAGCCCGCCGTCGACGACGAAGACCTCGCCGCTGACATAGCGGTTGCGCACGAGCGCCAAGGTCGCCTCGGCGCAGTCGTCCGGCGTCGCCGAGCGCGGCACCGGCGCGGTCGCAGCAACCGCCTCGTGCTGAGCGTCCCAGTCGCTCGTCCACGGTGTGGCGACCAGGCCCGGCGCCACGGCGTTCACACGGATCGGTCCGTACGACTTGGCCAGCAGGAGCGTCATCTGGTTGAGCGCCGCCTTCGACATCGAGTACGCCATCGACGAACCGACCGGCCGGACCCCGGCGATCGACGTGATGTTCACGATGTTGCCGTCGTCCGAGCGCCGGAGATACGGGATCGCCCGCTTGGTGAGCCACCACGTGCCGAACACGTTCACCTCGAACGTCTTGCGGAAGATCTCGTCGGTGAGCTCGTCGAGCTCGTGGTGCGGCACGACGGTCGTCCATCCGGCGTTGTTCACCAGCAGGTCGAGCTGGCCGTACCGCTCCACCGTGGCGTCGACGAGATGGTGCGCCTGCTCCTGATCGGCGATGTCCGCACGGATGTAGGTCGACTCGCCGGGCAGGGCGGCCGACACCGCCTCACCTGCCTCGACCGACGACGACGAGTTCACGACCACCGTGGCGCCGAGCGCCGAAAAACGGTGCGCGATCGCTTCGCCGATGCCGCTCGACGACCCCGTCACCAGCACCACTCGTCCGTCGAATTCCGTCCCGATCTCGCTCATGCCGAACGACGCTAAGCCACCCGGTCGAACGGTCCGCCATCGGGCCGTCGACGGCGGCTCCTCGCCCCTGTTCCGCTGGGCCTCGCGCGGGGTACCGTTCGCGCATGCGAACGGAATTGCTCATCGGTGGTGAGTGGCGCCAAGGCGCCGACGACGGGCGGATCGAGGTGACCGACCCGGCGACGACCGACACCATCGCCGAGGTGGCCGACGGCACGCCCGCCGACGCGCTGGCGGCGTGTGATGCCGCGGAGTCGGCACAGGTGGCGTGGGCCCGCACCGCTCCCCGCGAGCGCAGCGAGATCCTCCGCCGGTCGTGGGAGGTCCTCGTCGAGCACACCGACGAGCTCGCCGAGCTGATCGTGCGCGAACACGGCAAGCCGATGGCCGACGCCAAGGGCGAGATCACCTACGCCGCCGAGTTCTTCCGGTGGAACGCCGAGGAAACCGTTCGCATCAGGGGCGACATCGGTACGGCGCCGTCGGGCGCCAACAAGATCATCGTGCACCACCCGCCGATCGGCGTCGTGGCGATGATCACCCCGTGGAACTTCCCGGCGGCCATGATCACCCGCAAGCTCGCCCCGGCCCTCGGCGCCGGCAACGCCGTGGTGATCAAGCCACCGAAGGAGACGCCGCTCACGGCGTTGCGGATCGCCGAGTTGCTCGGCGAGGCAGGTGTGCCCGACGGACTGGTCAACGTCGTGCCGACGTCGACGTCGGGCGACTGGTTCGATGCCGTCGTCGACCACCGAGCCGTGCGCATGCTGAGCTTCACCGGTTCGACGGAGGTCGGTCGGGTGCTGCTCCGGCGCGCCGCCGACCGCGTGCTCAAGACGGTGATGGAGCTGGGCGGCAATGCGCCGTTCATCGTGTTCGACGACGCCGACGTCGACGCCGCGGTCGAGGGAGCGATGGTCGCCAAGATGCGTCACTCGGCCGAGACCTGCACGGCCGCCAACCGCTTCTTCGTGGAGGCCGGTGCTGTCGACGAGTTCGCCGAGAAGTTCGCCGCGGCGATGGGCGACGTGCGCGTCGGCAGCGGCCTCGACGAGGGCGTCACGTGCGGCCCGATGATCAACGCCAAGGCCGTGTCCGACATCGACGGGCTCGTCCAGGGCGCCGTGGGGGAGGGGGCGTCGGTGCTCCTCGGCGGCTCGCCGAGCGACCGCACCGGATTCTTCTACGACCCGACGGTCCTACGCGACGTCGCCCCCGGGTCGGAGATCACCCGCAACGAGATCTTCGGCCCGGTCGCTCCGATCATCACCTTCACCGATCACGACGACATGATCCGTCAGGCGAACGACACCGAGATGGGTTTGACCGGGTACGTGTACACCCGCGATCTGGCGAAGGGGCTCCGGGTGAGCGAGCAGATCCAAGCCGGCATGATCGGCCTGAACCGGGGCGCGGTCAGCGACCCGGCCGCGCCGTTCGGTGGCATGAAGCAGTCGGGCCTCGGCCGCGAAGGCAGCACCGAAGGCATCTACGAGTTCTGCGAGACCCAGTACATCGCCACGAGCTGGTGACAGAAGGGGTCAGGCACCTTCTGTTCGGTCCGTTCGGACCCGCTGGTCCGTTGGGAACAGAAGGTGCCTGACCCCTTCTGTTCGGTCACGTGGGTGTGAGCCAGGCTTCGTAGCAGGAGGCGAGGCGGACGAGGTCGGCGATCGCGACCCGTTCCGTGGCCTGGTGGGCGTCGTCGATGCGGCCCGGCCCGAACACGCACAGTTCGCGCGCCAGACCGCCGTACCGGAGCGCGTTGGTGCCGAACGGAGCGACCGTCGGTGTGGTGCCGGCGGCTCCGGCGAGTGTGCGGACGAGGTCGCCGTCGGGTGGCTGGTAGAACGCCTCCGAGCCGAACGTGCCGTCGGGTTGCGCCGGGAGCAGCGACCGGCACGTGACCGGCAGTGGGCTCGCCTCGTGCGCGATCTCGATCAGCCGCTCGTGACACTCGTGTGCGACCTGCCCGGGTACGACCCGCTGTCCGATCGTGATCCGGCACTCGGCGGGGATCACGTTGCCGCCGGTGCCGCCGCTGATCTCGGTCACCGACAGCGTGCTGGTGCCGAGTTCGGTGGTCGGTTCGATCGTCTGGAGCCGTCGGTGTTCGGCTTCGTACGCAGCGATCACGTGGGCCATCGCCTCGATCGCGTTGGCGCCGAGGTCGGGCAGGGCGCTGTGTGCCGCCTTGCCGTGCACGGTGACCTCGATGCTGACGCCGCCCTTGTGGCCGTGGATCGGAGCGAGCTCGGTCGGTTCGGCGACGACGAGCTGATCGATGCGGTGGCCGCGCTCGTGGACCCAGTCACGGAAGCGGCCGGCTCCGAGCAGGCCACCGGCCTCCTCGCAGACCGACCCGACGACGAGCAGCGTCGGCTCTGCGGTGCGGCCGTCGGCCCGCCACTGTTCGAGCAACGCCAGGATCACACCGAGTGACGCCTTGGTGTCGAGTGCACCTCGGCCCCAGACGAACTCGTCGTCGATGCGGCCGTCGAACGGGGGGTCGGTCATGTGCTCCACCGTCACCGTGTCGGTGTGCACGTCGAGGACGACGAGTCGGTCGGTGCGCCCGTCGAACCGGGCGTAGACGTTCGGCCGCCCCTCGTCGACGTCGTCGAGTACGACATCGTCCGCGCCGAGCGACGAGAGCCGCTCGGCGAGGCGCCCGGCGATCGCGGCCTCACCGATCGGCCCCGCCGACTCGGCGATCGGGCCCCGGTGGAGCGGATTCACGCTCGGGATGCGCACCAGTTCGGCGACGCATCCGGCCAGCTGCTCGGCGGTGACGACCATGGCGCAGTCTCGCGCGGTCCCGCCGACACGTCGACGCCGGCCACGTCGACACGTCGACACGTCGACACTCGAACTGGTCGTGCCGTAGATTCCTGCCATGCCGACCTACGAGTTCCGGTGCCGCACGTGCGACGACACCTTCGAGGTGCGCCGCCCGATGAGCCGGTCGGGCGACCCGGCCACCTGCCCCGACGGGCACGACGACACGGCCCGTCTGCTCTCGGTCTTCGCTAGTACTGGTGGTTCGTCGTCGGGCCCGGCACCGGTGTCGGCCATGCCGGCAGGCGGCGGATGCTGCGGTGGTGGCTGCGGCTGCGGCCACTGAGCTCCTCGTCCTCCGACCACTCCCACCGTTCGAAGCCGGGCGAGCAGCGCGCGGCACGGCGGGTCGGTCAGCCGGTCTGTCGAGCGACCCAGACCGATGCGATCGCCGAACCGAACTCGCTCGCTCCCGCGGTGCCGACGGGGAACGTGATCTCGAGGGCCTGCGTCCCGACGACCGTCATCAGGTTGGCGGCTCCACCGATGTTCTCGGAGAAGCCGGCCATGTCGGCGCCCGGGATCTCGACGTCTTCGTCGGCGCCGAGTCGTTCGCTCGTGAACTCCGGATAGAGGCTGATCCCGAGCGCGGCCGGCGCTGCGGGGTCGGACGCGTCGATCCAGCGACACGACGGCGATGACTCGAGCGTGCCCGCGATCTCCTCGACCTCGTCGACACCGAACGCGGTCTGCACGGCGTCGGGGGTGCTGAGGGCGCACAGCTGCTCCGAGGTCCACGGCCCGGCGCCGCCGAGTTCGTCGGCGCCAGACGATGCGGTCGACGGCTCCGAGGCCGGTTCCTCGGCGGCGACGCCGCCGTTCGAGTCGCCGTCGGTGTCGTCGGACTCGCTGTCGCCGCATGCGGTGGCGACGAGCGTGAGGGTGAGCACTGCCGCCGTGGCGAGCGTGCGGGTGTGGGTGGTGAGCATGGGTCGATCCTCCAACGGGCCGAGGGGGTGTCTGTCGGGGGCCAGTGTCGCGGCTCCGGCGTGGTGCTCACATCGGGAGTTCTCCCGATCTGTTCCCGAACGGCTGCTGGTGACGGTGATCGGCGTCGCGTGCCACCGGCGCCCGCCCGAGCCCGGACAGCCCGCCGAGCCCGTACAGCCCGCCGAGCCCGTACAGATGGCATAACCCGGTGTGGCAGCATGGACCGAAGGGGAACGGGCCATGGACGACAGAAAGCCGGTGCTGTACGCGTTGTTGGGAGCGGGCGGAACCCTGCTCGTGGTCGGGTTGCTCGCCGCCGGGATCGCCATCGGCCGCTCCGGGAACGACGACCCCGTCGCCTCCGAGACGATCCCGACGCCGGTCCCGACGTCGTCGTCGACCACCTCGAGCACCACCTCGACGACGATGCCGACGACGACGTCCACGTCGACCACGACGTCCACGTCGACCACGACGTCCACGTCATCCACGACCACGACGACCACGACGACCACGTCGACCACGACGTCGACGACGACCACACTGCCGCCGACGACCACGACCACGGTGCCGCCGACCACCACCACGACGACCACGACCACGACGTTGCCCCCCGAACCGTTCGTGATCGATCTGTCCGAGCCCTTCGGAGGCTCGGCGAGCGGGAGTGACGAGCCGGCGATGCCGCGCCGCAGCGTGTGGGCGAGCTGGTGGCGGAGCGGCAACCTTCGGGCCGTCACCGGGGTCGGCCCGACGGGGTCCGACGAGTTGTGGGCCGAATCCTCCATCTGGTCCGACTTCGTGGCCGACGGTCCCGAGGGAACGCTCCGTGCCACGGTCTCGTACCACGGCAATCTCATCACGCTGGCCTCGTTCGGATCGGGCACCGCCGTCGAGATCGAGTTCGCGGTCTACGAGCTGGACGGCTCATCGCAGGGCGGCCAGATCTACCGACGCACCGTGCTCGACGAGGAGATCCTCGCCGAGGCCATCCAGAGTGCCTCGAACGTGACGCTGGAGGACTCGGAGTTGATCACCGAGACACTGCAGCTCGAGCCGAACCAGGCGTACCGGGTGCGGCTCGACCTCCGCTGCGAGGCGAGGGCCTTCTTCGCCCTGAGCGCCACCCAATGCGCGTTCGGACCACCCGAGATCGCCGACACCGGTCCCAACTATGCGCGTTGGTCGAACGTGACGATGACCTTCCCCGGCTGAGGCGGCGCTCGCCGGGAGCCGGAGGCCGCAGTCGTGGTGGCAGGGTCTCGGTGGGCGCACCACCCGTGTGCGGAGAACCGCTCCTCCGCGCACCGTGCCGAACCCGAAGGTTCGATGCACCAACCACCCATGGCGGTGGTGCGCCCGCCGCGACCCTGCCACCACGCTGCTGCCCGGCGCCTCCCCACGCAGCCGGGAGCGCCGCGCACCGTGCCGGTGGCGATCTGTGCGACGGACGCACGCCGAGCGGTGAGGTGGCGGGTCCTCGTTCGCCCGGTCCCGAAGGCACCTGCGGAAGGTGGTGCGTCCGTCGCAAACCGACGACCGCTCCTGGGCCTTGGCGGGATGCGCCAGGAGCGGTCGTCGAGTGCCCGCCCGGGAGTCGAACCCGGGATCCGAACCAGTCGGGCGGTGTGTTGCGCCAAGCAATTTATCAGCCTTGGCAAACGATCAACCATGGTCCTTCGTCCTTTGCCGGGATTTGACCAAGGTTGTTCATCGACCTTGGTCGCAGGGTGGTGGGTCGGCTACGGTCGGTGCTGTGAAGGTGGACATCACGGCGTCGAGGGCGAAGGTGGAGGTCGGCCCGCCGGGCGGACCCGACGTCGCGCTACCGGCCCGGTTCACCATCACGGTCACCGAGGGGTCGCCGTACGACCTCCGCTTCGTCACGGAATGGGACGAGGCCGAACGCCGTCACACGATCCGTGAAGCGACGTTCCTCGCCCCCGACAACGCCGTGCGCATGTCGTCGATCATCCGGGTGCCGATCGCCGAGACCGTCAGCGCTGCGATCGAGTCACGAGTGCTCGACGATCGAGGTTGGGCCGGTGTCGTCGCCGATCATCCCGACCATCCGCCCGAGCACGTCGACGCACTCGTCTACCTCCTGTCGGTCGCCGTGGGGAGCGCCAAGCCATCGGCCAACGTCGCCATCGCTCGCGGCCTGTCTCCGGCGAGCGGGCCGAAACGTGTCGGCGCCGCGCGCAAGCTCGGCCTCATTCCCGAGGCCGAATCGGGGAAGGCATCGGCCGGCCTCGGTGCGTTCGACCGCGCTGCCCGTCGTCAGGCCTGACCGGATGCGGCCGACGCTCGACGTCGGCCATACTCGTACCGTGGCCGCCGACGATCGCATCCCCGTCCTCGTCTACGACGACGGTTCGCCCGGCGGGGCGATCGCCTTCGACCGCGCCCTCGATGTCGCCGCCCGGATCGTCGTGGCGATGACCCCGGCGTCGCCCAATCACACCCGCAACGTCGCCGCCGCCGATCACGCCGGAACCCCGGTCCATGTCGTGGTGCTCGGTGCCGGCGACGACGTCCACGACGCGATCTGCCGGTGCGCGGACGAGTCGATCCACCTGGCGTTCGTGCCACGTCCCGCCGAACACCCCGGTCGTTACGTGCGTCGCATCGTCCAGGCGGCGGGCGAGTGTCAGCAGGCGGGCCACGGAGTGCTCGCGGTCTCGGTCGTGCACCCCGACGCGACCGTCACGGGCCCGGTCGTCGAGCTCGACCCGGCCCACTCCGACTCGGGCTTCGCCGCACTGTTCGCGGCCGGGTTGGCCGGGACGCTCGGCCGCCCACTCCACATCCTCCGTCTGCCCGGCGACCGGACGAACGCACCGGTACGCGACCCGCAGGCGCTCGACCGGGCGCGCCGCTTCATCACCGATCACGATGTGGCGGCGTTCGACGAAGACGTCGACGGTGACCCGATCGTGACCGCCCGCTACCACGCGGACGGCGCGTCGTCGGTCGTCCTCGCCCTCGGTGGGTTCACGGTGCACGGTCGCAAGCCGACCGCGCCGAGCGAGATCCCCGACGCCGTCCTCCGCACCCCGGACGGCGAGATCGCCCACTCACTGGTGGCGGACGCGCCCGCCGACATCGTGCTCGTGCTCGACGCGATCCACCTCGAACACGGCCACGTCGCCCGCTCGGCGGCGATCGGTGCCGCTGTCGGTGCGATCACGGTCGGGGTGCTGGCCCGAGGGGCGGCCGGACTCGTCGCCGCCGGCTCGGGTGTCGGTGTCGCGATCCTCGCCTATCAGGCGGTGCACCACCACCTCGACCGCCTCGACGAGTCAGGCACAGCGGGCGGGGTCGCCACGCAGGGCGCCTGACCGACCCGGCGAACGGTTCAGAGACCGAACGACGCGCTGCGCGCCTGCTCGATCGTATCCTCGTCGCCCTCGAGGGCGACCCGGGCGTGATCCTGGCGGCCGAAGACGAACAGCACCAGCTCGCCGACCGGGCCACGCACGGTCACCATCGGCTCCGCCTGCTTGGCGACGATCGGATCGCCACCCTCGGGCGCCAGCGTGATACCCACCGGGGCCCGACGGGTCAGCGGCTTGGCCATGCGCCCGAGCGCGCTCGTCAGGTCGGCCGTGAGCTCGTCGTCGAGCTCACGTGGTTCCCAGCCCGGCTGGGCGCGCCGGACGTCCTCCAGGTGAACGAAGAACTCGCTGGTGTTCGCCAAGCGATCGACCGCGTCGATCCGGGTCGGTGAGAGCTTCGGGGCCGCACGCACCTTCTCGACGAGGTCGGTCCACTCGGTGTCGGCGATCTTCGACTGCACCTTGTCGGTGTACCCCGAGAACATCGGGACGAGCACGCCGGGCATGGCGTCGGGTCGCCGGTCTCGCAGCACGACGTGGGCGGCGAGGTCGCGGGCGGTCCACCCCTCGCAGAGGGTGTCGACGTCGGGGCCGACGGCGAGCAGTTCGTCGGCGAAGCGCTGTCGTTCGAGGGTCGCTGGTGTGGTCATGCCGTTCCTTTCGGGCGGACGGATCGATCTGGATTCATTCGGACCGGATTCAGGAGGCGGACTCGGGGACGAACGCCACCGCCGCGAGCGGTGGCAACGTGATCAGGATCGACTGGCGTTGCCCGTGAGCGTCGACCGGGGTCGTGTCCACGTACTCGCCGTTGCCGACGCCGCTGCCACCGAACCGCTCCTCGTCGCTGTTGAAGATCGCCTCCCAGCGTCCGTCGGACGGCACGCCGAGGCGATAGTTGTGTCCGGGGATCGGCGTGGCGTTCATCGCCACCAGGACGGGGCGCGACTCACCGGTCGGGTCGGTCCGCAAGAACGCGAACACGCTCTGCTCAGAGTCGTGCGACTCGATCCACTGCATGCCGATCCCCGAGCCGTCGGCGTCGGCGTCGCCACGATGCAGGGCCGGCTCGGTGAGGTAGAGGCCGTTCAGTTCGGCCAGCGCCAGTCGGACACCTTCGTGCATCGGGACGTCGTGGAGCGACCAGTCGAGGTTGGCCTCGTGGTTCCACTCGTGGCGGGTGGCGAGCTCGCCGCCCATGAACAGGAGCTTCTTGCCCGGCTGGAACCACTGCATCGAGTAGAGGAGCCGGAGGTTGGCGAACTGCTGCCAGTCGTCGCCCGGCATCTTCTGGAGCAGCGAACCCTTCCCGTGCACCACCTCGTCGTGACTGAGCGGCAACACGTAGTGCTCACTGCCCATGTACACCGATCGGAACGTGATCTCGCCGTGGTGCCAGGCGCGGTGCATCGGATCGCGCTGCATGTACTGCAACGTGTCGTGCATCCAGCCCATGTCCCACTTGCCGCCGAACCCGAGCCCGCCGACGTACGTCGGACGACTGACGCTCGGCCAGGCGGTCGACTCCTCGGCATGCGTGACGACGTCGGGGAACTCGTCGTAGACGGCCTCGTTGAGCTGGCGGAGGAAGCCGATCGCCTCGAGGTTCTCGCGACCGCCGTACTCGTTGGGGATCCATTCGCCGGCCTGTCGTGAGTAGTCGAGGTAGAGCATCGAGGCAACGGCGTCGACGCGCAGACCGTCGACGTGGAAGCGGTCGAGCCAACAGATTGCGCTCGAGAGCAGGAACGACCGCACCTCGTTGCGGCCGTAGTTGAAGATCGCCGAGTTCCAGTCGGGGTGGAACCCCTGGCGGGGGTCGGCGTGCTCGAACAGGTGGGTGCCGTCGAAGCGGGCGAGCCCGTGGTCGTCGGTCGGGAAGTGCGACGGCACCCAGTCGAGGAGAACGCCGACGCCGCGCTGGTGGAGCCGGTCGACCAACGCCATCAGGTCCTGGGGCGACCCATATCGGCTCGTCGGCGCGAAGTAGCCCGTCGTCTGATAGCCCCACGATCCGTAGAACGGGTGCTCCATGATCGGGAGGAACTCGACGTGGGTGAACCCGTGGGCGAGACAGTGATCGGCGAGCGGATCGGCGAGGTCGCGGTAGTTCGGGAAGCGCTGGCCGTCGCTGAGCGTGCGTCCCCACGATCCGAGATGGACCTCGTAGATCGACATCGGCGAACGCAACGAGCTGTTCTCGTGCCGACTCGACATCCAGTCGCCGTCGTTCCACTCGTACGACAGATCGGCGACCAGCGAGTCGGTCGACGGCGCCTCGTGGTGCGCGGCACCGAACGGATCGGCCTTGTCGAGCCGCTCGCCCGACTGGGCAGTGATCCGGAAGTGGTACGTCGTGCCGATGCCGGCTCCGTCGACCACGCCCGCCCACACGCCGGACGAACCCTGGGCCTGCAGTTCGTGTTCGCCGCTCCACCCGTCGGCGTCGCAGAGCACGTGGACCGAACGCGCCGACGGCGCCCACACGGCGAACCGCACGCCGCCGTCGACCGGGTGGGCACCGAGGTGCTCGTGGGCACGGCGGTGCTTCCCCTCGGTGAAGAGATGGAGGTCGAGATCGGGGATGGTGTTCATGCGGAGGGTTCCCTTCGCTGGTCGGTCGAGTCGTTCGGAATGGCGGCGGCGTTCGTCGTTGGCATCAGCGTCGTTCGCATCAGGCCGGTCGGAGCATCGCGGCGACCGCCGAGAGCGGCCAGTGCACCCAGTCGGGGCGGTTCGCGAGTTCGTATCGGATCTCGTAGAGGCCCTTGTTGAGTGCGTACACGTCGCGGAGCAGGCGGGCGTCGTCGCGATCGGCGGGCACGAGGCCCGATGGTTCGATCTCGGCGAGGTAGGCGTCGGTCATCAGCTCTTGCATCCGGTGGGTCCACCGGTCGCGTGCGGCGTCGAGATCGGCGACGTCGGCGTCGGCGACGAGGCCGCGGGCGATCGCGGTGTCGACGGCGCTGCGTCCGGCGTAGTCGAGCGACCGGACCAGGCCCCCGAGGTCGGTGAGCGGGGAGCGCAGGATGCGTCGTTCGCCGATCGGTTGACCGGGTTCACCTTCGAAGTCGATGAAGGTGATGTCGTTCGACGTGCGCAGGATCTGACCGAGGTGCAGGTCGCCGTGCACGCGGATGCGTCGGGCGTCGAGCTTCTCGGCACGGAGCCGGTCGAAGCGGGCCAAGACCTCGTCGGCCGGACGCATGAGCACGTCGATGCCGTCGAGTTCGAGCTTCGACCGTCGTACGGCACGCTGGGTCGATCGCACCCCGTTGCGGAGCGTCTGGAGGAGCGAGCGTTGCCACAACAACGTGAACCCCTGCGGCGCGAGATCGGGCTCGGTGGGGTCGGCCAGCGCCATGTGGAGTTCGGCGGTGCGGCGGCCGAGCAGGTCGGCCAGCCACGCCGACGACCCGTGATCGACGTCGAGCGTGTCGGTCTGCTCGATCTCGAGCGACAGTTCGTCGAGCATCGAACTCCACAGGTCGCCGTCGTTCGCGACGGCGTCGTGGACCACCACAACGTCGGCGGCCTGTTGCTCGTTCGAGAGCGATACGTCGGCCGTCGCGACCAGCCCCGGCACGTGAGCGAAGCCGCGTGCGGCGAGGTGTCCGACGAGCTCGACGTCGGGGTTCGGGCCGGCCTCCAAACGGCGGATGAGCTTGGCGATGTAGTCGTTGCCGACGAGCACCGACGAGTTCGACTGCTCGACCCCGAGCACGTGCACGTCGGTCGCCGACCGCAGCGGTGCCGACGCCCGGTTCCTGCGGGGACGGCCACGCAGGCCGCCGTGTCGACCGGTTGCCGTTCGGCGCGAGAGGGCAGCGGCGACGACGGAGGAAGCACCTTCGGGGTGGGCCATGGCGTCGACCAGCAGGCTGCCGTCGGCCAACTCGGCGACGATCGCGCCGGGTGTCTCGGTGGCGACCGTGTGTGCCGCCGTGCCGTCGGCTCGCATGAGCGGGACTGCGTAGCGATGGTCGTCACCTTCGGTGAACGAGACCCGGACGATCAGGAGCGCGACGTCGGTGTCGGGGTGGCGGAGCGAGATCGTGTCCTCGATCGTGATGTCGCGGACCCGCAGCTCCTTGCCGGCGTACCACCGCCGGGACGGCATCCAGCGGCCGAGCGCACGGGTGAGCGCTGCACGTCGACGCAACATCTCGGGCCAGGTACCCGTGAGCGTCGGCAGTTCGGACGGTGAACCGGCCGACTCGACCGGCGGCTGCAACGTGAACCAGAAGAAGCCGTACGGTGCCAGGGTCAGGTGGTAGTGGCCGTCGCCGATCGGGGCGAAGCGCGTCTGGCCGAAGGCCTCCACCGGCGTGTGCTGTGCGAAGGCGCGCAGGTCGAGTTCGACGTCCTGCGCGAGGCGTGACAGGTTCGCGACGCACAGGAACGGGGCCTGACCGTCGAGGCTGCGGGTGAACGCGAGCACGTGCGGGTTGTCCGGCTCGACGAACTCGATGTCGCCACGCGCCAGGACCGGCTGGCGCTTGCGCAGGCCGATCAGCTGGCGCATCCACGACAGGAGCGACGCCGGGTTGTCCTGCTGTGTCTCGACGTTGACCGCCTCGTAGTGGTACCCCTGCTCGGTGATGAGCGGGAGGTACAGCCGGTGCGGGTTCGACGTGGAGAACCCGGCGTTGCGGTCGGCAGTCCACTGCATCGGTGTGCGCACGCCGTCTCGATCGCCGAGGTAGACGTTGTCACCCATCCCGATCTCGTCGCCGTAATAGAGCACCGGGGTGCCCGGCAGCGAGAACAGCAGCACGTTGAGGAGCTCGATCTTGCGTCGGTCGTTGCCGAGCAGGGGAGCGAGGCGGCGCCGGATGCCGAGGTTGATCCGCATCTCGTTGTCGCGGGCATAGGCGCGCAGCATCAGCTGCCGCTCCTCGTCGGTGACCATCTCGAGCGTCAGCTCGTCGTGGTTGCGGAGGAACGTCGCCCACTGGCACCCCTCGGGCGGCTGCGGCGTCTGTTCGAGGATGTCGATGATCGGCGTGCGGTTCTCCATCTGGAGCGACATGAACATCCGCGGCATCAGCGGGAAATGGAAGTTCATGTGGCACTCGTCGCCGTCGCCGAAGTAAGCCGCGGCGTCCTCGGGCCACTGGTTCGCCTCGGCGAGGAACATCCGGTCGCCGTAGCGCTTGTCCATGTGGGCACGGAGGTCCTTGAGGACGGCGTGCGTCTCGGGCAGGTTCTCGCAGTTCGTGCCTTCGCGCTCGAACAGGTACGGGATCGCGTCGAGGCGGAGCCCGTCGACGCCGAGATCGAGCCAGTAGTCGAGCAACTCCTTGACCGCATCGACCACGGCGGGGTTGTCGAAGTTCAGGTCGGGCTGGTGGTGGTAGAAGCGGTGCCAGTAGTACTGCTCGGCGACGGGGTCGTACGTCCAGTTCGAGCCTTCGAAGTCCTGGAAGATGATGCGCGCATCGGAGTACTCCGACGGGTCGTCGGTCCACACGTAGAAGTCGCGTTCGGGCGAACCCTTCGGTGCTTTGCGTGCCCGCTGGAACCACGGGTGCTGGTCGCTCGTGTGGTTGATGACGAGTTCGGTGATGACCTTGAGGCCACGCTCGTGCGCCGCCTTCAAGAAGCGCTTGAACGACCGCATGTTGCCGTACGTCGGGTTGACCACCCGGTAGTCGGCGATGTCGTATCCGTCGTCGCGCAGCGGCGACGGGTAGAAGGGCAGCAACCACACGGCCGTGATGCCGAGATCGACCAGATAGTCGAGGCGGGAGGTCAACCCGTCGAAGTCGCCCGTGCCGTCGCCGTCGGAGTCGGCGAACGCACGGACGTGCAGTTCGTAGATGACCGCGTCGCGAAACCAGTCGTTGCTCATGGAGGCGTTTCCCTTCTCGTTCGTCGTCGCGGTCGCCGACCGCACTGCGGGCTCGGGCCCGCTCATCGGTCGGCCGGGCGCACGGCGAACACGTGGGCGTATCCGGTGCGACCGGGACTCAGTTCGACGTAGTTGTGCCAGCCGCGCCAGCGGTAGATGCCCCCGCCGAGGAGGTCTTCGAGGACGAACTCGTCGTCGTCGCCGATGCCGAGTCCGAACGTGCTCGGGTCGACGTGGACGTGACCGCTGTGGGGCTCGTAGCCGTTGAGGTTGACGATCACCAGGATCGGGTCGCCTTCGCCGAGTGGGTCGGTCTTGGTGAAGCACAGCAGTCCGTCGGAGTCGACGTCGTGGAACCGCAGCGTGCTCAAGTGGCGCAACGCCGGCTGATCGGCGCGGATCCGATTGAGCTTGGTGATGAGTGGCTCGAGCGAGTCGGGCGTGTCGAGGTCCCACTGACGGGTCTGGTACTTCTCGGAGTCGAGATACTCCTCCGACCCCGGACGGATCGCCCGCTGCTCGACCACCTCGAACGCCGGGCCGTAGATGCCCCAGTTGGCCGACAGGGTTGCCGCCAACACGGCACGCACGGCGAACACCGGGCGGCCCCCGTGCTGCAACTGGTCGGTGAGGATATCGGGCGTGTTGGGCCAGGCGTTGGGGCGGTAGTAGTCGACCGTGCGGGTGGACAGGTCGGTGAAGTACTCGCGGAGCTCCCACGCCGAGCGACGCCACGTGAAGTAGGTGTACGACTGGTTGAAGCCGATCTTGGCGAGCCGCTCCATGACGCGCGGGCGGGTGAACGCCTCGGCGAGGAAGATCGTCTCGGGGTGATCGGCGCGGATCGAACCGAGCGCCCACTCCCAGAACGGGAACGCCTTGGTGTGCGGATTGTCGACGCGGAAGATCGTCACGCCCCGGTCAACCCAGAAACGGATCACGTTCGCCAGTTCGGTCCAGAGCGCCTCCCAGTCGTCGGTCTCGAAGTCGATCGGGTAGATGTCCTGGTACTTCTTCGGTGGGTTCTCGGCGTACTGGATCGTGCCGTCGGCGCGATGCTTGAACCAGTCGGGGTGCTCGTCGACCCACACGTGGTCGGGCGTGCACTGGAACGCGATGTCGAGTGCGAGTTCGATCCCTCGTTCGCGCGCCGCGGTCGCCAACGCGGTCACGTCGTCGACGGTGCCCAGTTCGGGGTGGACGGCGTAGTGGTCGCTGATGCCCCACGGGCTGCCGACGTCGTCGGGGGAGGCTTCGGTGGTGTTGTTGCGACCTTTGCGGTTCACCTCGCCGATCGGGTGGATCGGCGGCAGGTACAGCACGTCGAAGCCCATGGCTTCGACACGGTCGAGCCGATCGATCGCGTCGCGCAGCGTGGCGTGCTCATCGTTCGGGGCGTCGCCGCTCCACGGTGAGCGGGGGAAGAACTCGTACCACGCGCTGAACCGGGCTCGCTCGGGGTCGACGTCGATGTCGAACTTGGCGCTCGCGGCGGCCGGCTTGCGGTCGATGTATCGGTGCGACAGTCGGGGCCAGGCCTCGTCGTGGAGCACTTCGGCATCGCCGTCACGGATGGCGGCGAGGAGCCGTTCGAGCGTCTCGACGTCGTCGTCGATGCGGGGCTTGGCCTTCTTGGCCGTGGCGAGGAGTTGGTCGGTGATCCGCTCGCCGTCGAGTAACTCCACGCCGATGTCGACGCCGGCCTCGGCCTTGCGTTCGGTGCCGTGGCGCCACGACTCGACATGGTCGGACCAGGCGATGATCTCGTACTGGTGGCGACCGAGTTCGGTCGGGACGAACGACGCCGTCCAGCGGTCGTTCACGACGAACTGCATCGGCACCTGTACCCACGGGCCGGCGTCACCGACGACGGGGGCGTGACGCCAGCGGATCGCGGCGTCGATCGCGTCGTGACCTTCGCCGAACACGTCGGCAGTCACCACGACCGGTTCGCCGAGGGCCGCCTTGGACGGGAAGCGGCCACCGTCGACGACGGGGGAGACGGGTTCGATCACGGCGCGGGCGGGGCGTCGCTTCGGCATCTTGCTCATCGCTCACACCACCCATCGGACGGTCGAGTGGGGAGAATCATCGTCGGCAACACGCGCAACATCACCCCTCCAGTGTTACCCATCCGGGTGACGCGTGAAACCGCTGGTCGGTGAACCGTCCGGGAACTAGCGTGAGCACACACTTCCGGCGGGAAGAAGGGAGCGGGCACATGGGTACGAACGCGACACGGCGAGGGCGTCGCATGCTGGCGATCGCCGCACTGGCGGTCGTCGCGACCGCGTGCGGCGGCAGTGACGACGATGCGGACGGCGGCAGCGCCGACGACGATTCGGCAGCTGACCAAGGCGGTGCGAGCGACGACGCCGGTGTCGACTCGGGAGACGGCTCGGGTGGCGAGGACGGGTCGGCGGGCGACCCGTCCGACCTCGACGCGCTCGTCGTGCTGGGCACGCCGCCGGTCACCGCCGATCCGGGGACGGCCTTCGTCGAACTCGACGGTGAGCGGCTCGACTATGCGGCCAGCGGCTCGATCAACGTCCAGTGCACGGTGACCGATGCCCAGGTCGCGGTCAACTTCCAGACCGCCGACGGGCACGATCTCCTCGTACAGGGCGCCCCGCAGGACGGCACCTGGTTCCTCACCACGACGTTCGCCCGAGGTGGTGACAACACTCGCTACACGGCCGAGTCGATCGCCCGCGACGGCACGTTCACGATCGGCGACGGCGCGCTGTCGTACGAGGGACAGGTCGAGCGGGTGGCCGATTTCGACGTCGCCAACGCCGAGATGGTCGACGCCCGGATGGCGGTCAACTGCGACCCGGCCGGCGGCGGATCCGACCCGACGGCCGAGATCGGCGACGCCGCGTACGCATTCCCGGTGAGCGGTGCTCAGAGCGTGACGTGCACGGTCACCGACGACGCCGTCGAGGTACGCATCAACCGGCTCGCGCTCGAGGGCATCCAGCTCGAGATCAACGCGACGTCCGACGGCGGGCAGTGGCTCGGCAACGTGACCGTCTACACCGACGACGGCAACCTGTCGTCGACGATCCCCGCCGACGGCACCGGCCTGACGGTCGACGGCACGACCGTCACCTACGAGGGCACCTTCACCACCCCGTCCGGCGATCAGGCCGGCACGGCCACCGCCACCTGCTGACCGGCCCCGCCGGGTTTCGCGAGCCTGCCCGGCGGGCACGGTTCCGACATGAGCCGTCTGTTCAAGACCATCGCCAACCCGTTCAGCCGGACGGCGCTGATCATGTTCGCGTGGACCCACCGCCGCACGATCATGCGGTGGGGTCGCTCCTTCTGGACCGAGCTGACCCAACCCGGCCGAATCGATCCGAAGCGAGTCGCCGTGATCGGCAAGGTCCTGTGGGCGATCACACGTGACCCGCAGCTCGCCGGAGCACGCCAGCTCAAGCACGTTCGCCTCGACGACGACCGCCTCGTCATCGACGCGTCGACGCGATGGAAGGGGCGAGCCCGACTGGTCGACACCCTCAGCGAGATCGAGGGCGTCAACGCGATCACCGACGAGCGTGGCCGCGTGCTGAGCGGCTCGATCGACACGACCGCCGCCTGAGCACCGACGACGCTCAGCGAGGCGGCATGCGGATGGCGCCGTCGAGGCGCAGGTTCTGCCCGTTGAAGTAGCTGTTGCGGACCAGTTCGAGCACGAGCGAGCCGAACTCCTTGGGGTCACCGAGCCGCTTCGGGAACGGCACCGACGCCGACAGGTTCGTCAGCACCTTCTCGGGTACCCCGAGCATCGGCGGTGTCGCGAAGATGCCGGGCATGATCGAGTTGACCCGGATGCCCTCGTTCATGAGGTCGCGGGCCATCGGCAGCACCAGCCCGTTCACACCGGCCTTGCACGAGCCGTAGGCGACCTGGCCCACCTGCGCGTCCTGCGCAGCGACCGACGCGGTGAGCGTGATGACGCCGCGCTCGCCGTCGTCGCCGAGCGGTTCGGCGTGCTCGCACATGCCGAGCGCCGACAACGACGCCATCCGGTAGCTCGCCACCAAGATGCCCTCGGCTGACAGTGCGAACGCCTCGGTCGAAAGCCGCTTGTAGCCGCCGTTCTCCCGGTCGCGGCCCACGGTCTTGCCGCCTCGCGACACCTGGGCGCAGTGCACCAGGATCCGCTCCTGCCCGAACGCCGACCGGGCCTGGGCGAACCCGTCGACGACGTTGTCCTCGTCGAGGATGTCGACCCGGCAGAACAACCCGCCGATCTCGTCGGCGACCGCCTGCCCGCCCTCCGCGTTGACATCGAAGATCGTGACCTTCGCGCCGGCCGCCGCCAACGCACGGGCGCTCGCACGCCCGAGTCCCGACGCCCCTCCGGTCACGATCGCCGCCGTTTCCCCCTGCTGAATCTCCATCGCCCGAACCTAAGCGAAGGCGTGAACTGTTTGCGCACCGGGTGCGCACACCGTTCACGCCTTCGTCGGTTGGTCGGGGGTGAGGGCGGGGTCGGGGAGGTGGGCGAGGAGGCGGACCGCGGCGCGGCCGTCGGGCGCCCATCCGTCGGCCTCGAGCACGCTCGCCACGTCGTCGTTGCGGACGGCCTGACCGCCCACGATGATCGGGACACGTGGCGCCACGCCGCGGACGGCTGTGATGGCTGCCGACGCGGCGTCGAGCTGGTCGACGGTGGTGACGCCGATACCGACGGCGTGGAGCCGCTCGGCACGAGCGGCAGCGTCGGCGAACACGGCGGGGTCGACGTCGGCGCCGAGCTCGACGACGTCGAACCCTTCGAGCCGGACGAGGTCGGCGAGGATCGAGATCGGCAGCTGGTGCTGCTCACCGGCCGGCGCGCCCAGGACGACCGTGCCACGGCGTCGACCTGGTCGACGGAAGCGGGCGCCGAGTCGTGCGACGAGGCGCTCGGCGACCACCGTCGCAGCGGGCCAAGCGGCGGGTCCGAGCTCGCCGCGACCACTGCGACGGTCGATCTCGGCGAGCGCGGCGCCGATCATGTCGAGGAAGCAGAACGCGGCGTCGTGTCCGGCGGCCAGGGCACGCTCGATCAGATCCCAGGCCATCGGCTCGTCGTGGGCGAGGAGCGCGGCGACGAGCCGGTCGGTCCAGTCGACATCGACGGCGGGCACGATCTCCGCGTCGGGATGATTGCGGCGTTGCTCGAAGCGTTCGAGTGCAGCGGTGTCGACCCGCCAGTTCGTCCCGTCGCGCCAGGCCGGCAGCTGCCCCTGACGCACGTACTTGTAGGCGGTCATGTAGTGGACGCCGAGCCGGGCCGCGACCTGTTTCAGGTTCAGGTCGTCGGACGGGCTGGTCACCGTCCCGACCGTAGCCCGTCCACGGGGGCGCTTCCGAGGTTGCGGTTTAGTGCTCAAAGCCCGAACGCCGAGCCCCTTGACGGTGGGCGAGTTACACCGGTGTAATGCACAACCCCCCACCCAACATCTGGTGGTCGTCCTGGCTCACCTTGCGGCGTACGCACCAGATGTTGTGGTGGCGGATCGACCGCACAGCACCGCACCGCACCCGAGGAGCACCACCCATGACCGTGATCGACGAGAACCGACCGCCCACCCTCACGGCCATCAGCGGCGCCGGCGGCGTGGCCGTCGACACCGAGGGGATGCGGGTTCGAAAGCGCAACGGATCGCTGGAGCCGGTCGATGTCAACAAGATCGTCATCTCGATCGCCAAGGCTGCGCAGGGCCTTCGCGGCGTCGACCCGATGCGCGTGGCGACCCGGACGATCTCTGCGCTGTCCGACGGTGCGACCACTCGGGAGCTCGACGAGCTGTCGATCCGCACCGCCGCCGGCCTGATCGTCGAAGAGCCGGCCTACTCGCGTCTGGCAGCACGGCTGCTCGCCACCGTGATCGACAAGGAGGTGCGCACCCAGAACGTGCCGTGGTTCTCGGAGTCGATCGCGGTCGGCCACGCCGCGGGCGTCATCTCCGACGAGGTGTACGCCTTCGTCGACGCCAACGCCCCCGAGCTGAACGCAGCGATCGACACCGACCGCGATCGCCGGTTCGAGTTCTTCGGTCTCCGCACCGTGTACGACCGGTACCTGCTCCGTCACCCCGAGACCCGCCAGGTGTTCGAGGCGCCGCAGTACTTCTTCATGCGCGTCGCCTGTGGCCTGTCGACCGACGTCGACGAGGTCGTCGCCTTCTACGAGCTGATGTCGTCGCTGGCGTACCTGCCGTCGAGCCCGACCCTGTTCAACTCGGGAACCCGACACTCACAGATGTCGAGCTGCTACCTGCTCGACTCGCCCGAGGACAGCCTCGAGGGCATCTACGACCGCTACGCCGACATCGCCAAGCTGTCGAAGTTCGCCGGCGGCATCGGCGTCGCCTGGAGCCGGGTCCGGTCGAAGGGCAGCCTGATCGAGGGCACGAACGGCCTCTCGAACGGCATCGTGCCGTGGCTCCGAACCCTCGACTCGTCGGTCGCGGCCGTCAACCAGGGTGGTCGCCGCAAGGGCGCCGCGTGCGTCTACCTCGAGTCGTGGCACGCCGACATCGAGGACTTCCTCGAACTGCGCGACAACACCGGCGACCACGCCCGCCGCACTCACCACCTGAATATCGCGAACTGGGTCCCCGACCTGTTCATGGAGCGGGTCGAGAAGGACTGGATGTGGTCGTTGTTCGACCCGAAGAAGGTGCCCGAGCTCGTCGACCTCTACGGCGACGAGTTCACGACCGCCTACCAGGCCGCCGAGGAGGCCGGTCGCTTCGAGAAGCAGGTGCCGGCCCGCCAGCTCTACTCGCGCATGATGCGCACCCTCGCCCAGACCGGCAACGGCTGGATGACGTTCAAGGACGCGTCCAACCGCACGTGCAACCAGACCGGCTCCACGAACGCCGACGGGTCGCCCCGGGTCGTGCACCTGTCGAACCTGTGCACCGAGATCCTCGAGGTGACCGACCAGGAGAACACGGCGGTCTGCAACCTCGGCTCGCTCAACCTGGGCGCCTACGTGACGAGCGGCGACGCGCCCGGCTTCGACTTCGATCGGTTGGGGCAGGCGGTCCGCCAGGTCGTGCCGCTGCTCGACCGGGTGATCGACATCAACTTCTACCCGACGCCCGAAGCCGCCCACTCGAACAGCGTGTGGCGTCCGGTCGGCCTGGGCCTGATGGGTCTCCAAGACGTCTTCTTCCGACTCGGGTTCCCGTTCGACGCCCCCGAAGCCGAGGCGCTGTCGACCCGGATCAGCGCCCACATCTACTTCCACGCGCTGTGGGCCTCGACCGATCTCGCCGCCGAGTTCGGGCCGCACGAGGCGTTCTCCGGAACGCGTGCCGCACGAGGCGACCTGCAGTTCGACCTCTGGGACGTCGCGCCGCCCGCCGAACTCGACTGGGACACGTTGCGGGGCCGCATCGACGAACACGGTCTGCGCAACAGCCTCCTGGTCGCGATCGCGCCGACGGCGACGATCGCATCGATCGCCGGCTGCTACGAGTGCATCGAGCCGCAGGTGTCGAACCTGTTCAAACGCGAGACGCTGTCGGGCGAGTTCATGCAGGTCAACCGCTACCTCGTCGCCGAACTCCAGGCGCTCGGTCTGTGGGACGAGCAGATGATCGCGGAGGTCAAGCGGTCGGAGGGGTCGATCCAGCACATCGAACGGATCCCCGAAGCGCTGCGGACTCGCTTCCGCACGGCGTGGGAGATCCCGCAGCGCCGCCTGATCGACATGGCCGCCGCCCGCGGCGCCTTCATCGACCAGAGCCAGTCGCTGAACCTGTTCATGGAGACACCGACGATCGGCAAGCTCTCGTCGATGTACCTGCACGCGTGGAAGCAGGGTCTCAAGACGACGTACTACCTGCGGAGCCGTCCGGCGACCCGCATCAACCAGGTCACCTCCAGCGGTCCGGCGTCACCCGGCCCCGGCGGTGGAGAGCCTGCCGCGACGTTCACCGACGAGGAGGCGATCGCCTGCTCGCTCGAGAACCCCGAAGCCTGCGAGGCGTGCGACTGATGAGTGCCACCGAACGACTCCTCGACGTGTCGACCCCGGCGACGGCGTCGGCCCCGTCGGCAGGGACACCGGCTGCCCGGCCGAGCTCGATCTCGTCCGCTCGACCGAACAACATCCTCGACCCCGGCTTCGATCTGACGTTGCGGCCGATGCGCTATCCGGCCTTCTACGACATGTACCGAGATGCCATCAAGAACACGTGGACCGTCGACGAGATCGACTTCTCCGACGATCTCGTCGATCTCGACCGCAAGCTGCTGCCGGCCGAGCGGCACCTGGTGTCTCGGCTCGTCGCCTTCTTCGCGACCGGTGACTCGATCGTGGCGAACAACCTGGTGCTCAACCTGTACCAGCACATCAATGCACCCGAAGCCCGGATGTATCTGTCGCGGCAGCTGTACGAAGAGGCGCTGCACGTGCAGTTCTACCTCACCCTGCTCGACAACTACATCCCCGACATGGCCGAACGCGAGGCGGCGTTCGCCGCGGTGGAGAACATCCCGTCGATCCGCAAGAAGGCCGAGTTCTGCTATCGCTGGATCGACTCGATCGGCGACCTCGACCGGCTCGAGACCCGCGACGATCGTCGCCAGTTCGTGCTCAACCTGATCACGTTCGCAGCGAGCATCGAGGGCCTCTTCTTCTTCGCCGCGTTCGCGTACGTCTACTTCCTCCGTTCGAAGGGACTGTTGAACGGTCTCGCCGACGGCACCAACTGGGTGTTCCGCGACGAGTCGTGCCACATGAACTTCGCGTTCGAGGTCGTCGAGACCGTGCGGAAGGAGGAGCCGGACCTGTTCGACGAACAGATGGAAGCCGACGTCCGGGCGATGCTGCGCGACGCGGTCGACTGTGAACTGCAGTTCGCGCAGGACGTGCTCGCCGAGGGCGTGCCGGGGATGTCGCTCAACGACACCCGTGAGTACCTGCAGTACATTGCCGACCTGCGTCTCGCACAGCTCGGCTACCAGCCCGAGTTCGGATCGAAGAACCCGTTCCCGTTCATGGAGCTGCAGGACGTGCAAGGGCTCTCGAACTTCTTCGAGCGCACCGTGTCGTCGTACCAGGTCGGCGTCTCCGGCGACGTCGCCTTCGACGAAGACTTCTGACCGCACCACCCACCAACCCCAACCCCGACCCAACCCGTCGAAGGCGTGAACAAACTGCGGAACTATTCCGCAGTTTGTTCACGCCTTCGTCGGGCGGGGCATGATGCGGGGCGTGGTGGCGTCGACGACCATCGGACCCGAACTCGAATGGCGGTTGGCCGTCGCGGTCGGTGCGCTCACCGCGCTCGCCGTCGCGGCGTCGTGGGTCGGCCGACTCGGCACGGCGTTGCCGAGCGCTCGCGCCGTCGCCCGAGCCATCGTGCAACTGCTGGTCGTGGCGTTGGTGGTCACCGCGGCGCTCGAACACGTCTGGTCGTCGTTGCTCTTCGTCGGGTTCATGTTCGGCGTCGCGACGGTCACGGCGTCGGGCCGCGTCGACGCTCGCTCGTCGATCCATTGGATCGCAGCGTCGATCGGCGCGGGTGCCGTCCCGGTGCTGCTGATCGTGTTCGGACTCGGCGCGGCACCGTTCGAACCGCCGACCATCGTCGCGATCTGCGGCATCGTCATCGGGAACGCCATGACCGGGTTCACGCTGATGGGTCGTCGGTCGTTGGCGGCGTTGCGGGAACGGTTCGGCGAGGTCGAGGCGGCGCTGTCGCTGGGGTTCGTGCGGCGGCGGGCGATGGCGCTCGTGGTCGACCACGACCGTCCCGAGGCGTTGGTCCCCGTGCTCGACCAGACCCGCACGGTCGGCCTCGTCTCGTTGCCCGGAGCGTTCATCGGCGTGCTGCTCGGTGGTGGCAGTGCAGCGGACGCGGCGGCCGCACAGCTGATCGTGCTCGTCGGCCTGGTTGCCGCCCAGACGATCACGGTCGTCGTCGGTGCCCGACTGATTGCTGCCGGTCGGGTCCTCGATCACGAGCTGCGCGATCGGCTCCCGACCGCATGAGCGGTCCACCCTCGGCGCCGTGAGGGTCGTGAGCCTGGTGCCGTCCGCCACGGAAACGCTGACGGCGTGGGGCGTCGAACCGGTCGCATGCACCCGGTTCTGTGAACGGCCCGACCTGCTCCACGTCGGCGGGACGAAGAACCCCGACATCGACGCCATCGCCGGGCTGGCGCCGGATCTCGTCGTCGTCGATCGGGAAGAGAACCGACGCGAGGACGCCGAGGCGCTCACGGCCGTCGGCCTCGAACTCGTCGTGCTCGACGTCCGGTCGCTCGACCGGCTCCACGACGAGTTGTCGGTGCTGGCCGAGGCCGTCGGGGTGTCGGCCCCCGATCCTGTCGCCGACTCGTACCCGTCACTCGGACTGCGAGCGTTCGTCCCGATCTGGCGGCGGCCGTGGATGACGATCGGTGGCGACACGTTCGGTTCGTCGATGCTGCGTCGCCTCGGCGTCGAGAACGTCTTCGCCGACGCGACCGACGACTACCCGACACTCGAACTCGACGCAGCAGCGGCGCTGGCGCCCGACGTGGTGCTGGTGCCGTCGGAACCGTACGTGTTCACCGACGAACACCTCGACGAGTTGGCCTCGATCGCCCGTCCGGTTCGCGTCGACGGGCAGGACCTGTTCTGGTGGGGAGCGCGCACCGCCGACGCGCTCGACCGTCTGCATCGCAGCCTGCGCGACGCCGCTGGCTAGCTCGCTTCGTCGCGCAGCCGGATGTCGCTCTTCTGATCCGGGTAGCGGCCGTGCTTGTCGGCGTAGAACGCCCGGATCGGTTCCATGTCGGCGCGCACGTCACCGGTCGGCGTGATCAGCGGGCCGAAACCGCCGACCTTCGTCGAATAGTCGAGGTAGCTGCACAGGATCGGCACGTCGGCGCCATGAGCGATCCGGTAGAAGCCCGACTTCCAGTGGTCGGACCGGCTGCGCGTGCCTTCGGGCGGGACGACGAGCGCGAAGTCGTCTTGCTCGGCGAACACGTCGGCCATCTGGGCGACCAACCGGTTCGGCTCGGTCCGCTCGACCGGGACGCCACCGAGCCGTTTCAGGAACCACCCCATCGGGCCCCGGAACAGGCTCTCCTTGCCGAGCCAGTGGATCGACAACCCGGTCTCGAACGCCATCAGCATCATGAGCGGGAAGTCCCAGTTCGAGGTGTGCGGCGCCGCGATCAGCACGAATCGGTGCGGCGTCGGTGGTTCACCGTCGGTGCGCCAGCCCACGAGGCGGAGGAGGCGGCGGGCGAGTCGTTGGCGAAGGGTCATGCGGTCCTCGGGTCGGGTCGGTCGACGCTAGCCGGGGATCGGGCAACGCCCGCCGGTGGCCGGTGAGTGGCTTGCGCACCGGACGACCGATACCGTCCATCAGTATGTCCGTGCACGTCGTGCCGAGAACGCGCGTCCTGCTCCTCGCGGTGATCGCCGCCTGCCTCACGGTGCTGTGGCCGTCCGTCGCATCGGCCCACACCGACTTCGAGTCGTCGACGCCGACCGACGGCGCGACGGTCGAGGGGCCGTTGGGCGAGATCACGCTGAACTTCACGTCGTCGGCCGAGCCGGCGGGCGAGGGCTTCGAGCTGCTCGAACCGTCCGGTGAGATCCGTCAGCCGACCTCGATCGACCCGACCGACGGCACGACCTTCGTCCTCACCTATGACCCACCGCTCGAGGCCGGCACCTACGGACTCCGGTGGAACGTGCGTGCGGGTGACGCCCACCCGATCGACGGCTCGTTCAGCTTCACGGTCGATGCGCCCGTCCCGGCCACGACGGCACCGGCGACGACGACGCCGCCTGCGACGACGTTGCCGACGACGACGCCGGTGACGACGGAGTCGTCAGGCGCGACCACGGTGCCGGCGACGACGCTCACGCAGCTCGACGTCCCGCCGACGACCGCCGCTGCGACGCCGGCCGCGTCACCGACGACGACGGTGCCGCCTGCTGCGCTCGACGAGTTCCTGGCCGGCGACGACACCGCCGACGACGCCGCGTGGGTCGGTCGGGTCGGTCGGACCTTCACCTTCCTCGGGCTGATCTTCGGCCTCGGCACCGTCGCTGCGCTCGTCTGGGTCATCCGCGGACGCCGCGATGAGATCGCGGCCGAGCTGAACTGGGTCCGCATCGCCGGTCTCGCGATCGCACTGGGGGGCTTCATCGAGTGGGCCGGCCTGCACATGACGCACGACGCCGTCGCCACCGAGCTCCTCCAGACCAAGGCAGGCGTCGCCGTCGCGCTCAAGATCGTCGGCGGGTTGGTCGTGCTGATCGGATTCCACCCCGGTGTCGGGCGGGTCGTCGCACCCGCCCGGTCGCTCTCGGCGGCGACGTTGACCGACGACGCGTCGCCCGACACTCGAGCCGCAGGGGCGAGGTGGGTCCCGACCACCTCGGCGGCGATCGGCCTGATCGGCTTCGCACTCGTGCTGGCTTCGTTCTGGTTCGACGGCCACACCGTCAGTCGGGGCTGGTGGCCACTCCACGCCGCCGTCAACCTCGTCCACGTCCTCGCGGCGGCCGTCTGGGCGGGAGGGGTGTTCGCCATGACGACGATCGTGTTCATGCGGCGGCGTTCGGACGACCCGACCGACACCGCGTCGATGGTCGTGCGTTTCTCGTCGATCGCCGGGTTCGCCTTGGCAGCAGTCGCGGTCGCCGGGGCCGTCATGACGTTCTCGATCATCGACGAGCCCGGTGATCTGTTCTCGACCCAGTGGGGCCGGGTCATGGTCGCCAAGATCGTCGGCGTCGCCTTGGCGGCGCTGCTCGGTGCGTACAACCACTTCCGGATCCGCCCGTCGCTCGAGCAACGTCCCGACGACCCCGCACTACTCGCCGACCTGCGTCGCACGCTGGCGATCGAGTCGGGGTTGTTCGTGCTGATCGTGCTCCTGACGAGCTGGCTGGTCGCCGCCGCGATCTGACCGGTCAGCGAAACCCGAGCACTCCCGGCAGCCACTCGTCGAGTCGTTCGACGATGGCGTCGTCGCTCCGGCCGAGCAGGTGGCCGTCGTTCGGCAGGATCTCGAGGTCGCCGTATCCGGCGATCATGCGAACCATCTCGCTCGACTGCGGCGGCAGGATGTCGTCGTGTTCGCCGTGGAACAGCAGGAGTGGCCGCCCGGCGAGCGCGCCGGCCACCTCGCAGCCGGCCGATTGCGTCGCGAACGTGACCACGCCGTCGACCTCCGCCATCATGACGACCGCCGTGCGGATCACGACGGCGCCACCGAAGCTGTGCCCCATCACCACGACGTGTTCGGCGCCGTCGGCCACGGCCATCTCGACCGCGCAGGCGACGTCGTGCGCGCACCGGTCGAGGTCGTTCGGAATGCGGTAGCCGACGCGGTAGGTAGCGACACCACGGTCGGCCCACCGGTCGGCGAGTGTCGTGTAGAGCCCGTGACCCGGGCCGAGGACGCCACCCATCGCCCCACCGCACCCCACGATCGCCGCCT
Source organism: Ilumatobacter fluminis (assembly GCF_004364865.1). Lineage (NCBI taxonomy): Bacteria > Bacillati > Actinomycetota > Acidimicrobiia > Acidimicrobiales > Ilumatobacteraceae > Ilumatobacter > Ilumatobacter fluminis. The sequence continues at coordinate 349,336 of NZ_SOAU01000001.1, forward strand.
GTGGTGCGTTGTCCGGCGGCATCGTCCGGAAGACCGACAACAGGCCGTGGCCCGTGTAGATCTCGGTGTGGGTCAGCCCCGGCGCGATGTCGACCGAGCCGCGAGCGAACACCTGGAGCGAGTCGAGCGCGCTCGGTCCGTCGCTGTGGGGTCGGTCGGACACGGTGCTCAGGCGGCCGAACGCAGCACCGACCCCGGTCGCTGACCGGTGTGGGTGTCGTTGTCGACGATCTGGATGCCGTTGCAAATGACCGCGTCGTAGCCGGTCGCGCCCTGGAACAGGCGGCCGCCACCGTCGGGGAAGTCGCGCACGAACTCGGGCACCGACTCGACGAGTCGGTCGACGTCGATCACGTTGACGTCGGCACGCATGCCTTCGGCGATCGTGCCGCGGTCGGTGAGCCCGACCACCCGCGCCGGTGCCGAACTCATGCGGCGGACCGCCTCGGCGAAGCTCATGGCCTTGCGTTCGCCGACCCAGTACCGCAGCACGAACGTGGTCCAGCCGGCGTCCATCACCTGGCCGACGTGGGCACCGGCGTCGCCGAGTCCGGGCAGCACGTGCTCGGAGGTGATCAGCGACTCGACGGCGTCGACGCTGCGGTTGAACAGGCGCACGGTGAACAGGGCCTGGCCGTCGGTCTCTCGCTCGATGCGCAGGAACGTCTCGGCCGGGTGCTCGCCCGCCGCCTCGGCCATCGCGCCCAGGCTGTGCTCGGGCCCGTCGACGTAGCGCGGCACACCCTCGCCGAGCGGGAAGATCAGCGACGCCGGCGTCTTCGGCGGGCGCTGTTTCGCCTGCTCGACCAACTCGGCGACGAACGCGTCGTCGTGGATGGCCGCCAAGCGGTCCTCGAAGCTCATCGCGTTCAGTTGTTTCCAGGGCCCGCCGCGGAAGTACATGTCGTTCTGCAGGCCCATGATGAGACCGGAGGGGCGGGGGATGCACAGGCCCGTGACGTCGTAGCCCTCGTCGTTCAGCGTCGAGACGATGTCGGCCATCATCTTCCCCGACTCGGGGTTCTCGCTCACGCCGGTGCTGAACAGCACACGCCCACCGGCTGCGTCGGCCTGCTTGCGGATCAGGTCGATCTCACCCGCGAAGTCGCCGGTGAAGTTCGGGACGTTCTGGGTCAGGCCGTTCTCGCCGAGCGCCTTCGCGACGGCGACCATCTCGTCGTGCGGTGCGGTCGTTCCCGGCACGTAGCGCCCGTCGGGCATGAAGTGGAGGAGGATGCGCGAGGTCGAGAACCCGACGGCACCCTCGCTGACCGCCTTCGCCGCTGCCTCCGCGATCCCGGCGATGTCTGCCTCGCTCGGATCACCGTCGATGCCCCGCTCGCCCATCACGTACGGGCGCACCGCGCAGTGACCGACGAGCCCCATCACGTTGATCGCGGGGTCGAGTTCGTCGATCGCGTCGAGGTACTCGCCGTAGCTCTCCCACGTCCACGGCAGGCCGTCGAGGATTGCCTTGGCCGGAATGTCCTCGACGCTCTCCATCATGTGGGCGAGCATCTCGCGGCCGTTCGGTTCGCACGGCGCGAACGTGACGCCGCAGTTGCCGAGCAGGGCCGTCGTGACACCGTGGTTGCTCGACGGTGTGAGGAGCGGGTCCCAACCGATCTGGGCGTCGAGGTGGCTGTGGATGTCGACGAAGCCCGGCGTGACCGCCTTTCCGGCGGCGTCGATCTCGCGAGCACCCTGCTCGGCGATGTGGCCGACCGCGGTGATCGTGTCGCCGGTGATGCCGACGTCGGCGACGACGGGCGCGGCGCCCGTACCGTCGTAGACGGTCCCGTTGCGGATGACGAGATCGTGGGCCATGACTACTCCTTCAGGTGGTCGGGCGCCCCGGACGCCCGGTGGTCCGAACGTAGTGAGCGCCACGAGTCGGCGACGATGCGGAACGAGACTCGAGGCGGCGGCTCGGTGCGATCGCGCTGCTATCCGATCGGTTTCGCGCGGGTTGCGCGTGAACGGTTCCGTCGTGCACGCAGCGTCGAAATCTTGACTTTACGAGAGGCGCGAAAAGCGCGCATGTGGAAGCGTCCGTGTGGCGAGGTTCGGGCCGCGACGGATCCGAAACGGTCGGGTCCGCAGAGGGAATGGGGGTTCCCAATGCATCTGTTCACACGCACCGTCACGATGACCGGTTCGTTGCCGAGAGCGATGGCGTATTGCGCCGACATCCGTGGCTACGTGAGCGAGAAACTCGGACAGGACATCGGGCTCTGGTCGGCGAACTTCGGTGCGCCGCACGGCACGATGGTGTTCAGCGCACGTGTCGAGGGCCTTGCCCACCTGGCGGAGATGAACACGACGTTGATGTCCGACGAGACCTACCTCGACAAGCTCGAGGCCGGTGCCGAGTTCCGTGGCATCCCGGGCACCGACGCCTTGGCGAGGCCGCTCAACGCCGACCTGGCCGCGGGCACCACGCCGCCCGTCGGCGCGGTGGCGATCGTGACGATGGCGACGGCGGCGAACGGCCACATGACCGACGCCGTCGAGTGGGGCCTCGAGATCGCCGCGCACGCCGGCAACGTCGGTGGCGTCCCGATCATGGTGCTGGCGTCGGCGTTCGGCGAGTTCGGCCAGCTCGGTTGGCTGAGCGTCACACCCGACGCGGCGACGGCACAAGCGGCGACCGACGCCGTGAACGCCGACGAGGGCTACCTGAAGATGATCAACGACGCAGGCGACCTCTTCGTCCCCGGCACGGCACATCGGAGGATGACGACTCGGATCGCCTGAGTCATGGCGGGGCGGGCTCGGCCGGCGGAGACCGAGCCCGCGCTGTCCGCGAGCGCCAGACGGTGCCGTTGAGTGGTCGGCCGCGGCTCCGGCTGATCGCGACGTGCGGGTCTCGAATCGGGAATCCTCCCGATTCGAGTGGCCTTCGGTGGCATCTAGGTTCTCCGTCATGTCACAACGAGCGAGCCAGCCGGAGCCCGGGACGTCGTACGGCCATCAGCTGGTCGATGGCGTTTGGGTGGAGGTCACCCTCGATGAACGCCTCGACCTCGTCACGCCCGACGGCGACGCGATCGATCCGGAGACCCTCACCGACTTCGGTCGGTACGAGTTCACGGCGATCGTCGACGGCGAGCGTGTTCACGCGTACGAGTCGACGGCGCTCAGTGGCGCGAACCAGCGCGACACGATCGCCTACCGCACCGACGACGGTGTGCCGGTCGACCGTCTCGACGAACCGGCCGAGGTGCCGACCTACGCCTACACCGTGGTCACGGACGACGGGACCCTCGAACACCGCTACGGCGAGGCCGGTCACCTGACGCTGGATGACGCCGGCCTCCCGGTGAACGCAAGCGGAGCCATCGGGGCGTACGAGGTCTCGTTCCGTTCGTTCGCCGTGTACGAGGGGCAACCAGCTGTTGTCGCAATAGATGCCGACGGCGAGCCCATGCTGCTGACGCCGTCGGGTATGCCCGTCGACGTCGAGATCGATTGGTCGGCGGTCCGTTCGATCGATCCCGGACCGCTGCGCGGCGAGCCGGTCTCGATCGGCGACTACGCCTTCGACGCCAGGTCGGGCGACGTGGAGCGGGTGTATCTGTTCCGCGACGGCTCGCAGGCGATTCTGAACGATGCCGGCGAGTACGAGCGGGTCATCGTGCCGACCGACGCGGAGTATCCCGAGGGTCACGCTGTCTTCCAGGGACGGTTCTACGCCGGCGACGTGCGCGGCATCGACGGGTCGGGGTCGGGGTTCGCCGAGGTGTACGCCTACGCCGACGGACAGACGGCCACGATGGTCGACGGCGAACTCGTCCTCGTCGACATGGCCGTCGAGGTCGAGGTTCCCGCAGGCGTCCCGGTCGACTGCGGCCGTTTCCCCGGCGGTGATCTGTTCGTGTTCCCCGACGGGACCCAGCTCATTCGTGCGCTCGACGGCTCATGGGGGATCGGCACCCTGCCCGAGCTGCCGCCCTACGAGGAGTTGGTCGAGCGCTTCGGCGAGGTCGACGTCGCCGAGCCCGAACCGGTCGGCGATCTCGCCGATCTGCTGTTCGACGACATCACCGGCGGCGCATTCTTGCGATCGGACGGTGACGTCACCGACGACACCGACGACACCGACGAGGTGGACGAGGTCGAGGGCGCAGGTGGCGAGGTCGTCGTCGGGCGTTGGCTCGACGAGCCGACCGCACCGCCCGGTCGCCCGGGCTTCACCCCCATCGCGGAACCGATGGAGCCGGTGTTGATCGACCCGTTGGCCGACACCGACCTCGGCCTGGCGAACGGCCTGATCGACGACTCGGTGGACGGACTCGACGACCCGACCGACGGGTTCGCCGGCGACCCGGCTGCTGACGCATGAATCTCGACTCGGGGGAAGGTCACCGATGGAGGCGAGACGTCCCCGAGCCCGCCCGGGCCGCGAGCGTCAGCCGTTGCCGGCGGCGCGCTTGATCGCCTTGCGGATGCGGTGGTACGTGCCGCATCGGCAGTAGTTGTCGCTCATCGCCTCGTCGATGTCGTCGTCGCTCGGGTTCGGGTTGCGTTCGAGCAGCTTGACGGCGGTCATGATCTGGCCTGCCTGGCAATAGCCACACTGGGCGACGTCCTCGTCGATCCACGCCTGCTGCACCGGGTGCAGCACGTCGTCGACGGCCAACGCCTCGATGGTGGTGTAGCTCTGGCCGGCGGCCTCGCTCATCGGCACGATGCACGGGCGGACGAGTTCGCCGCCCTGGAAGCTCGTGCACGCACCGCACACGCCGACGCCGCATCCGTACTTCGGGCCGGTGATGCCGAGGCGGTCGCGGATCAGGTAGAGGAGGGCGTCGTCGTTCTCGGCGTCGATCGTGACGGGTGTTCCGTTGATGTCGAAGGTGATGTCGGGCATGGCTCAGGCCTCCTCGTAGAAGTCGCGCAGCGGGAATCGTCGGGGTTTGATCCCCGTGGCCCGGGCGAACGCATTGGCGATCGCAGCGGCCGCCGCAGGGACGACGAGTTCGCCGGCACCGCCCGGTCGGTCGCCGTTCGTCGGCATGAAGATCACCTCGATCTCGGGTGGCGTGTGCTTCATCTGGGCGATCTCGAAGTCGCCGTAGCTGCTCTCGCGGATGGCGCCGTTGTCGAGGTGCAGACCTGTTCGGAGGATGGTGGTGATCGCGTCGGTGGCGGCGCCGATCACCTGCGCCTCGAGTCCCTTCGGGTTCACGACCCGGTTCACGTCGACGGCGACCACCATCTTCGTGACCCGAGCGTCCTGCTGGGCGCTGGGTGACGTCTTGATCTCGGCCAGGACGGCGGCGCGCGACTTGTACTCGTTGTGGAGCCCGAGACCTTGCGCTGTTCGACGCGGCATCGACCGTCCCCATCCGCCCGCTTCGGCGACGGCCTGCAGCACGGCTTTCGAACGGTCGTCGTCGAGGGTGCGCATCCGGAATGCGTATTCGTCCTCGCCGAGTTCGCGGGCGAGTTCGTCGACGATCACCTCGTTGGCGACCACGGCGGTGCCGGAGTAGATCCCGCGCCACGACGAGGTGGCGACTGGGAACTCCTTTTCGTTGAGGAGCAGCGACGTCAGACCGAAGTCGTATTGGACGAGCTGGGTCGTGTGCCACAGCGTCTGGCTGAATCCGAACGCTCCCAGCTCGCCGGCGAACGCAGTGATCCCCTCACCGAACCCGTGGCGTGCGTCGAGCGCCGAGGTGGCGGCTCGGTGGTCGAACGTGAGCACCTTGCCCGGCCCGCCGAGCAGCCCGCCACGCCGGTACGTCGCCTGCACCTTGTGGATGCTGAGGGGGCGGGCCCGTCCGAACTTGGTGTCCTCCTGGCGGGTGAACATCAGCTTGATCGGTCGGCCGACGATGCTGGAGATGCGGGCCGATTCGACGGCGGCGTCGAAGAAGAGCCGTCGGCCGAACGAGCCGCCGCTCTTGACGACGTTGACCTCGACGTTCGTCGGCAGGAGCCCGAGGTCGCGGGCGATCTTGGCCTGTGCGGCGATCGGCGTCTTGGCGCCGGTCCACACCCGCGCCCTGCCACCCGACACGTCGGCGATCGCCGTCATCGTCTCGAGTGGGGCGTGTGCGACGTACGGGAAGATGAACTCGCCGGACACCGACTTCGTCAGGATCGGGATCGCCGGCAGCGTCGGCAGGTTGATCGCCCGCAGTTGTTCGATGATGTCGTCGTCGGAGAGGTGGTCGGCGGTGCCGCCGTTCCACTCGATCTGCAGCGCATCGCGGGCCTTGAATGCCTCGCCGAACGAGCGTGCCACGACGGCGACGCCGGACGACGCTCCCTCGACGTCGGTGGGCACCTCGCACGCGGCGACGACGCCGGGCATCGCCAAGGCGGCCGAGGCGTCGTACGAGCGGACCGTGCCGCCGAGCGTCGGGGGCCGGGCGACCACCGTCGGCAGGGCGTCGGGCACGACGTCGAGATCCATGGCGTACTGAACCCGACCGGTGACGATGTCGCGGGCATCGATCCGGTTCGTCGGCGAACCGATGACCCGATAGTGCGACGGGTCCTTCGGGACGGCGGTGCGTGCCAAGTCGTTGCGGCCTTCGACACCGTCCGACACGTCGGCGTAGCGAACCGAACGACCGTCGGGAGCTGACGCGATGCCGTTCGCGGTCGTGATCTGGTTCGGAGCGACGCCGAGCTGGGCCGCGGCCCCGTGCACGATCAGCGTGCGGAGGGCTGCGGTGACCTTGCGGAGCGGATCCCAGAGCGACGACACCGAGTGCGATCCGCCGGTGATCTGGCCGGTGGCCCGTCGGATCTCGGCGGGGGAGAGCGACACGTCGATCTGGTCGATCGCCACGTCCAGTTCCTCGGCGACGATCATGACGGACGCCGTCTCGATGCCCTGGCCGACCTCCATGCGCGGCAACTCGAACCGGATCCGGTTCTCGGGCGTGATGCGGATCAGGAAGTCGTAGTAGAACGGATCGCCCGAGAGCAGGAGCAGGTCGGTCAGGTCGACGACGTCGGCGAGCTCCGGGATGCCGAGGAGCTGCGCGGCCCGTCCCGACGGTGCGGCGCCAGTCGCCGAGTCACCGCTCGTCAACGTGTCGGCACCGTACGACAGCGCCACCGCGAGCGTCGATCCCTTGACGACGTAGCCGATGAAGCGCCGTCGATCGACGCCCGGTGCGTCGTCCTGGCCGGGTGGTGTCGCTGCAGACGACACCACAGGTGATTGCGAACTCATGAGTTCCCCTCTCTCGTCGAGTTGCCGGAGCATTCGGAACCGTTGCCGGCCCGGATTGGTCGATCTCGAAAAAATTTCGGGAACTCGCGAAACGGCTTCAGGTGGGGCGCGACTCGGGTTCGAGGAGGGCGATGTCGCCGGGCTCGATTTCGGGGAGCGCGTGCATGGCGGCGAGCAGATGGTCTCGCCACACATCGACGAGGCGCGACAGGAACGGCGAGTCGCCGGCGATGCGAGCGTGCTGCAGTTCGTGTGACCCGGTTCGGTAGATGCCCAGGTCGTACGGCGGCCCGACCGACAGGTTCGCCAACGCGGTGGCCGCCATCGACGACAGTGCGATCTTGCCGGCCGTCGCCATGTCGGCGTGCGACCGCACGGCGAGATCGAGCCACGCCTTGCCGTACTTCGTCTCGCCGATCTGGAGGAACGGCCGGTCGTCGGAGCAGCGGATGTAGTTGCCCTCGGGGTACACGAGCAGGATGTCGGGCGCCTCGTCGCCCACCTGCCCGCCGAGGATGAACGTGGCGTTGGCATTGGCGCCGAGTGTGGCGGCGTGGTTGCGTGCCACCTCACTGCTGAGTCGGCCGAGATACAGCGCTGCCTCGAACAGGTGATTCACCGTGTTCAGCGACTCGCCGCCGGCGGCGAGGTCACGGGTGATCCGGTCGAGCACCTCCTGCGTCGTCGCCAGGTTGCCGGCCGACTGGAGGACGAACAGACGGTCGTCACCGGGGCGGAAGACGTGCAGCTTGCGGTACGTGCTCACGTTGTCGACACCGGCGTTGGTGCGGGTGTCGGAGAGGAACAGGAGCCCCTCGTCGAGCCGCATGGCGAGGCAGTAGGTCATCGAATCGATCCGATCTCGAGCAGGTGGCGTGAGCGTATCCCTCGGCGGTCGCGCCGGGGACGGGCCGCTCTACGATGCCGGGATGGGTGATGCCGACGATCAGGTGGCCGAGGACCGTCGGCTGTGGTTCCGCGAGACCGTCCGGCGGCTGCACGACGACATCCGTGGCGTCGCTGAGGGTGCGCCGGCCGACTACATCCCCGAGTTGGCGAACGTCGAGCCCGACCGGTTCGCGATCGCCGCCGAGACGATCGAGGGCGATCACTTCAGCGTCGGCGACTGCGGCCACCGGTTCACGATCCAGTCGATCTCGAAGCTGCTGCTCTACGGACTCGCGCTCGAGACACACGGCCGTGACCACGTACTAGAACGGGTCGGCGTCGCCCCGACCGGCGACAGCTTCAACGCCATCACGCTCGACGAGCACGGGAACCGTGCGCCGAACCCGATGGTGAACGCCGGCGCGATCGCCGTCACCGACCTCGTCGAAGGCGACGGCTTGCACGAACGGGTCGCGACGGTGCGCCGCATGTACGAGCAGTACCTCGGTCACCAGCCCGAGCCCGACCGTGCCGTCTGGGAGTCGGAGCAGGCGACCGGCCATCGCAATCGGGCGATCGCCTACCTGATGCTCAGCCGCGGCATCATCGCCGACCGGGTCGAGGAGACGCTCGACCTGTACTTCGCTCAGTGCTCGGTGCTCGTGACCACCGACGACCTGGCGGCGATCGGGGCGACGATCGCCAACCACGGCGTCAACCCGCGCACCGGCGAACAGGTCGTCCGGCCCGACGTGGCCCGCGACATGCTCACCGTGGCGCTCACGTGCGGTATGTACGACTACGCGGGCGAGTGGGCCTTCACCGTCGGGATCCCCGCGAAGAGCGGTGTGGGTGGTGGCATCCTCGGCATCATCCCCGATGTCGGCGGCATGGCCACCTTCTCGCCGCGCCTCGACAGCCACGGCAACAGTATCCGCGGCGTGCGCGTATTCGAAGAACTGTCCGACCGGTTCGCGCTCCACCTGTTCGACCCCGACCGCCCCTGGACCCGAACCAGCTGACGACACGCTCCCGAGATGGGCGACCGGTCGTCATCTGGTCGCAACGTTCCTCCGCCTGAGGCGTCAACCGAGCGGGCCGAGGTCGATGTCGTCGGGGACCATCGGATCCCAGCTGGCGTTCGCTGCGGTGTCGCCGGGTGGTCCGCCGTGCTTGCGGAAGAACGCCTCGGTCAGCCAGGCGCGCATCTCGTCGTCGATCTCGTCGGGGTCGTGCAGGCTGAACGTGTGGCTGAACACGCCGCCGTAGTCGTTGATCTTGAGCGACACACGGTCGGACGTGAGACGGCGGGGCAGCTGCACCGTCAACGCCGCCCACTTCCGTTTCGACGTGAGCATGGCGAACATCGAATCGTGCTTGTACATGATCCCGGCTCGCACGGGATCGACGATCAGTTCGCCGTCGAGGGCCGAGACGTGGGCGAGGACCCGTTCGTGGATCGGCGCCGTGACGGGGTGTGCGTCGACCAGATACTCCTCGACCGATAGGCCCGGGTTGCACATGTGCGAGCGGCCGGCGGTGCCGAACGTCCGGCCGCAGTCGGGACACTCCCATGTCGCCATGACCGCCACGATACGTCGCCGGGTGATCGGTAGAGTCGGGGCGTGCCGACGCCGCCGGATCAGCGGGAGCCAGATCACGCCGGCGACGCCCCGGTCTGGACCGAACTCACCGACGACCCCGTCGACGCGCCCGCAGCACCGGAGCCGAGCGCCGACCCGAGTCTCGGCATCCTCCGCAAACGCCGCCGGCGCTGGTGGCACCGGCACCTCGACAGCGAGGAACGCAAGCGGGTCATGGCCGAACTCGCGATCCGTCGGGAAGATCACTGGGTCTATCGCTTCTCGGTGATGCTCACGCTGTCGGTCGTCGTCGCCGTGATGGGACTGTCGGCCGACTCGCCGGCGGTCGTCATCGGCGCCATGCTGCTCGCCCCGCTGATGCAGCCGGTGCTCGGGATCGCGGCGTGCATCTCGATGGCCCTGTTCAAGAACGCGATGCGGGCGCTGATGGCCGTCGTGCTCGCGACGGCGTGGTCGGTCGCACTGTCGTATGTCCTCGCAGCGATCTTCGTGAACGGTGAACTGCCCGACGAGGTGCAGAGTCGAACGGCGCCCGACATCCGCGACCTCGTCGTGGCGCTCGGCGCCGGCGCCGCCGGCGCGTACGCGACGGTGCGGAAGGACGTCTCGTCGTCACTGCCCGGCGTGGCGGTCGCGGTCGCCCTCGTGCCGCCGCTCGGGGTGCTCGGGATCACCCTCCAGGCGGGCAACGCCACCTTCGCGTGGGGTGCGCTGCTGCTGTACGTCACCAACCTCTGTGCGATCGTGCTCGCCGGCGTGCTCGTGTTCGTCGCAACCGGGTTCGTGCCACCCCGCCGCCTGGCGAACACCTTCCGGCACTCCGCGGCCGTCTCGGCGATGGTCGCCGTCGTCGTCGTGGCCGTGGCACTACCCCTCTACGGGGCGTCGACCGCCGCCGTCGAGGCATCGGAACGCGAAGTGGAGGCGCTCGACATCGTGTCGGTGTGGCTCGGGCAGACCGACCGGCGGGCCGCCCCCCAGGTCACGTTCGACGAGGAACGCATCACCGTGACGGTGCGCAGCTTCGACTCCCCGCCCGACCCGGAACCGCTCATCACAGCGCTGCAGGCGTCGTTCGGTGCCGACCGGGTCGTGTCGATCGAATGGGACCGGGTCGATCAGGCGACCACGACCACCGTCGCCCCCGAGACCACCGTCGTCGTCAGCGACGAGGAGCTCCTCGAGGCGCAGGTCACCGCGATCGTCGGCCAGTGGCTCACCGATCTCGGGCCCGAAGCGAACGGCCGGATCGACGTGTTGACCATCACCGACAACGTGATCCGTCTCGACGCGAGCGGCACGATCGCAGCGCCGGAGCTCGCGTCGCTCACGGAAGCGCTCGACGAACAGCTCGATCAGACCTTCGAGGTGCAGCTGACCTGGCTCGAACGACAGAACGTCGCCGACGCCGAGCCGCCGGCTCCCGACGAGGTGATCGCCGGTCAGATCAACAGCGTCGCCACCGCCTGGGCAGCGACCGTCGACGTCACCGTCGTCTCCACCGACTGGGACGGTGAGGTCGCCACCATCCAGGTTGCCGGTCCGGAGATCCCGGATGCGACCGATCTGGTCGACGACCTGACCGAACTCGTCGGCAACGACGACGCCATCCAGGTCCTCTTCGTCGAGCAACTCGACATCACCGAGACCACGACGACCACCACGACCACCACGACCACGACGACGACCACCACGACGGTCCCGCCGACCACGACGACGTCATCGACGTCGCCCGGCCCGGGCTGAACTCAGTCCGGTCGGTCGACGACGGCGGCGTCCGGCACCAGGGTGCGCTGGAGCCACTGGAACATCCGCCACCCGGTGTCCTCGGTCGCGAGCGTCGACGCTGCGATGCGGGCGGCTTCGTCGCTGATCGCCTTGCCGTCGGGCGCCTTGACGTGCACCTCGGCGACCCGCTCGGCCATCACGAACCAGCCGACTGCCGACTCGACCGACGAGCCGACGGTGAGCAGGCCGTGGTTGCGCAGGATCGCAAGCTTGTTCTCGCCGAGGGCGGCTGCGATGCGCTTACCGCCGTCGTACGAGAGCACCTCGACCTCCTCGTCGTCGAACATCGCCTGGTCGAACACGAACGCGCACGACTCCTGACTGATGGCCCGGAAGGGCTCGACGTTCGCGGCCCACGGTGTGCCGAACTGGGTATGCGTGTGCGCCGCCGCCACGGCGTCGGGCCGCGCTGCGAGGATCGGACTGTGGATGTTGTAGCCGGCGGTGTTGACCGCCCCCGTCGGTTCGAAGGCGTGGTTCTTCACCGAACCGTCGGGGCCGACGAGTACGAGCGACTCGACCGTCGCTGCGTTGAACGGCACGCCCCAGTCGAGCAACCAGAAGTGATCGGTCAGCTCCGGATCTCGGGCGGAGATATGGCCGTCACCGAGCTGCCCCCACCGCATCGCCGCGAAGATGCGATACCCGATCGCGCACATGCGCTTGCGATGGAGGCGCTCCTCGTGGACCGAACGGTCCGCGCCGTCGTCGGTGTCGGGGAAGGGCGGGTAGACGCTCACGTCGACAGTCTGACAAACGAGCGTGTCATGCGAACAGCGGCGCCAGCGCGGCGGTGTCGAGATACTCCTCGACCCGGGTGATGGCGCCGTCCTCGTCGAACTGCATCACGATGCAGGCGTCGGGTGTGGCCTCCACGCCGTCGCCGCGGCGCAGGATCACGTGGTGCTGCTCGACGACGGTCCGGGCCTCGGGAGCGACGACGCGACGGACGTTCGAGTACGAGTACTCGATGCCCGAGCTGGTCAACCCGTCGACCATCGCGAGCAGGCCGGCGAGGTCGGTGTCGTGGCCGTTCTGTGCGAACACCGTGTCGGGCGAGCACAGGTTGGCCAGCGCGTCCCAGGCGTGAGCCGCCGAGTACTGGAAGAACCGGGCACAACGTGCGTCGAGTTCGGCGGCGTCGATGGTCGTGGTGTCGTCCCCCATGGCTCCATTGAACGCCGACGTCCACGCCCCGGCAAGAGCCGGAGCGGCGAACGGGCCATTGGTCCCTAGCCCCGATGTTCGGGGTCGGGCACACTGATCTCGACAACACAGATCCACGAGGTGCCCATCGGGGACACAGACCCAGCGGCGACACGATCGCACGACCTGGCTCCTGGTCCCGAAACCGATTCCGAGTTGTACGGATCACACCTCGTGGATCTGTCGCGTACCGGCACCGCGACGAGCGAGCCGGCGGTCGTCGAGGCTCAGCCGGCTCGCTCGTAGTCGGCCGCAACCGTGAACGCCGCGATCGTCGCTCCCTCGACTGCCTCCTCGAGCGCACGGCCGTCGAGGCCTGGCTCCAGACCGAGGTCGCTGTCGAGCGCGAACAGGGTGAACTCGTAGCCGTGCGGACCGTCACCCTCCGGCGGGCACGGGCCGAACCATTCCTCGGTCGGGATGTCGTTGGCGCCGTAGGTGAAGGCGTCGTTGCCGTCGGTGATCTCGCCGGCGTCGCCCGGGATGCCGTAGACGACCCAGTGCACGAACGGTTCGGGCGTCGGAGCGTCGGGGTCGTCGACCAGCAGCGCGAGTTGCACCGTGCCGTCGGGTACCGACTCGACGGTGAGGATCGGCGCGTTGTTGTCGCCGTCGAACGTGAACTCGGTCGGGATCGTGCCGCCGTCGTCGATGTCGGCGATCGTGAACTCGAGTTCGTTCGCCGGGGGCGCCGTCGTCGACGGTGCTGTGGTGGGCGGTGCTGTGGTGGGCGGTGCGGTCGTGTCGGGCGGTGCGGTGGTGGCCGGCGCGGCGGTGGTCGCCGGCCCCGTGGTGGGTGGTGCGGTCGTGCCCGGAACCGTGGTGCCGGGCGCAGTCGTGGACGGGGCGACGGTGGTCTCGGCGGGCACGGTCGTGTCGGCCGTCTCGTCGTCGTCACCGTTCAGCGCGAACACGACGACGGCGACGCCCAGGACGAGCCCGAGCACCGCGACGATCGCCACGGTTCGGCCCGTGCTGCTCGACGATTCGGGTTCCGGATTCGGCGTCTCGGTCATGCGACGACCTTAGGTCGGCTCACGCTCCGATCAGTCGAGCGGCTGGAGGTCGTCGAGGATCCAGGGGAGGAGCTCGCCGACGGTCGGGTGCACCATCACTGCCTTGCGGAACAGGCGGTACGACTGCTTCGCCAGCATGAACGGGGCGAACATGTTGATGATCTCGTCGCCGCCCACGCCGAGGACGGCGACGCCCAGGAACTCTTCGGTGTCGGCGTCGACCAGGATCTTGATGAGGCCGGCCGTTTCGTCCTTCTCCTTGGCCCGTGCGATCTCCGACATCGGTCGCGTCGCCATCAACACGTTGCGCCCGCTCTCGCGTGCCTCGCGCTCGCTCATGCCGATCCGCCCGAGCGGCGGGTCGATGTACATCGCGTAGATCGGGATGCGGTCGGAGAGTCGGCGGTCGCCGGCCTCGGCGTAGTGGTCCCAGAACGTCTCGCCGTCGTTGACCGACGTGTGGGTGAACGCCCCCTCGCCGTTGACGTCGCCGAGTGCGTAGATGTGGTCGACGTTGGTCCGCAGCACGTCGTCGACCTGGATGTAGCCGCGCTCGTTCGTCTCGACGCCGGCTGCGTCGAGGTTCAGAGCACGAGTGTTCGGCACCCGACCGACGGCGAGGAGGAGGTGGCTGCCGACGATCGTCTCGGCGCCGTCGCCGCCGTCGAAGGTGACCTCGATCCGGCCCTGCTCCGGTTGAGCGACCGACTGGACCTCGGCCCCGGTGCGCACGTCGATGCCACCGGACGTCAGGATCTCTTCCGCGGCTGCGGCGATGTCGCCGTCTTCGCGCGGCATGAGCTGTGAGGCCGCCTCGATGATGGTGACAGCGCTCCCGAGCCGGCGGAAGATCTGGCCGAACTCCATGCCGATGTAGCTGCCACCGACGATGACCAAATGGTCGGGCACGGCGTCGAGTTCGAGCAGGCCGGCGTTGTCGAGCCAGTCGACGTCATCGATGCCGTCGATCGGCACCTTCAGCGCGCTGGTGCCGGTGTGGACGACGATCGTGTCGCCGGAGATGACTCGGTCGCCGACCTGCACCTCGTGGTCGGAGACGAAGTGGGCGTACTCGGCGAAGAAGTCGACGCCGTCCATCGTCCGGAGCCACTCGGTCATGCCGGAGTTGTCGCGCATCGCGTTCATGCGCTTCATGACCGTCGCCATGTCGATCGAGTACTCGGGGATCGCGACACCGAAGTCGGGCCCGCGCTGCGCCATGTGTGCGGCCCGCGCGCTGGCGACCATCGTCTTGGTCGGCGTACAGCCGAAGTTCACGCACGAGCCGCCGACCTCGCCGCCCTCGATCAGGGCGACGCGCTTGCCGGCACCCGTCAGCCGGGGAACCACCGTCCCGGTCGCCTGTCCGGTCCCGATCCAGATCACGTCGTAGTCAGCCATGGGGTTCGTCTTCTCTCGTCGTTCGTCGTGTGTGCGACCACGGGAAGCCCGTTCGTCTGCGCGGTATTCCCGGTGGAGCGGCGGATCAATCGAACTGCCAGGAACGATGGTTGCGTTGAGCGATCGTTGAGCGGGCTGTCGGAACATGTCTCGAACGTGCTCGCCGGGCGGCGGTGGGCCCCGCACACAGGAGCAGACATCGTGAACAAGCATCGTGGATCGGCCGTCGTCGTCTGTTTCGTGCTCGCTGCGTGTGGTTCGGGCGATGACGGCGACGGCCTCTCTGCAGCGTCCGATACAGCGCCCGTCACCGCGACGGCTCCGGCATCTGTCGCTGGCTCGAACGACGCCGACAGTGACAGCGTCGCTGACGTCGCACCGTCCGAGAACGGCGTCGCAACGGCCGCAACCGATGTGCAGGATGAGACATCGAGTGGGTCTTCCACCGCATCGTCCTACGACCCCGTCGATCTCGAGCCCGGTACCGCCGTTGTGTCGGTCGACGGCAACGAGTACCGCTTCGAACGAGGTGACGGCACGTTCGACGTCTGTGAGCTCAACCCGGATTTCGAGCTCGGCGAGGCCGAGATGGATCTCGTCGGCGGCCCGGAGGAGGGTTCGCCTCACCTCGACTTCCACTACGGCCCGGACAAGCAGGTCATGGTCGTGGCGTTCCTACCCGACACGGCGTACATCGTCGGCAAGGGCGAAGAGACCGATCCGTACTTCCAGCAGTTCGGCGTGGTCCCGCCGAGGATGGATCCGATCGAGGTCGGCGACGGTATGGCGTCGGGGATCACGCGCATGGTCGACGGCATCGCAGGCGACGATGTCGAGGCGACCTTCGCCATTCGTTGCCGCTGACCCAGGTCGAATCGCTCGGATCGAACCCGCACTCGGTGCGGACCGCCGCTTGGTCAGCGGCGCGGCACCACTTCGGCGCCCGGTTCCTCGGGCTCGTCGTCGACCATCTCGGCGGGGAAGCCCTGGCCCAGGACGTCGAGGCCGGTGGCGTCCTCGAGACGGCGGATGATGTTCGGCGACCATTCACGGTCGCCGTAGCGGGCGGCGCCGTCCTGGAACACCCGGATCAGTTCCGGGTTGAGATCGAGCGGCACGTCGTGCCGGTCGGCCACGGTCTGGAACAGTCCGATGTCCTTCAGCACGAGGTCCATCGTGAAGCTGATGTCGCGCGATCCGTTGAGGATCACCTGGCTCTCGGTTTCGTGCACGAACGAGTTGCCGCTCGAGATCCGGATCGCCTCGTACGTCGTGTTGAGGTCCATCCCGGCAGCGGCCGCCGTCGTGAGGGCCTCGGTGATGGCGACGAGGTTCGCCGTCGCGAGATAGTTCGTCACGACCTTGAGGACCGACGCCGTGCCGAGCGGCCCGGTGTGGAGCACCCGTCGTCCGAGCACGGTGAGCAGCGGCAGGATCCGCTCGAACGTGTCGCGGTCGCACCCGGCGAAGATCGAGATGTTGCCGGTATCGGCACGATGGCATCCACCCGACACGGGGCAGTCGACGGGGTGCGCTCCCGCTGCTTCCACGAGGGCGCCGAGGCGCCGGATCTCGGCCTCGTCGGTGGTCGACATCTCCATCCACACGGTGCCGGGCCGGATGCCGGCGAGGACGCCGTCGTCAGCCTCCATCACGGCGGCGCTGGTGGCGGGCGACGGGAGACACGTGACGATGACGTCGACGGCCGCCGCCAACTCGGCCGGTGAGTCGGCCCAGGTGGCGCCGCCGGTCAAGAATGCGGTTGCGGCGTTCCGGTCGAGGTCGCGGACGGTGAGTGCAGCACCGTTGCGGAGCAGCGATCCGGCGAGCTTGCCGCCGACGTTGCCGAGACCGATGAACCCCACCGTCGGCAACCCGCTCACCAGTCACCTCGTCGACGGTCGGGCGAGCACGGGTTCACGGGCGCGACGCAGCACGCGCCGAGATGAAGCGGGGGCATGCCGAGATCATCGCGCACCGCGACTCGCCCAACGCGATGAAGGCGTGAACAGTGTGCGCACCCGGTGCGCAAACCGTTCACGCCTTCGCTCGGGACCGACAACATGCTCGTTCTGATTGCGGACGGAATGTGTCCGCATGGGTTCGTACGGTGGCAGCCGTCCAACCAACCCATGCAGAAAGAGGACACCTCATGTTCCACCCCTCCGACTTCCCCGAGCCCACGATGGTGCCGGTCAACGGCATCGAACTGGAGGTGTTCGAGGCCGGCGCCGAGCACGCCGGCCGACCGATCGTGCTGTTGCACGGCTGGCCCGAACACGCCTTCTCGTGGCGGCACCAGATCCCGGCACTCGTGGAGGCCGGCTACCACGTCATCGTCCCGAACCAGCGCGGCTACGGCAACTCGTCGGTGCCGGCCGATGTCGGGGCCTACGACATCGAGCACCTCGCCGGTGACCTCGTCGGTCTGCTCGACCATTACGGCTACGACGACGCCACGTTCATCGGACACGACTGGGGAGCGATGGTCGTGTGGTGGATGACGCTGCTGCATCCGCAGCGGGTGAAGCAGATCGTCGCGCTCAGCATGGCCTACATGGACCGCGGTGATCAGCCGTGGGTCGAGGCGATGGAACAGATGCTCGGCAGCGACTTCTACTTCGTCGACTTCAACCGCCGACCGGGTGTCGCCGACGCCGTCCTCGACGACAACCCGAGTCGGTTCCTCGGCAACCTGTTCCGTCAGAACGTGCCGCTCGCTCCGCCCGAGCCGGGCAACGCCATGGTGAACCTCGCCACCTCCGACACGGCACCGGGTGACCCGATCATGAGTGACGACGAACTCGACGTGTTCGTGCGGGCGTTCGAGACGTCGGGCTTCGGCGGTGGCATCAACTGGTATCGCAACGTCGATCGCAACTGGCACCTGCTCGCCGACGCCGATCCGATCATCCGCCAGCCGGCACTGATGATCACCGGCACCCGCGACATGGTGGCCGGCAACCCCCGCCTCACCGAGTTCGTCCCCCACGTGACGGAGGCCGCGCTCGACTGCGGTCACTGGATCATGGACGAACAGCCCGACGCCACCAACCACCTCATCCTCACCTGGCTCACCTCGACCAATGCGTGAAGGCCAATGCGTGAACAAACTGCGGAACAGTTCCGCAGTTTGTTCACGCCTTCGCCAACCCCGGGCCGGTCGGGGCGGGAGTCAGAGGGCGGTGCGCCAGGGGTTCATGTCGAGGCCCGGGTAGCGGGCGCCCATGGCATCGACCGTGGCGGCGTTCCAGTACGGATGGCCGGGGCGGGGGATGCCGAACAGCGCCAGGTCCTCGGGCGTCTTGCCCTGCACGAAGTCGGCGAACAGCGGGTTGCCGCCGAGACGGCCGAAGGCGTCGTAGCTGAACCAGTCGGCAGAGGCCGGCCGGAATCCGATCACGAGCACCGCCCGTGACGCGTCCGGTCGGGTGAAGTCGGAGCCGCGGTGCCACACGTCGGAGCGGTAGGCGAGCAGGGTGCCGCGGGCGCCGGTGGCGGCGATCTCGTGGTCGTACATGTCGTCGGGCGACCCGGTCGATCGGCTGCGCGGCACGAGCCGTGGCGGAGCGCAACCGTCGTCGACATCGGTCAGGAACAGGAACGTCTCCATGTGCCAGAAGCCCGGCTCCATGCGCGGCGGCAGGAGCGAATGGTTGCCGTCCTGGTGGAGGGGTTGTTCGTAGTTGACCGCCCCCGCCCACTTGGCCCACGAGGCTGCCTGGTAGATCCGCACGTCATCGTCGCCCAGGGCGCGTCCGGCGAAGGCTGCGATCCGCGGGTGGACGAAGAGGTCGTTCAGCCGGGGGCAGCCCGGCATCGGGAAGCCCCGCATGCCGTCGAACTGGGTGGCCCGGAACCGCTTGCCCGTCGGATCACCGTCGCCGAACTTGCTGGCCTGGTTGTAATCGTCGAAGGTGTCGCCGCCGTACAGGGCTTCGAGTTCGGGCGTCGCCGCATCGATGTCACCGACGGGAACGAGGCCGTCGACGATCGCGAACCCTTCCTCCCGCCACTGCTGCGCCGCCGCATCGAGTTCATCGCCCACGCCGACACTCTCCCACGTGCCGTGCTGCCTCGTTCATGTCGGTCTCAGCTCCGTCACCTGAACTGAGCGCGACATGAACGGGGTGGGCCCGCTGCGGCTGGGGGTGGGGCGGTGTGGGACACTGTCTGGACGGCGGCAAGATCGCCGGTGAGTCCGTGCCGGGGGAGGCGCGGACGTCGTTTCGAACAGGAGTTGAGATGAGCGACACCCGAGCAACCAAGACCTTGTCGGAGTTCGATCCCGATTTCCGGACACCCGACCAGGAGATGGCCGAGCTCGGTGCCGAGGTGCCCGACGCCGCCGACCTCCTGATCAGCCAGATCAACCCGCACAACCCGCACCTGTTCGCCGAAGACCGCTGGCAGAGCCACTTCGATCGGCTGCGCGCCGAAGACCCGGTCCACTTCAACGAGATCGAGGCGGCGGGCCGGTACTGGTCGATCACCAAGTACCACGACCTCAAGGAGATCGAGGTCGACTGGAAGCGGTTCTCCAACTCGCCGAGCATCGTGCTCGGCCTGCCGATCGATCGTCTGCCACCCGAAGAGGAGCGGATCGTCACCTTCATCGCCATGGACCCACCGGAGCATCGCGATCAGCGACGCACGGTGACCCCGTCGGTGCAGCCGCGCAACCTCGAGAACGTCGAGCCGATGATCCGCGAGCGCACCGTCGAGGTGCTCGAGTCGCTGCCCGAAGGCGAGACGTTCGACTGGGTCGACACCGTGTCGGTCGAGCTGACCACCCGGATGCTCGCCACCCTGTTCGACTTCCCGTTCGACGACCGCCGCAAGCTGACCCGTTGGTCCGACGTCGTGTTCGCGATCCCCGAGCCTGGCGGCATCGTCGAGTCGCACGAGCAGCGTCGTGACGAACTGATCGAGTGCGTCGAGTACTTCAGCCGGCTGTGGGACGAGCGCCGAGGCAATCCCGGTCACGACTTCGTGTCGATGCTCGCGAACGGCGAAGCAACGAAGGACATGTCGCCGCTCCAGCACCTCGGCAACCTGCTGCTCCTGATCGTCGGTGGCAACGACACGACCCGCAACACCATGTCGGGCAGCGTGTACGGGCTCAACAAGTTCCCCGAGCAGTACGACAAGCTGATCGCGAACCCCGAGCTGATCCGCAGCATGGTCCAGGAGATCATACGGTGGCAGACGCCGCTGCCGTACATGCGGCGTACCGCGACCGAAGACGTCGAGTTCCACGGCAAGCAGATCCGCAAGAACGACCAGGTCCTGCTGTGGTACATCTCCGCGAACCGCGACACCGACGTGTTCGAGAACCCCGACGTCATCGACATCGAGCGGGCCAACGCCGACCAGCACCTCTCGTTCGGCTACGGCATCCACCGCTGCATGGGCAGCCGCCTGGCCGAGATGCAGCTGCGCATCCTCTGGGAAGAAATCCTCGACCGCTTCGAGAAGATCGAGGTCATGGCCGAGCCGAAGCGCACGTTCTCGTCGTTCGTGCACGGCTACACCGAACTGCCGGTGCAGATCCGCCACAAGTGACCCGACCGCCGGGTCGGCCGGCGCTGTGTCAGCCCGGCCCGGAGCTGGCCGTGCGTGACAGGGCTCCGCGCAACGGTTCGCGGGTCACACCCTTCGACACGCTGAGTCGGTAGGGGCCGCCGACGATCGCGACGTTGGCGAGTGCCAGGTCGCGTGCGAGCCGCCAGACCGCGCGCGGCGTGAGTTCGTGGAGGACGTGGGAGGCGGCGACGACCAGGTCGTCGTCGGTGAGGCGTTCGAGCGTCGAGGTCGAGAGTTCGGCATCGACGACGACCTCGATGCGTTCCTCGTCACGGTCGATCGGCCCGAGGAGATCGTCGGCGACTGCGCCGTCGGGCACGACGAGCAGGAGGGGGAGTTCCTCGGCGGATGCTGCACGCCGTCCGACGTCGAACGCGAGGCCGGCGTCCTCCCGTCGCCAGTCGGTGTCGGTTCGGCCGACCGCGACGACGAGCCGGTTCCACGGTCGGGTCACCTTCACGGCCATCGACGGGACGGGACACGTTTCGCCGATCGTGTCGATGTCGTTGCCGAACAGGTAGTCGGCGGCGAAGCTCGGCCCGTCCCATGCGAGCACCACGAGCGACGCCTCCTGCTCGTCGACCAGCGCGACGGTGCCGTCGGCGAACGAGTCGTCGATGCGGACGAGGCCGTCGGAGTCGAGCCCACGAGCGGCGACGGCGGCCGCCACCTCACGAACCCGTGCGAGCGCCACCTCGCGGTGGTCGCGTTCGGTGATGGCGAACGGTGAGACGAGACCGTTGTCGCCGTCTGCGATCAGTTCGGCGAGTCGGATCGGCGCGTCGATCGAGTCGGTCGGTGCCCGAACGTCGAGCAGCACGTTCGAGCCGAGGGCCCGTGTGTCGCTCTCCGGCTTCGGGACCCGCCGTGCGAAGAACCGGGTGCCGTACGACGTGATGAGTGCGGTGGCGACGATCGCGATGACGGAGGCGTTGACGATGATCTGTTCGAACATGCCGAGCGAGAGGCCGACCTGGGCGATCGCGAGCGTCGACGCCGCCTGACCGAACGACAGCGACGACATCATCCCGATCTCGTTGCCGGTGAAGCCGAAGATGGCGCCGGTGATGCCGGCCGCCACACACTTGCCGACGATCACGAAGGCGGTGAAGACGAGACCGAGCAGCAGGGTGTCACGATCGATCAGCAGCGCCGGGTCGATGTTGAGGCCGATCGAGACGAGGAACGTCGGGACGAACACGGCGGTGCCGACGAACTCGAGTCGTTCCATGAGCGACCCGCGGTTCGGGACCAGCCGGTTGAGTCCGAGACCGGCGAGGAACGCGCCGATCAGACCCTCGACGCCTCCGATCAGTGCGACGCACGCGCCGGCCGACATGGCGGCGAGGGCGAACACGAAGCGCTGCATCCGTGAACGGCCGACACGGACGAAGAAGCGCTCGCCGATCTTGGGGAGCAGCCAGAGGCAGAACCCGACGAGGACGGGGAGAGCGATGAGGAGGGGCAGCGTCGGGTCGGGCGTGCTCGGTTCGAAGTCGAACGTCGACAGGTCGATGTCGGTGAGGTCGAACAGTTCGCCGTCGAACGGGGCCGGGAGTGGGTCGCTCTCGATGACGGTCGTCGACGTGACGAAGGCCAGCACGGTGAGCGACAGCAGGTCGGCGACGACACCAGCCGACACGGCGGCGCTCGCCGCACGGTTGTTCTGCAGCCCCGCCGTCTGGATCTCGGGATAGGCGACGAGGGTGTTCGACGCCCACATCGCGCCGACGAGCGCTGCCGGCAACAGGCCGACCCCGAACGCGGCCATCATCACGATCGCGGCCAGGAGGAACGGGATGAAGAAGCCGAGCAACCCATACGCGATGGCGCTCGTCCGATTCTCCTGGAAGGCGCGGATGTCGAACGAGATGCCCGCCAGGAACATCAGGTACAAGATGCCGATCGCACCGAGATCGTCGACGAGCCCGCCGGCGCTGATCCAGTCGAGCACGTACGGCCCGAAGAGGGTGCCACCGAAGATCAGCCCGACGATGCCGGGGACTCGGAACCGCTCGGCAACGATCGGCCCGAGCAGCACCGTGACCAACAGGATCAGCAGGGTCGCCTCGACCGTGCCGACCAACACTCCGTTCACTCGCCCCTCCTCGTGCGCCGGTCGGCGCTGCCGGCCGAACGCTAGTGCGGCGAACCGATGCGAACGGACGATGTGAGCGTGCGCGACCGCCGCTGGCGACGACGGACGGACGGTGCCCGCGCGGTACCTGTCGTATAACGCTGGACGCTCTCGGCGATTTGCTTTAGCGTCGTCCTCGGCCGGCGGCGGACGTCGGTCAGGCGGAACAGGGAAATGGGGAGGGCGCCATGCGCGTCTCTGGTATCAAGGCGGCGCTGTTCGGTGCTGCCGGGGCGGGTCTCGTGATCGCGGGTGCAGTCCCCGTGCTGTCGGAGAATCCGGAGCGGGTGGCAGCCGAAACGCTCCAACCGATCGATCCGCAGGATCCGACCGAGCACGGCGACAGTCCGGTCGACGGCCTCGAGTACGCCGACCCGACCGAGGCACTCGGACTGGTCGACGCCCCGGAACCGAACCACGAAGGCACGGCGACGCTGTCGTTCCCGATCGACGTTCCACCGGGCCACGGCATCACCCCCGAGCTCGTGGTGAGCTACGACTCCTCCGGCGGCAACAGTTGGATGGGCGTCGGCTGGGACCTCGGCGTCGGCGAGATCGCCGTCGATACCAGCTTCGGCGCGCCGCATTTCAGCGCCACGCACGAGAGCGAGTCGTACTCGCACGACGGCGACCTGCTCGTTCCGAACGCCAACGACGCTGCATGGGAAGCGCGCACGGGCCAGACCCGTCGCGACTTCACCCATCAGGTGGAGGAGGACTTCGCCGAGATCATTCGCCACGAAGGCGCTGGCGGCCCGGCGAACTACTTCTGGGAAGTCCGCGAGAAGGACGGTGGCGTGAAGTGGTACGGCGCCACCCCCGACGACGGTGGGCCGGCACCGTCGGTCGCTCCGACGCTCGACGAGAACTCGGTGGTGCGGGACGAGAACGGCAACATCGTCCGCTGGCTCCTGTCGGCGGAACGCGACATCGGCGTCAATCTGATCCGGTACGAGTACGACATCCAGGACTACACGTTCGGCTCGAACGGCTGGGAGGCGGTGTCGAGCTGCAATCCCGCCGACGACGTCTGCGGCCAGCACCCGTACCTCGATCGCATCATCTACACCGACGCCACCAGCGTGATCACCGGCTTCAACGGCGCGCCGTACGAGATCGACTTCATCCGCGAGAGCGAGATGCCCGGCAAGAGCCTGCCGGTGCGCATCGACCCCGACGTCAACGCTCGCCTCGGCTACGTCGACGTCACCGCCGACCGCCTCGCCCGCATCGACATCTCGTGGGGTGCTCCGCCGCGCACCGGCGCCCCGAGCGACTACACCGACCTCGCCGGCCGCTACGACTTCACGTACACCACCGGATGGTTCGGCAAGTCGCTGCTCGAGACCATCACACAAGGTGTGTCCGACCCCCACGTGCACACCATCGAGTACTTCAACGAGCTCGGCCCGGCCAACACCAATCCCACCACTGGATGGGACGGTGCCTCCGAGTGGACGACGACCGACGAGGTCGACGTCGTCGACTTCAGTACCGAGTGGGACGTCTCGTTGCTCGGCGGTTCGGTCAGCAACGCCGGTTCCGGCAACATCTACATCGGCTTCAACCCGGCGGCGCCGTCGAAGACCGGCTCGTTCGGTGTCGGCCTCGAACTGAGCGGGAGCGACACCGATGCCGTCGCCGAGTGGGTCGACCTCAACGGCGACGGACTGCCCGACAAGGTCTTCCTCGACGGCAGCGCCGTGAAGTTCCGTCTCAACACCAGCGGAGCGAACGGCACGCCCGGCTTCGGGGGTGATCTCGGGACGGCTCCTGGTATCGACTCGCTGTCGAAGGACTCCGACTTCGCGTTCCAGATCTCCGGCGAGGCGTACCCGCTGGTCGCCCTGGGAGTCGGGACCGGCCTGTCGTTCTCGTGGTCGAGCCACTATTTCTCCGACGTCAACGCCGACGGACTGGTCGACTTCGTCAGCGGTGGCTCGGTGCTGTTCAATCACCTCGACGCATCCGGGGTGCCGACGTTCTCAGCCGACAGCGGCGACACGGTCGTCCCGCTGGAGCCCGCGGCGCTTCCGGTGATCTCGAGCGAGCAGTTGGAAGAGATCAACGAGCAGTTCGTCCTGCAGAATCCACCGATCGACACGGTTCGCCGATGGGTCGCACCCTTCGACGGCACCGTCGAGATCGACGCGACCGTCGCGCTCGACACGACCGGCGGGTCCTCCGTCGACGGTGTTCGGGTCGCCATCCAGCAGAACGGTTCCGAGGTGAGTGCGGCCACCCTCGACTCTGGTGGTACGACCTCGGCGTTCACCACGCCGATCACTCGCGCGGTCGCCGCGGGTGACCGCATCTACTTCAGGGTCGGGGCGAGGACCGACGGCCAGAACGACCTGGTCGACTGGGACCCGACGATCACGTATCAGGGCGTCGGTTGGAGCGCCGACGCCAACGGCTTGTCGCAGACCACCTACGACGCAGGCAGCGACTTCACCTTGGCCGGTCGCCCCGACGACACCGTCGCCATGCCGTTCGCCGGCACGGCGATCGTGAACGGCACGATCGACGTCGGTGCAGCGCTCACCGACGGCATCGACGTCGTCGTCGTTCGCCACGTCGCTTCGCTCAGCGGATCCGAGGTCGTCACCTCGCCGGCTGGACCGGTCGTCGCGGCCACCATCACCGCCGGGAGCACCGGCGTCACCAACTTCACGACGAGCGTCCCCGTCTCGGTGGCCAACCAGACCTCGGGCAGCGACACGATCGTCGTCGCCGACCGCCTGGAGGTGTACGTCGCTGCCGACTCCCCGGTCGACCTGGGCCAGATCGACTGGGACGCGACCATCACCTACGACGAGTCGCTCCCGGTCCTGCGCGCGGACGGCAGCGATGCGAGGCAGACGCCGCAGGGAGATCCGTCACCGAGCCCCCTCTTCGAGCACCCGGTTCGTCCTCACACCGAGTTCTATCCGGGGCTCGACCCGGCGAGTCCAGCGGCGGCCACGTCACTGCCCGACTCGTTCACGGCCCGCCTCCGCGTGAACGCCCTGGCGGACGATCCCGGGAGCGCCGAAGCCGTCGTCACGTTCAAGAACACGAACGGCATCGTTAAGTACACACGGTCGCTCACCGACGACAGCAACGACGAGTTCGGAGTCGACCTCAGCTCCATCAGTGGTGCCGACTACTTCGTCGACATCTCCGTCCGCAACGGGACGTTCACCCGGGGCGGCCTCGACCTCGTCCACTTCGATCGCGAGACGTCCCCCGACAACTGGACCTCGATCGACAGCCGGTTGCGATGGACCGGGCTCCAGGGGATCTTCCCCCTCTCGTACCGTGGCTGGGGTGTTGCCGGCTACACGGCCGCCGACTCGCTCGCCACGAGCGCGATCGTCGAGTCCGCGTTCGAGATCGACGACAGCCAGTTCAACGAGTCCACGCCGGTGTCCGAACCCGACCGTGGCGACGTCAGCCTCGACGAATCGTCGGCCGAGCCCGCCTACGCGTTCATCCCCGCCCCGCAGTCGGGCGATGGCACCCCGAGTGATCCGTTGGTGCCCGACCGGTGGAACGGGCCGCGCGAGGAGATCTGGGCGGACGGCACGAGCGCTCGCACGTCGCGCCTCATCACCGACGTCTCATCGCTGACCGACCTCGGTTCGTCGTCCGGATCGGGCCAGCGTTCCGCGCCGACCCGACTCGGCATCGGCGGGCCTGGGCTGACCCTCATGTTCGGTGCGGGTCCGTTCGGTGCGTCGGCCGGCCTCTCGCCGTCGTGGGGCATCACCGACTTCGAAGACCTCAACGGTGACGGCTACCCGGACGTCGTGTCCGCAGGCAGCGTGACCTACACCGACCAGCTCGGTGGCTACGTGGCATCGCGCGACGTCGACGGCACCGACGTCACCAATCAGGACCTGACCTTCTCGGTGAGCGGCGGTCTCGACTCCGGCATGGTCGACATCATCCCGAACTCGAAGGGGTCGACGAACGCGACGACCGGACCGTCCGCAGCCAAGGGACAGGATGCCTCCGACGAAGGCCCGGCCTACTCGATCGGCGTGTCGGGCGGTGGAGGCTTCTCCTGGTCCTCCCCGAACGCGTCCGGCGGCGACGACGGACCGGGCGACGGCGACAACGCCGCCCAGTTCGGCGAGCTCGAGGCCGACGCCGGTGACGGCGGCGCGGCGATCCAACGAGCCCTGTCCGACGTCAACGGCGACGGCATCGCCGACCGCGTGTACACCGACGCCCAAGGCGTCTGGGTCCACTACGGCCTCGGCTACGGCTTCACCGAGAACTCCATCAGGTTGGGGACCGGCGGCTTCGAGAGTCGCGAGAGCGCCTCCGGTGGCGCCGGCCTCGGCTTCTCCCTCCCGTACGGGGAGTTCGGCGGCGGGATCAACTTCCTGTGGAACTCCGACTGGAACCGCTACGGCTGGATCGACCTCAACGGTGACGGCATCCTCGACCAGTTCCATCGCATCGGTGAGAGCGACGTCAAGGTGCGCTTCGGCACCGGCAGCGGCCTGCTCGGAGCGATCGACTACGGCGACCTCGTGAACGTCGAGCTGTCGCCGGGCATCACGTCGAACCAGCACTTCGCGCTCGACCAGGCGTCGGGCATCGGCGGCGGCGTCAGCGCCACCGCCTACATCGGACCCCTGTGTCTCGTGGCGTGCTACCTCGTGATCGGCGGCGGTGGCGGCTACAACCAGACCCAGACGACGTCGACGGTCGAGATCGAGGACATCAACGGTGACGGGTTCGCCGACGTGCTCAGCTCGACCAACGACAACGCCGTGACGGTGGCCCTCAACAAGCAGGGCAAGACGAATCTGCTCAAGTCGGTCACCAACCCGCTCGGCGGCTCGTTCAGCGTCGACTACCGACGCGACGGCAACACGACGACGCACCCCGACTCGATCTGGGTGCTCAGCGAGATCGTCGAAGACGACGGCCGTGACGCCGGTGGCCCCGACGACGCTGCCGGCGACGGTGACGACGTCTACAAGCAACGCATCACCTACGGCGACCTCGGCTACTCGCGAGTGCACCGCGACTCGCTCGGCTACGGCGCGGTCCGGATCGAAGAACTCGACGACGCCGACGGTCTGCTCCGGGCCACCGAGCACACCTACCTCAACGACAGCATCTTCTCCGCCGGTCTGCTGACCGAGGTGACCTTGATCGACGCCGACGGCACGACCGAGGTTCGCGGCTCGACGGTGGAGTACCAGTTCCTCGACGTGCTTGCCACCGGCGGCGACCCGCACGACCCGGCAGTGCTGACCCCGAGCGTCGTCGGCGAGACCGACACCGTCGGATCGCGGGGACGCTCGATCGCCCCGCTCGCCACCGCACACAGCGAGTACTGGTACGACGGCGGCTCGAAGATCTTCGAGTGGCGGATCGAGTACGTCTTCGACGGCCTCGGCAACGTCCTCGAGGAGCGCGACCTCGGCGATCTCGCCATCGCGGGCGACGAGCTGACGACCACGCTCTTGTACAGCGCCTGTGATATCACCGGTGCCACCGGCAACGGCTGCCTGGCCGATCAGGTTGCCGCGGCCGGTGTCGTGCCGTCACCGTTCCAGTCGCCCGGCACCTGCATCAACTGGGCCAGCTACCCCGGAGCGATCACCGTCACCGACTCGACCGGCGTGGTGCGAGCACGCTCCGGCATGTCAGCGCTCTGCGACAACGGCGCCGTCACCGAGCAGCGCGTCACCGTGTCGCCCGGGATCGAGGCGATCACCAACATGACCGTCAACCAGTACGGCGACTACGAGCTGATCATGGCGCCTCCGGGCGAGGACGGCGATCGTTACACGGTGCGGTACACCTACGACGATGACCGCCACACCGACGTCGCGATGGTCGAGGAGTTCGATGTCCACCAGTCCGACGCGGCCGCTGCACTGGCGGGTGGGGTCGATCCGGCTCGCGACCAGGTCGGTATCACATCGACGGCGACGTTCGATCCGCTGTCGGGCCGGGTCGCCTCGCGCACCGACGCGAACGGCGCCACGCGTCGGTACGTGTACGACGAGCTGGGACGCAACGTCGAGATCTCGAACATCGCCGTCGGCGGTTCACCGACCGCGTTGATCACGATCGAGTACAACGCCAACGACCCCGCCTATGCGCACGCGATCGCACGTCACCAGGACATCTTCGACGGCAACGACCTCGCAGGTGCCGACGACGGTGCGGGTGACGACACGACCGCGACGATCGACACGGTCACCTTCGTCGACGGCCTCGGACGGATCACCCAGACCAAGCGCGACGCACGGATCGTGGCGCCGGGCGAAACGGTGCCGCGCAACACCCGCCAGGTGACGGGCAGCGCCCGTTTCGACCAGTACGCGAGGCCGGTCGTCGAGTTCGGACCCGTTGCCGACGACGGCCCGGCCGGTTCGTTCACGACTGCGGCATTCGACGGCAACCCGACGACCCTCGCCTACGACGTGGCCGACTTCCTCACCGAAGTGGTGGAGCCGGGTGCGCGCACGACCACGTACGAGTACCCGATCGAGGCGCCGACCACCGGCGACCCGGTACTCGGGCTCACGGTGGAGACCGACCCCGAGGGCCGGGTGACGACGCTCGCCGAGGACGTCCGCGGGTTCCAGCATCTCGTCATCGAGACGCCACCCTTCGGCTCCGACCCGGCGATGACCACCCGCTATGTCGTGACGCCATTGGGCGAAACCACGCAGGTCATCGACTCGACCGGTGCGAGCACGTCGTACAGCTTCGACATGCGCGGTGACACCACGTCGGTGACCACACCGAACTCGGGTCTGACGACCTTCGAGTACGACCTCGCCGGCCGCCGCGCCGCGAAGGTCAACGAGATGATGCGTGCCGCAGGCACCGAGACCTCCTACGGGTACGACCTCGATCGTCTGGTGACGGTCGACAACCCCGGGCTGGCCGACGACGTGGTGTACGAGTACGGACTCGACAACAGTGACGGCCGGTTCACCGCCGGGCGCGTCAAGCGGATCGACGACCGGACGCGCATCGCCGACAACACCTACGGCCCCGGCGGCGCGCTGGTGTCGCAGCTCGTCGAGGTGAAGCGTCACAACTGGGACCCGACCCTCACCGAGGAAGAACTCGAGAAGTTCCGGTGGACCACCGAGTGGAGCTACGACGGTCTCGGTCGCATCCACACCGTCCGATACCCGGACGCCAAGACGCTCGGGACGGTGCCGTCGGCGACGTCGGTCGCCGGTCTGACGGCACCCGACCAGCTCGCAGGCCTGATCGAGGAGGTCGACGAACCCGGCGAACTCGTCGTGTACGACTACGACTCCGGTGGCATGGTCCGCAGCATCGGCGGTGCCGAGGCCGGCATCACGTACGTCGAGGAACCGATCGATCAGTTCATCGACGGCGTCCAGACGACCGTCTTCGTCCCACGTCCGATCGAGCACGAGTACGACTACCTGATCGATCGGATCTACGACCACCGCCTCCTGTCGATCGAAGACCAGCTGGGCAACTCGGCCGTGACGACACGCGTCTACGACGCCGACACCTCGTGGCTCACCGAGATCGTCACCACGTCCGCCGATCCCGACCCGCTCGTGACCGACCGCGTCGAGCTCCAGGACATCGAGTACAGCTTCGATGTCGTCGGGCGGCCGCTCACCTACGAGAACGACCTCCCGTTCGCCAACCGCGCCATCAACGGCGGTTCGACTCAGCAGTCGTTCCTCTACGACGGCTTCGGCCGGATCGTCGGCTCGGCGGGCACGTTCAAGCTCAAGAGCGACACCGAACAGCGCTACACGTACGGTGTCGAGTTCACCCCGGCCGCGCCGTGGAACATCGTCAGCAAGGATCAGCACGACGAGTACGCGACGCTGCGCCCGAACGGCTCCGACAAAAAGGTGTGGACCACCGACGAGACCACGTACTCGTTCGACCGCACCCTCGGAACCTCGGGCGGCCCGCTCCACGTCGTCGCCGACGAGCGCACCGACGCCGACGGCGCCACCCAGGTGTACGAGTACGTCTACAACTCGAACGGCGCCATCGAGACGATGCTGGCCACCGAGGAGACGAGCATCCCGTCGACGGGCAAGGGCAAGGGCAAGAAGCAGCAGCCCAGCGAACCCAACGAGTGGGATCGCACCTTCAGCTGGAACTCGCTCGACCAGATGACCAGCGCCGACGACGGCAGCGAGCTGCGGATCTTCGCCTACAACGACGCCGGCGAGTTGTACATCCAGGACGGCAATCTGCTCGCCGACGACGGCACCCAGCTCAGGGAGTCGGGCGCCGGGCCCGAGACGATCTTCCTGAACGACTGGGTGACGATCCGAGCCCAGAAGATCTACAAGCACACCTGGGCGGGAGACGACCGACTCCTCGTCAAGATGGACACCGACTTCACGTACGAAGACAAGCAGCTGTACCGGCACACCGATCTCGTCGGCTCGACGAACATCGTGAGCGACGTGCAGGGGCGCGGGTTCCAACGCCACGAGTACCTGCCGTCGGGTGAGATCTGGATCGACGACCACAAGGAAGAGATCCGCACACCGTTCCAGTTCGCCGACGGGTATTACGAAGACCTGTTCGACCTCGTCTTGTTCGGGGTGCGGTGGTACGACACCGAGCGCGAGCTGTTCCTGTCGCCCGATCCGGTGCTCGTGAACGACGTGACGGCCCTGATCGACCAGCCGGCGCTCGGCGGTGCGTACACCTACGCCGCCGGCAACGGGGCATCGATCATCGACCCGAGCGGTGAGCGGTTCTTCTTCGCTCACCAGAAGAACCAGGTCGCCGCGCAGATCGAGGCGAATCTCAAAGACGTCGAGGACCAGGGCAAGACGAGCACCCTCGCCAAGGGGATCGGTCAGGCGTTGCGCGCCAAGCAAGCCGAAGCCAAGGCGGCCCAGGAACGGGCCGAGCTGCTCGACCCGAACCCCTTGATCGAAATCAACCTGGTGAAGCGCACGGTGAAGTTGGGCGCTCCGTACGGCCCGCGCAAGAAGTGGGAGCTGCCGGACAAGTCCGGTCCGGCCACCGACGGCACCGGCGATGCAGCGCCGCCCGCCGGAGCCGGCGCCACGGGGTCGAACGGCCAGCCCGACCCTGGCGGCACCGGCGCCCAACCAGGACAGACGAGCGCAGACACGTCGAACGTCGACACATCGTCGAGCCCGGCGGCGAGCAATAGCTCGTCGTCGAGTGACACCTCGTCGAACCGGAGCCCGAGCGGTTCGAACGGACCCTCCGCCGAGGATTCGTCGAGTACGGGGTGATCGCCCGGCGGCTGGGCTACTCGTCCGCGGCGCCGGCGGGCAATTCGAGTTCGACCCAGATCGGCGCGTGATCGCTCGCGGTCGTGCCCTCGACGACTCCGGAGGAGGTCGCGTCGGCGAACCCTGACGCAAAGATGTGGTCGAGGATCAGGTTCCGTCCGCGTCGACGATAGGACGGCGTCGTCGACGACACCTTCTCGAGGCCGACGCCTCGCAATGTGTCGGCGAGCGCGCGTACGCCGCGCGCGGTGACCGTGTTGAAGTCGCCGCCGACGACGGCCAGCTCGAACGGCTGCCACCCGACGTCTTGGGCCACCGCTGCGAACTGCTCAATGCGACGCGCCAACGAGAGCAGCGGGATCTCGGTGTGCACGCTGTAGCACGACACGTCGTGGTCCCCGACGCCGACGACGGCGTGGGTCGCACTGCGTGCCTGTCCGTTGACCGACGCACGGTGGGGGAGTGGGATCTCGGCCGTGCGACGGATCGGCCATCTCGTCACGACCGCGTTGCCGAAGTCGCGCCCGGTGTTGGCGTGGAGGCCGGTCGTCGCATACGTGTAGTTCGCGCTGAACGCCTCGGCGACCGTGGCCGTTCCCGGCTCGTCCATCTCCTGGAGCAAGAGCACGTCGAAGTCGCGCATGTCGGCCGAGTCGGCGATCTCCCGAGCGGCCATCGCCGCTTCGATGCCGTACTGGATGTTCCACGAAACCACTCGCATGTCAGCCGCCCTCCGAGCCCGCGCCCACGGTATCCCGGACACTCGACGGGCACGAGCGTGGTGGACCGAGCTGGCATCCGAGTAATACCTGTAGGATTCTTACCATGCGCGTCACCCAGAAGGGCCAGGTCACCATCCCGAAGGACCTCCGCGATGCGCTCGGAATCGGCGCCGGCACCGATGTCGAGTTCGAGCGCAACGGCGACACCATCGTCGTCCGCAAGACGAACGTCGAAAACGGCCGCGGACGCCAACTCGTCGAGCGTCTACGCGGACGAGGTGACGTTGCGATGACGACCGACGAGATCATGGGCCTGACCCGAGGGTCGTGACGTGGCCCACGGCACGCTGGTCGACAGCAATGTCCTGCTCGACATCCTCACCGAGGACGCAACCTGGCAGAACTGGTCAGCCGACGCGCTCGCTGACATTGCCGAGACCGGTCCCGTGTACATCAACCCGATCATCTACTCGGAGGTCTCGGTCCGGTTCACCAGCATCGAGGCGCTCGAGGACGCACTCCCGCCCGACGACTACCGTCGCGCACCGCTCCCGTGGGCGGCAGCGTTCCTGGCGGGCAAAGTCTTCGTCGACTACCGGCGGAACCGGGGCGCGAAGTCGTCGACACTGCCTGACTTCTTCATCGGCGCCCACGCAGCGGTCGCGGATCTCGACCTGCTCACCCGAGACGTCGGCCGCTACCGGACCTACTTCCCGACCGTGACCCTCGTCTCGCCGGAGGGCTGACACTCCCGCGAGCGCGCTGGCCGACTGACGCATTCGGCGTCAGTAGGAACGGGCCCGGGTCGAGCTCGGAGCTCAGGTTCGGTGGGACGGCTCGGTGTAGGGGCTCGGTTGTGTTGCGGGTTCCGCCGGCGTGTGAGTGCGGAGTCGGCAGCAACGGTGTGGTCACCGTGGGCCGACGCAATCGAGGCTGCCGGAGGGGCGGCCACGCAGCCGACAAACCGCGGACCCACGCGGGAACCGGCATTACGAGCGGAACGCGAGCAATCGCCGGGATCGCGCTGCGTGGGCGCTCGGACCAGTCGCTGCTTCACGATCGTTTCGGCGGTGAGGAGGACAGTCTCGATCTCTCGACGACCCCGTGGTTGCCGACAGCAGCGGGTTCGACACGTTCATTTCTCCCGGGTGGTACCGGGACATGGGAGCGGGCCCCCGAGGGCCCTATGCTCGCGCATTGGCTTGTGGGTTCTCTTGCAAGCCCTGCGCCTCGGGTCTGCAAGATTTCTCCTGTCGTGCCTGGTAGCGGCCGTCGGGGCGCGTCGGTCTGACCGGGCTAGTTCGGGCCGGTTGGAACGAGGCCGGGTCGGGTCTGGAACGCGTGCTTGGAGGGCTCGCTGGTTGTTGGGTGACCTGGCTGGTGGTTGCGGCTGCCGCCCTCGCTTCGGATGCGGCATCGTGGCCCACTGTGCGAAGTTCGGCGCCCGGCGCAACCTCGGCTTCGGTCAAGTCGTCCAGTGCCCGATGCGAGGCGGCGTGGGGTTGGCCAACCGATGTTTGCGCCGGGGCTGGCCTGGAACGCCTTCAGGTCGGTCAGCTTGTGGTTGCCAACGGTGGAGATCGTGCTGAGCCGGGCAGATGTATAAGCGTTGTATAAGCGAATATATGTCGGTCGGCGTCGCCATCTCGGTGGTGTGTGGCGTCGTAGCCGGGCGGTGTGAAGCAGGCGATCGACAGCTGGAACCGGCGAGCTGAAGGACCCGGCTGATCTGGCGTCGAGCCGCAGGGCATCGCGAGTGGCGACGCCTCGGTTCGGGCGTTCGTGTTGAATGGTTGCATGCGAGCGGGACGCAGAGGGACCTCGACCAGCGACGAGCAGCGGCGGTCGGCTTCGTGACTGACGAGGACTCAACGTCTTCCTCGCCGGTGGCTGCGGATCGTGCCGGACCGGGTGAGTCGTCACGCATGGGTGTCGCGGTGTCGGTGGCCCTTGCGGTGATGGTCATCGCTGGGCTGTTGGTCTTCACCCGTTTCGCTGACTCATGGGAGCAGGGCAGCGGAGACGACAGCGCGCTGGTCGAAGCGCGCACCACCGGTGGCACCAATGACACGATGGGGAGCGCCCGTCCGACGACATCGGGCGCTACGTCGCTCGCGACGGTGCGACCTACCGTCGCGGTCGTACCGGTCGTCCCGCACGAGTCCGCCGTCCCGTCAGAGACGACCACTCCATCGACAACGACGACCTTGGCGCAGCCGAGACCGCGGCCGTTCCCTCCTCCGTCGTTGACGACCACGACGCTGGGTGAGCCGGGGAACGTGACGGCGTTCAGGTCACGAGGAGTCGAGTACTGGTGCGAACGCAACATCTTGAGCGATGTGCGTCGCTGTGTGCCCGCCTCCGAGCCGGTCCCGTCGACGGTGTCGTTCGTGGCCGCAACGCATTGGTGCGACGCGGCGCTGTGTTACGAGTACGACCCAACCGTGTTCGTGGAGATCGAGTTCAGAGGTCGCCACTACATCTGCCAGCGGGGATTCGGCCCGAGGTCTACGCAGTCCGAGTGCGTCGGCTACTCAGGCGGGCCGCCTCCGATCGGACAGTTCGGACCGGAGCTGTATTGCTCGGCGGACGGCGCGACGAGCGGCGCCTGGCGATGCTCGACGTTGTGGTTTCCTGATGTGCTCGACCTCCATCAGCAGGTCACGATCGATGGCGCGGACCTCCTTTGCGTCGACGCGTCGGCTGGTGGCGTTGGGGATTTGGACTGCTATCGCTACAGCGGTGGTGACCCGTCGTTGCTCGGCGGTGTCGTAGGTGCGTATTGCAGCTCGGGTCTCGGTTGCTCGACCGAGTGGTACCCGGCGGTGCTCGACGATTTCGACCGCTACACGATCGGTGGCGCCGGATACCTGTGTACACGTGCCCTGACGGGGGACTTCGGCGACTACGACTGCTATCGCTACAGCGGCGGTGACCCGGGGTCGAGCATGGGGCTGGTCGATCTGTACTGCAGCGATGACGGCGGGCTGCAGTGCGATCCCGATGGCTACCCGTCGCAGTGGGCGGACTACTTCGAGATCACCTACGACTTTGACCGCTATCTGTGCGACGGCGGTGAGGTGTTCGGTGACATCCCGTGTGTGCGGTACTGGGGCGGCAGCCCGAGTGGGGTGTCGTTCTTCCTTCCGGATCTGTACTGCGACCGGTACGGCTCGACGTGTCGGCCGGCTTGATTACGCCGGGTTCCGGTCGGGTGCGCCGTGCCCTGGCGGTAGCGGCCACTGGTCAGGATCCTCGCCTTGGGCCGTAGCGAAGTCGTTCCAGCTGAGCATCTGGTCGGGGAGTGGGGTGCGGCGGTGCGTGAAGTAGCTGACGGTGTTGTTGTACGACCAGTAGCCCGTCGCCGGTCCGCCTTTCCACGCGAGTTCGCCGGATCGTAGGAGGCTGCCAAGCGTGCTGGCGAGGAACGCCGAGACGGTGTAGCGGCGAGGTCCGAGGCAGGTGTGACCCCATCGTGGAATGAACTCGTTCATGTAGATGTCCGGGCGGAGACGGGCGTACCGGTACTCGATGATGCCGTATTCGAGGAACGGGTCGTCGGGGTCGATGCACGCGAGGAGGTCGTCGTGGACGCCGTACTCGGCGGCGATGCCTGTGCGGCCGTCCAGGCTCGAGTGGCTGGGTGTGGTTCGCCAGCTGAACGAACTGCAGGTCGGGTTGTGGCACTCGTAGTCGATCGTGCCGGCCTCTTTGTCAGCGGCGAGTTCTTCGAGGTAGTCCTCCAGAGCACACAGTGGGCAAACCTGTCGCATCCCGCAACCGTACGCGTCGTGCAGCGTGTGGCGCGTGGCCAGTCATCGAAGTCCGAGTCGGTGCTTCCAGTTGTCCGGCCAGCAGAGCTTGACGCCTGCGGCTTCGCACACGGCCTCCCAGTGCTCGTCCGATGGGGGCGCGGAGATGGCAAGTACGGGTTGGACCCTGTGCTTCAGACGTTCCATCGAGACGCGGTAGTCGAGGACCTGTCCGAGCCCGAGACGGATCTGCTGCCGCTCCGATGTTGTCGAGACCGTCTTCACTTCGACCACCCAGAGCTTGCGGCCGCGGTTCCAAGCGAGGTCGTACTGCGGCCAGCCATGGGTGAAGGGGCTGAGCGGCTGGAGGCCTGCATCTTCGACGGCTTCGGCGAGCCGGCGACAGACGCGGTGGTGCGCGGCGGTCGCCCGGTCGCGGGCGTCCAAGTCGATGGTGAGGGTTCCGTTGGTGGTGCGCCGACTCAGACTGGGCCGGAAGGGCATCCCGGCGTCTTCGGGTTCGAGCACGGCGAGCGCAGCAGCTGACTGGGCGTCGGACAGTCCGCGGCCGCTCGCCAGTTGCTGGAACTCGCCTTCGGTGATGAAGTAGATCGGCTGACTGCGACGCCGCAACGCCATGGCGTCGTCGATCTTGGTGCCGTGGTCGCCGAACTTGTAGTGAGCGACCGGCGCACCGTTGACGAGGATCGAGGTGCGGTTGGTCACTTGCTTGTCGCTGACGGTGCCGCCGCGTGCGCGGACGCGCCGGATGAGGTCTTCTTGTCGGCCCGTCGAGAACCTCCCGGTGAAGACGACCTGACGACCACGCAGTGAGCTCAACCGATCTGTCGTCCCCATCGCTCAGACGGTAGTGAGCGGCGGTGACCTTCCGTTGCGATCGGGTGCTGTTCGAGTTCGCGCCGGCGGACGATCGGAAGGGGGCTTGACCGGCTAGCGGATCGATGCCTGTCGGTGGAGGTTGGTGGCGTTGTGGAGGATGGTGAAGCCGGCGACGTCGTAGAGCTGGCGTTGCCAGCCGATGCTGGGGGCGCGGTCGGCGACGAGGCTTGCTTTGAAGCTGGCGTTGAGGCTTTCGGCGTCGGGCCGGACTGCGTAGAGACGATCGAAGTCGATGTCGTCGGGCGGGAGGAGGCGGATGTGTTCGGGGTCGTCGTGCGGTGACAGCCACGTATCCCAGTCACAGTTGTGGTGTCGGCAGGTGAGGCGGATCACCATGTTGAACCGGTACGTGCCGTCAGCGCGGCGGGCCCGTTTGACTTGGTGCCGGTTGGCCCAGGCGACGACGGCAGGTGTGCCGTCCTCGGTGATCTCGATGTCGGCGATGCGTCCGTTGACGGCGGCGAGTTGGTGACTGCAGGTCTGGTTGTGGCGGCCGACGGTGTGGGTGTAGGTCCCGAGCGTGTGGCGTTTGACGACGACTTCGTCGCCGCGGACGGCGACGTGGGGTTTGTTGATGACCACGAGTCCGGTGGTGCGCATGATCTTGTCGTGGTGGGCGCCTTGGAATGCGCCGTCGTAGGCGACGCCGACGATGCCGGGCCCGGCGAGTTGATGGACGTGTTGGATGAGTTCGATCGCGGTGGCGGCCTCGCCACCTGGTTCGGGGACTCGCCCGATGGCGAGCACGACACGGCTGTAGGGGTGTTCGCCCCGCGCTGAGATGAGGACGTAGTTGTTGCCCCAGATGTGACCGTCGTGGCGGGTGTGGGTGGCGGCCGACGGGTCGTTGCGGGCACCGGTGTTGTCGGGGCGGTATCGGAAGCGGGGCCGCAGGATGGTGCCGTCGCCGTAGATGAGGCGTCGGCGGTGGGGGTGGGTGATGGAGCCGGGCCCGTGGGGGAGCAGTAAGCCTTGGCGTCGAGCTTGTTCGAGTGCGATCTCGGTGAGGCGGGTGAGGAGATGATGCCGTGCTGTGTCGTCGCTCATGATCAGGTCGCGCCAGTAGGCGTGGTGGTAGTAGCGGAACGGCTCGCTGCGGGGTGCTGGTTCGAGTCCGGCGTCGTCGGCCGCAGCGAGGAGTTGCGCCCAGAGCCCGTCGGCGAGTTCGGCGTCGAGCCGGTTGTAGGAACCGAGGTGGCGAGCGAGCGCGCAGTAGACGACAGGGACCCAGCCGGGGTGGCGGCGTCGTCGTCCGAGACGGTCCTCGAGGTACAGATCACCGAGCGCGGTGTAGGGACTGTGGGTGAGGCTGTAGACGACTTCGCCGACGGTGGCGGATCGTTGGCGTCGGAACCGGTCGGCGTAACCCATGGGCCAGTGTTCAAAGCAGCGACCGGCTGGTCACGACCTGGTCCAGCGGTGGTCGAGTTGATGAGCGAGCGTGTCGAGACTGCGTGCGCCGGCGATGCGCGCAGCGTGTTCGAGCGATCCGGTCTCGTCGAACTCGCGGCGGACCCGCCAGAGTCGGATCGAACCGGGGCGGACGGCAGGGTCCCGGCTGAGCCCGGTGACACGCAAGATGGCGCCGAGCATCCCGCACGTCGCGGCTTGCGCCGCGCCGGACCCGGGCGGGTTCTGTCCGTCGTAGCACAACAGCCGGTCAGCGGGGACTTCGACGAGTCGACGCCGCAACACGGTCGCAGCCCACCCGGTCGCCGCGACGGTACGCGCCGCAGCGGTGCGCGACGCCGGGAAACGAACCGTGACAGCGCCGTCGTCGGACACAGCGACGTCACCGGCACCGATCGTGGTGAGATCGGCCGTCGTGCCTGTCGTTTCGGCGAGTGCCCACGCCGTTGGCCGTTTCACGTCTCGGGCCCCGTCGACGAACGCCGCGATACGACCACGTTCGATCTCGACGTCGGTCAAGGCCCGCAACTGCACTCCGCCACGCGCCGGCAGCTCGATGTCGAGCGTGGGGTC
Organism: Ilumatobacter fluminis; assembly: GCF_004364865.1. Taxonomy (NCBI): domain Bacteria; kingdom Bacillati; phylum Actinomycetota; class Acidimicrobiia; order Acidimicrobiales; family Ilumatobacteraceae; genus Ilumatobacter; species Ilumatobacter fluminis. The sequence continues at coordinate 388,768 of NZ_SOAU01000001.1, forward strand.
TGCGGCATCGACGCCGAGAAGCCGCAAGGTGCGCAGCGTCGTGCGGATGGTCGTCCGCCGGAAGTGCATCGTCTGAGCTGCCGGCGGCTGCCCGGACCGAGTCGGCGCGTGAACGAACCGATGACACACGTCAGTGTCGAGGTCGCACAACGACGAGTAGCCGTGAGCGTCGACGTAGCGGACGAATCGGACCAGCACCGCAGACATCCGCTCGACGGTCGACGCAGCGAACTCCGGGTCGAACGTCCACGCCGTCCTGACAGCGTCGAGTTCGTCGTCCAACGGCTTCAACGCCCACCCGCCCGTACCCGGTGATGGTGCGGTCCGTCGGAGAGTGCAGCGTGCGGACCAGTCCGCACGTTCTGGCCATGACCACCGCAACGACCACCCCACGATCGATCGATCGTCGACTCGGACCGCCACCGCGTGACTACCTCGCCGTACCCGAGCAGTTCGGAACCGTCGCCGACCCGGAAACGGCGACTCCGAACAGCGGCAGCGAACGAGTCGCGCCGTTCGCGCTGTTCCTGCACCGCCTGATGGTCGACTACCGGAACCTCGCCCCGCGTGGCGACCAGGCCGCAATCGCCCGTCGGCACGGGCTGTCCCGCTCCACCGTCAGCGACGTCGTCGCCGGCAAACGATGGCCGAACGTCACCGTGCTGTTGGCCATCTCGCTGCGCGTCGCCGAACTGCACCACCAGCGCCGCGCCCACCACGAGCTCCCCAGCGCTGACAAGGTCGGCCCGACGGCCACCCCGCAGCGACGTTGACACGATCGACGTCCCGCCGGCGACGCTCCGGACAGGAACGCGGATGATCGGCGTTGCTGATGACGTCATGGGTTGCTCCCTTCATGGGTCGCAGCCGCACCAGGCCGACTGCTCGTCCGGTCCTCGACAGAACGACAGCCTCCCCCGCCGACCACGCCGACGAGCCCGAATCGTCGTGTTGTCCGGCCCACGACCGAACAAACCGCCTGAGAACGGGCACGTCGGCGTCGGCCGTGGCCTACTGCGAGTGGGCCTCGCCACCGGGGCAGCGAGAGGAGACAGCCATGTACGACGACGACCACCCTGCCGACGGCGCGGCAGCCGGCGACAGCGACGAATCGAACACGGGCAACGTCGACCGACTCGGGCCGGATAGCCGGGGCCAGTGGCTCATCACCACGGTCGGTTCCCAGCATCTCTGGGACTGCGACACGAACACCTACCTGCGGATGCCCGGCGGCGGACGACAACAGTTCCCCTACGACCGGCAGCCGGTCACGATCACCCGAGTCGACGCCTGGCCCGTCGTCGGCTCCACCTTCTTCTTGTGGTTCGACGACCCCGTACAACCGGTTTGGCTCGAGCACTACCGGCGCTCATCACTCATCGCAAGCATCGAACCCTTCCGACCCACCGACGGCGAAGGCGAGGTCGCCGGCGAAGGCGACGGCGACGGCGAAGGCGACGGCGAGGGCTGAGCGTCCGGTACGCCCGGTCAACGACCCGGGAGCGCCGCGTAGCGGCTGCTTCCGTGCTCGGCCCACGCGATGGCGTTCGACGTGAGCATCGCGAAGATCAAGTCGAGTTCGTGACGATGACCGTTGGTCGAGCGTGCACGTTCGGTATGCATGATCGTGCCCTTCAGGTACTGGTTCAGCGACTCAGCGAAGTTCCGGACCCCGTAGAGAGCCCGGAACCGTTCGTGGTTCGGAGGCACGGCGCACAGCTGCTCGGCCAGTGCGATGCCGCCCATGGTCGCGTTCGGGTCGATCGTTGCACGGTGAACTTCGTGATGCGTCGTGCAGGTGAACTCGACATCGACTTCCCACCGGTAGGTGCCGTCGGACTCGAACCGGCGGACGGCGACGTGGTCGAGCGGCTGCTGGCGCTGGCGGCGGCCCCGCAGTGCTGACGCTTCGGTTCTGAACATCTGACCGGCGAGCACCTCAACCCGCTGCATGCAGGTCTCCCCGCTGCTCGTCGTGAACGCCAAGTCCCTCAAGCGAGTGCTGCTCTTGGGGACTTGTGTGCCTTCGTACTGTCGGTACGCGCGGCCGTCGTGGCCAGGGGCCTCGTTGATCGTGAGTAGCCCCAACTCCTCACGAAGCTGCTTGTGGTGCTTGCCACGCATTGCGCCGTCGTACACGAATGCCATGTCCTCGTTGGGGAGCCGGTTCCGCAGCCGGACCAGCGACTCGGTCACGACGCCCATCTCGTGTCCCTTCGGGCAGCGAGCCAGATCGAGCACGATCGAACGATGTCGATCGTCGCCGCGTACCGACAAGATCGCGTGCGAGTAACCATGGGCTTTGCCTTGATAGTCGGCATCGGGTGTGGTTCGCCGGACGCCGACCTTGGAGCGGGTCAGCCGAATCTGCCGTTTCGACCCGGCCCGCTTGTTCTTCCGCTTCTTCTTGCGTTGGTTCATGTCGGGCGGCGTCTTTTCGTACATCTCGTAGAACCACGTACCGTCCGCGATCAACACCCGTTCGCGCGGCACGTCGAACCACCCATTCGTGCTGTCAGCGACCGTCCAATCGTGACCGTGGAGCAGACCGAGATCTCTGGCCTGGCCGAGCGCCGCAGCACGCAGGGCCGCTTTGAGGACGTCGTTGGCGGCCGCGACGCTGCCGAACTTGCGGACGAGGAACTTGTCGCGAAAGTCCCGGAAGTGCTGCGCCGTCAGTGGCTGCGACGGAGCGGGGATACCGGCGTTGCGAAGGATCCGAATGAACGACGTCCAGTGGGCGCGCAGCTCCGCTGTTGCCCGGTCGTCACCGCCGTACACGACGGTCGCGACACCCACGAACAAGAAACCAGCCGTTGACGTCGCCGCTGGCTTCGTCGTCGTGCCGATCGGTGGCAGCTGAGCCGCCAACAGGTGAAACACGGGATCGTTGACCACGATCTCGAGCCGCTCGATGTGGGCGAGGTTGTCGAAGTGGTAGCTGCGCATCGGGAGCGGGCGAATGGCGGTATTCATCACGGGTCCTTTCGTCGGGGTGTGATGAGCAGCGACCGTCCGCACTTCCTCGCGTTGCGCAACCCCCGCCGCACACCCGCTACGTGCTCGATCGCGTTGCGCCGCCGCTCGGCCGGCTGCGAGTTGCTCCGACGACGGCCTCGTGCCGAATCAGGGGCGGGGGTGTTGCACGTCTCGGCCGCGTCCGCACGGTGGACGCCATGACCAGCCCGAACACCTACCGGCCCCACCCCGACTGCCGATGTCACCCGCTGATGATCACGACCGACGACATCGACCGGGCGGTGCCCAGCCCAGTTGGCGGGCGGTTGCCCGAGCGCGGACCGCTCGCCGATCCCTGTGCGGTCGCCAACGCCGCCGCGGCTGCCCGATCGATCAGCGACATCTTCCGAACCCTCGGCATCACACGGGACCAACGCTCGACCCGTCGCTTGCGCGCGGTGTCCGCCACCTACGGCATCGCCCTGCCACATCGCGCCGGCAAACCCAAGCGACCCAGCCCACTCGACGACCGCGACAAGCTCGTCAACGCGGTCATCCATGCCAGCAACACACGCGACGCCGTCCAGCACCTCGGACTGTCATCGTGCGGGACGACGAACCGGCGGTTCGAGCAACGCTGCCACGACGAAGAGATCGAGCTGCCCTGGAAACAGAACACCGGCACGGCCCGCCAGCTCAACGCCGCCTCCGCTCACCGCGTCGAGACCGCCCTACCCGCTACGACGTCCGACGCCCGGGTCCCCGAAGAACTCGGGATCGGCAAGGGCGGCAACGCCTACACGTGGATCAGGCGTCGCTGCCACCCAGCCTGACATCGGAACTGCGAGGCTGATACGCCGTGTAACGGAGTCGCTGTTCCTGGCGTTCCCAGACGACGAGAACCACGACAGCGAGAGCAACCCCCGCACCAGCGGTTCCCTAGCCCGAAGAGCGGGCCCGGTCGACCGGCCGTTGTCCCTACGAGGACTTCGTGCCTGTTCGCGTCGCGAAGCTCCAGGGAGTCGCAACGCCATCGTAGGATCGGGTCCATGTTGCTGCGTCTAGAGGTCGACGGGTTCAAGAACCTCTCCGGGTTCGACGCGCAGTTCGGACCTTTCACGTGCATCGCTGGTGAGAACGGCGTCGGCAAGTCAAACGTGTTCGACGCCATCGAGTTCCTCTCGCTGATCTCCGACATGTCGCTGATGGAAGCCGCCGGTCGGGTTCGCTCGAGCCAGGAGGACGGCGTCGGCGAGCCGGAGCACCTCTTCACGATCGGATCGGACGATCCCAGGATGCGACTCGCAGCCGAGATGATCGTGCCGCCGAGGGTGACCGACGACTTTGGCGTTCACGTCGAGCCGGCGATCACGCTCCTGCGCTATGAGGTCGAGCTGGGGCTCAAGCGATCGACCGGTACGAGCCGCGGCGGTCAGCTCGTGGTCGAGCGTGAAGAGCTTCGACACATCAACCGTGGCGACGCACACAAGCATCTCCGATTCAGGCACGACGTCAAGAAGTTCCGAAACGCCATCGTCGTCGGTGAGCGCCGCGGTGGCCCGTTCATCTCCACCGAGCCCGAGAACGATCGCATCACCGTGCACCAGGACGGAGGTAGCCGAGGCCGTCCGCGACGCCAGTTGCCGACACGAGCCGGCACAACCGTCGTCAGCACGATCAACAGCGCTGACGATCCGACGGTGCTCGCCGTCCGCCGCGAGATCCAATCGTGGCGGCGCCTCGCCCTCGAACCGTCAGCTCTCCGCGCAGCTGACCGATTCGTCGACCCTGACGTGATGGGCAGCGATGGCCGGCACCTGGCCGCCGCGCTCCACCGGATCGCGACGGCGCTCGGCGGAGGAGATCCCGAGGATGTCTACGCTCGCGTCGCCAACCGAGTCGCAGGTCTAGCAGGTGTCGATATCCGATCCCTCCGAGTCGACGTCGACGAGACCCGTCAGCTCTACAGCTTGATCGTCTGCGACGCAGACGGGCGAGAGCTCCCGGCCCGCTCGCTCTCAGAGGGCACACTTCGCTATCTCGCGCTGTGCGTGTTACTCGAAGACCCACGTATGACCGGACTGATCACGATGGAGGAGCCCGAAAACGGCATTCACCCGGCGAACCTGCAGCAGGTCGTCGACCTCGTCCGAGAGCTCGCTGTCGATGCCACTATCGAGCCTGGTCCTGACAACCCGCTTCGCCAGGTGATCGTCAACACACATTCACCGGCCGTCGTCGCACTGATGGACGGAGGAGACCTGCTGTACGCACGGTTGGTTCCCGACGATCGAGCGGGTCGCCGACGTGAAGCGCTTCGCCTGCTTGGAATGCAGGACTCATGGCGAGCAGTCGAGGGCGTCCCGGTTGCTACGCGAGCGGATCTCCTGCCCTACCTCGCAACACCGCCCGGAGCCCAGATCTCCTTGTTCCCCGTCACATGATACGTCAGGGGGTGTTCCTGGCCGATGGCCCCTCCGATCTTCCACTCGCACGTCACCTCGAATGGCTGTGTGCCAACGCTGGCGTGCCGGTTGCGCTTACCTCGGTCGACCCGAGACACATGCAAGCGGGTCGAACGGTTGCCGAACGACTGGCGTTCCTCGTAGAGCAAGACAGTGTGGGCGACATCGTGTTCGTCCACCGCGACGCCGAGGGCGAGCCACCCGAGTCTCGGGTCGACGAGATCGAGTCTGGACGGATTGCGGCTGGTGTCAACTGCCCAGTAGTCCCTGTCGTTCCGCTGCGGATGACCGAAGCGTGGCTCCTCCTCGACGAGGCAGCGATCCGACGAGCCGCCGGCAAGCCGAACGGACGCCGACCCTTGAACCTACCCACCGCAGCTGAAGCGGAGCGCATCGCTGACCCCAAAGCCGTGTTGCGGGATGTCCTCGTGGACGCCAGCGAGAACAGCGGCCGTCGCCGCGCTGCTGTTGTCCGCGACTTTGGGCGACTGCGCGCCCTGCTCATCGAACGACTGGACGTAGACGGTCCGGTCTCCACGTTGAGCTCCTGGCAGCGGTTGCTGGCCGACACCGACGCCGCCGTTGCCCAGCTCGAATGAGGCGACTGAGCGTTCTTGGCTCTCTTGTACCGAGCTGACTGCAGCGACATGTCCGACATTCCACGCAGGGAGTTGTGCCCCTGTGGCACGATGACAGCGTGGCGGGCTCCACGAACTCACGCGTCGACGCGCGGTTTCCAACGTGGCCGGGGCCAGTGGGCGGCGGTACCCGCGTGCGAACTGAACCCCCTGCTCACGTCCCATGCGTCGAACCGGCGCGAGGGGGAGGAGGCTCAGCTTCGGTCTCCGACAGACGGATCAGCTCTTCGACTCTGACCCCAACCTTTGGAAACGATGAACACGACTGAACTCAACGAGGTGCGCAACACGCTGTGGAAAGCAGCGGACGAGATGCGCGCCAACTCGACCCTCGGCCCGGCCGAGTATCGCAGCCCGGTTCTCGGGCTGATCTTTCTCGCATACGCGGAGCACCGCTTCGAACAGGTCCGACCGGAGGTGGAGGCGAATGCCTCGGCTCGCCGCCCGGTCACCCCTGACAGTTACAAGGCGCGCTCGGTGCTCTAGGTCGGCGTGACCTGCCACTCGCCCGGCAGCGCGCATGCGTCCGCTGCTGCCTCGTCGTCGTTCGAGCATGACGACGTCAGCACTGCCAGGACGGCCGCGGCGAGCAGAGCGAAGCGTGCGCACCTCCGGGTCTGGCAAATGTCAGTGGTTGCGTCCGGCATGACCTGCTCGTGACCGTACTCGCCCGTCACAGATTGTCTGTGTCAGCAGAACCCGGGGTTGGTGTACTCGACGCCGGTGATGATGTCGCCGGTGACGGATACGAAGCCTTGTCGGACGCCGCCTCCAAGGATCTGCTGCTCGCTGATGGGGTATCCGGCGGCCGCGAACTCGTCGATGGTGTTACCTGGGCCGACTCCTTGTGATGCGACTGTCGCCATTCCGGCGAGGTCCGGGAGTGGCCCGTCGTAGCCGAAGAGTCCGGCTCGGTCGATGCTGCCGGCGCCGACCATGTAGAGCCGGTCGCCGTCGGGTGGGAAGTCGCCTCGGAGGAAGCCGAACCGGATGTCGTTCCAGAACACGATGCGTTGGCCGAGGCCGCCGTAGCAGTCGGCGGTGTCGCCGTTGTCTGTCGGGGCGATGGTGTTCCAGCCGGTGTCGAACGTCGGTGGTCCGGCGACGGCGGTCACGGTGTCGATGATGAACTCGGCGCTGATGTCGGTGACCGGACCGAACCCGTACGCGGTGGACGATTCCAGGTCGAGAGGGCTGATCGGTCCGGCGGGTTGTAGCCACAGTGCGCGTTCGCCGAGCCGTACCAGCAGGTCAGTTTCGTTTGTTGTGATGTCTGCGGTGACGGTGCTTTCTGTCAGTTCAGGAGTCAAGCCGCCGACGATGCCCGAGAGGCCGCCGTTCGAGCATGCGGCCGTCTCCGCTGGTGAGGTGTCGAAGCCGGCGAGTTGTAACTGTCCGTCCTGGTAGGTCCATGTGCCCGCCGGTGCGCAGGCACCCAGTCGGGCGCTGCCGCCGGCGAGGAGTTCGAGCCGCGACCCGGAGCGTGTCGTCCAGGCGCCGACCAGCTCGTCGGCCTGCGGCACGTCGAGCGTGTCCGTGTCGATGTACACAGCGGCCCCGGCGCCCGAGTGGAGCTGCAACCGGTCTGATCCGACCGTGATCTGCCGGTTGACCATCAACTGCTGCTCGGACGCGCACGCGATAAAGCCGAGATCCACAGCGACGTCGTACACCTGCCCGAGCTCGGAGTCGTCGTTGCTCAACGGGTTGATCGTCACGTCGGCATCCCAGGCGTCGCAGCCGTCGTAGCCGGTCACCGTCGTAGCGTCCGGGAAGCTCAGCTCGAGCTCGTACTGGTAGTGGAACTCGTCATCGGTCGGGACACGCACCCAGGACCGTCCGACCAGCTCGGCGTTGGCCGTGCCGCCGACCGGTCCGGTAGTAGCGACGGGCTCGGTCGGCGGTGCGGTGCTTGACGGGGCGGTCGGGACGCTCGGCGTCGTGCCCGGCTCGACCGGTGTGGCCCCGGCGAACCTCGGGTCGTCGGGGCGTGTCACGTCGTAGGTGGCTTGCCAGGTTGCCTCGTCGACGAACACTGCGTCACGGGCGAGCTCGAGTGCGGACTCGTCCGACCCCATCACGGTTGCCCACGTGTCGGGAGCGACCTGCCAGACGATCAGGCCCACGCCGCCACCTGACGGGTCCTCCGCCCATCCAGTCGTGCCGTCGATGTCGACCTGGCGGAACGGTGTCGAACCGGCATGCAGCAGCAAGTCCGATAGCCGCCCGGTCGTGAGATAGCCGAAGGTTTCATCACCGTCGGTCCCGATGGTCAGGTCGACCCGCGGCGACATGATGGGGAACGTCGACGGTGGGACGATCGTCTGATATCCATCGGGCAAGTCGCCCAGTGAGAACGACACACCGCCGTCCGACCGGACAACGATGTCAGCCAGGGGGATGCCGCCGGCGGCGGAGATGAACGCTGCCGGGTCTTCGCCGACGACTGCGACATCGGTATCGCCCCTGTCGACCAACGCAATCCTCACGGGATTGGAGCCGAGCACGTAGCGCGTGTACGTGACGCCATCGACGACGACCTCCTCGCCTCCGTCGTCGTACGGACTCTCGAGTGGGATCGCGTCGATGTCGGCGAAGACGGTGATCGTCACCGGATCGACGAGACGACCTTCGTCGTCGATCTGACCGACCAGCGCTCGGCCGGCGTCGGTGGTCTCGAACGACACGAACCCCGAGTAGGCCGCGACCGCCTCTGCGTTGCGCGGGTCGTCGGCGGGCAGCGCCGGGAACACCTCCGGGAGGAGGTCTACAGACGCCGAGGGGCTCGTCGGCGACGGTGTGGACGGGTCGCTCGCGGGCATGTCGTCGGCGGGCGAACGGACCAACATCGCAAGTCCCAGCACCGTGATCACGACGACCGCAGCGGCGACACCGACGATCAGTGGCCACGACCGCTGGACCGCAGTTGCACCGCCGTGAGCCGGTGGCGGATCGGATCGTCGGTCGATCTGCGTCGTGGCGGCACGCCCGGCAAAGGCGTCACGCAGGCGCTGTTCGAGGTCGTTCACGACAGGTCCTTTCTGAGGCTGTCCAAGCCCCTGGACGCCAGCGACTTGACCGTGCCGGGACGGCACCCGACCAGTTCGGCGATCTCGGCCTCTGGAAGATCGAGCCAGTACCGAGCCACCAGAACCGTCCGCTGCCGGAATGGGAGTCGATCGACCAGGTCGAGCAACTCGACATCGATCGCCGGATCGTCGGCACCTGTGCGTGGCACGCTTGCCGCTCGCTGCTCACGAGCGACGCGTCGCCGATTGGAACGGTGCCAGTTCCGACACAGGTTCACCGCAACGACCCGGAGATAGGCGCCGGGATTGACGATCGACTCCCATCGGTCACGCACCTTCAGGAACGCCTCGTGCGCGATGTCATCGGCGGCAGCGTTCGAACCGGTCAACAGATGCGCGAGCCGAACGGTCGTCGCCAACTCGCGGTGGTACAGCCCCTCGAAATCGTCGCTCACGAACCCGTCCGCCATCTCGCATGACTGTCCCACACCACTACGACACCACCACAAGCACGATCGGTTCCACGAACATTCCAGACCGATCAGAACATCGCGAACCGCTCCGATCGATACACGCTCGGAACCGGCACGACGAGCGATACGACCGAGTCGGTCGCCGCCCACGTTGGGTGCTGGCGCTCCGAGGCGCGCTGGAGGCGTTCGGGTTTCCTGCTCGCCCGAGCTGGTGGCTGGGTGGCAGGGTCGTGGCCGTGACGATCTTCGGTTCCGCTGTTCAAGTGCCCGCCGGCGGCTCGGCGGCAGCTTCGCCTAGCACTTGGTGAACCGCCGTGACGGTCTCTGGAGCAGGATCCCCGGGAGGGCCCGGTTCGCCCCACACGACAAGTGCGGTATCGCCCTGATCTGTGATCGTGGGCTCACCGGGGTCTGAGCCGTCGACGAGGAACGGCGGCGCTTGCGGTGTCTCCGAGCATCGGTCGTCTGCCGGCTCGGTCGTCGTTGTCGCAGCCTTCCGCGGCGACGGCTCCACGTGAAGTTGAAGCTGTGGGGCGTCTTCACGGACTGTTTCGAACGGTGCTGCAGTGAACGGCGTGGACGCAGCGACTGGAACCTCGGCTGGGGTGTTGCGTTCGGACGAGTCCACACCGCACGCAGTGAACGTGAGCGCACCGACGGCAGCCACCATGGCACCCTTTCGGCGCATGGCCGGCGGATTTCCAGCTCGGTGTTGAGCAAACCGCAGTGGGAGATGGTTGGAAATCGTCATCGGAGGGGTGGTCCGTAGATGCCGTAGGCGCCCTCGTACCAGGTCACTCTGATGGTTTGGGCGTTGCGGGTGAGTTCGTAGCCGCCGGTGAAGGTGAGTTCCGCGGCCGACGGTGGTGTGGTGTCGCAGCCGTCGGCGCACCAGCGGGCGAGCGCATCGGCGATGTCGCCTTGGTCATAGCTGTTCGCTCCGAGTTGTTGCAGATCGAGGCGGTCTCCGAAAGGTGCTGATGAGGCTTGTGTCAGGAGGTCGGCGGCTTGGGCCCAGTTCTCGTTGTCGATGTGGGCGAAGTAGACCGTGAGGATGTCGGTCGCGGATTGTCGTTGCATGATCGGGGTTTGGATCTCGAACTCGTCGACGGTGAATCGGTCGTCGACCTGGCGGATCGACCAGTATTCGGTGACATCGATGATCCCGTCGTCGGTGACGTAGGTGACCGGAAGCGTCGTGCGCCACCACACATCATCTTGGATGTTGGTCAGTTGGTCGTTGCGCGCCACGTCGAGATGGAAGGTGCGTTCTGCCGGTGGGCACGTCGTCCAGCAGTTCGGTGCAGTTCCGTCGTAGATGGCCGGGACAGTGTCGATGCAATCGTCGATCAGGTCGAGTTGGTCGCTGTCCCGAGCCATCACCATCTGATTGGCGAGCTCGGTCATGAACTCGTCGACCGACGTCGTTGTGCCACAGCTCAACGGAGCGACCGTCGGCACAGTCGCGGTCGATGGCACGGTCGTGGTCGATGGCACGGTCGTGGTCGATGGCACTGTGGATGGTCGGGGGTTCGTCGTTGCAGACGGTGCGTTGGGAGCTGTGGTCCCTGGTACGTCGACGGTGGTCGACGGTGGCGCGCCGGTGGGCGCTGGTACGACGCTGGTCGTCGGAGTCGGTTGAGTTTGCGGCGGGTTGGTTGCCGGGATGATCTGGTCGGGATCGTCGTTGCCAAGCGTTGCCACGGCCAAGATCCCGGCTGCGATCACGAGAACCGACGCCGCGACGGCGAGCCAGCGGCGATTGTTGCTGGCGGTGTCGGTCCGGGTCATCGGCGATTTGAGCCTCTCGATGTCGGCGGGCTCAACAGCTTGCGCAAGGGCCTTCGACCATTCGCGGAGTTGGTCGGTGGGGTCATGCATTGGTGTTCACCCCCAGGTGATGGCGAAGGCGTTCCAGCCCTCGATCGCGGTGGGTTCTGACAGCAGACAACGACAGTCCGAGCGCCTCGGCGGTCTCGGTCGGTGTCCACTCGCATGCCTCGACGAGCCAGACGACTTCGCGCTGCCGGCGAGGGAGCTGCTGCATCGACGAGATCAACGCCGGCTCGACGTGCGCCATGTCGGCGGGTGGCGATGCAGGAAGCCGGCCCTGTTTCCGACGGCGTGACTTCGACAACCCCACACGGAACAGATAGGGCACCGGGTACTCCATGACGGCAACCCGATCCCAGTTCTTCCACGCGAACTCCAACGCAGCCGCAACAGCGTCACCGACGCGATGCGGAGCGATACGCCCGCCATAGGCGCGCCGCAGACGCGGCTCTGCCTTCCGGAAGAAGTCATCGAAGTCGTGGATAGCTGTCGTCATCGTCGTCTCTACCCTTCTGAACCCCTGAGCGACGTGAAACCGCTACAAACGCTCTCAACAATCTGCGGGCGACAGTACCGGCGTCCCGGCGCTGCCTCGCTCGTCTCACATATCGGTGCTCACGAGACGCCCAGAGCGTCGGCAGGGCACGACGAACAAGCTGCCGCCTACCGCCGGCTCGGGGCCACGCTTATCGACAGCCGCCGATGCCGTCCCGACCCACGCGCGAACCGGCACAGTGGGCGGTATGGCGGTGGCCACCGGCGGTGATCGCATTACTGAGCGGGTCGAGGCGCCGTAGCGCTCCACTGACGTGCCGGACTGTGCGGCTGTGGCGGCGACCTGAGGTGAACGTTATGCGTGCTTGCCGGCGCATGCTCGGCGCCGTCCAGACCGGTCAAGCTCGGCAGAGACGACAACAGCGCGACCGTCCGGTTCGCCCTCGAATCACTCAGTCGTCGGCGTTCTCGGAGCCCACATCCTCCGGTGTGATGCAGTAGATCTCGTAGGGCGGTTCGAGCCCGATCTGGGCGGCGAACGTCCCTGCCTGCGACGCATCGCTCAAGTCGATCTGAACACGGTTCTCGACAACTCCCCGGCCGTAGGGGCTCACCCCACTCATGATGGTGTCGCCGGACACTTCGAACCGTTCGACCAGGCGGTCGAGAGCGGCGTCCAACTTGTCCTGTGTCCAGGTGGGCTCGGGAACCGGGTCGCCCGGCTTCCAGTACACGTCCTCTCGCTCAGTCGGACAGTACGGAATCGAGGTGAGGACGGCGACAGTTGTTGCTGGCCTCGCCGAATTGACAACAACTGTCGTGACCGGGCTGCTGGCACTGCGCGCGTACGGGGTCACGCCATCGTCGACGTCACCTACATCGCACGCGGCGCCGCTCATCAACGCGACGAAGCCGACGCTGACCAACCTGCTGTGTCTCATGAACTTTGGACGATAGGTCACCTGCCGCGGTTCCCGAGGAGTACGGCAACCGGGCGATCAGAACGACGCCCCCGCTGTCACGCCGACCCCACGCGCTAACCGGCATAGCGAGCGGTACGACGCCGTCAGCCGGCGGCCACCGTCGGTGGTCGGGTTGCGAGCCGCAGCGACGATCCGAAGCTCCCCGCCGAGGTGCCGGACAGGCGCAGCCGGTCTACATTCGAGTGATGGGTTCGCGCTTGAGCATCCGGAAACGCACTGTGATCGGTACGTGGAGCGAGATCGAGGAGCGTCGGCTGGATGTGGCGTGGTGAGCCAGCACGCCGAAGCCCTGAGCATGTCGGAGCGTGTGGGAGGACAGCGCTTTGGTCGTCGAGGCGTTGCTTGCCTGGCACTCGCATGTGTTGCTGTCGGTGGGTGCGGCCCGGAGAGTCTCACTCCGGCAGCGCTCAGCGAGACATCAGATGGGTACGTGTTGGCGACCTTCAGGTGCGCACGCGACGTCACCGCTTCTGTCGCTGAGTCTGCTTCCGAGGTGGCGATCGACGAGGTCAAGGGCACGCTGGTCGACGGCGACTGCGAGGGCGGGACCGACATTGAGTTGTCGCAGCCGGTTGGAGACCGGCGAGTTGTTGTAGACGGTGAGCTCTGGGAGCGGATCGACGACAACTGCCAGCTTGCGGTGTACGCGCCTTCCTACGCCGGAGAGGAGTGGAGTTGGGGCGTCCCGCTCCCGTGCAACGTCGTTGACGACAATGTCAATGGCTGAACCCGCTCGGCACCGGACGCACATACTGACAACGCCCGCAACAGCCTGCGCCAGCGCGAGAACCGGCACATCGAGCGATACGTGGGTGAGGGGTATCGGCCACGGACGGTGGCGCACCAAGACGTGATCGTGGGGTGCCGACGGCTCGAACCTGAACGACGGGGCCGGCGAAAGCGAAGCGGCTCGGCGGCGAGTCAGCGCACTATGGGTGTGGGCAGCCGTTGACTTACGACTCAGGAACCGACGTTGATGCCGCCATCGGGTCGCTCCACGGAGGTGGGACGACAATGGCAAGCTCTGCGCCCGTGTCGTCGACCAGGACGTGCCGGCCGTCGGGCGCGTCGTCGTGTACGAAGAGGATGTTCTTCTCGTACTTGCCGAGGTCTGCGCGGGCGGCGGCAGCAGCTGCGAAGCGATCCGGAATCAGCGCCACTCGCACGATCGGCCGGCTGTAGATGGGCAGGTCGACCGCCAGCACCTGCGTCGACGCAAAGCGGGGCTCGGTACACCGCTTGTCCATGGCCGACGCGGTTCCGTAGACGATGCAGATGTTGTCGTCGAGCTGTCCGAGGAAGAGGTCGATGTCGTCAGACGGTGACGGCACAGCGACCAGCGCCGCATAGTCGGGCGGGACTGAGCCGGTTGCCGACTCGGGCGGAAGTTCGGACTCTTCGACGCTGGCCGTCGGGTCGCCGAGCACTGCGAAGAGGTCGTCGACAGCCGCAACGTCGTATCGTTCGTACACGAGTCTGACGTTGCCCTTCTCAAAGACGAGTTGACCTTCGCGTTCGGTCGGTCTGTCATCGAACGCCTGCCGCATATAGGCCTCGCCGGTGTTCGCATCGCCCCCGCAGGCCATGGCCGTCGACATGATCTCGCCGCCGAACTCGCCCGACTGCCAGTTGCAGGTCGTCGCTGCGCGGAACCCGTCGGCTGTGATGTCCATAAACAGTGGCTGCTCGATCTCGACGGGTTCACCATCGACTTCCAGCGAGATCACCCGCCACGTACCGTCCGACGCGGCGTCGCCCCCACCGCAGCCCGACGCGAAGGCAAACGCAACGATCGCGAAGAGCCAGAGGGCCTTCATGCAGATCAGACGTATCACACCGCTCCATAGTTCCGGCGCGCTCAGAACATCACCCAGCCCAGGAGCGAGAATCCGAGCAGAACCGGCATTACGAGCGGAGTTCGAGCAGCGCCGAGGTCGCGCTGCGTGAGCACTCGGACCAGTCGCTGCTTCGGGATCGTTTCGGCGGTGAGGAGGGCAGTCTCGATCTCTCGACGACCCCGTGGTTGCCGACAGCAGCGGCTTCGACACGTTCGTTTCTCCCGGGTGGTACCGGGATATGGGAAAGAGCCCCCCAAGGGCTCTAACCTCGCGCATTGGCTTGTGGGTTTTCTTGCAAGCCCTGCGCCTCTAGCTCAACGGTAGAGCAGCGGGCTTTTAACCCGTTGGTTCAGGGTTCGAAACCCTGGGGGCGCACTGATGTCGGTCGGCCGACGTTCACTGGAGGTGTCGTGCGAGCGCACGACTCACCCGGCGGGCGTCGTGCTCGATCGCCCAGAGCGTGCCGGTCAATGGCACCGTGAATCCGACGAAGCCGAGCCCGGCGGACGGCGTCACCGAGACAGGCCGCCCGTCGGTGTCGAGCACGCCGAGATGTCCCACGAGTGGTTCGAGCGCCGGGCGGTATCCCGTCGCTGCGATCACAACGTCGGCATCGACCCGGTCGCCGTCGTCGAGCAACGCTCCGTCCTCGTCGAGGTCGGTGACGGCGTCGACCACCGTCACTCGTCCCGACCTGATGGCGTCGACGATGCCGTCGGCCGTCATCGGCTCCTTGTGTCGGGCGAGCAGTTCCATCATCGGAGCGGTCGGCTCGGGGAGGTAGTCGCGCCGGCCGTAGATGCGTCGCTCGATCCAGGGCGCCGCTCGGTCGACCAGGTAGTCGGGCATCACGTCGGCCGGGGGAGCGAACGGCGTCGACGGCACTCCGACGACTTCGCGTGGGAACACCCGTGGCGCCGACCGGACCGCCCACGTCACGCCGATCCCGGCGTTCACCAGATCGACGCAGATCTCGCCGCCGGAGCTGCCCGCACCGACGACGAGCACCCGACCATCGGCGACCTGATCCGGGTTGCGGTACTCGGCGGCGTGAAGGAGCCGACCGGAGAAGCGGCCGGCGTTCGACCAGTCGGGCCGGGTCGGCGTGGCCGAGTGACCGGTGGCGATCACCACGCCGTCGGCTCGCCAGGAGCGGCCACCCGTCACGTCGAAGCCGCCGTCGGGCCGACGATCGATCCGGTCGACCGACCCCGCGTCGCCCAGGACGACCTCGAGTCGGTGATGCTCGACGTAGCGCTCGAAGTAGTCGACGAGATCGTCGCGACCGACCCAGCGGCCCAACGACCGCGGCATGCGGAGGCCCGGGAGGTCCGACATCCAGCGCACCGTGTTCAGGCGCAGCGAGTCGTATCGGCCGGCCCACGAAGCTCCGACCCGCTCGGCCCGGTCGACCACGACGGCCCGCACGCCCTCTCGACGAAGGAGCGCAGCGGTCGCGAGCCCGGCGGGTCCGGCGCCGACCACGACGACGACCGGCGCATCGGCGGCCGGCTCGGCAGCGGACCAGGGTCGGAGGCGGTCGGTGAGGCGGGCGAACATCGGCGGGGTGGGAGTGGCCGTCTCCGAGTACGGCTCGGACGTGGCACTCCGATCGAACCTACCCTGGTCGTCGACGCGGCGCCGGGGGCGCCGCTGGGAGGAGACCCGACATGGCACAACTCACCGAACGACCGGCCGACTGGGTGTCGACCGCACCCGTCGTGGTCGAGAACTCCCGGCCGATCGCAGCGCCGGTCGAGACGGTCTGGGAGCGTATCGCCGACCACGAGACCTGGCCCGAGTGGTTCACCGACCTGTCGTCGGTCGCGGTCACCTTCGGCGCCGAAGGTGTTGGCGGTGGCCGCGACGTGAAGGTGCCGGGCATGACGGTCAAGGAACGGTTCACCGCGTGGGAGCCGCCGCATCGATTCGCCTTCACCTTGTTCGAAGGGCCGCGCATCATGACGTCGATGGCCGAGTCGGTCGTGCTCGCGCCCGACGGCGACGGCTGCACGATCACCTACACCCAAGGCATCGAACCGGCCAAGGGCTTCGGCTGGTTGGTGAAGCTGGCTGCGAAGCGACTCGACGGTCAGCAGCGTGCGGCGCTCGACGAGCTCGCCGCACTCGTCGAGTAGCTCCGACATCGACGGGCCGCCGCCGGCGTCGTAGCCTCGCGACATGGAGTACCGGTACCTCGACGTCACCACGGACGGGCCGATCGCCACGATCACGCTCGACAACCCGCAGCGACGCAACGCGCTCGCGCTCGACGTGATGCTCGAGATCACCGATGCGTTCCGCACGATCGGACGCACCGATGCGCGCGGCATCGTGCTGGCCGCGAACGGGCCGGTGTTCTCGGCCGGACACGACTTCGGGAACATGCTCGGGGTGTCGCTCTCCGATGCCCAGGAACTGCTCCAGGTCTGCACCGACATGATGAACGTCGTGCAGCAGGTGCCCCAGGTCGTCATCGCCAAGGTGCATGCGCTCGCCACGGCGGCCGGTTGCCAACTCGTCGCCACGTGCGATCTGGCGATCGCCGCTGAATCGGCTGGCTTCGCCCTCCCCGGCGGCAAGGGCGGCCTGTACTGCCACACACCGCTCGTCGCCGTGGCGCGCCAGATCGGTCGGAAGCGCGCCCTCGAATTGTCGATGACCGGTGACCCGATCGATGCCCACACGGCGGCCGACTGGGGTCTCATCAACCGTGCCGTTCCCGACGACGATCTCGACGATGCCGTCGACGACCTGATGCGTCGCGCCACGCGAGGGAGCGCCTCGTCGAAGGCGCAGGGCAAGCGATCGTTCTACGCCCAGGTCGACCTCGACCAGCCGAAGGCATACGCCTACGCGATGGAAGTGATGGCCGCCGGCGTCGTCACCCCGCACGGCCAAGAAGGCATCGCGTCGTTCCTCGAGAAGCGCAAACCCGACTTCTCCTGAGCGCGTCACGAACCCCGCTCCGCCGACGGGGCTCGCCGGCGGTCGCTAGGGCCATTGGTCCCTACCCGCTGTGAGATCCGCCACCGGTCGGCGACGGAGCGCGCCGATCGAGACCGGACCTTGATCTTCGGTCGATCAACGCTGAACGTCCGCCCTGCATCGTGATGGCGTAGTCACCGGACGAAGGCGGACGATCGATGAACCAGTACCCCCCACCACAACCGAGCAGGACGCCCCCCGGCCTGCCCGGACAACGTGGTCGGTTCGCCGTGATGGTCGCGTTGGCCGCAGTCGCGGTCGGCGCGACCGTCTACAGCGGCGGCACCGCTCCGGCTGCCACCGAAGCGGCCGACGAGGAAACGATCGTGTCGGTCGCGCTGAGCGAGTCGCCCGAACCCGTCGTCGACGGCACGACGTCTGCAGCGACGGTGCCGACCACGACCCCCGCCGCCGTCGAGGCCACCCCGAGCACTGACCCGACGGCAACGGCCGACACGGCCGTCTCGTCCGACACGGGTGAGTCGGTCGGATCGACCGAAGCCGGATCGACCGAAGCCGGAGCGGTGACCGAGGACGCCCCCGTCGCCGAGAGCGCCTCCTCGATCACGCCCGACCAGCCCTACACCGACGACTTCACCGCCGACTCCGGCAACTGGAGGACGATGACGGGTTCGTGGGCCGTGCAGGCCGGCACCCTGGTGCAGAGCGACCCGAGCGGCTTCGACCTCATCAACACCCTCGACCTCGACCTGCCTGCCGAGTACGACGTGACCGTCAGCATGCAGGCGCAGGGCGACAACCTCGGCGGGGGCATCGTCGTCGGTCTGAGCAACACTGCGTCGCGGCGCGGTGCGTACCTGATCGACTTCACGGCGGGCGGGACCTTCCTTCGGTGGGGCCGCTACGACGTCGACACCGGTATCTACAAGTACCTCGGCGGACTGAACGTCGGCAGCGACGTCGCTGCCTGGAACACGCTCCGCGTGAAGGTTGCCGAGTCGGAGTCGACCGTGTTCTTCAACGGCGATCCGCAAGGCACGTTCGACCCGGTCGTCGGTGGCATGGCCGGACTCGTCACCTCCGAGTCGACGGTCGCCTTCGACGACCTCACCATCGAGGCCCTCTGATGTCGAACCAGCTGCACCGCGTCGCCGCGTCGACGGGCGGCAGCTCTGCCGAGTGGGAGCCGCCCCGGCAATACGCCGACGAGCTGCCGGCGCCGACCGTCGCCGTCACGTCGTCTCGACGCAAGCGCGACGACAGCCTCGACGTGATGCGCACCGTCGCGCTCGTGCGCGTCGTCGTGTGGCACGCCTTCGGCATCGCCTTCATCTCGTGGGTCGTCGCGACGATGCCGATCATGTTCTTCGTGGCCGGCTCGCTCCTGGCCGGCTCGCTCGACCGGATGCGCGTGCGCGACATGTATCGCAAGCGCCTGAAACGGCTCCTCGTGCCCTACTGGTTCTTCGGCGGCACGGTGCTCCTGGTCGCCCAGTTCGCCTACCTGATGGACCCGACCGTCGCCCGCTATGTCGAGCCGTCGCGCGTCTTCGCATGGATCTTCCCGGTCGTCGACCCGTCGGTCTCGCTCTGGGAAGGCGGCTGGGCGTCGAGCCCGATGTGGTACCTGCGCGTGTACCTGTGGCTGCTCGTCCTCTCGCCCGTGCTGCGCTGGGCCGTGAAGCGGTTCGGTTCGTTGGCGCTGCTGCCGTCGGTCGTGATCGCCGCCGTGATGGAGATGTGGCTGCACCATCCGACGGCCGTCCAAGGCCCGACCGGACTCGTCCCGAGCGAGGCGTCGTGGATGCTCGGCGAGACCGCCCTGTTCTCGTTCTTCCTGATGCTCGGCTTCCTCCACCACGACGGTGCGTTCGAACGGCTCACCACGTGGGCCGCCGCCGAGTGGATGCTGATCGCCGCCGTCGGCACGTTCCTGTGGTGGACCGTGTTCCCCGCACCGACCGGGGTCATCAACCACTCGTTCATCGGTCTGCTCGCCAGCGGCATCGGCTGGATCGCACTGTTCCTCGTCGCCAAGCCGTGGCTGCTCGGCGCGACCGACAACGACATCGGCAAGGCGATCGTGTACTGGTTCACCGCGCGGGCGATGTCGGTCTACCTGTGGCACAGCCCAGCGATCGCGATCGGCTACTGGCTGATGGGCGGCATCGCCCCCGACGCCGCCCGCATCTGGGTGCTCGTTCCCACCGCTGCGCTCACCGTGCTCGCCGTCGTGCTGTTCGGCTGGATCGAAGACATCGCCAGCGGTCAGCCCGCCCGCCTGTGGCCGCGTCCGGCCGCCTCGGTCATGTGGCGCTGGCCCGACGCCATGCCCTGGGGGCAGCGGCGCGGCAATGCCGTGCTGAGCGGGCTCGCGCTCGGACTGCTGGCGGCCACCACGTTCGCCGCCGTCGCCGTCAACCGCAGCGGTGCCGATTCGGTGAGCGCCGCCGGACCGACCGCCGCCGCGACCGCGTCGGCCGACGAGTCCGAGCTGCCGCCGCCCCCCAGCGGCAGCCCGGCGATCGCCGACTTCGGCGACTCGACCGACGCCGCCGACACCACGTCGACTGACACCGAGCTCCCGCCTGCACCGAGCGGAAGCCCCGACATCGCCGACTTCGGTGAATCGAGCGACGACGGCGCCACCGAGACGGACGACTCGGAGCTCCCGCCTGCACCGAGCGGAAGCCCCGACATCGCCGACTTCGGCTCGACCGACACCGCCGATGCAGCCGACGCCGTCGCGCCGACGGCAGCCTCGGGCGACCTCGACTCGGTCGTCGCCGACTGGTTGGCGGCGAAGGGCGTCGACGGCGTCCGCGTCGCCGTCGTGGACGGCGCCGGCACGATGACCACCGCCGCGGTCGGCGACGTCGCACTCGACGACGTCGTCCCGATCACGTCCACCACCAAGACGATGACGGCGGCGATCATCCTCGACCTCGCCGAGCAAGGCGTGCTCGACCTCGACGGTCCGCTGCCCGCAGTCGCCGCCCTCCCCGAGTTCCCGTACAACGACCAGATCACGATCCGACAGCTGCTGATGCACACGTCCGGCCTGGTCGCCTATCAGTCGGCCACCGGCTACGACCAGACGCAGTACCTGACCGACATCGAGGCGGTCACGATGTCGGGCAACACGCCGCTCGAGTGGGAGCCCGGCACCGCTCGCGGCTACAGCAACTCCGGCTTCCTCCTGCTCGGCCTGATCGCCGAACAGGTCACCGGTCGACCGTACGCCGATCTCGTCGCCGACCGCACCGCGGCTCTCGGACTCACCACGATGCAGCTCGACGACAACCAGGTCGGCGGCTGGGTCGGATCATCGGCCGGCGGCCTGGAGGCGTCGGTCGTCGATCTCGCCACATGGGGCTCCGCCCTGTTCCAGCAGGATCTCGTCCTCTCACCCGAGATGGTCGCCGAGATGACCGACGTGTCGAACGACTTCCGAGCCGGTCTCGGCGCCTTCCCGGTCTGCCCCTGCTCGGTCGCCGAGGACGGAACGCCGATCGTCACGTCGATCGGTCACAACGGCGGCGAGGTCTCGGTGCAGTACTCGCCGTCGGACGACCTCGTGGTCGCGGTGAGCCTGACCGAGTCACTCTGGACCGACGAGCTGAACGAGCAGGACGTCTACGACCTGCTCGCCTCGATCCGCACCACCTTCTGATCGGTCGTCGGTCGGTTCGGTCCGGTCAGGTCGGGTCGGGTCACGAACCGTCGGCGTCGTTCGGCCAGAGCGCCGTGTCGGGGTGGAACTGGCTCCACGCGAACCAGAACGCTTCGTGCACGCCGACCTCGCCGTCGTCGGTCGAGGCGACGAAGCCGCCTCCGTCGGTCGTGACGGTCACCCCGCCGAAGCGGACTTCGTCGCTGTCGGCGAGCGCCGTCCGCAGGGCATCGACCCCGAAGGCGATCGTGGTGCCGTCGTCGAGGAGCACACCGAGCACCGGCTGCTGCACCCCGAGCCGGTTGTCGACGTCACCGATCGGGAAGATCGGACCGTTGTCGTCGCGCCCGTCGAGGGGATCGTCGGCGTACGAGCGCCCGATGCCGCCGTCCTCGGCGACGATCGACGTGTCCGGGTGCTCCGCCTTCCACTCGCCCCACGTGCTCACCGTCACCGAGTGCTGCTCGAGCACGACGCCGTCGTCGTGGAGCGGGCCGCTCACCGCCGCACCCGTGAACGTGTCGAAGACCGACATCGTCGTCAGGTCGTACATGACCTTGTTCGACCGATTCAGTAGCCCCGACGTGCGCAGCACCAGCGGCTCGTCACCGCCCGGCACCGCGTCGGTCGCGAACGCCTGGGCCGACCCGCACAGGGTGCAGTAGGGGATGCCGAAGCGGCGTCCGCCGATCGTGATGTTCACCATCTCGTGGACCTGCATCACGTTCTTCGGGAACGCCACTGCCTCGCCGCCCTCGTCGACGCCGAACACGATCGCGTCGTCCGGGTAGTAGTCGCCCTCGGCGGCATCGACGAGCGCGGGGTCGTCGAGCGCGGGGATGCAGCCGGGGACACAGCGGCTCGTGTCGCCGAGCGGACGGTCGTCGATGAAGACGCCACCCCAGCCGATCCAGCGCCAGTCGATCTCAGCATCGACGTCGCCGAAGAACGGCTGCCAACCGTGGTCGGCGAGTGCGAACAGGTCGCCCTTCGACCGCTGGTAGTCGGGCGGAGCCGGTGTGTCCCACGCGATGAGGTGGTTCGTCACGACCGTCCAAGGCGTGCGATTCGCATCCGGGTCGTCGGCGAGGTCGACGCCGGTCAGGGTGGCGAACCCGTCGAGGTAGGCCTGGGCGGTCGCCAGGTCGGGGGCGAACCGGAGCAGGTCGGCGACGAGCCACGCATGCCGGGTGTCGCCGGCTGTGATGAACTCGTCGAAACCGGGTGCCGGCGACGTACCGGTCGGGATGTAGGCGAGCACCTCGTCGAACGCTCTGGTCGCAGCGTCGTTCGGTCCGTCCGGTGCGGGCGGCGGCTCGGGGTAGGTGATCGTCGCCGCCGTGGCCTGCGGTGGCGGCGCGGTGGTGTCGGTGTCGGAGCTCCCACAGGCGGCGATCGCTAGGGTTCCGACCAGCAGCCATGCCGTCGTCCCGGAGGTCATGCGGCGAGCGTAGAGTCGGCCGGTCCGGGCAGCCGGTCGACCCGCCCGGTGTTCGCGATTTGTTTCGTGGCCCGTCCCGACCTCGTTCGCATCCGGCGATCGACGGCGAGGTGAGCGCCGTCACGCGGCGAGCGCGACCTCGCGGAGGCGGGCGGCGATCCGGCTGCGTCGGTTGCGGACCGTGCGCGAGGTCACCTCGAGTTGGGCCGCCACCTCGTCGACGCTCGGGTTCTGCAGCAGCAGGTCGATCAAGTCGAGATCTGCCGTGGCGACACCGGCCAGTCGTGCGTCGGCGAGCAACTCGGCCAGCTCGGTCTCGGGGCCGCCGTCGTGCTCGATCGGCGTCGGTGCGGCCCACCGGTCACCGTCGAACAGCGGGAGTTCGTCGTTCGACTTGCGCCGCTCCTGACGGCGGAACGCATGCCACTCGGCGTCGGCCAAGAGCGCGGCGGCGACGAACCGGTTCCGGCGACACGGGTCGTAGGTCCGAACGGCGATCCAGGCAGCCGACAGGAGGTCTTCGAACGCCCGCGTCTCGCGTCGACGCTTGGCGATCGACAGCAGCCCGCGACGCAGTCGTTCGATGACGATTCGGGCCGCGAGCTCGTCGTCGCGTGCGATCGCGACCAGGCGGCGGAGGAGCAGGTCGGCCTCGGCCGAGTCGGTGCGATCGCCACCGACGGCGTTCACGACCTCGTCGAGATCCGCAGGCGGTTCGGGGAGCAATCCCCATCGCCCGGCTCGGCCGACGGCGACCGGGCAGTGGGAGAGGCGGAGCCACTCGGTGGCGAGACGGGCATTGGTGGTGTACCAGCGATCGGACATGCCGGCCACCATGCCGATCGAGGCTCACCGCAGGTCTCACAGGGCTTCACATCGGTCGGAGACGCGGTCTCACCGCTGGCTCGCGACTCCTCACAGCGGGTTCACCGCACCAGGTCAGCGGCGATTTCTCGATTTGTTCGCCTCTGCTTTCCGGATCGGCCGGTGAACGACCTTCCCGAGGGTCGTGGAGTCATCGATCACGATCCGCTGCACGGCCGGCCCCGACGCCGGCTGGGAGCAACCACTCGGTACCGGCCGCCGGTGGCTCGGTCGCGCCTCGGGCGACCTGAGCATCGCCGACCCGACCCTCGAAGCCCACCACGCGCTGATCGACGTCGGCCCGACCGGTGACGCGTCGATCATCCAGACCGCGGGTCGGTCGCCACTCTGCGTCGACGGGCTCGTCGCCGACGGGTGGGTGCCGCTCGTGCCGGGGTCGGTCGTCGAGGCCGGCTGGAGTCGGCTCGAGATCGTCGGAGCCGGCACGGTGCGTTCCGGTCCGGATCTCGGCGGCGCCGGCGCGATCCATGCCCCGCTCGCAGGGTCGGCCGACGACCTCCGACGCTTCGAACGCGACCTCGAACGGGTCGCTCCGGCACTGCGCCGAGCCCACCTGGAACGCCGTCCGCCGGGCACCGTGGAGGTGGGTGTCGCGTCGCTCGTGCTGGCGCCACGGGTGCTCGACCGATCCGGTCGGCCCATCGCGGCCGACGGGTGGAGCGACCCGACGGCCGCCGCCGTCGAACGGTTGGCCCGGCACGAGGTGCCCGTCCGGATCGAGCTCGTCGCGGGTGAAGCCGTCGCCGTCGTCGGCCCGCACCGTGATGCCGTGATCGCCTCCATGCTCGGCCAGCTGGCCCCGATCCGGCGGGCCACCGTGCTCGTGGTCGACGCCGACGACGCCGAGGCGTTCGCAGCGGTCGACCGTCCCCTCGTCGTCCGGTGCGAGTCCGTCGACGACGTGCCGTCGTGGTGCCGTTCGACGCTCGACATCGGGGCGACCTGGCGGGGTACCTGGCACCACGGGCCAGGCTCGGTGATCCGGCTCCACGCCGCCGCCCGACGAGAGGCACCGTCCCCACCGTCGTCCCCACCGTCGTCAGGGACGCTCGTCGCTGAGGAGGTAGCGCGGCCCGGTGCCGAGCGTCGCCGCCGCGTCGTCGGGGTTCCACAGGCCGCACGACGAGAGCGACAGGCATCCACATCCGATGCAGCCGTCGAGTTCGTCACGGAGCCGGGTGAGGATCGCGATCTGTTCGTCGAGTCGGGGCTGCCAGGTGCGTGCCAGCTTCGCCCAGTCCTTCGAGGTCGGGGTCCGCCGGTCGGGGAGTGAGGCGAGCGCCTCTGCCACTTCCGCCAGGCTCAACCCGACCCGCTGCGCGATCCGGATGAAGCTCACCCGTCGCAGCACGTCGGGGTGGTACCGGCGATGTCCCGATTCGTTCCGTTCCGACTGGATCAACCCATGTTCTTCGTAGAAACGTAACGCCGATGTCGCGACGCCGGCGCGCTCGGCGACCTCGCCGATGGTGAATCGTCGTTGCCCCTTGACTTCAACCATGCTTGAAGTTTTACCGTGACCGCCGTGACGACAGCAATCGACAACCAGGCCGGCGAGCAGACGGTGATCGGCCACATCGACGACTTTGACGTGGCCGCCATGAAGATGGTGAAGGTCGACGGGCATCGCCTGTGCGTCGTGCGCACGAGCGACGGCGTCTACGCACTCGACCAGGCATGCCCGCACGAGGGGTACGGACTCACGACCGGCGAGCTCGACGGCGACCTGATCACGTGCGCGTGGCACAACTGGAAGTTCCGGGTGAGCGACGGGTCGTGCGTGCTCGGGGAGGAAGACGTGCGCACCTACCCCGTTTCGGTCGCCGACGACGGCACCCTCGCCGTCGAGTTCAGCGAACCCGATCCGGCCGTCATCCGACCGAAGCTGATGACCAGTCTGCGGAGCGGCATCGAGCGCCAGTACATCGGCCAGGTGTCGCGCGACATCGTCCGGCTCCTGCGCGCCGACGCCAACCCCGGCGAGCTCATCTGGGAAGCCGTCGCCTACGGGGCGCCGCGGGCGGAGTTCGGATGGGGCCACTCGATCGCATCGCTGACCGACTGCCTCGGCATGGTCGTTCAGTACGAGAACGACGACCGGGCGCTGCCGATCGTCCAGGCCATCGCCGGCGTCGCCGAGACCGAACGCGGCCGTCCGGAACGGCCGCTCGCCGACGCGCTGCCGACCCTCCCACCCGACGCCCGCGCCGAGTTCCGGCGCCAGGTCGAGGGCGAGAGTGTCGAGGGCGCCCAGTCGGTGCTGCGAGCGGCGATCCACGACGGTGCCGACGCCGCGATGTTGAAGCCGTGGTTCACCGACGTCGTCAGCGACCACCTGCTCGGCTACGGGCACGGGGCGATCTACGCCCAGAAGGCGTTCCAGCTCCTCGAACGAATCGGATGGGACCGGGCCGACACCGTCCTGCCGCACCTCGTGCCGACCATCGTCTACGGCACCCGTGAGGACAAGTTGCCGTACATGAAGCTGTTCCACCGCGGCGTCGACCAACTCGACCTGCGCGACCTCGCTGAACGGGCGAACGAACCCGATCCGAACTGGGTCGACGACGGGCGCCTGCTGACGGCGCTGCTCGGCCCCGACCGTACCGAGGCGGCTCTCGCCACCGGCGCAGCGCTGGCGGGCGGCGCCTCACTCGAAGACGTGCTCGACGTCGTCACGCTCGCCGTGTCGGAGCGGATGCTGCGCTACGACACCGACGGCGAGCTCGACTTCCACGACGACTTCGGCTGGCTCGACATCACACACGGCATGACCTACGCCAACGCGGCGCGGTGGCACGTGGGTGACGGCCCGGTCACCGTCGACGACGTCCGCCTCGTGTTGTGGACGGCGTTCCTCGCCAACTGGACCGGTCGCCACGAATGGCACACCGCCGTCGGGGATCGGGCCGAGATCGAACCCCGCTCGAACGATCTGCTCGAGTACGGGCGCTCGCTGCAGCACGAGGCGCTGCTCGACGGCACGACGGCGTTCATCGTCCACGCCCACGCCGTCAAGATGAGCGTGGCGGCAACCGAGGAAGCGGCCCGGTTGGGAACGTCCGCGCCGCTCGACGCCACCGCCCGCTTCATGGCCGCCCCGAAGCTCGAACGCTTCGTCGCCGCCACCGTGACCCGCAGCATCGACTTCCTCAGCGGCAAAGCCCACCGCGACTGACCGGTCGGAGGCAATCGGGTCAGGTGTCGGAGGCAATCGGGTCAGGTGTCGGAGGCAATCGGGTCAGGTGTCGGAGGCAATCGGGTCAGGTGTCGGAGGTGACGGCGAGGAACGAGCCGTTACCGGCAGATCACCTGACCCGGGGTCGGTGCGCGAACCCGAGGGAGCGAGTCGCTGGGTCGACCACAGGATCCCGGGTCAGGTGACCGCCGGTAACGACTCGCCCAGGGGGCGAGTCGTCACCTCTGGCACCTGACCCGGAGTGATCGGTTACTCGGTTTCTTCGGTGGGGCCGTCGGTGAGGATCTGGTAGAGCTTCGCCGTCGTCTCCTTGATGGCGGCGGTGGCGGCCTCGACCTGGTCGGTCGAACCGAACCGTCCGATCTGACGGGCCGGGCCGACGAGCTCGGCCATCGCGCCTCGGATCTCACCGTGGCGGGAGACTTCGCCCTCCCACGGTGGCGTGCCGTCACCCTCGGCGTTGAACTCACCGAGTCGCTCGCGACCTTCGTCGGTGAGCTCGTAGCGCGGCTTGGTGTCGTCGTCGTTCGCGGTCTCGGCGATGAAGCCGCGGTGTTCGAGGCGCTTGAGGGCGGGGTAGATCGAGCCGGAGCTCGGCTTCCACTTGCCGCCGCTGCGTTCGTCGAGCTCGGCCATCAACTCGTAGCCGTTCATGGGTTGTTCGGCGAGGAGGGTGAGGATCGAGCGGCCGACGGCGCCCCGGCGGGCCCGCTTGCGGCCGTGGCCGTGGGGGCCACGATGGTGTCGATGATGCTTGGGCATGTGCTGCCTCTTTCTGTGTCGGGGAAACGCTGGCGGCCGTTCTGACCGGCCGGCTGTCGTTTCCGGTATCGATATGTCGTTAATGTAGCGACATATCGATACCGACACAACCCGCCGTTGCGAGATCGGTCAGACTGCGGTGATGCCGACCGTCGGCTTGCTCCACACCGCGCCATTCCACGTCGCCACCTTCGACGAGCTCGTCGGCGAGTTGGCGCCCGGCTGGACGGCCGAGCACCTCGTCGACGAATCCCTGCTCGAACGGGCCCGGCTCGACGGCCTCGCCACGGTGAGCGACGCCGTCGGGCGAGCGTTGCTCGACCTCGCCGCCCGCAACGTGGAGCTGATCGTCTGCACGTGTTCGACCATCGGAGGTCTGGCCGAGGCGTCGGCCGGCACCGTCGACGTTCGGGTCGTGCGGGTCGACCGCCCGATGGCCGAGCTGGCCGTCGCCACGGGAGGGCGCGTCGCGATCGTCGCCGCGCTCGAGAGCACGATCGGCCCGACGACCGAACTCGTCTCCGGGATATCAGCCGGGCGCGGCGTGCACATCGAGATCGCCACGCACGTCGTCGCCGAGGCGTGGGAGCGCTTCGAGGCCGGCGACCTCGACGGCTACGCGCGGGTCATCGCCGCGGCACTTCCCTCGCTGGCGGCGAGCGCCGACGTCGTCGTGCTCGCGCAGGCGTCGATGGCGGGCGCCGTCGGCATCGCCGGCGAGGTGGGCATTCCGGTTCTGGCCAGCCCCCGGACCGCCATCGAGCAGCTCCTCCGCTGACCTCGCGCGGCGGGGCTACGCCGCGTTGCGGATGCCGTCGACCATCAGGGTCGTGAAGCGGGCGATCAGTTCGTCGACCTCGGGGGCCTCGCCGCCACGCAATTGGGCGATCAACGAGATCTTCGGTGCCAGCTGCACGAGGCCCTGCATCGTCGACCAGCACAGCCAGGCAACCTCGTCGACATCGGCGGACAGGTGCTCGTCGTCGATCATCTGCTGGACGACGCGGTGGAGCACGTCGTAGGCCTCGAGCCCGCACGACTGCAGCTCGGGATCGTCGGTGTCGACGATGTCGGTGCGGAACATGACCTCGCAGTGGCCGCGATTGGTCGTGGCCATCCGGACGTAGGCCTGGCCCAGTGCAGTCAGCTGCTCGACCGGGTCGTCGGTGGTCGAGATCGCTGCCTCGGAGGCGACGTGCAGGGCGGCGAAACCCTCCTCGGCGACCGAGGTCAGGAGCCCCTTCATGTCACCGAAGTGGTGGGCGGGCGCCGTGTGCGACACGCCGGCGCGCCGCGCGACCTCGCGCAGGCTGAATCCGCCGGCGCCGCGTTCTTCGATGACCTCGACCGCCGCGCGTCGCAGCGCGTTCGGCAGGTCGCCGTGGTGGTAGCCGTCGCCAGACTTGCCGGTTCCGGAGGTCGGTGCGGTCGTGGCCGATGTCACGTCGTTCATCCTAGTCGCGTCACCCTCGCATCTTGACGCTGCCCAGATCGATCTTTACAGTGTCACCTGACATCGTCAAGATTGGAACAGCATGACTACCACCCCGCTCCACGAAACCGCATCACCGCCCGGTGAGCCCGCCGCCGGCGACCGTCACCGGTGGGCGATCCTCGCCGTCACCTGCCTGGCCGTCTTCGTCACGGTGCTCGACGGCACGATCGTCAACGTCGCCCTCCCAACCCTGACCGTCGATCTCGGCGCGACGAACCGTCAACTGCAGTGGATCGTCGATGCCTACCTGCTCGTCTTCACCGGCCTGCTGCTCGCCGCCGGCGGACTCGGCGACAAGTACGGCCGAAAGCGGATGCTGATCGCCGGGCTCGTCGTGTTCGGCGCCACCTCGGCGTACGCCGGATCGGTCGACACCGCCAACACCCTGATCGCCGGGCGTGCGCTGATGGGTATCGGCGCCGCCATGATCTTCCCCGCGACCCTCGCGATCATCACCAACGTCTTCACCGACCCGGCCGAACGGGCCAAGGCGATCGGCGTGTGGAGCGCCGTCAGCGGGATGGCCGTCGCGTTCGGGCCGATCGTCGGCGGCTGGCTGCTCGAGCGCTACTGGTGGGGATCGGTCTTCTTCATCAACGTGCCGATCACAATCATCGTGGCCGTCGCCGCGTGGCGCCTCATCCCCGAGTCGCGGGAGCACGACGCGCCCCGTCTCGACCTCCCCGGCGTCTTCCTCTCCATTGCCGCTATCACCGCCCTCGTGTTCACGATCATCGAGGCGCCCGAGTGGGGATGGGCCGACCCGACCACCATCGGTGGCTTCGTCCTGGCTGCCGTCCTGCTCGCCACGTTCGTGTGGTGGGAGTTGCGCACCCCGTCACCGATGCTCCCCGTCGGCATCTTCCGCAACCTGCGCTTCAGCGCGGCGAGCGTCGCCGTCACGTCGGCGTTCTTCGCACTGTTCGGTTTCGTGTTCCTGATCACCCAGTACTTCCAGCTGGTCCGCGGCTACGGGCCGTTCGAGGCGGGTCTCCGCACCCTGCCGGTCGCGATCGCCATCGCCGTTGCCTCGGTGATGGCGCCCCGCATCGTCGAGCGAGTCGGCACCACCAACGTCGTGCGCGTCGGCCTCGCGCTGCTCGGTTCGGCGTTCGTGTGGATCGCCTTCCGAGTCGAGGTCGACACCTCCTACTGGGAGATCGTCGGCCAGATGGTCGTGCTCGGCGCCGGCCTCGGAGCGACGACCGCTCCGGCGACGGAGTCGATCATGGGGTCGCTGTCGGCCGACAAGGCCGGCATCGGTTCGGCCGTCAACGACACGACTCGCGAGCTCGGCGGCACCCTCGGCGTGGCCGTGATCGGCAGCGTCTTCAGTTCCGTCTACATCGGTGCGCTCGACGACGGGGGCGCCGACAGCGTCTTCGCCGGCCTCCCGGCCGAAGCGCAGGAGATCACCAGGGAGTCGGTCGGTGCCGCCGGCTTCGTCGCCCGCGAACTCGGGCCGAACGCCCCCGCCTATCTGGCCGAGGTCAACGACGCGTTCCTGTCGGGCCTCACCATCGGCTGCCTCGTCGCCGCCGGCGTCGCCTACGCCGGCGCGCTGTTCGCCAGCCGGTTCCTGCCGGCACGCGCCTGAGTCACACGAGCGACAGCAGCTCCGACAGCGCTCCGATCTGATGGGTCGGGGCGCTGTCGGGCGCCAGCGGCTTGCCGTGCGGGTTGTACCAGCACGTCGCGATGCCGTAGCCGGCACCACCGGCGATGTCGGAGGTGAGGCTGTCGCCCACCATCACCGTCGTCGCCTTGTCCGGGTGGCCGAGTTGCTCGAACGCAACATCGAAGATCTCCGGTCTCGGCTTGGTCACACCGACCTCGGACGACACGACGATCGAGTCGAAGTAGTCGGCAATCCCGAGCCGCGAGAGACGCGATCGTTGGACGTCGCTCAGCCCGTTGGTGATCAGCCCGAGCGAGGCGCGCGACGCCAGTGCAGCGAGCACATCGGCGGCGCCGTCGTACAAGGTGCCGTGGGCGCCGAGGCCCCACACGAACGCCGTGGCCATCTCCTCCACGTCGGCGTCGAGGCCGACCGTCGCGTTGAACTGCTCGAATCGGCGGTGCCGCACGTCGGTCGGTTGTAGCTCCCCCCGTTCGACCGCTGCCCACATCGCTCGGTTGATGTCGACGTACGTGCCGAAGTGGGCGTCGGGGTCGGCGAGGCCGAACGTCGCCGCGGTGTGCGCATACGCCAGTCGCTCCGACTCGTCGGAGTCGTACAACGTGTGGTCGAGGTCGAACAGGATCGTCGAGTACATCAGTGTCGAAGTGTGCCAGGCACGGTTCGACACACCACTCACGTCTGGCCGTAGGGGCTGCTGACCACGACGACGTAGCCGTCGGGGTCGCGCAGCCAGATCTCCCGGTGATGGGCCAACTCGTTGACGTGGTCGCCCTCGAGGAAGTCGGCGCCCGCCGCACGGGCTCGCTCGACGGCCACGGGATAGTCAGCCGATTCGAACCACACCGCCACGCCGTTGCCGAATCGCTCGGCCGGATCGACGAGGTACGGGTGCTCGTGGGCGTCGACCTCGTGGAGCTGCAGCACCAGCGCACCGTCGTGCATCAGCATCTCGTACTCGTCGCCACCATGGGCGCTCGTGAGCCCGAGCGTGCGCTGGTACCACTCGCTCGACCCGCTCACCGAACGGCACGTGAGCATCGGCTGCGGAATCACGTCACGACTCCCCGTCGCCCACGTCGCTGTCGTCGGCGTCGTCGCCGTCGTCTTCTTCGTGCTGATGGCGGATCGTGTCGGGGTCGATGACGGCGTCGCCGATCAGTTCCTGGGGCATTGCCTTGCTGGCGTACTTGCTCCAGTTGTCCTGCAGGGCGGTGATCAGCTGGCTGACGAACAGCGGCGACATGTTGACCCGCTGCACCAACACACCGGCCTGCGGCTTGCCGTCGTTGTCGTAGTCGAAGCGCATGAAATCGATGGTGAACTCGTGCGGCGAGTGGCGGACGGCGGCGCCGTTGGCCCACACACCACCCATCTGGTCGGGGGTCGAATGGATCTTCATCGGCCCAGCATGCCGTACGCGTGGGTGGGGGTGATCGTCACCAACAGTCGGCGGTCGTCGACCATCGCCTGCCGGTATTCGCTCCAGTCCGGATGCTCACCCTGCAGAGCGCGGTAGTAGTCGACCATCGCGTCAGCGGTCGCGTCGTCGGGTGATGCGGCAGGCGGCATGACCTCGGCGTCACCATCGATCACGCAGTACGACCGGAAGTCGTCGGCGGTCACGTGCAGGCTGGCGCGGCCGTCACGCTGCAGGTTGTTGGTCTTGGCCCGGTCGGCCGTGACGGAGATCTGGATCGTCCCGTCGTCGGTGACCCGATACACGATGTTCGACAGCTGTGGCCGACCGTCGCGTTTCAACGTGACGAGCACTCCCTGCTGCCGCTGTCGTACGTACTCGAGCCCATCAGAGATCTCCATCCCACCCATGCAACCACAGAAGGGGTCAGGCACCTTCTGGCGTTGCAGGTCCTCGTGACCATCCGCTGATCGCCCAGAAGGTGCCTGACCCCATCTGTTCAGAGGCTGGCTTGGACGGCGTCGTTCAGGGCGAGGCAGCGGGGGTCGGCGGTGAGGTTGTTGCCCATCCGGTTCATGACGTAGCCGTAGCCGATGCCGAGTTCGGGATTGGCGAACCCGAGCGAACCGCCGGCACCCGGGTGGCCGTACGAGCCGTCCTGGATCATCGGCGCACCCTCGTTGTGGAGCCAGAAACCGGCGCCGAACCGGCTCGCGGTCAGCAGCGTCAGGTCGTCACCGCTCACCCGCTGGGTGCGGGCGGCGTTCATCGTGTCGGTGTCGAGCAGGCGGACACCGTCGACGGTGCCGGCGGTGGCGGCGTAGAACTTGGCGAGCGAACGAGCCGTCGTGATGCCGTTCGCCCCGGGCATCTCGGTGGCGTGCACGGCTCGGGTGTTGAAGTGGTTGCCCTTCGCCGTCGACAGTCGTCCGTCGAGTGCGAGCGCCCGATACCCGTTGGCGCCGCGGGCGTACAACTTGCCGAGGTGCTCGAGCAGCGCCGGGTCGTCGGTCGGGAGCGGTGTCGTCTCGAGGCGACTGACGCGCTCCTCCTCCGACTCGGGCAGCCCGATCCACAGGTCGATGCCGAGTGGTCCGGCGATCTCGTCCTGCACGAACTGTCCGATGCGTCGCCCGTCGACCCGCGCGACGATCTCGCCGGCGAGCCAGCCGTAGGTGATCGCGTGATAGCCGTGCGCCGTTCCGGGTTCCCACATCGGTGCCTGCTCTTGCAGCGACTCGATGACCGGCGTGACCGCCATGATCTGGTCGAAATCGATCGGGGCGTCGACGGCGATCAGGCCTGCCTGGTGGCTCATCACCTGCTCGACGGTGATGTCGTCCTTGCCGGCTGCGGCGAACTCCGGCCAGTGCTTCGACACCGGGTCGTCGTATCGGAGCGTGCCCGACTGCACCAGCATCGCGATCGCGGTGGCGGCGATGCCCTTGGTCGTCGAGAAGACGAGTTGCAGGGTGTCCTCGGTCCACGGCGTGCCGGTCTGGGCGTTGGCGGTGCCGCCCCACAGGTCGACCTTCTTGTCGCCGTCGACGTAGAGCGCGAACGCCGCGCCCAACTCGTCGCGCTCGTCGAAGTTGGCGCGGAACGCATCCGCCACCGCCCCGAATCCGTCGTCGACCTGCCCCTCGATCTCAGCCATGGCGGAGAGTCTCGCGGACGAGCCAACCCGGGTCGGGTGTCGGAGGGAACGGCGAGGTCCGAGGGTGCTTCGGGTCAGGTGTCAGAGGTGACGGCCACTCGGGTCAGGTGTCGGAGGTGACGGCGAGGAACGAGCCGTTACCGTCGATCACCTGACCCGGGGTCGGTGCGCGAACCCGAGGGAACGAGTTGTCGGGCCACACCACAGGACCCCGGGTCAGGTGACCGCCGGTAACGCCTCGCCCAGAGGGCGAGTCGTCACCGCTGGCACCTGGCCCGGTGACCCGACCCGGGCGGCTCTGTCATGATCTGGCGATGGGGAAGGACCTGACCGCGGACACCGTCGAGTTGTTGCAGACGCTGATCCGGAACGAGTGCGTGAACGACGGACGACCCGACTCGGGCAACGAGACGCGCAACGCCGACGTGCTCCAGTCGTACGTCGAGGGCGACGGTGTCGAGATCGAGCGCTTCGGCCCGTCCCCCGAACGCCAGTCGTTCGTCGCCCGCATCCCCGGCTCCGACCCGAACGCTCCGTCGCTCTGCCTGATGGGCCACACCGACGTCGTGCCCGTCAACCGGGACGGATGGCGCGAAGACCCGTTCGGCGGCGAGATCATCTCCAGCCCCGACGGCTACGACGAGGTGTGGGGCCGCGGCGCCGTCGACATGCTCAACCTGACCTCGTCGATGGCCGTCGTGTTCAAGTCGCTCGCCGAGCGCGACTTCCGACCGAAGGGCGACCTCCTCTACTTCGCGGTCGCCGACGAGGAAGCCGGTAGCACGTACGGCGCCCAATGGGTCGCCGACCACCACGCCGACGCCATCCGTTGCGACTACCTCCTCACCGAGTCGGGCGGTCTCCACTCCGGTCCGGAGGGGAAGCGGTCGGTCGGGGTGACCGTCGGTGAGAAGGGCGTCGCGTGGCGTCGGCTGCGCGTGAGCGGCACGCCCGGCCACGGGTCGATGCCGTTCGGTGCCGACAACGCGCTCGTCTCGGCGTCGAAGATCGTGAGCCGGCTCAACGAGTACCGACCGACGCCGCGTTTCCACGAGCACTGGCGCGGTCAGGTGCAGTCGCTCGACATCCCCGACGAGGCGAAGGCTGCGATGCTCGACGAGGAGCGGATCGACGAACTCCTCGAGGGCCTGCCGGTCACGTCGGGGAAGGGCTTCTTCCACGCCTGCACCCACACCACCTTCGCCCCGAACGTCGTCAGCACCGCCGGTCGGCCGAAGACGAACGTGATCCCCGACGTGGTCGACGTCGAGGTCGACATCCGGACCCTGCCCGGCGAGCACACCGACGAGGTGACCGCTCACCTGCGTGCGGCGCTCGGCGACGAGCTGATGGACAAGGTGCAGGTCGAGATCCTGATGGACGACCCCTCCTCGATCAGCCGCATCGACACCCCGCTGTGGGATGCGTTGCAGCGGGCGGTCAATGTGCCGTTCCCCGACGCCCGGCTCAACCCGCAGTTCAGCGTCGGCTTCACCGATGCCCGCGTGTTTCGAGAACTGGGTGCGGTCAGCTACGGCGCCGGACTGTTCTCACCGGTGGTCGATCCCGGCGAGTTCAGCCTTCGTTTTCACGGCCACAACGAGCGGGTCGACGTCGAGAGCCTCCGCCTGACGACGGAGCTCTGGGAGCGGGTCGTCACCGACCTGATGTCCTGAACCGTCTCCGGCGGGCCGGAGCGCCGTCGGTGTAGTCGGGGATCGGCCGCTCGCGGGTGTGCCAGGCGAGGCCACCGGCGAGCAGCGCGCCCGGCACCAGCATGACGGCCAGGACGAACATGCTGGGGGAGAGGAGGACGGACCAGGCGGTGATGAACACGATCGCGGCGACGAACAGCACCGTGGTGCGGACGTGACCTTCGTGGCGACGCTCCGGATGTGTCCAGAAGTCGTCGGTTCCGTCGAGGTCGAGATGCAGCGGCGGTCGCCGCCGGCGCGGCTCCATGCCGTCAGACTACGACGGCCCTGGGTGCCTGGCGGGTCGGGTGATCTCCCGAACGTCGACTCCGTCGCCGTTCCGTACGACACCCGACCCGATGGTCGCTACGGCTGCTCGAGGTCGATCTCGGCGGGCTCCGGCTGCCGGTAGTCGGGGATGCGGGACGTCGGTCTGCTGCGGCGCCACATCGCGTACTCGACCGCGCCGAGCGCCGCGAACAGCAACGCCAGCGCGAGGAAGAAAGGGTGGAACAGGGCGCCGCCGAGGAGGCAGACGGCCGTGGCAGCGAGGTACACGATCGCGAGTCGGCGGTGGCGGCCGTCGCCCATCGGCATCTCGTCCCAGCTGCCGTAGGCGCGTTCGTTCCAACGCAAGGTCGGATCGCCGGCGGGGCGGGCGCTCATGGCTCCGACTCCAGTTCGATCTCGGCCGATTCCGGCTGCCGGTAGTCGGGGATCTTCACGCGGGACCGGGTGCGTCGGATCATGACTGCCTCGACCGCGATCGGGATCAGCATGATGAGCGCGAACCCGATCAGCACGGTGTCGATGATCAGGCCGAGCACGACGATCACGGCGAACCCGACGAGGAGCCATTTCAACTGCTGGCGGTGCTGGGCGTGGCGCCCGTCGAGGTCGGACCAGAAGTCCTCACCGTCGTCGGCGTTCAGCTTGAAGAACGGAGCGTTCTGCCGCTGCTGGTTGCGCGTGCGGAACATGTCGTCGCCCTGCATCGGGTTGCTGGGACGACGCCGTTCCCCCGGTCGCTGGTTCCCACCCATGGCATCGACGGTACTGACGTCCGGTATCCGGCGAAACCCCTGCGCCCTCGATACCGCCGCGATACCGCACTGCCTCAACCACCCGTCCGGCCCGCCCGGACTCCTGGTGGATTTAACCGCCTGTGCGTCCGGGGCGGCTCGGGGTTCGGGGTGGCTCGGGGTTCGGGCCTCCGGCCGGGTCAGATCCACATGTAGGTGGTGGTGGCGGCTGCGGCTCGCTTGCCGTTCGGGAGGAACAGGTCGATCTCGCCGAACACCAGGCTGCGACCCGGCTTGGTCGCGCGTGCCTCGAAGGTGACCTCGGGCGTGTCGGCCGGCACCGCTCGTTCGAACGCCGTCTTCAGCTCGACCGTCGTGAAGTTGACGTCCTCGTCCGGGCGCAGCGACATCATCACGAACACCATCCCGGTGTCCATGCACGACATGATCGCCTGACCCGACAGCACGCCACCGCCGTGCGTCAACCGATCGGTGACCGGCAGCGTGAACCGCACCAGGCCGGTCTCGGCGTGGGTCACCCGGATCCCCATGTCGACCACGAACGGCGAACCGCCGACCTGGAACGAGTCGGTGATGTGGGCGATCAACGCCGCGTCGGACGAGGCGTCGGTGGACGTGTCGGTGGACGTGTCGGTGGGGGTGTCGGTCGTCTCCATGCGGGACAGAGCTTGGCCGCCGGCGAGCGCGGCGGACGACCCGAACCGGTCAGGCGGTCTCGGTCGAGTGCAGGCCCAACTCGGCGATCGACTGCTCGCGCATCTCGACCTTGCGGACCTTGCCGGTGACCGTCATCGGGAAGTCGCCGACGAACTTCACGTAGCGCGGCACCTTGAAATGGGCGATCTGGCCACGGCAGAACTCGCGCACCTCGTCCTCGTCGATCGTCGCTCCGGCGCGGACCTTCACCCACACCATCAGCTCCTCGCCGTACCGCTCGTCGGGCACACCGATCGCCTGGACGTCTTCGATGTCGGGATGGGTGTAGAGGAACTCCTCGATCTCGCGCGGGTAGATGTTCTCCCCGCCGCGGATCACCATGTCCTTGATGCGGCCGACGATGTTGCAGTAACCGTCGTCGGCCATCACGGCCAGGTCGCCGGTGTGCATCCAGCCTTCGTCGTCGATCGCGGCACGGGTCTTCTGGGACTCGTTCCAGTAGCCCTGCATCACCGAGTAGCCACGCGTGCAGAACTCACCGGTCTCGCCGCGCTGCATCGTCTCGCCGGTCTCCGGGTCGGCGATCCGTACCTCGACGTGCGGATGGGCGCGCCCGACCGTCGCCGTGCGGTGGTGGAGCGAGTCGTCGGGCAGCGTCTGGGTCGACACCGGCGACGTCTCGGTCATGCCGTAACAGATGGTGACGTCGTCCATGTGCATCCGGTCGACGCACTGCTTCATCACCTCGACCGGGCACGGCGACCCGGCCATCACACCGGTGCGCAACGACGACAGGTCGTACGAGTCGAAGTCGGGCAGACCGAGTTCGGCGATGAACATCGTCGGCACCCCGTAGAGCGCCGTGCACCGTTCTTCCTCGACAGCACGCAACACCGCGGCGGGGTCGAAGGCGTCGCCGGGGATCACCATCGTCGCCGCGTGCGACGTGCAGCCGAGGTTGCCCATCACCATGCCGAAGCAGTGGTAGAAGGGCACCGGGATGCAGAGCCGGTCGCCGTGGTTGAACCCCTGCAGCTCGGCCACGAAGTAGCCGTTGTTCAAGATGTTGCGGTGGGTGAGCGTGGCACCTTTCGGGAAGCCGGTCGTGCCCGATGTGTACTGGATGTTGATCGGGTCGTCGGGCTGCAGCGCGTCGCGACGGGCGTTGAGTTCGTCGTCGGAGACGTACTCGTCGCCCTCGTAGAGGTGGTTCCACTCGTCGGTCCAGAAGAAGACGGCCTTCTCGAGTGACGGCACCCGGTCGGCGATCTCGGCGACCATCGCCACGTAGTCGGACCCCTTGAACTCCGGCGCGGCGATCAGCCACTTGCATCCCGACTGGTTGAGTGCGTACTCGAGTTCGTGGGTGCGATACGCCGGATTGATGTTGACGAGGATCACACCGATCTCGGCCGTGGCGTACTGCACCAGCGTCCACTCGGCGTAGTTCGGCGCCCAGAGTCCGAGACGGTCACCGGGTTCGAGTCCGGCGTGCATCAGGCTCTTCGCGATGTCGCGGACGTGATCGCCGAACTGGCGGTACGTCCATCGGATGTCCTGGTGGACGGCGACGAGCGCTTCGTGATCGGGATAGTGCTCGATGGCGCGTTCCAGGTTCGCCGGAATCGTGTCGTCGAGCAGGGCGACGTCGGTCGGCCCGCGGTCCTCTGCAAGTTCCCCCATGGCGCGAGCGTAGACGGTCGCCCCGGGCACGTGGGCCGAATCGCCTGCATGGTTGCTGACCAGGGGAAACCGGTCGATCCGTCGGCCTCGTGAAGAAAATCCGAAGCTCGCCTGAGGGCGGATTCGTACAGTCGGATCATGCGGAACAACCGGCGGATACTCGCAGCGGCGGCGGCAATGGCGGGGATCTCGACCCTGGGGGTCGCGGCGTCAGCGGAAGCAGGCGTCCCCCAGGGCCAGATTCGTGTCACCGTGCAGATCGTCGGTGAGGCGGCGGCCGATGGCCTGAACACGGCGATCGAGATCTACGACAACGGTGTCCTCGACACCGCCGACTGCGACGACGTCAGCGAACCGGTCACGCAGGACACCGACGTCTACCTCGAGTTCACCCGATGGTGCGATCTCGAACCGGGAACCGACTACTCGCTGGGTCTCGACCCGCTCCCCGCGAACTACGACTCGTACGTGTCGTGCGGGCAACCCCAACTGAACGAGCGGATCGTCGATGACGGGAACAGCCTCACCATCGCAGCGGGTGCCCTCACCGACTGTTGGGTCGTGATCGGCGCGAACATGGCGGTGCTCACGAAGGAGGTGGTCGTCCCCCTCGAAGGCGGCCCCGAGACGCCGGCCGATCCGGCCGACTTCGTGCTGGAGGTCTACAACGGCGACGGCGGGCTTCATGACTCCGGATCGGTGGCGACGAGTCCCGAGTGCGATTGGCTCCTCGGTTCGGACGGCGTGCCGTGCTTCTACACCGACCTCGAGTCGGGCGACTACAGCTTCGGCGAGCAGCCCGTCCAGGGCTACTTCGGCGCGGTGACTGAGTGCGACAGCGACGTCGGTCCCGACGAGCGCTTCGACGACGCACTGAACCAGACGGTCACCGTCGATCCCACTCCGTTCGGTCGCTGGTTCACGTGCAACGTCCGCAACACCTATGCCGAGGGCGAGATCACCCTCACGAAGACACTGGTCAACGACGACGGCGGCACGGCGACCATGAGCGACTTCACACTCGAGCTGTACGAGGGCGGCACGATCATCGACAGCGGCATGTGCGCTGCCGACGGCTCGTGCCTCACCGGCACGTACCCGGTCGGCTCGTACACCGTCGGCGAGACGGGGCCCGACGGCTACACGCGCACCGTGACCCAGGAGGTCCTCGTGCCGACCGAGCAACTCGCCGACGCGGAAGCGCAGATCGAGCTCGGGCCGCTCGAGCAGGTGACCGTGAACGTCGAGAGCGACGACACCCCCACGACCACCACCACGACCCTTGCGCCGACGACGACCGCGCTGCAGACGACCACGACGGCATTCGATGCCGGCAGCGTCACCCTGCCGCCCACCGGCGACGACTCGTCGACGAACATCGCCCTGATCGCGGCCGGCCTCCTGCTCCTCGGCGGCGCCGGCCTCGTCCTCTCCCGCCGCTGATCGGTCTGGCGTCGCCTGCCTGAACGACGGGCGACGTCCGGATCAAGATTCGCGGGATGTGACGCGAAACACCGCGGTGTGCCTCGGGCCGACCCGGGTCGCGGGCCGATACTGCACGCGTGAGTTGGCGCGACCAGATCAGCACGATGGGCCAGTGGGCCTCGTCGCGCGCCTGGAGCCGGGCCGGTGCGATCGCTCAAGTGATCTCCGCCGGCCGACCCCGGCGGGTCGTCGCCGGTGCATCGCGGGTCGTGCTCTTCGCCGTCGGCACCCTGCTGATCTCGACGTCGGTCGCCGTGATGCTCTGGACCGAACTCGGTCCCGGACCGCTCGACGTCTTCATCGGCGGCGTGCGCGAGCAGACCGGACTGCCGCTCACCCTGGCGGTCTGGGTCACGATCGCCGCGATGCTCGCCGTCGCCTGGGGCCTCGGCCGTCGGCCGGGACTGGGCAGCATCGTCAGCCCGATCGTGATCGGCCCGATGATGCAGATCACCCTCGAGACGTTGCAGCGTTTCGACGTGCCGTCGTCGTTCGCCGTGCGCGTGCTGCTCCACGCATCGGCCGTGATCGTCGTCGGCATCGGGGCGGGTGCCCTGATCGTGTCGAACCTGGGCGCCGGTTCGGGTGAGCTGCTCGCCGCAGCGGCGTCCGACCGCAGCGGTCACCCCGAGCCGCGGGTGCGGTTCGGGTTCGAGATGGCGCTCCTGGTGCTCGGCGTGGTGCTGGGCGGCCCGATCGGTGTCGGCACCGTGATCGTCGCCGCCCTGATCGGCCCGGCCGTGGCGTTCGGCCTCCGCTCCGTGGGCTCCGTCGCCACCGCCTCCCGCCGCCAACTCGACCTCGTCGCCACCTGAGCGGCGTTCCGCGCCGCCGGGGGCGCCGGTGGCGTCAGTCGGCTTCGAGGACGCCGTCGGTGATGTGGACGGTGCGGTCGCAGTAGCTGGTGATGCGCTCGTCGTGGGTCACGACGATGGCGGCGGTGCCACGCGACTTCATCTCCGACTGGATCAGCTCCATCACCTGCTGGCCGAGTTCGGTGTCGAGCGCCGACGTCGGCTCGTCGAACAGCACCAG
Organism: Ilumatobacter fluminis; assembly: GCF_004364865.1. Lineage (NCBI taxonomy): Bacteria > Bacillati > Actinomycetota > Acidimicrobiia > Acidimicrobiales > Ilumatobacteraceae > Ilumatobacter > Ilumatobacter fluminis. The sequence goes on from NZ_SOAU01000001.1 coordinate 430,197, forward strand.
CTCCGGTTCGTTCATCAGCGCCCGCCCGATCGCAACGCGCTGCTTCTGGCCGCCCGACAACTGCGACGGCAGGTTCTTCGAACGGTCACCGAGACCGAGTTCGTCGAGCAGGCGGTCGGCGCGCTCACGCGCCGGCTTGCCTTCGCGCCGTCCCAACTCGTCGACCACCAGCAGGTTCTCGCGTGCGTTGAGGAACGGCACGAGGTTCACCGACTGGAACACGAACCCGACCTTGTTCTGACGGAACGTGGTCAGCTCCTTGTCGCCGTAGTCGGCGATCGATTCGCCGCCGACGGTCACCGAACCCTCGGTGGCCGACAAGATGCCGCCGGCGATCGAACAGAGCGTCGTCTTGCCCGAACCCGACGGCCCGACCAGGGCGATGATCTCGTCGGTGCCGACGGTGAGGGTGGCGTGGTCGAGGGCGACGACCTCGCTGTCACCCATCGAGTACACCTTGCGGACGTCGGACATCTGGAGTGCTGGCTGTGACATGGTCAGTTCCCGAGTGCTGAGGCCGGGTCGACGCGGAGGACCCGGCGGAGGGAGAAGGCGCTGCCGATCACCGCGGCGATCAGGAGCAGCACGACGGACAAGAGGATGCGACCGACCGAGACGTAGAGCGGGATCGATCCGGGCGGGATGAGCAGGTCGAGCACGACCACCAGCACGCCGGCGATCGCCGACGCGATCAGGGTGACGGCCGTTGCCTGCACGACGAGCCCACCGAAGATGGTTCGCGACCGTGCACCGATCGCTTTCAGCACGCCGTACAGGGCGGTGCGTTCGACCGTGAGCAGCGCGAAGAAGAGCGCGATCACGACGAGGGCGATGACCACGGTGACACCGAGGATCTGGTTGAAAGTGCCGGATTGTTCGTCGACACCCGGGATCGCCGAGATGGCGTCGTCGATCGTCAGGGCGTACGTGCCGTCGTTCGCGGCATCGGCGGCGGCGACGACGTCGGCCGGGTCGCCGGGGCCACTGATCGCGAGCGCTTGCACGACGTCGTCGGCCAGCACGGCGTCGGGCCGGTTCTCGGCGAGCACGCCACGCCACGTCTCGAGGTCGGCCCACAGCCCGCCCGATCCGTTGTAGGCGGTGTCGGTCACCCACCCCACCACGGTGATCGGCGTGCGAGCCGGTCCGATCAGGAGTTCGTCGCCGATCTCGACGCCGTCGGCCTGGAGGAGTTCGTCGGCGTACGCTTCGCCCGGGCCGGGCGGTTCGGGCACACCAGTGGGCGGCAGCTCGTATCCCCACACCGCGACGTTGGCGAGGTCGCGAGGCCCGTTGTCGGGCACACGCGCTCCGAGCAGCACGACGCCGAGACCGCCGACCTCGTCGACGCCGTCGGCCGACTCGATCGCGGCGCGTTCGTCGGCCTCGATGCGGCTCCGCAGGAACGACGACTGCGATGCGTCGCTGTAGACGATCGCATCGGCGCTCTGTGCACGGATCGCTCCGGTCGACAGGCGGAGCAGGCCGTCGAGCAGACCGCCGAGGAACATCAACAGCACGGCGATCAGGGTGAGGATCACGGTGGCGGTGACGAACCGCCCGGGTTTGCGGACCAGTTCTCGAAGGGCCAGCTTCATCGGTTCGCACCTCCCGTCGTCGCCTCGATCGGGTCGATCTTCAGCACCCGCCGCGCCGAGATCAGCGACGAGCCGATGCCGAGGATCAGGAGCAACACCGCCCACACGACGACGGCCGTCGACTCGAACCGCAGCTGGATGCCGCCGAGGCGGCGTTGGGACAGCGGGTAGTAGAGCGCCAACCCGATCAGGTAGCCGGCGACGACGATCACGACGGCCTGCAGGAGCAGCGACGAGACGAGTCGCCTGGCCGGGGCGCCGATCGCCCGCAACAAGGTCAACGCGCCCGCCTTCTGGAAGGTGATGATGAGGAAGAACAGGCCGGTCACGCACGGGATGACGAGGCCGTACAGGAGGAAGATCACCTGGAACGACTGCTGTACCTGGGCGACGCCCGGTGTCTCGTCGGCGGCGTCGTCTTTCGTGAGTGCGTCGAGATCGGTCGACTGGCCGTTGATGCTCGCGACGACCTCGTCGTCGGTGACTCCATCGGCAGGTGCCACGGCCAAGACGTTGGGGAGCGGGTCGCCGGCGTCGGGATTGACCGACTTCACGGCATCGACGTAGTCGTCGTACGCCACGAACAAGGTGGCCCCGGCGTTGAGCTGCACGTCGTCGGCCAACCCGACGATGGTGATCTCGTATCCGCCGGGCTGCACCACGATGGTGTCGTCGAGACCGAACCCGGCGTCGGCGTCGTTCGAGCTGCCGACGGCCTCACCGGCCGCTTCGGGGTAGCGGCCCTCGACGAGTTCGGTCGGTGCGCCCAGCGACTCGTCCTCGTAGCCGAGCACGGTGACGTCGGTGAGGGTGCCGTCGGCGTCGGTGGCGGAGAACGTCCCCTGTCCGATCCGGCCGACGTCGCCGACGCCGTCCGCGTCGACGGTCAGCTGTTCGAGATCGGGGGTGATGAAGCTGCCCTGGATCACCCGCTGTCCGTCGACGGAGTACACGAGCACCGGTGCCGTCTGGTTGCGGATCGCTCCGACGAACGAGGTGAGCAGCCCGTTCTGGAGTGACGTCTGGAACAGGATCAGGAAGACGAGCATGCCCAGCGCAGCCGTCAGCAGGCCGAAGCGCACCTTGGCGCGGGACATCTCGGTGAACGCGAGGAACATGCAGGCTCAGATCATCGACTGGGTAACACCGGGCACTACGGCACCGTACCCACCCCCGGATGCAGTCAGTCGGTCGATGTCAGACATCATCCGACAGGTTCCGGTGACGTCCTGGTCGTGGGTGGTCGGATGATGTCTGACATCAACCGACAGGTTCCGGTGACGTCCTGGTCGTGGGTGGTCGGATGATGTCTGACATCAACCGACGGGGGTGTCAGCGGGAGCGGAGTTCGAGGCGGTCGCGATGGACGATGCGGTACGTGCGGTCGTGCTGTTCGATCCAGCCGAGCTTGATGAAGTTGGCGATCGCCTTGTTCACCCGCTCGCGTGACGCGCCGACCATCCCGGCGAGTTCTTCCTGCGTGACCGGGAGCTGGAACTCGTCGAACTCGCCGGCCAACTCGAGCAGGCGCTTGGCGGTGCGACCCGTCACGTCGAGGAACACCGAGTCGGCGAGGACCTCGTCCATGACCCGGAGCCGGGTCGCCAACAGGCGGGTGACGTTCCAGAGGAGTCGGGGGTCGCGCTCGAACAGCGTCTTGACCGGCTCGAACGGCACCTCGAGCACCGACGACGACTCGAGCGCGCGGGCCATCGCCGAACGCGGTCCCTCGTCGAGAAGGCCGAGTTCGCCGAACAGATCGCCCGGTTCCATCAGTGCCACCACGCTCTCGCGGTGGTCGACCTGGCTCGACATCGCGATCGCGATCCGGCCGGACAACACCAGGTAGAGGGCGTCGGGCGGGTCACCTTCCTGGAAGAGGATGTCGCCGCGCGTCAGGCTGCGTTCGATCCCCGCGTCGGCAACGTCTTGGATCATTCCGGTTTCGGCGTCGGCGAAGAACGACGTGCGCGCCAACTGCTCAGCATGGCCAGTCATTGTCTGCCACGGTACTACCCTCGACCCGTGGCTTCGCCTTCCAAGGTGTGGACGATCGTCGTGGGGGGCGGATCCGGCACCCGATTCGGCCGTCCCAAGCAGTACGAACGGCTCGGCGACGAGCGGATCATCGATCGGTCGCGCCGGATCGCAGCGTCGGTCACCGACGGGGTCGTCCTCGTGGTCCCTGCCGACGATGCAACCGCCGAAGGTGGCGTCGCGGGCGGCTCGTCCCGCAGCGAGAGCGTGCGGGCCGGACTCGCCGAGGTGCCGCCCGACACCGACATCGTCTGCGTCCACGATGCCGCCCGTCCGTTCGCCGACGCCGACCTCTACCGCAGGGTCGTTGCCGCGGTCGAGGCCGGCGCCGACGCCTCCGTGCCCGGCATCGCCGTCACCGACACGATCAAAGTCGTCGACGGCGACGGCGTGGTGACCGCGACGCCGGAGCGATCCACACTCGTCGCGGTCCAGACCCCGCAGGCGTTCCGGCACGGCGCGCTCGTCGCCGCCCACGCCTCCGGCGCCGACGCGACCGACGATGCAGCCCTGATCGAGGCGACCGGCGGTCGTGTCGTCGTGGTCGAGGGCGCCGCCGACAACCGCAAGATCACGGTGCCCGACGATCTCGACTGGGCCCGGCAGCGGATCGTCGAGCTCGATCGGCTGCACGACGACACCTGTCAGGAGGAACCGTCATGATGCGCGTCGGCCAAGGGTTCGACATCCACCGCCACGTCGACGACCCCGACCGCGACCTCGTCCTCGGCGGCTGTGTCTTCGCCGACGCGCGGCCGCTCGCCGGACACAGCGACGCCGACGTCGCCGCCCACGCCGCGGCCGACGCCCTGCTCGGCGCGGCCGGCCTCGGCGACATCGGCCACCACTTCCCCGACACCGATCCTCGCTGGAAGGGCGCCGATAGCCTCATGATCCTGGCCCGTGTCGCCGAGTTGGTGCGCGAGGCCGGTTGGCGAATCGAGAACGTCGACATCAAGGTCGTCTGCGAACGACCGAAGCTCGCACCCAGAATCGACGAGATGCAACGCAACCTGTCCACCGCCGCCGGCGCTCCCATCACCGTTGCCGGCCGCCGCGCCGAAGGGCTCGGCGCGCTCGGTCGTCAGGAGGGCATCGCCGCGTGGTCGGTCGCGCTCATCACGTCCGACGACGCCGCCAACCCGACGAGCGCCGAGGAGACGACATGAGTAACAAACGAGGACCCGGGCAGGGACGTGGCGGACGTGCCGCCGCCGGCCGCCGATCGAGCAAGCCGCAGAGCCGTGGAGCCGGCCGCACGGGCCGCACCCGTCAGGGAGACGCACCGGCACCGAAGACGAAGCCGAAGACGCTCGGCGGTGAGCAGATCGAGGGCCGTCAAGCGGTTCGTGAGCTGCTGCTGGCCCAGCGCCGCAAGGTCCACGAAGTCTGGATCTCGGGCGAACTCGAGGGGAGCGATGCCGTCGACGACATCGTCGCGATCGCCGAAGCGAATCGGGTGCCGGTCATCAAGGTCGCTCGCAAGAAGCTCGAGCAGGCTGCCCGCAGCGAAGCCCCCCAGGGTGTCCTTGCGTTGGCGGCGGCGCTGCCCGAAGCCGACCTCAACCGGTATCTGCGCCGACAGGGCGGCAAGCCGCCGTTCGTGGTCGCCGTCGACGGGGTCACCGACCCGGGCAATCTCGGGGCCATCATCCGCAACTGCGACGGCGCCGGTGTCGACGTGATCGTCGTGCCTCGCCATCGTGCGGTGCACGTGACTCCGACCGTCGCCAAGGCGTCGGCCGGAGCGGTGGAGCACGTGCCGATCGCCGTCGTGTCGGGCCTCCCTGCTGCGCTCCAGCGGATGCGCGACGCCGGGATCTGGGTCGTCGGTCTCGACGACGCCGCCGACCGCACCTTGTTCGACCTGGGTGATCTGGCCGCTGAGCCGGTGTGCGTCGTGCTCGGTGCCGAGGGCGCCGGATTGTCGCGCCTCGTGCGGGAGCGCTGTGACGTCATCGTGAGCATCCCGATGCTCGGTCGGGTGAGTTCACTCAACGTGTCCGCAGCGGCCGCTCTGACCACGTACGAGATCCGTCGTCACCGTTCGTCATAGCCGGTTCGCGCTGTGCGCGAACGGCGCCGGAATCATCCCCAGAGTTCATCGAGAATGCCGGGACAGCCCGGCCCGGACCGTTGTAGTCTCGATGCAACCTTCGACCTCCTTGGCGGAAGATGAGCATGGCTGAACCACTCGAGACCACTTTGTTGCCCGACGCGCTCGCGCTTCCCGACACTCCGGACGGGTCGACGATCGGCCGCCGCCGCCTGATCGCCGGTGCCGGCGCAGTCGCGGGTGCCGCAGCGGCGACGCAGTTCGTTCCGCAGGGCGTCGCCCAGGCGTCGGTCCCTGCAGGGGCGAGCAAGTTCTCGATCCTGCCGAAGGCCGTTCGCCTCGCCGACACCCGCGAGAAGAACAAGTACGACTTCACCCAGTTCAGCAACCGGTACATCCGGGTGAAGGTCGGCGGCCGCTACGGCGTCCCGAGCACCGCAACAGCAGCGGTGTTGACGGTGACGGCGGTCAACTACTCGTCGCACAGCCACGTCACGGTGTGGCCGACCGGCGAGGGCATGCCCGTCGCCTCGAACCTCAACCTCCTGCCCGGGGCCGCCAACGCCAACATGGTGACGGTCAAGCTCGGCAACAACGGCTCGATCGACGTCCAGGCGCTGCTGCCCGGTCACCTCATCGTCGACGTGCTCGGCTTCTACGAACCGGTGGCGGGCGCCGTCCGTGAAGGCCGCTTCATCACGCTCGCCACGCCCAAGCGCGTGTTCGACTCCCGTCAGACGTCGCGTCGCCAGGTCGCGAGCGGTTCGTACACCACGATCGACCTGACGGCGTACATCCCGCCCGATGCCACGGCCGCCGTCGTCAACCTCACGGCAGCGCTCAGCACCGGCGACGGCCACTTCACGGTCATGCCGTACGACGCCGCCGGCCCACCGACGACGTCCAGTCTCAACGTGTCCGGTCCCAACGAGGCCCGCGCCGGCAGCGCCGTGGTCGCCACACCGACCAAGGGCGGCAAGCGCCGGATCAAGGTGTACGCGCACCGGTCGGCGGCCATCATCATCGACGTCTTCGGCTACTACACCGGCGGAGCGTCGAGTCTGTCGCAGACCGGGCTGTTCGTCCCCGTCACGCCGGATCGTCTCATCGACACCCGCAAACCGGGCCAGATCGGCCGCATGTGGCCGAACTGGGTGGTCGAGGTGCCGCTCCCGAAGTCGATCGACGGCAAGGCCGCGGCGATCGCGTGCAACGTCACCGGCACCGCGTCGCGCGGCGCCGGACACCTCACCGTCTCGGCGGCACGACAGACGATCCCGAACACGTCGAACGTGAACTGGTCGACCGCCTACTCGGTCGTGCCGAACCACGTCATCTCGCAGGTGACCCACAACGTGGGCATGCAGGTGTTCAACGCGACGGGCAGCCATGTCGTCGTCGACCTCGCCGGGTACTTCACCGGTACGCCGAAGGTGCCGTCGCTGCCGAAGTACACGAACCCGCCGCCCCCGGCTGCACCGCCGAACTGGATCCTGCGGGTCCCGCGCCTCGGCCTCACCTCGACGGTGATGGCCGGCAACGCCGAAGTCGTCACCGACTCCGGCTTCACGTGGCACTGGACGGGCACCGGCTACATGGGCCAGAACGCCCACGTCGCCGTGTTCGGACACCGCACCGAGGCCGGCGGTCCGTACCGCTACATCGACCGGATGGTGAACGGCGACCTGATCAGCGTCACCACGGGCGACGGTCGCGAGTACACCTACCGGATGGTGGGCCGCTATCTGACCGACGCCGGCACGCAGAACATCCTGAACGCGACTCGGGCCAACAACGGCACGACGTTCTCGATCGTGGCGTGCACGGTGGGCTACGACAGCACGAAGTCGGGCTACCCCAACCCGTGGGCGGCGACGAGCTTGAAGTACCGCATCGTGGTCAACTTCGAGTTGCTGTCCTGGCGCGAGGTCTGATCGCCGACAACCACCCGTTGTGGGTGGGGCAGACCCCACCCGCCCCATTGTTAGGGTCGCTCGTATGCGAGCCCTGACGCGTTCCATCGCCGGCCTCTCGTTCGTCGCGGTGGCGGCGCTGGGGGTCGCCGCGTGCGACAGCGACGGCGACGGCCAACCCGACATCGGCATCACCCTGCCCGACGGCGGCGGTGACACCGGCGACGGTGGCGACACCGGCGACGGCGGCGACACCGGCGACGGCGGCGAAACGACCGACCCGCCGGCTCCCGAGCCGACCGACGCCCCTGCCCCGGAACCGACGGAAGCGCCGGCGTCGCAGCCGACGGAGGCACCCGATGCGGGTGGTGGCGAGACCGGCGACGACGACAGTGGCGATTGGGCACCGCTCCTGCTCGCGCTGTTGGGCGTGGTCGCCGTCGGACTGGTGCTCGCACTGGTCGTCGGCAATCGGAAGCAGTCGTCGGCAGCGTCAGGCGTCGACCGCCGGCGTGAGCTCGTGGCGACCGCTGGATGGGTGCACGATCAGCTGACCCTCGAGGTCCTCGCGATGCCGCCCGCCGAAGGCCTGCGGCGTTGGACAGTCGAGCGAGGTCGGGTCGATCAGCTCGGCATCGACGGCCGCATGATGGCGTCGAGCGGGTACCGCGAGATGTGGGAACAGCTCGGGATGATCCTCGGACAGCTCACCACTTCGATCGACACAGCGCTGCGGATGGGCACGATGGAGGGGGCCGACCCGGCGCTCGTCGCCGAGGCCGTCCAGAACGCCCACCGCCACCGTGCCGAGCTGGGTGCGTGGGTTGCCACGGCGCGCAGCCTGACCTGAGGCGTCGACGAGAATTCTGAACTTCTTGCATCCGGCGCTCTCGGCCCGCTCGTAAAGCGGGTCGGAGGTCGGGGGATCTGCCACCGAGTCTCCGATCGATCCGGTGCCACGTCGGCGCCGGACCTGACCGAAAGGAATCCCGGTGAAGAAACGACTCGCCTCGATCGCAGCAGCGGTCGGTCTCGTAGCCCTGGCGGTGCCCGCCACCGCCAACGCCCAAGTCCCCGACCCGTTGCCCGACGAGAGCATCGCCCAGGTGGCGACCGACGCCGGAGTCTTCGAGACGCTCCTCACGGCGGCGACCGCTGCCGGCCTCGACGGAGCGCTCGCCGACTGTTCGGCCGGCCCGTTCACGGTGTTCGCGCCGACCGACGACGCATTCGCTGCGGTGCCGGAGGATCTCCTCACCGCCGCCCTCGGCGATCCCGACGGCCTGCTGACCGACATTCTCAACTACCACATCGTTCCCGGCATCGTGCCGGCGACCGACGTGCTCGCCGCCGACACGCTGACGACGGCGCTCGGTGCCGACCTCGTCGTGGACGGCGACGCCGCCACGCTGAACGGCACCGTGAACATCACCGGCACCGACAACTTCGCCTGCAACGGCGTCGTCCACATCATCGACGCCGTGCTCGTGCCGGAGCTGCCGAGCATCGCCACGATCGCGACCGACAGTGGCTTCGACACCCTCGTCGCTGCGCTCGGAGCCGCCGGCCTGGCCGAGACCTTCGCCGACTGCGCCGAAGGCCCGTTCACGGTCTTCGCCCCGACCGATGAGGCCTTCGCCGCCGCCCTCGAGGCGCTCGGTTTGACCGCCGAGGAACTGCTCGGGAACACCGAGCTGCTCACCACGGTGCTCCAGTACCACGTCGTGCCGGGCATCGTCGGTTCCGCCGAAGTCGTCGGCTCGACCTCGCTCGAGACGCTGCAGGGTGAGTCGATCGCCGTCAACGAGACGGAACTGAACGGTTCGGTCAACATCGTCTCGACCGACAACTGGGCCTGCAACGGTGTGGTCCACGCCATCGACGGCGTGCTGCTGCCGCCGAGCCTGACGCCCGACCCGGCACCGACCACGGTGCCGACCCCGACGGCGCCTCCTGGTGGCGACCTGCCGCCGACCGGTAACAACTCCGTCCTGGCGCTGGTCGCCGGCATGCTCGTCCTGGCCGGTGGCGGCCTCCTCCTCGCCCGCCGCCGTCCGACCGCATGACCTGATCAGCACCTGACAACCGAAGGAGGCCCGGCCAACTGGCCGGGCCTCCTTCGCGTCAGACGAGCCGGGTGCGAGAATCGAACTCGCGACATCGTCATTACAAGTGACGCGCTCTACCAACTGAGCTAACCCGGCGATCGGAACCACGAACGCTATCGGAACAACCCCCGCCGACTCGGCCGCCGCAGCACTGAAGCGGGTCGGGTGTCGGAGGGAACGGCGACGGAGTCGACGTTTCCAGAGATCACCCGACCCCGGTTTCGTGGGCCCGCCGATACCGACTGGGTCGGGTGATCTCCCGAAACGCCTCGGCTGCGCCTCGGTGTTCCGTACGACACCCGACCCAGTGGGTTGGACGCTCGGGTCAGGCTTCGGCGCCGGGGATCTGGCCGTGGACCCAGACGGTGGTGCGCATCGGGACGATGTCGGCGTCCCAGATCCAGTCCATGGCTGCGGTGCTCAGACGCACACAGCCGTGGGAGGCCGGGTAGTTCGGGATGGAGTTCGACCCGTGCAGGGCGATGCCACCGTCGAAGTACTTCGGGCGATAGATCTCACCGAGGTCGCCGGCCCACCAGCCCTCTTCGCGCTGGCGGTTCACCTCGAACACGCCGGGACGTGTCACCGAGTCGCCCGACTCGGGTGCGCCGGTGTTCTTGTTGATCGTGTCGTACGGCACCTCGGTGCCGGTCGAGGTGTTGAGGACCCAGGTCGTGACGCCCTCGTCGACGATGAACACGAGCTGCTTCGTCTTGTCGACCTCGACGAGGGTGCCGGCCGTGCTCGCACCGCTGGGCCGTTCGTCGACCTCGCTCAGAACGGCGGCGGTGATCGGGCCGAGCGAACCGTCGGCCTCGAGGCCGTAGTACTTCTGGAACGCCATGACCGCCTGCTGGGTGGTCTGGTCGAAGCGGCCGTTCGGATCTTGAAGCCAGAAGCCGAGCTCGATCAGACGCCACTGGGCCCGCTTGGTCGCCTCGCCGCTCGATGTGCCGACCGGCTCGAGCGGCGGCGTCATCGCAGCGAGCGGTGGGATCTCCCGCTCCGGCAAGGTGATCGGGGGCGGCGGCAGCGTCGTGGTGGTGGTCGTCGGCGTGGTCGTCGTGGTCGGCTCGGTGACGGGCACGGTCGTGTTCGACACCAGGCCGTCGGTCGTGGCGGTTGTGTCGCCGGCGGCGTCGTCGACCGTCGACGTGGCGTCGCTCGATGGCGACGACGACTCCTCGGCGGTCGCGTTGATGGTCGCCGACGAGCAGCCGGCGAGGACGACGAGCGCGAAAGCGGAAAGGGGGAGGCGGTGCGGCATCGGTGGTTTCTCGGGTGTGGCGTGTGGTCGACGGGGCTGCCGAGTCAACGCCGTTCACCATCGAGCCTATTCCCCACCGATCCGACGCCAACGGCAGGTCGGCGTTATCGCCCGAATTCAGCCGGGCTTCACCGGAATTCCAGCCCCTCGAACTCGCCGGACGTGCGCCACTGGTCGATGTACTGGAAGAACGCCACCGGTCCGGCCGGGTAGCCGGCCGAGTTCAGGAGTCCCCGGCGCCCGGGGGACTGGCCTTCGTTGTTGTAGTAGCCGGGGGTGCATTCCTGGTTGTTGCCGAACCGTCGACCGTGCTTCTCGAGCAGGTCGACCCATCGGTCCTCGGCCTCCTGGGTCACCTCGACCTCGTCGGCGCCGACCTCGATTGCGTGGCCGAGAATGTGGGCGATCGTCTCGCCGGCCTCGACCAGGTTGTGCGGCACGTTCGAGATCAGGTTCGCCGCCTGCGACGGGCTGACCACGAACAGGTTCGGGAAGCCGTGCACGTGCATCCCGTGGAACGACAACATGCCGTCCGCCCACTTCTCCGACAGCGTGAGGCCGTTCCGTCCGACCGTGTCGTACCCCGAGCGGCGGGAGTACTCGGTGCCGACCTCGAAGCCCGACGCATAGATGAGGCAGTCGAGCTCGTAGTGCTCACCGTTCGCCCACACGCCCGTCTCGTCGATCCGCTCCACGCCCTTGCCGTCGGTGTCGATCAGGTGGGCGTTCGGCCGGTTGTACGACTGGAGGTACTCGTCGTGGAAACACGGACGCTTGCACAGCTGCCGGTACCACGGCTTGAGCGCCTCGGCGGTGTCCGGATCGCTGATGATCTCGTCGACGCGCGCCCGGATCTCGGCCATCTTCTCGTCGTCGCTGTCCTCGTACGCCTTCAACCACGACGCGGGATCCATCGTGGCGTCGGGGTCGGCGAGCACGCGATCGCGGATGCGTTGGCTGATGTCGGTCCAGCCATCCTTCACCAGGTCTTCGTCGGCGAAGCCACCGGTCTGGAGGATCATGAAGTTCTCGAGCCACTGGCGCTGCCAGCCCGGCTCCAAGGTCGAGAACCAGTCGGGATCGATCTCGTGGTTGTTCCGGATGTCGATCGACGACGGGGTGCGCTGGAACACGAACAACTCGCCGGCGGCCCGGGCGAGGTGCGGCACACATTGCACCGCCGTCGCCCCGGTGCCGATGATGCCGACCCGCTTGTCGGCCAGCCCGGTCATCAGGCCACCCTCGGGATCACCACCCGTGTAGGCGTAGTCCCAACGGCTGGTGTGGAACGCGTGGCCCCCGAACGACTCGATGCCCGGGATGCCGGGGAGCTTCGGACGGTGCAGCGGGCCGGTGCCCATCGCCACGAACTTGGCCCGCATCTCGTCACCGCGGTTGGTGCGGATGACCCACCGCTTCGTGTCGTCCTCCCACTCGAGCGAGGTCACCTCGGTGCCGAGCAGTGCGTTGTCGTACAGGCCGAACGTCTCGGCGATGCGGCGGGTGTGCTCGTAGATCTCCGGACCGTGCGTGTACTTCTCCGACGGCATGTGTCCGGTCTCTTCGAGCAAGGGCAGGTAGATCATCGCCGCGGTGTCGCACTGGGCGCCCGGGTAGCGGTTCCAGTACCAGGTGCCGCCGACGTCGCCGCCCTTCTCGATGATGCGGACGTCGTCGATGCCGGCCTGCACGAGCTTGGCGCCGGTGACGAGCCCGGCGAACCCGCCGCCGATGAAGGCAACGGTGACCTCGTCGTGCAGCGGCTCGCGTTCGGGCAGCTCCGCCCACGGGTCGTCGAGGAAGTGGGCGTAGCGGCCCGTCGGTTCGACGTACTGCTCGTTGCCGTCGGTGCGCAGTCGCTTGTCGCGCTCGGCCCGATACTTGGCGGTCAGTTCGTCTCGCGTCGTCGGTTCACTCGTGGCAGCCACGACCTCATCGTGGCAAAGCCGTTGCGTTCGACAACGATCGGAGCCCACGCGCCCCGGTCCTCAAGCAGCGCACCGTCGCTGCCGATAGACCGATCGTGAAAGTCTTGCGTCGTTCCTCCGGCCGCGTTGCCTGGGTGCTCCTCGTCGGGGTGATGGTCGCCGTCGCCGCGGCGACCCTCCTCGGGTCGTCGGCGTCGACCACCTGGGACAACCCCGAGTTGCTGTTCACCCTCGTGACCGTGACGGCCGCCGCCTGCGTGATCGCCTCGACGATCACCATCGCGCTCGCTGACCAGCGCGAGATGGCCGAGATCGGCCTGCTCGGCACCGCCATGATGGTGACGTCAGTGCTGCCCCTGGTGCACGGCCTCACCACACCAGGCGTGCTCTACGACGACAACGAGGCCTTCCGTACCTCGATGTACCTGGCCCTGCCGGTCGCCGTCATCGTCGCACTGCCCTTGATGCGGCCGATGTCGTCGTTCGGCCGCTGGGCGGCCCGCCGTTGGCGTGACTGGACGCTCCTCTCCCTGCTCGGCGTGTTCGTCCTGGCGTCGATCATCGTGTTCTTCCCCGATCTCGTCACCGTGCCCGGCCCTCACGCCCCCTTCACGATCGCGATGACGGTCATCGTCGTGGCGGCCATGGGGTCGCTCTCGCTCCGCCAGCTGCGGCTGTACGAGCTCGGTCGGAGCCCCGCCAACCTGATCGCGTCCCTGTCGCTCGTCCTGATCTCGATGACGGCGCTGCTCCCCGTCGTCGAGACGGCCTACAGCCCGGGCTTCTGGCTGCTCCACGTGGCCGGCAGCGTCGGCGTGTTCGCCGCCTGCATCTGCATGACCGTCACCCGCCGGATGACGAAGTCGGCGCAGGACATCTTCGCCCCGGTGCTCGCCAGCGATCCGCTGGTGGCGTTCGAACTCGGGCTGAGCCCGGTCGTCCACCAGTTCGTGGCCGATCTCGAGCGCAAGGACCAGATCACCCGCGACCACGTCGTCCGGACCGGCGAACTCGCCATCCGCGTCGGCGAGCGGATGCGGCTGTCGCCCCGCGACCTTCGCAACCTCGGGCTGGCGGCCATGCTGCACGACGTCGGCAAGCTGAACACGCCGAACGCCGTGCTCAAGAAGCCGGCCAGCCTCACGCCGGCCGAGTACGACATCATCAAGCTCCACCCGGCCGACGGTGAGCAGATGCTGGCCGCCGAGCCCTCGCTGGCCGAGGCGGCTCCCATCGTCCGCTCCCACCACGAGCGGATGGACGGTGCCGGCTATCCCGACGGACTGGCCGGGAACGAGATCCCGCTCGCCTCGCGCATCATCGCCGTGTGCGACGCACTCGACGCCATGACGCACGACCGCCCCTACCGCACGGCGATGCCGGTCAGCATGGCGTTCGCGATCCTCCGTGAGCACGCCGGGAGCCAGTGGGACCAGAACGTGGTCACCCAGGTCATGGCGACCCTCCCGGCGATGGCGCCGGCCGGTGCTTTTGTCAGTGTCGGGCGTCCGGACGACCAGTCGCTCACCACCTCCCACGACATCGACGTCTCGCAGGTGCCCGACGACCTCAGCGAGATCCTCGCCGCGGTCGACGCCGAGATCTGACTCGCGACCGGCCGCTCGGCGTCGCGATCAGCCTTCTTCGCGAGGGTGCCACGCATCACCTCCCTGGTCGCGACTAGTTTTCACGGTGTGAAGCGCGCATCGTCCAGCTCGTCATCGATCCAGACGGTCGCCGGCCGGCCGCGCCGTCGCAAAGCGTTCGGCATCGTCGCAGGCGTCTCGGTCGCCGCACTCACGCTCGGAGCGTGCGGCGGTGGCGACGACGAATCCGACGACACGACGCCCGAGACCACGCTCGCTGCGGCGACCACCACGACGCAAGCGGCCGTGACCACCACCACGACCGCCACCGAAACCACACCGGCGGTCCCCGACGAACCCGACTACGTCACCGAGGGTGCGATCGTGATCGTCGCCAACTCCTCCAACGTCGACGGCGGCGCCGGTCGCATGTCCGACCGCCTCGCCGCCGTCGGGTTCGAGATGGGCACCGCCACGAACGGCACCGAAGGCCAGCTCGAGGTCACGAAGATCTACTACGACCCGGCCAACGAGAATGCGCTGCCCGTTGCCGAGTCGTTGCGCGAAGCGCTCGGCGGCGGCGACATCCAGGTCGTCGAAGTCGGCGTCCCGGCCCCCGTCGATTCGGGCGACCCGGGCGACGCGACCGTGATCGTCTCGATGGGCAACGACACCGCCGACAAGACGCTCGAAGAGCTGCAGGGCCGTGCGCCGGCCGAGAGCGACGACACGGGCGACGACAGCGACGGCGGTTCCGACACCACCGAGGCGTCGACCGACACGACCGAGGCGTCGACCGACACGACCGAAGCCGACGGCTGAGCCGGGCCGTCAGCCGGCCAGCTCACGCACCCGCGCCAGCAACACCTCGATCGCCGGCCGGTTCAGGCCGCCCTCGGGAACGATGACGTCTGCATAGCGCTTGCTCGGTTCGATGAACCGTTCGTGGCTCGGCCGGACAGTGGTGAGGTACTGGTCGAGGATGCTCTCCGGAGTGCGGCCGCGTTCGGCGACGTCGCGTTGCAGACGTCGGATGATGCGCAGGTCGGCCGGCGTGTCGACGAAGATCTTCAGGTCGAATCGCTCACGCAACCGCGGTTCCCACAGCACCAGGATTCCCTCGACGACGATCACCTTCGTCGAGTTGACCGTCTCGAAGTCGTCGGACCGATCATGGTTCGTGTAGTCGTAGATCGGCACATCGACCGACGCACCGGCGGAGAGCGCGGCGACGTGATCGTTCAGCAGATCCCAGTCGAACGCATCCGGATGGTCGTAGTTCGCTGCGGCGCGGACCTCGATCGGCTCCTCGGAGCGCGAGTTGTAGTACGAGTCGAGCTTCAGCAACGACAACCGGTCGTCGCCCATCATCTCCGCCAAGCGATGAGCGATCGTGGTCTTGCCGGAGTTCGAACCACCCGCCACACCGATCAGGAACGGTCGGTCCGAGTGGGGCGCTGTGTCGTCGGTGAGCGTCACCCGCTCAACACTAGGGCTCCGGTCGGCGGGCGCTCCACGGCGTGCCCGGTCCGACGTCACCAACAAAGTCGGTGGGGGTGCTTGTAAATGACCCCATCGGAGCGCCAGGCTAGGCGGGTGATCAGTGAGCGGCATCAGGCGATGCTCGAGTTCGAGCGCAACTTCTGGACCTTCGACGAGCCGAAGGAGACCCTGATCCGCGCGCGGTTCAACTGTTCGGCCGACGAGTACTATGCGGAGCTGAACGATCTGCTCGAGACGCCCGAAGCGATGGATCACGACCCACTCGTGGTCCGGCGTCTGCAGCGTCAGCGCCTGCGCCGCCGCCGCGAACGCCTCGACACCGGGACCGACGCCCAGGGAGGCACCCACCGATGAGCGACATGACCGATGCGTCCGGCCAGATGCCCCGCCGCAACCCCCGCGTCAGCGACGGGGGAGCGCCGGTCAGCGGTGCGGTGGCGATCGTGCTCGCGCTCGTGGCGGTCGTCGCCGGCTTCCTGATCCTCAACGCCATCAGCAACGGTGGCGAGGACGCCCTCGACTTCCCGGTCGACTCCTCCAACAGCTCCGGTGACGGCGGCGACGCCGGCACGGCCACCACGGTCGACCCGTCCGCCACGACGGTCGCCACGCTCGCTCCGGCGACGACCGTGCCCGCAATCGTCACCGACGGCGCTTCGGTGCTCGTCGCCAACGCCAACAACGTCGGTGGCTCGGCCGGTCAGATGCAGCGTGCGCTCGAGACCGGCCCCGGCTTCACGGTCGTCGGTGCGGTGAACGCCAGCACGTCGGTCGGCACGCTCGAGACGTCGGTCATCTACTACGAGGAGACCAACGCTCAGGCTCAGCCCGTCGCCGAGTCGCTCGGTGAGGTGCTCGGCGGTGTTACCGACATCTCGCCGATGCCCGACACGCCGCCGACCTCCGACGGCGACCTCATGGGTGCTGACGTGCTGTTGATGTTGGGGAACGACAAGGCCGGCAAGACGCTCGAGGAGCTCAACCCCGACACGGCCACCGGGGGCGCCACCCAGGTCACGAGCCCGCCGGTCGCCGGCGACACCGAAACCACCGAAGGCTGACACCCGCGGTCGGTTGATGTCAGTCGGTTGGGGTCAGACCTCAACCGACCATCTGATGGTCGAGGGCGTCACCGTGCTCGTCGGTTGAGGTCTGACCCCAACCGACGGTTACCAGAGCATCTCGGTTGAGGTCTGACATCAACCGACGGTTACCACAGCAACGGCACGGCGCGTTCGATGCACCATTGCGGTTCGCGCATCGCCCGATCGAGTCCGAACTGGTCGGCGATCGCCACGTGGCGGATGCGGTCACGCACGTCGCTGTCGGCGACACCCACCACGGCGGCGACGTCGACGCCGCATTCGCCGGCGATCTCGGCGACCCCGCCGACGACCTTGCCGTCGAAGCTCTGGGCGTCGAGCCGGCCCTCGCCGGTGATGACGAGGTCGGCCCCTTCGACGTGATCCCACAGGTCGAGCTCGTCGGCGACCAACTCGAACCCGGGCATGAGGGTGCCACCCAGCGCAGCGATCAGTCCGCCGATCCCGCCGGCCGCGCCCGACCCCTCGACGTCGGTGACGTCGATCTCGAACTCGCTGCGGTAGCGCTCGGCCAGCTGCTCCAGCCGGGCGGTCAGCATCCGGATCTGGGCGTTCGTCGCGCCCTTCTGCGGGCCGAACACCCGGGCGGCGTCGGTGAAGACCGTGGTGACGTCGCACGCCGCGACCAGCTCGACTCCTTTCAGGCGAGTCGGTGACCGCAACGCCTGCAGCGCGCCGAGCCCGCCGTCGGTCGTCGCCGAACCACCGAGACCGACGACGATCCGCTTCGCCCCGGCGGTGAGGGCTGCGTCGATCAGTTCGCCCGTGCCGGCGGTGGTCGCGTTCATGGGGTCGTTGCCGTCGGCCCCGCCGGCCAGTTCGAGTCCGCTGGCGAGGGCCATCTCGATGACGGCCGTCCGTCCCGAGAGCCGCCAAGCGGCGTCGATCGGGGTGCCGAGCGGTCCGGTGACGCGTGTGGTGCGGTTGGCGCCGCCCAGCACGTCGAGTAGCCCTTCGCCGCCGTCGGCCATCGGGACTTCGACGCAGTCGTGACCTGCTTCCCAGCAGGCGTGGCCGATCGCCGAGGCCACCTCGGCGGCAGTCGCCGAGCCCCGGAACTTGTCGACGGCCGCCACGACCTTCATGGCACGGACCGTAGCGTCAGGCGAGCGCGGTCACCGCTGCGGCGAGCAACTCGATGTCGTCGCGGTCGCAATAGACCTGTGCGGACACCCGCAGCGTCAGCCGGTCGCCGCCCGCAGCGACCGGGACCTCGATCCGTTGCCGGTCGAGTTCGGTCCGAACCCGCTCGGCGTCGGCCGCGGTGCCGCCGAGCCTCGGCGGCAGCTGCACGGTGACCATCGAGCCGATCATCGACTCGGGTGTGGTGAACGGTGTGTCCCAGGCGTCGGCGAGGAACTGCCCCGACCACCAGGCGAGCTGATGGTTGTACGACATCACGGCCCCTTCGCCGTGGGAGTGGATCAGGTCGATCGCGAACGGCGCCGTCAGGTGCGCTGTCGGGTCGCGGGTGCCGAGCAGGTCGAACTCGGCGGTGAGGCCGTGGTCGAGCCCCCACGAGATCACGGTCGGGTGGAGGTGTGCCCGCTGTTCGGGGGCGGCCCAGAGCACGCCGGAACTGCGGGGCGTCCACGCCCACTTGTGCAGGTTGCCGGTGTACCAATCGACGCCGAGCGATTCGATGTCGAGTCCGATGTTGCCCGGCACGTGCGCGCCGTCGGCGAGCACGAGGGTGCCGTTGCGGTGGCACACCTCGGCGATTTCACGGAGCGGCAGGACGAGAGCCGCCGTCGCCGCCAGGTGGTCGACGACGAGCACCCGGCTCTTCGGGCCGAGCCCGGCTTCGATCCGCTCGACGTACTCGTGCGGCGCGGCGCCCGGCCCGGGGAGTTCGATCGTGCGGATCTCGCAGCCGTTGGTGCGGGCGGCGTACTCGGCGGCGAGGGTGACGCCGCCGTAACCGAGCGAGGTGACGACGATCTCGTCGCCGGCGTCGAAGGGGAACGATCGCAGGACGGCGTTGGCGCCGGTCGTGATGTTCTCGACGAACAGCAGGTCGTCGGCTCGCACGCCGACGAAGGGGGCGACCGCCGCGGCCGCGCGCCTGAGGCGGGACGGTTCGGTCGCCTCGCCCGACGTGTCGGCCAGCTCGCGCAGCATGAAGCGTGCCGGGTGCCGTTCGATCTCCTCGATCAGCCGGAACTGCTCGGCGATCACCGCCTTCGGCGGAGCGCCGACCGTCCCATGGTTGAGGTAGGTGAGGTCGGGGTCGAGGTACCACTGATCGCGCAGGGAGCGTCCGAAACTCGTCACGGCGTCGACCCTAAACCAGAAGGGGTCAGGCACCTTCTGGCGCCGGGAGTCCTGCTCGTCGCGCCGGCTGGCCGCCAGAAGGTGCCTGACCCCTTCTGGTGCGTCAGAGGGTGAGGCCGTGACAGTCGAAGGTGGCGTACTCGGCCACCTCGTCGTAGCTCAGGCCGTCGGCTTCGAAACCCTCGATGCCGGGGGCGCCGCCGAAGGTGATCACCGACACGGGCTCGTAGGTGGCCTCCCACACGGTGTACGTGTCGTCGTCCATCAGCTGGAAGCCGGTCTCGATCACACGACCGTCGACACAGGCGATGCCGGAGCCGTTGCCGATCGAGGCGCCGACCGTCGGGCCGTATTCGCCGCCGCCCTCGGCCATGTAGCGATGGATGCAGCCACCTTCGAGGAAGGTGAAGAAGCCGATTTCCATCGCGTAGGCGCCGCCACCGACGACGGCGACGATCTCGTCTCCGCCGTAGTTGTGGTCGATGTCGGCGACGCCGAGCACCCGGACGCCGTGCACGCCGGCGGCCGGCACGGCGACTTCCGACTCGGACGGGCCGATCCAGCCGCGCAGGAACCAGTTCCCGTCGACCGAGTACGAGACGAGGCGGTCGTCGGGGACGCCGTGGCCGTCGAGGTCGAGCCACAGGTCGCTGCCGATCACGGCGTTGCCGGGGATGGCGGGCAGCGGCCCGCACATCATGTCGTCCTCGGGTGCGGCCAGGTCGTCGACCGGAGCGGGCGGCACCGTGGGTTCGGGTGTCGGTTCGGGTGCGACGAGGTCGTCGACGCCGTCCTCGTGCGGCGGGTCGAGGAGCGGCCGGACGCAGCCGGCGTCGTCGGTTGCGAAGTGCCACACTTCGCCGTGGTCGTCGTTGTCGACGACGGCGAGTTGATCGCCGTCAGGTGTCGGGATCGGATCGGCGAGGTAGCCCCACGTGGTGACGTTGAGGGCCAACGCCTCGGACGTCACCCCGTCCTCGACGACCCGCACCCGCCAGCCGTCCTCCGCGCCGTAGGCCGTGACCTCGTCGTCGGCCTCACCGTCGCCGTCGGTGTCGAACAGCTCGGTCGGCATCGAGTCGGGCAGCGCGGGGAGCGGCCCGTAGGCGCCGCACGGTCCCGGTGTCGCCTCGGGAAGCTCCGCCGGGGGAGCGGTGACCGGTGGCGGATCGGTGGTCGGGGCGACGGTGACGGACGGGCCGACGGTGGTCGGCGGGATCGTCGCGATCGGCGGTGTGGTCGGCGCCGACGTGCTGATCGGTGCCGGCGTCGACGCCGGAGCGTCGGAGGCGGTGGTCTCGGCGGCGCATGCGCCGAGCACGAGGGTGCCGGCGGCGGCGAGGAGGAGTCGGCTGGAAGCGAAGGTGTTGCTCTGCATGCACGTCCAGAGCCGGGCCCACGGACGACCTCGCGCTTTTTCGTCGGAACGATTCGGAGACGTCGGGTGACGATCGTCCGGACCATCGGGAATGAAAACCCGACCAAGTCAGTTATCTTTTGACGTTATGGCAGTCAGCGTTCGCATCCCCACCACCCTCCGCCCGATGGCCGGCGGCAACAAGCTGGTCGAGGTCGAGCCGGGCACCCTCTCCGAGGTTGTCGCCGCGCTCGAGGCCCAGCACCCAGGTTTCGCCGACCGCCTGCTCGACGAGAACGGCGAGCTGCGCAAGTTCGTGAACGTCTTCGTCGACGACGACGACGTCCGCTACCTCGACGGCCTCGGCACCGATGTGAAAGACGGCATCACCGTCTCCATCATCCCCGCCGTCGCCGGCGGCTGAGCCGGGCCAGATCGCCCGCTCGCGTCGTTCCGCCTCACCGTCACGTCTGCGTTTCGCGGACTCGGTCCGGCACCAGTCGGGACCGACGAGCCCGCTGTGGTCGCGGCCCGCGTCGTGGTCGATGCATCGGGCGGCAAGTCCCCACGCTGCGCAGTGGTCCTTTAGCAGTCTCGGTTGTAGAGTGCTAGCGCTCGCTGCCTGCGAGTGCTAGCCAGCTCTCATCATCTCGTCCAACGGAGGACACATCGATGCCGAAGCAGATTGCGTTCGATCAAGAGGCCCGGCGCGGTCTCGAAGCGGGCATGAACAAGCTCGCCGACGCGGTGCGCGTCACCCTCGGCCCCAAGGGCCGCAACGTCGTACTCGACAAGAAGTGGGGTGCCCCCACGATCACCAACGACGGTGTCTCGATCGCCAAGGAGATCGAGCTCGACGATCCCTACGAGCAGATCGGCGCATCGCTCGTCAAGGAAGTCGCCAAGAAGACCGACGACGTCGCCGGTGACGGCACCACCACCGCCACCGTTCTCGCCTGGGCCATGGTCCGCGAGGGGCTCCGCAACGTGGCTGCCGGCGCCAACCCGATGAGCCTCAAGAAGGGCATCGAGGCCGCCGTCGCCGCTGCGGTCGACTCGATCCAGGGCCTGTCGACCGACGTCGACTCGAAGGAGCAGATCGCCCAGGTCGCCGCCATCTCCGCCGCCGACGCCGAGATCGGTGAGCTGATCTCCGACGCGATCGACAAGGTCGGCAAGGACGGCGTCATCACCGTCGAGGAGAGCCAGACCTTCGGCATGGGCATCGACTTCGTCGAGGGCATGCGGTTCGACAAGGGCTACATCTCGCCCTACTTCGTCACCGACACCGACCGGATGGAGGTGTCGCTCGACGACCCGTACATCCTCCTCGTCTCGTCGAAGATCACGTCGGTCCGCGACCTCGTCCCGGTGCTCGAGAAGGTCATGCAGTCGGGCAAGGCGCTCGTCATCGTCTCCGAAGACATCGAGGGTGAGGCGCTCGCCACGCTCGTCGTCAACAAGATCCGTGGCACGTTCCAGTCGGCCGCCGTCAAGGCACCCGGCTTCGGTGAGCGTCGCAAGGCCATGCTGCAGGACATCGCCACCCTCACTGGTGGTCAGGTCATCAGCGAAGACGTCGGCCTCAAGCTCGAGGCGACCACGCTCGACCTGCTCGGCACCGCGAAGCGTGTCGTCATCACCAAGGACGAGACGACGATCATCGAGGGCGCCGGCGACGAAGGCGACATCGCCGGTCGCATCAGCCAGATCAAGTCCGAGATCGAGAACACCGACTCCGACTACGACCGCGAGAAGCTCCAGGAGCGCCTCGCCAAGCTGACCGGCGGCGTCGCCGTCCTCAAGGTCGGTGCGGCCACCGAGGTCGAGCTCAAGGAGAAGAAGCACCGCATCGAAGACGCGGTCAGCACCACCAAGGCCGCCATCGAAGAGGGCGTCGTGCCCGGCGGTGGCGTTGCGCTGGTTCGCTCGCTCGACGCCGTCGAGGCCGCCGCCAAGGCGCTCGAGGGTGACGAGGCGACCGGTGCCCGCATGGTCGCCAAGTCGCTGACGGCCCCGCTGAAGCAGATCGCCGAGAACGCCGGCATGGAAGGCGGCGTGGTCATCAACCGCGTGCGTGAGCTGAGCGGCAACGAGGGTCTGAACGCCGCCACCGGCGTCTACGAAGACCTCGTGCAGATCGGCGTCATCGACGCCGCCAAGGTGACCCGCTCTGCGCTGCAGAACGCTGCGTCGATCGCGGCCCTGTTCCTCACCACCGAGGCCATCGTCGCCGACAAGCCCGAAGACGACGACCACGGCCACGGTCACGATCACGACTTCTGATCACTGATCTACCCCGCATGTGAACGAGCCCGGGCTCCGGCCCGGGCTCGTCCGCGTACGTGCTCAGAGGCCGGGGTTCATCTCGTCGATGCAGTCGTTCCGCCCGCTGCCGATGCCGGTGACCGTGTCGTCGTCGATGAGCACCGTCAGGGGCAGTACACCATTGACGGTCACTCGGTTCGGCTGCTCGTCGATCATCCCGGAATCAACGGGGATCGCCGGAAGGACCCGATCGCGGGCCGTTCCGACGCCGACTTCGGACGACCATCCGACACCGGACGCCTCGGTGCTCGTCGGGCGATTGCCGAGCGGCGCGAACGCGGCGTCAGGGTCACCAACGCTCCAACCGGAGACGGTCGCGTCGTCGGACCCGTCTCCCTCGATAGTCATCCGGAAGTCGCCCCACCACAGGGTTCGATAGGCGGCTTGTCCCGTGCACGCCCACACATCGGGCATCGACTGCCAACCGCTGTCGAACGAGGGCTCGCCGATGTCTGCGGAGAGGCGGTCGACCAAGGCGGGGACGAACACCTGGTCGCCGAACGACCATCCGAATGCGGAGCGCTGGGCGACGTCCACTACGCTCTCGGGAGCGATGCCCATAGGTGTCGTCGTCGGCGGCTGGGTCGGCTCGCCGGTGCTCTCGAGCGATACGGCGTCGGTGGGGCGGGCCCATTGGTAGCTGCCGGAGAAGGTCTCGTCACCGCGGTGCAGCGAGCCGTCCTCACCCACCCAGACAACCGGGTTGCCTGGTCGGTACCAGATCGAGCGTGCGGACTCGCCGACGCCGGACGGGTCGCCACTCGCCGCAGTGCTGCCGGAGATCACCCCGTCGGGTCGGAACTCGACCGAGATTGCGTTCGTTTCCCCCGGAACGTGGATCGCAAAGTGATCGTCGTCGACGACACCAGCGAACCGGACGATGGGGTGTTCGATCGGCGTGGCGTTCTCGCCGGCAGGGAGCATCTCGTTGACGTCGAGCGGCTCCCCGACTTCGACGACCTGACCGTTCACGACCATCGGGATGGCGATCCAGCGCGGTGTGCCGTCGTCGTCGAGCCTGGTGCCCAGGGCGACCACCCGCGTGGGATCGAGCCACATCGTGTCAGCGGGGCTGTAGGTCCCGACCTCGGGCGCGAACTCGGGGAGCGCGAGATCGAAGCCGGTCGTGAGATCGGTGATCGTGAGTGCTGGTCCCTGGATCACACCGATCGCCAGGTAGCGGTCGTCAGGGCTGAACGCGGGCGCGTACCCAAATGCGACCGACTCGGTCCCGAAATCGGTCGGTGACCCGCTCAGGATCGACCCGGCGATCGGTTCGCAGCACATCCCGACGAAGGCGGTGTGGCCCGCAGGTCGCAGAGCCACGCTGTCGACCACGTTCGGTCCGGGGCCTTCCTCGGGAGCGGGCTGGTCCGGATCCGGCCCGTCGAGCACGACGAACGGATCGGCGTCCGTCGGGACGAGGACGGCATCACCGTTGTCGTCGAGTGCCGCGATCACCGTGAGCGGTGCCGTCGGGACGGTCGACGTCGGGTCGGTCGCCGCGGTGGGAATCGTCGAGGTCGGGTCGTCGGGGACCGACGTGGCGACGACCTCGGTCGTGGGGACCGTCGTGTCGCTCGACGGCACCGTGGGACCGGTGGATTCGACGGTGGTGGTCGGCGCAGGTGTGTCGACCGGTTGGATCGCATCGTCGTCGTTGCCGGGCAAGACCAGCAGAGCGATCACTGCCGCGGCGACCAGTCCGATCGTGCCGCCGGCGATCCATCGTCGGCGTGCGGGGTGGCGATCGTCGGTGGGTCGTGGCATCTGCAGCATCTCCTCGACGTAAGGCGGCGTCGGAGCGTCGTCCGCGGCGTCGCCGACGAGTCGTCGGAGTCGGGTCTCGAAGGGATCGTTCGGCTCAGACATCGAGCACCTCCCTGAGCTTCGACCGGGCACGGGACAGCTGCTTCTTGACGGTGCCGGATCGAACACCGAGCAGCTCGGCGACCTCGCCCGGTGGGAGGTCGCACCAATAGGTGAGGAACACGGCAGCGCGCTGCTGATCGGTGAGGACCGAGAGCGACCGTCGTGCGTCGATCGCGATCTGCGACTCGGCGACCCCGGGTGGGGGAGCGAGACGCAGCCGTTCGTGAGCGTCGCGCTCCTCCCGTGCCTGCCGTCGATCCCGACTCCGACCGAGATCGACTGCGCGGTGGTACACCGCACGGAACAGGTAGGCGCGCAGGTGCTCGATGTCGCGATCGGACTCGGACTCGAACACCGTCAGGAACGCGTCGGTGACGACATCGCCGGCACGTTCGGGGCCGACCATCGCGGTCGCATAGCGGACGAGTTCGTCCGCATGAGCCCGGTAGGCCTCCTCGAGTCGTGTCGCCGTCATCGTCACACCCTTGAGACGGCACCGAAGCCGGTCGTGGGTGACGTCATGGTGAAGATTTCTCGGACTGGTTCGTCGCGGCGAGCGCTTCGTCCAGGTAGCGGAGCGACCAGAGGACCATCAGCCAGGCGACGAACCCGAGGCCGGCGGCGGCGAGGTACGACCATCGGATTCCGGCCGTTTCGGCGATGACGCCGCCGAGGACGGCCCCGACCGGGCCGGCGCTCATCCCGAACATCCGCCACGTCGCCACGACCCGGCCGAGGAGTGGTTCGGGGATGACCGATTGTCGGATCGACTGCGCCGGGACGTTGAAGCAGGCGATGGCGAAGCTCGCCAGTCCGAACGCGACCGACACCATCCACGCCGACGTCGCCACGGCGTTGATCAGGTAGCTCAGGATCAGCGGCGGCTGCAGCGAGCCCAACAGCCGTCGTCGACCGACCAGCTCCGTGAGCCGGGGTGCGGTGAGTGCTCCGACCAGACCGAGGACTGCGCCGACGGCGAGCACGACGCCGTACATGGCCGGGTCGGTGTCGAGTTCGTCGACCACGAGGATCACGAGCACCCCGAACGCCATGTTCCCGGCGAGGTTCGACGTCGTGATCGTGACCATCATCGAGCGCAGGAAGCGATGGTGCGCCAAGAACCGGATACCGTCGGCGATGTCGGCCCGCACGGTCGTCGTCCGAGTGCGTTCGCCCTGGAGGGGCCGACGCACCGTGGCGAGGAGCACGCCGCCCAGGAGGAACGTCGCACTGTCGACCAGGAACGGCAGCTCGGCCACGGCGGCGAAGAGCACGGCGCCCAACGCGAGCCCGATCATCTCGTCGAACACGATCAGCGACGTGATCAGCCTGGCGTTCGCCCGTTCGAGCTGTTCACGCCCGACGAGCAACGGTACGGCCGACTGTGAACTCGTGTCGACGATGACCTCGGCCGACCCGATGCCGAGCGCGACGACAATGACGGCGAGCACGGTCGCCTGGTCGGCGGCGACCAGCAAGGCGAGGCCGAGCACCAGCACGGCCCGGAACACCTGGCCCGAGATCATGAGCGTGCGACGGTCGCCACGGTCGACGAGCGCTCCGCCGATCGGACCGAGCACCGCCCACGGCAGCAGGCTCGACGCACTCACGAGCCCGATCAGCCGGGCGTCGTCGGTGAGTGTGAGCGCCAGGAGCGGCAGCGCCGACAAGCGGATGCCGTCGCCGAGGTTGGAGACGGTGGCGGCAGCCCAGAACCGGTCGAAGTCCCGTCCCAGCCGCACGAACCTCACTCGTCGACCAGCTTCGCGACGATGCGTTCGAGGGTGCCGAGGGCTCTGGTGGTGACGGGCTGGTCGGCGATGCGCTGGATGCGTCCACCCGGGTCGTTCGGCTGGCGGTCGGGCCATGCCCTCGTGACGCTGAACAGCTCGCGTGGTCCGGCGGCGAACACCGACCAGTCACCGTTGGTCGCCTCGACGGGCAACTCGATCGATGGCGGCACCTCGTCGCCGAAGAACGTGACGAGCCGTGCGTACACCTCGTCGAACGGTTCGGTGGCGAACGGGTCGCTGTCGAGCAATCCCTCCAGCTCGTCGAGGCTGCGCACGAACAGCGGCGTCTCCCGGCCGAGCAGCTCGTGCAGATCGGCCTCGACGGCAGCGCTCACCGCTGCTGCATCGTCGGCACGGAACGACACGTTGCCGGTGCTGATGTACGACGTCGCTTCGGTGGCGCCCGCCCGCTCGAACATGTCGAGCAGCACGGTGCGGTGGAGGCCCTCTCGTCCGATCATCACGGCGCGCACGAACGCGACGTGGATCGGCGGCACGTCAGTCGCCGTCGACGAGCTCGTCGACGGCATCGGCCACATCGTCGAGGATCGTGTCGTCGAAGACGGTGTCGTCGACGGTCGCCTCGTCGATCCCGAGCCACACGAGCACCCCGCCGAACGATGCGATCAGCGGCACGATGACGAACACCCACAGCTGTCCGAGGGCGTTCGGGTCGGTGTCGGCGAAGATCGCGGCACCGATGCTGCGAGCCGGGTTGGCGCCGAAGCCGGAGATCGGCAGGAGGAACAGGGCACCGACGGTCACGGCGAGGCCGGTGAACGCGGCGACGGCCGACTCGGGGAGTTCCTGGTTGATCGACGACAGCAGCACGATCGTGATGACGATGCCGATCACGAGCTCGGCCGCGATCACCGTGCCGAGCGTCGAGTAGCCGGTCAGCTGGAGGCCCACCTCGCTGGTCGGCTCCCACCCGTTGCTCCCCGCACGGAAACGCACGGCGTCGTTCATCCCCCAGATGAGGGCGGCGCCGGCGATGCCGCCGAGCACCTGACCGATCAGGTCGGTGACGAGCTGGTGCCCAGTGATGCCGCGGGCGAAGAACAGCGCGAGCGAGAACATCGGGTTCGCGACGGCGCCGATCACGCCGATCGACAGGGCGGTGGCGGCGCCGAACCCGATCGCGACACCGAGCGTGCCGACGGCGTCGCCGCCCAGCACGAGCAAGCCGGGCCCGGCCAGCATCACGAAGACGGTGCCGACGAACTCGGCGAACACATTCCGGAGGTCGACCGAATCGCCCATCGTCGGCGAGCGTAGCCTGACCCCGTGATCGCCCTCGTGACCTGCGCCGACGCCCGCGACCTCGACACCGACCTGCCGCTCTTGCTCGCCGAACTCGGCGACGACGCAGCCGTCGTCGTGTGGGACGACCCCACCGTCGACTGGTCGACCTTCGACGCGGTGGTCATCCGGTCGGCGTGGGACTATCCCGGCCGACGCGACGAGTTCCTCGCCTGGGCTCGGGGTGTCTCGGCAATCACCTCGCTGTGGAACCCCGTCGAGGTGCTCGAGTGGAACACCGACAAGCGCTACCTCGACCGTCTCGCCGCCGAGGGCGTCGCCACCGTTCCGACGACGTTCGTCGTGCCCGGCGAGTCGCCGGCACCCGACGTACTCGCCGGCGACATCGTGGTCAAGCCGACCGTGGGTGGCGGCTCGAAGGGCGTCCGGCGCGTCACCGACGATGCGGCGGCGGCCGCAGCCCACGTCGCGGCGCTCCACGCCGACGGCTACGTCGCGATGATCCAGCCGTATCGGGCGAACATCGACGCCGACGGCGAGACGGGGCTCGTCTATCTCGGCGGTGAGTACAGCCATGCGTTCGAGAAGTCGGCGATCCTCGCGGCGCCCGTCGAATGGGAGGGCACGCTCTACGTGAAGGAGACGATCGTTGCTCGCACGCCGACGGCGGAACAGCGCGCCCTCGCCGATCGCATCGTCGCCCGCCTGCCGCCGACCGCGTACGCCCGCATCGACCTCGTCCCGGGTACCGACGGGCCGGAACTGCTCGAACTCGAGCTGACCGAGCCGTCGCTCTTCCTCGATACCGACCCGAGCGCCCCGGCGCGGGCCGCCGCAGCGTTCCGTAGCCTGGCCTCGTGAGCCGTCGACGCACCGAGCGCCTGATCGTCACCAAGGTGACGGCCGACGGTGCCCGGCGCGGTCCCGACCGGTTGATCGTCGAGGAGCCGATGACGATCCAGCTCGACGGCACCACGGTCAGCACGACGAT
Organism: Ilumatobacter fluminis; assembly: GCF_004364865.1. NCBI lineage: Bacteria > Bacillati > Actinomycetota > Acidimicrobiia > Acidimicrobiales > Ilumatobacteraceae > Ilumatobacter > Ilumatobacter fluminis. The sequence goes on from NZ_SOAU01000001.1 coordinate 459,174, forward strand.
GCGAACGCCCGGCCATGATTTCGAACTGGCCGTCGGGTTCTGCCACACCGAGGGGTTGCTCGGCGGGGCACCCGTCGAGGCGATCAAGTACTGCGGCACCGGTAGCGCGGTCGAGACCGAGTTCAACGTCGTGTCGGTCGACACGCTCGGCCGGGCGCCCGTACCGACGCCCCGTCTCGGCACCACATCATCGAGCTGTGGGTGGTGCGGCAGCGACCAGATCGACGAGCTGACCGAGCGTCTCACGCCACTCCAGCCGACCGAGCCGTTCGCCCTCGACGTGCTGGCCGGCGTCCCCGACTCCGTACGTGAGCAGCAGGAGTTGTTCGGCGACACCGGAGCGGTGCACGCCGCCGCCGTGTTCGATCACAGCGGCGCCGTGCGGCTCGTACGCGAAGACGTCGGGCGCCACAACGCCGTCGACAAGGTGGTCGGCGCGATGCTGCTCGCCGGCGACCTGCCCGCCCGTGATCTCGGGCTGTTCGTCAGCGGTCGGGCGAGCGTCGAGATGGTGCAGAAGGCGTGGGCTGCCGGTTTCGCCGCCGTCGTCGCAGTGAGCGCCCCGACGGCCTTGGCCGTCTCAGCAGCGCGGCGCGCCAACCTCGTGCTGGCCGGCTTCGTCACCGGCGACACCTTCAACGTCTACAGCCCCGAACGTCTCTGACCCAGCCGGGCAACGCACCAATTCAAGGTCAGGTGATCGCCGGTAACGGCTCGTTTCTGGCCGTCACCGCTGACACCTGACCCAAGCCGTCTGCGGCCCGCGGCCGGTGGGTCAGAGGACTTCGGTGATGTCGGCGAGGTAGCCGACGTAGAAGTCGCCGAACTCGCCGTAGATCGACGAGGCCTGATCGAAGCGAAGGGTGTAGACGACGTCCTTGATCGCCTCGAGGTTCTCGCCGAACAGGGTGACGCCCCACTCGTGCTCGTCGAGGCCGGTCGAGCCGGTGATGAGCTGCACGATTCGGCCGGCGAACTTGCGCCCGCTCGAGCCGTGCTCGTACATCATCTCCTTGCGCTCCTCGTACCCGGTCGCGTACCAGTTGGCGTGGGCCTCGCGCCGCTTGCTCATCGGGTAGAAGCAGAACGCAGGCTTTCCCTCGGGCGGAAGCTGCGGGTAGAGCCGGGCGTTGAGCATCTCTTCGGGAAGACCGGGTGCGTACTCGCTGACCTCGGTGATCGACAGGTACGAGTCGGTCACCTCGAGGCCCGCCTTCTGCAGCCCGGTCTGGAGGTGACGTAGCGTGGTGACGTCGGGCGACAGGCCCATCACGGCGATGTCGCCCTTGTGGCCGAGCATCGCTGCGGTGACGACCTGGCAGTCGTGTTCGCGCGCCCACTCGATCGTGGCCTTCGCTCCGTCGACGTCGACCGAGCGGCCGTCTGCCGGAGGGCTGAGGAACAGATGCAGGACGCACACGCCGGTTTCCATACGCATGCCCCCGAGCCTACGGGTCACTCGGGTCGGGTGTCGGAGGGAACGGCGACGGAGTCGACGTTTCCGGAGGTCACCCGACCCGGGAACAGGGTTGGGCATCAGCGTCGGGTCGGGTGATCTCCCGAAACGCCTCGGCTGCGCCTCGCCGTTCCGTCCGACACCCGACCCGTTGGGGGTGCTGCGCCTCGCCGTTCCGTTCCACACCCGACCCGTTGGGGGTGCTGCGCCTCGCCGTTCCGTCCGACACCCGACCCGTTGGGGGTGCTGCGCCTCGCCGTTCCGTTCCACACCCGACCCGTTGGGGGTGCTGCGCCTCGCCGTTCCGTCCGACACCCGACCCGTTGGGGGTGCTGCGCCTCGCCGTTCCGTTCCACACCCGACCCGTTGGGGGTGCTGCGCCTCGCCGATCCGTCCGACACCCGACCCGTTGGTCGGGTCGGTCGGACCCCCCAAGAAGTTGGGATGTCCGGCTCGTGGGGCCTGTGGCAGGTTGGCGGAAGGCGGCGATGGATCCCGAGGAGAGTGGTATGCGAGGTGGAGTGCGGGGACGGCGAGTCGTCGCCGGTCGGGTGATGGCCACGGCACTGGTGGTCACGGTGGCGGCGTGCTCGACCGGTGACGACGATGCCGACGAACCCGGCGACGCCGACACCGCGGTCGTGGCCGACACGACGAGCCCGGCCGACGACGGGTCGCAGCCGGTCGATGAACCGGCAGACGCCGCCGAGCCGGCCGTCGAGAGCGACGAGGCGATAACCGAGTCCGAAGCCGAGCCGGAAGCGGAAGCCGCAACCGACGCGGCGCCTGCGCAGCTGCAGGCCCTCGCCGCAGACGCTCAGGCGTTGTGCGACGCACTCGACCAGGACGAGATCCGCAGCATCGTCGGCGACTTCGTCGAGCTGCGGCCCGACGACCTCTTCCAGGACGATCGGAACCTCTGCCAGGTGTACGGCGATCGATTCGCGATCGCCGGCGTCTGGGTGTTCGCCGACCGAAGCGAACAGGAGTCGCTGCACGAGTTCGCGGCGAATCCCTTCTCGCCGTGCGAGGTGGGCGGTTACGCGAGCCTCTGTCAGACACACACCGGGGATCCGGAGTCGTTCAACGGTTGGCCGACGGTGATGGTCGGGGTCGGCACGATGGCCGTCGAAGCCGACGCGCCGGACCCGGCGGTCGCCCAGCAGCTGGCCGAAGCGGTGCTCGACGACCTCGGCGCCCCGTAGCGACCTCCGGCGCCGGCCGGGGAGCGCTAGCTTCGGCGGATGCCGATCCGGTCAGGCCGCACGATCGAACGGGCGCGTCGAGCGCTGGGTGATCACGCTGCGGACTCGCCGGCGTGGTCCGATTTCGGAGCATCGGTGATCGCCGTACTCGCCGAGCTCGTCCCGTTCGACGCTGCCGTCGTCTCCATGATCGACCCTGCCACCGGCCTGCTGACGAACATCGTCCGGTCGGGCATCGACGACTCGCAGGACGAGTTGTTCATGCACATCGAGTTGACGCACCCCGACCCGATCACCCTGACGACGCTGGCAGGCGAACCGCTCGGGGTCGGCATCCTGGCGGATCACGTCGCGGGCGACCCGTACAGCAGTCCCCGCGTTCGCGACCTCCTCGCGCCGCACTTCGGCCTCGAACACGAGATGCGCGGCGTGGTTCGGTCCGGTGGACGGATCGTCGCCGCGTGCGGGCTCTACCGATCGGCAGGACGGCCGGGGTTCACCGCGGACGAGGCGATCGCACTGTCGGCGCTGGAGGATGCGATCGCGAATGGAGTCCGGCGCGCTCACGGTCAGACGGGCAGCGAGCACGAGAGCGACACGGCGGTCGGCGCCGACGACCGCGGTGCGCATCCCGGTCCTGCGGTCATGATCCTCGACGCCGACGGGCGAGTTCTCGAATCGACACGAGCAGCGGAGGCGCGAGCGCAGCTGATGAGTTCGGCCGGGGACGGCGTCCCGCACGCGGTCCGCATGGTCGCCGCCGCCGGACGCGCCCAGGCGGCCGGACACCCGGTGTCCCCGGTCGCCCACGTCCGTGGTGTCGACGGTCGGTGGTTCGTGGTGAGCGCAGCACCATTGGGGAGCGACGCGGGGCAGGTTCGGACCGTCGTCACGATCGAGCCGGCCGAGACCGGTCGGACCCTCGATCTCGATCTCGACCTGTACGGTGTGACGGCGCGCGAGCGCGAGGTCGTCCGGGAGGTCGTCGCCGGTGCGAGCAGCGTTGCGATCGCTGGATCACTCGGGATCTCGGCGCACACGGTCCAGGATCACCTCAAGTCGGTGTTCGCGAAGGTCGGCGTCACGAGCCGCCGAGAACTCGTCGCGACCCTGACGGGCAACCGGGTCTTCTCCGGCGCCGACCGGCGCGCCGTCTGATCTCGTCGCACCCGGTGCCGGGGGAGCGACGAACCGGGTCGTGAGTGCGAACCGGGGGAACGAGTCGTCGGGGCGACCTCCGGAACCCAGGGTCAGGTGACCGCCGGTAACGCCTCGCCCTGGGGCGAGTCGTCACCTCTGGCACCTGACCCGCAGCTGAGCGAGGCGCCACCTCTGGCCCTTGACCCGCTGGCCCGCGGTTGGGGTCAGTTGACTTCGATGGGGCTTTGGCTGACCTCGTTGCCGTCGGTGTCGAAGGTGAAGATCTCGAACCACGCACGGGTCGGGTCGCCGGTGACGCTCGAGAAGTCGACCCGGCCCGAGAGGCCGTTGTAGTCGATGCCCAGGTCGCGACTGATGAGGTCGGCGCACGCCGAGAACGTCGTGCAGGCACGACCGCCGGTACTGACGGCCGGCATCTGCCGGCGGATCTCGACGGGGCTGTCGGAGCCCGCGTCGGTCGCCGCCAGCGCGATCAGGTTGACGCAGTCGATGGCGTGTGGCACGAAGAAGCCCATCTCGTCGTCGCCCGACGCCGTTCCCGACTGTGGTGCGAGCCCGGTGAGCTCGTCGCGGAAGTCGTCGGACAGGCCCTGGATGACCTGCCGGGCCTGCCGGATCGAGTCGTTGATGATCACCTCGGGCGGATCGTCGGTCTGTGCGTCGAGCGCGGCGAGGAGTCGGCTGCCGTCGTCGGCGTCGCCGAGCACCACGACCACGCCGGGGTCGACGGCGAGCAGGTCGGCAGCGACCGAGCCCAGGTCGCCCTGGTCGCCGCTGAACCCGATCGATTCGGCGATGTTGAGCGGGCGACCCTCGAGTGCATCCTCGAACGCGTCGGAGAGGCCACGGCCGTACGGGTCGTCGAGGTAGCCGACCGACACGGTCAGGGCGCCGGTGCGCTCGGCCACTCGGGCGATGGCCGCCATCTGCAATGTGTCGCTCGGGGCCGTGCGGAAGAAGAACTGGTTGTCGGGGTACGCGTCGAGTCCGCGTGCCGTCGCCATGGGCGAGCAGGTGACGACACCGTTGTTCGCATCGACCGCCGGGCCGAGGCCCGTCAGCGCCACCAGCGACGACGCCGGCCCGATGATGGCGTCGACGTCGTCGTCGAGCAGCGTCTCGATCGGTTCCGATCCCTCGTCGGCCGAGACCAGTTCGATGTCTTGGCCGAGCACGCCGCCGTTGTCGTTGATGAGCGCCACCGCCTCCTCGACGCCGGCGATCAGGGGCGGGCCGAGTGACGCCCCGGCACCGGTCAAGGGCAGATAGACGCCGAGCGTCAAGGTGCCGTCGTTCTCGCGCTCGACCACCGTGGTGGTCGTGACGGCCACGGTCGTCGACGGGGCGGGATCGTCGTCGCCGCCGCTGCACGCCGGGAGCACCAGCGCCGCCCCGACCATCGTCGCGAGCGCGAGTCGCGTCCGGGACGGGGGTCGAGCAGCGGTCGGCACGGGCTTCACGATAGAAGAGAGGTGTGGCCGACGACGTGCAGCTCCCCGAACCAGCGGCCGACCTCCTAGCCGTCGCGGCGCGGGTGACCGCCACGTGGCTCCGGCGCAGCATCGAACGCGCCGCCGGAGCGGGTGGGGTCGACACGGGCGACTGGGACGATCTCGACCGCGTCGTCACCGACACCGCGTCCGATCTGCTCGATGCCCTCGAGCGGCTCTTGGCGACCGACGTCGACGAGCAGCGCAACAACCCGCTGTCGCTCTACCGCGGCGCGATCGAAGCGCCGACGGCGCTGCTCCGAACGCACGGCGTGCCCGAACCACACATCGACCGGTTCGCCGCCGACCACTTCCCGGACGACCCGTACCAGCTCGGGCCGGCCACCTGGAACGACATCGACGACGAGCTCCAGACCCCCGGCCTGACGTGGGGTGCATGGAAGGCGATGACCGTGCTCCGGCGTCGTCGCGAGGAAGGGCTGCGTTGACGATGTCCACACCGGACGCCCGGCGTTCTACGGTTGCGTCGTGACCACGACCGCCGCCAGCCGCGAGATCGACCAGGCGTGGAAGGCGCGCGAGGCAGCGCTCGCCGATCGCAGCATCGGTGGTCGTGAGTACTGCCACCGTCTGGCGATCGCGACCGACGCCTGGATCGCAGCGCTCGCCCAGCAGGCACGTGACGACCATCCGCGTGCACCGAAGTTCGTGCTGGTCGCCGTCGGCGGATACGGACGCGGAGAACTGTCGCCGCAGAGTGACATCGACCTCGTCCTCATCCACCAGAGCAAGCAGTCGATGGAATCGGTGGCGTCGGCGATCTGGTACCCGATCTGGGACGCCGGATTGAAGCTGGGGCACGCCGTCCGCACGTTCGACGATCACCTCGAGTTGGCCAAGGACGACCTCGACACCGCGACGGCGCTGCTGACGGCCCGTCCGATCTGGGGCGACGAGAAGATGGGCGAGGCCGTGGTCGAGGCCGGTCTCAAGAACTGGACGAAGCGCAAGAAGCGGTGGCGGCTCGAACTGGCGCGCCGCGTGCTCGAACGACAGACCAACGCGGGCGACGTCGCCTACATCCTCGAGCCCGATCTCAAGAACGGACACGGCGGCATTCGTGACGCCCACTCGCTCTGGTGGGCGGAGTGCGGCGGCCTCGTGCTGAGCAAGGAGGACAACGCGGCGTTGAACGAGTGCTACGACGTGCTCCTGTCGGCGCGCGTCGCCCTCCACCTCGCGACCGAACGAACCGGCGACACCCTCCGGCTCGAAGACCAGGACGCCGCGGCAGCGGCGGCCGGTGCCGAGAGTGCCGACGCGTTCATGGCCGACATCGCCGCCGCCGCCCGCACGGTCGCCTGGGTCGCCGACGAGGCCTGGGGCCGCGTCGACAAGGGCAAGGGCGGGGCGCCGCGCGAAGTCGCTCCCGGCGTCATGTACATCGACGGTGAGATGGAATTGGCGATCGACGCCGACCCGTCGATCGATCCGACCTACATGCTGCGCATCGCCACGGCGGCGGCACGGCAACAGGCCCGGATCGGCCGCAAGAGCCTCGATCGGCTCGCAGAGGTGCTGCCGGAGTGGCCGAGCCGTTGGCCGGCCGGTGCCATCGACAAGCTGGTCGCGCTCCTGCTGGAAGGGCACGCTGCGATCGACGTGCTCGAAGCGCTCGACCAGAAGGGTCTGATCTCGCGGATGCTGCCCGAGTGGGAGCCGTTGCGGTCCAAGCCGCAGCGCAACGCCTATCACCGCTTCACGGTCGACCGGCACTTGTGGGAAGCAGCGGCCAACGCGAGCGAGCTCGTCGACATGGTCGGTCGCCCCGACCTGCTCGTGCTCGGGGCGTTGTTCCACGACGTCGGGAAGGGTTACCCCGGCGATCACACCGAGGTGGGCATGGCGATGATGCAAGAACTCGGACCCCGCATGGGCCTGTCCGAGGCCGACACGGCGATCATCATCACCATGATCGAGCAGCACCTGCTGTTGCCCGACGTCGCCATGCGCCGCGACCTGTCCGATCCGGCGACGATCACCCACGTCGCGGAGCGGGTCGGCAGCCAGGACGTGCTCGAGCTGCTCCACGCGCTGACGATCGCCGACTCCAAGGCGACCGGCCCGTCGGCGTGGGGGAGCTGGAAGGAACAGCTGGTGCAAGAACTCGTCGAGCGGGTCTCGCACGTGGTGGGTGGCGGCGACGTCGCCGACGCCACGTGGACGCTGTTCCCCGACGCCGAGACGCTGGCGCTCATGGCCACCGGCGACCCACACGTCGTCGTCGACGGCACTCGTCTGCTCGTCGTGTACCGCGACTCGCCCGGCATCTTCAGCCGGATCGCCGGCGTCGTGTCGTTGCACGGTCTCGACGTGCTCGCCGCGCGGGCCCACTCCGACGAACCCCAGCTCGGCCGCGTCAGCATGGGCGCATCGGAGTTCCGAGTGCAGATGCCGCGCACCGGCGTCGAGTGGGAACCGGTCGTCGACGATCTCGAGAAGGCGCTGCACGGGCGCCTTGCCATCGAGTCGAGGCTCGTCGAACGCGCCAAGACGTATCGCCGTCGGCGGACCCTGCAGGCGGCCGACCCGGGGCCGCCTCGTCTGACGTTCCACGATCACGCGTCCGACGATGCGAGCGTGATCGAGGTGCGCTGTCAGACCAAGATCGGCATCTTGTACCGGATCGCCAAGGCGCTCGCAGAGGTCGGGCTCGACATCCGCCACGCCACGGTGCAGACGATCGGTTCCGAGATCATCGACACGTTCTACGTGCGCGATTGGAACGGCGACCAGATCACCGACCCGGGGCACCGGGCCGAGATCGAGCGAGCCGTGCTGCACTCGATCGGCTGATCGTGCGCTCGGCGCCGCGTGTAGCGTCGCAGCCGTGACGTCCCAAGCGCCCGAACCCCGCGATCTCGCCCGCTGGAGCAGCTCGCTGGCCGCGATCGCCCGGACCGGCATGGGCTTCACCGAGAACCTCTATGAGCGGGAGCGGTACGAAGAGGTGCTCCACATCGCCGCCGACATCAAGGCGGCCGCCGCCGAGATGGAGGAAGCCGCCGAGATCGAACGCGAACAGGACCACTTCGTCCAGGAGTGGCTCGAGAACATCGGCGAAGGCGTGCCCGGCTACGTCACCCCGAAGATCGCGGTCGGCGCGGTGGTCGGCAACGACGACGGTGAGATCCTGCTGGTGCAACGGGCCGACTCCGGTATCTGGCTGTACCCGACCGGGTGGGCCGACGTCGGCTACTCGGCATCGGAGGTCGCCGTGAAGGAGGTCTCGGAGGAGACCGGCATCGAGTGCGAACCGGTCAGCCTGATCTCGGTGATCGACGGTCAGCGAATGGGGTTCTCGCGATTCGCGATGTACATGCTGCTGTTCCACTGCCGGGCGACCGGCGGCGAGCTGCGCACCCATCCGCTCGAGACGAGCGACGTCGGCTGGTTCGGCCCGACGTCCATGCCCGAGGCCACCGCCGGCGCCAGCTGGTGGGGCCCCACCGCCTTCGCCGCCATCACCGGCGACCCCACCCCCGCCAGATTCGACCCACCCCGAGACAACGTCTGGAGAACGTGACGAGTGGGGTCGGATAGGTTTCGTCGGGACCGACGAAACGTATCCGACCCCACTCGTCACGAGGCTCGGCCCTCCGCAACGTGGGCGTCAGGCGAGCACGACCAGGACGAACGCAGTGCGCCGCGGACAGAGTCCGTGAAATCGGATATCAATCGTCCTGGTTGCGGAGGAACTGTTCGACTTCGTCGACGAGGATGCCGGGGTCGGTGTCGTCGATCGACTCGAACGTCTCCTCGTCGAGTTCGGGCTCGTCGTCGGCCATCTCATCGACCATCTCCTCGAGCCGCGAGACGTAGGTGACGAGGTCGTCGTCGTCGGAGATCAGGGCGGCGACCTTCGCGTCGTAGTCGGCGATCTCGGACGCGACGCCGGCCACCGGCGCCGGGGTGCCCATCATCGTGCACGACTTCTCGAGCAGGGCGAACGTCGCCCGCGGCGACGGCAGCTGTGCGGCGTAGCCCGGAACGGCCGCCCACAGCGACGCCGTCGGGAAACCGTTGTTCGACAGGGCTTCGTGCAGCACGCCGACGATGCCGGTCGGGCCCTCGTAGCGCGAACGCTCGAGATCGAAGCGGTCGATCAGGTCGGGGTCGGTGGCCGTTCCGATCACCTGGGTGCGGCGCGTGTGCGGCACGTCGGCGAGGAGCGCACCGAGCGTGAACGCCATGCGGGCGCCGACGCGGTCGGCGATCACGACGATCTGCTCACAGAACGTGCGCCACTTCAGCGCCGGCTCCGGTCCGAGGACCAGCACCACGTCGGTGCCGGGCGTGGTGGCGCCCCACACGCCGACGGTCGGCCACACGATCGACCGGTTGCGTTCGTCGTCGAGCGTGACGTGCGGCCGGACGGTCGCGAAGTCGGTGAATGGCTCGGGGTCGATCTCGGCGAGCGGCACGGCGCCCGACGTCTCGATCAGGGTGCGGACGGCGGTCGAAGCCGCGTCGCCCGCGTCGTTCCAGCCGGTGAACGCCGCCACGACGACAGGGTTCGTGAGCGAGATCGCGTCGACTCCGGGCAGCCATCGCACGTGCTCCATCGGCCTCACACTACCGGCGTGTACGAGGGTGCCTGTCCGTGTCGGGCGTCGGTCGCCGGGTAGCGTCGGGCCGCGTGACCGTCGAGATCAGCCAGTGCTCGCACGTCGACGACGAACTCGTCGCGGCGTTCGCCCACCTCATCCCGCAGCTGTCGTCCTCGTCGCCGCCGCCCGACGCGGAAGCGCTGGGTGCGATCGTCGACAACCCACACTCGGTGTTGTTCCTCGCTCGCCTCGACGGCGCGATCGTCGGCAGCCTGACGCTCGCGTTCTACCGCATCCCGACCGGGGTGAAGGCGTGGATCGAAGACGTCGTCGTCGACGACGTGGCACGGGGGAACGGCGTCGGTGAGGCGCTGAACCGGGCCGCGCTCGACGAGGCCGCACAACGTGGCGCCAAGAACGTCAGCCTCACCAGCCGCTCCACCCGCGAAGCCGCCAACCGCCTCTACCAACGCATCGGCTTCGAGCTCTACGACACCAACCTCTACCGCTACAAACTCTGACCAGAAGGGGTCAGGCACCTTCTGGTCGGTCGATGGTGACCGCACAGGTCCTGGCGAGCACAGAAGGTGCCTGGCTGGGTTCCGAGGGTCGTTGCAACACCTTGATCTTTTGGAGGTGTTCATGCCGAGACAGCGTGTTGCTGATGAGGTTCGTTGTTGGGTGTGGTTGTTGGTGGCCGATGGTCACACACAAGCTGGGGTGGCTCGACGGTTCGGGTTGTCTTCGACAACGGTGCGTCGGATTGCTCATGATCCCGAGGTGGAGAAACAGGTTCGTGACACATCAGTGAGCCGGTTGACGTTGACCGACCGGGAAGAGATCTCTCGTGGGATCGTGGAAGGGGTTTCCAACGCTGAGATCGCGCGTCGGATTGATCGGCATCGTTCAACGGTGGGCCGTGAGATCAACAACAACGGTGGCCGCGACGAGTATCGGGCGGTTGCTGCGCATCTGGCCGCTCAGCAGCGTGCGAAGCGACCGAAGTTGTTCAAGTTCGAGCAGTTCCCGTTGCTGGCGATGGTGGTTGCGTGCTGGCTTGATCTCGAGCAGTGGTCGCCGGAACAGATCAGTGCCAGGCTGGTGCTCGAGTTTCCCGACGACGAGACGATGCGAGTGTCCCCCGAAACGATCTATCGAGCGTTGTATGTGCATGGTCGGGGCGGGCTCCGTAAAGAACTCGCTGCGTGTCTACGTACTCAACGTCAGCATCGCCGGGCCCGCCCGGTCACGGCTCGGAACCGGGACCAGTCCTCGATCCCGGACCTGGTGTCGATCGCGGAACGTCCCGACGACATCGAGGACCGTCTGGTGCCTGGCCATTGGGAAGGCGATCTGATCATGGGTCGCAACAACGGCTCCCAGGTCGGCACGCTCGTGGAGCGCACCACCGGACTCGTGATGCTGTCCAAACTTGGCACCAAACAAGCCGATCACGTCGCGGACGCGATCGCAGCACGTGTCCGAACCCTGCCGGCCGTGCTGCAGGGAACACTCACCTGGGATCGCGGCACCGAAATGGCTGCTCACCGCCGGTTCACGATGGCCACCGACATGAAGGTGTACTTCTGCGACCCGCACGCTCCCTGGCAACGAGGCAGCAACGAAAACATCAACGGGCTGCTACGCCAATACCTACCCAGAGACAGTGACCTGTCCCAGTTCAGCCAAGAACAACTCGACGCGATCGCTCACAAACTCAACAACCGGCCACGCAAACGCCACAGCTTCCTGACACCATTAGAAGTCTTCGACCAACTCGTGTTGCACTGACCACTGGAATCCAGCCTGACCCCTTCTGGTCAGGTGTCGACTTCGCCTTCGGCTCGGCGGAGATCTTCGGCGGCTTGGCGGACCTGCCAGTCGCGGTCGGTGAGGGCGCGTTCGATGGCGGCGGCCACCTCGGGGCCCTCGAAGGGGGCGAGCGCGAGCACCGCCCGTCGACGGATCTGTGGCTTGTCGTCGCAGGCCTGCAGGATCGCCGGCAACCCGGCCGGGTGACCGATCGCGCCGAGCGCCGCAGCGGACGCCTCTCTCACGAGCGGTGCATCGTGGTCGGTCGCGAGCGTGGCGAGCCGCTGGACCACCGCGAGGTCGGGGTCGTCGCTCGTCTCGAGCTGTTCACCGCACGCCCAGGCCGCGACCTCGACCACGTCGGGGTCGGCGTCGTCGAGGGTGGCCAGCAGGTCGACGTCGGGACGGCGGGCCGCCAGCTCGGCCGCCCGGCGGCGCACCAACGTGTCGGGATCGAGCAATGCCTGACCCAACAGGCCGCCGTCGAGCGCGTCGCACCGTTCGAGCGCACCGAGCGCCGCTTCGCGCACGCGCCCTTCCGGGTCGCCCCACGCGGCGCGTGCGGCGTCGGCGTCGCCGGTGTGGCCGGCGAGGACGGCGGCGCGCCGTCGGGTCGAGGTGTCGGTGCTCACTGCTGCAACAGGTTGGTCATCCAGATCACGGCCCACGCGACTGCGAAGGCGGTGATGATGGCGGACAGGACACCGATCAGGACGGCGATCCCGCCGCTCGTCGCGAGCGCCACGATGCGTCGAATGATGCCGGGTCGTCGGTAGATCGGAGCGTCGACGTGATCGACGACGATGCCGGACGAAGAGCGAGCTGAGACGCTGCGTGGTGTTCGCGGCTCGGCTCTGGCAGGCTTACGCCACCCGGTCAGCAGGAGAGCGGCGATCGCCAGACCGGCGATGAATGCGGCTCTCACCGTGAGACCGTCGACCGAAAGCGCGAGTGTGACCGACACCAGACCACAGACCCTACCCCCGCCGCCTCCATCGGGCGGGGCGCCGCTCACCCACGTCGAGACGACGGGTGAGGCGGCCGATCGGGTCGGTCTGACGGTCGGTTCGTCCCGCCATCGGCTCTGGACGTTCCCGCTCGTCGCCGTGTCGTTCCTCGTGCTCGCGTGCATCGCCGTGTTCGCCGTGCTGCCGTCCGACTGGGTCGCCGAGGAGTACAACGCACGGGTCGACGAGATGCAGCCGGCGCCATATGCGCGGGTGCCCGCGTCGGCGCAGCCGGTCACCGACCGGATCGCCGTCGGTCAGATCGACGACGTGGCGCCGCAGTACCCGCCCGAGGGTGACTTCTACTTCGTGACGATCACCGAGCCGTCGCAGTCGATCCTGTCGTGGCTGGTCGGTCGCAACGATCCGGCCATCCAGTTCCTGACCGAGGAAGCGAAGTACGGCTTCCAGACGCCGCAGCAGCGTCGCACGTTCGCGCTCGAGCAGATGCGCACGTCCGAGCAGGTCGCCCAGTTCGTGGCCCTCCAACGGTTGGGATACGACGTCGAACTCGTGCTCGGCGACGTCCTGATCCAAGACATGGTGTGTCTGGTGCCGAGCGAGGACGGCCTCGAGTGTCTCGAGTGGAGCCCGTCCGACGAGGTGCTCGACCCGGGCGACCGGATCCTCGAAGTCGACGGTGAACCGATCGACGGGGTCGAAGACCTGAGCCGCCTGCTCGAGGGACTCGAGCCGGGCGACACGGTGCCGATGCTCATCGAGCGACCCGGCGACGGCGAGATCGAGGTCGACGTGGAGCTGACGTCGTCGCCCGAAGAACCGGACCGGACGATCGTCGGCTTCTACCCGTTCGACACACGTCGGGTCGAGCTGCCCTTCGAACTCGACATCGACACCGGCACGATCGGCGGCCCGTCGGCTGGGTTGGCATTCACTCTGACCTTGATCGACGAGTTGAGCGAGGGCGAACTGACCGGCGGCGGGCGAGTGGCCGTCACCGGCACGATCGAACTCGACGGGTCGGTCGGCGCCATCGGTGGCCTCCGGCAGAAGGCATCCGCAGTCGCGCAGACCGGCGTCGATCTGTTCATCGTGCCGGCGAGCCAGAGCGACGAGGACATCGAGGCGGCACGCGAGTCGGGCGGCGACGACCTGACGATCGTCCCGGTCGCCACCCTCGACGAGGCGCTCGAGGTGCTGGCCGAGTACGGCGGCGACCCGATCCCGGCCGTCGCAGGCTGACGACCCGGATCGGCCGGCCGGCCGGGCTTGTGGATTCCTCGCTCCGCGTGCTCTGATTGACGCCATTGGCGGCCGGGCGGCGTTTACGCTGATGGGATGGCTGCATCACTCTCGCGCCCAGACCCCTCCTCACCGTCGTCGGTGGCCGAGGCGTCGTTCAACACCGCGCGTCGCGGCTTCAATTCCGACGAGGTCCGCGCGTTCCTGGTGTCGGTCGCTGCCGAGATGGGCCGGTTGCAGGAGCGCGAGCGTCAGCTCGAAGCCGAGCTCCGCCAGGCCAAGGAAGCGGTCACCGATGTCGAACTCGACGACGACACGGTGACGAAGATGCTCGGTGAGGAAACCCTGCGGGTGCTCCAGACCGCACGCGAGTCGGCGTCGCAGATCCGTGTCCGGGCCGAGGAGAACGCCGCCCGCACACTGCGAGAAGCCGCCGAGGAAGCGAACCGTCTCCGCCAGGACATCGAGGTCGAGGTCGCCCGCAAGCGCCAGGACGCCACCTCCGACGCCGAAGCCGAAGTCGCGCTGGCCAAGCAGCAGGGCCGCGAGATGGTGAATGAGGCTCGGGCGTATCGCGAGCGGGTGCTCGCCGACCTCGATCGCCGCACGACGCTCGCCCGTCAGCAGATCGAGGAACTGATCCACGGCCGCGATCGCCTCCTGCAGGTGTTCGAGCGGGCCCGGCTGGTCGCCGTCGACGTCACGAGCGAGCTGAAGGCGGTCGACTCGCCCGACGAACTGGTCAACCTGGCGCCCACCACCGGCCCCGTCCCGATCATGGTGCCGCACCAGCGGCAGCCCGAGCCGGAGCCCGAGCCCGAACCGGCGGTCGACATCGACTCGACCGACGCGATCGACGTGCCCGATCTGACCGACACGATCGACGACGACACCCAGAGCGACGACCTCGGGCCGACTCACGACGACACGGTCGCCGACGAGGTGCCCACCGACGACCCGGCCGACGCCGCCGAGACGGTCGACGCGGACGATGACACGACCGCGATCGACTCCGACGACGCAGTCGACACCGGAGACGCGATCGACACCGATGAAGCGATCGACACGGTCGAGATCGTCGAGTCGGCCGAGGACGCCGCCGAGACGGAGACCGTCGACGTCACCGACACCGACGAGTCCGACGACAGCGATGAGCACGACGACAGCGCCGACGCCGTCGACTCGCCTGATGATCAGGCCGACGACGAGACGCCGTCGAAGGACGACACCAACGTCGTGTCGCTCTTCCGTGGCCGTCCGACCCCGGCCGAGACGGCCGTCGCCGACGATCACCCCTCCACCGAGGTCCCCGTCATCACTGACGAGACCCCGGCTCCGGCCGGCGAACGCACCGACAAGCCCGACGTCGGCGGCATCTTCGAGCGCCTCCGCCACGAGGTGCCACACGCGTCGACGACCGTCGAACCCGACGCAACGACCGACGCACCGGCCGACGACCCGCACGACGAGGTCGAGCCCGACGAGGTGACAGCCGACGCCTCCGACGAGGTCGAGGCCGCCGCAGCGCCGACGCCGTTCACCCGACGCGAAGAGGCGCTCGTCCCGCTGATCGTCGCCGGCGCCCGCCGCCTCAAGCGAGTCCTCGCCGACGAGCAGAACGAGGCACTCGACACCCTGCGCCAGCGCGAACCCGTCATCGCCCTCGACGCCGTCGCCCCCGCCCTCGACGATCACGCCGCTGCCTACACCGCCGCCCTCGCCGAGGAGTTGCTCGAGGCAGCGGTCGCCGGGGCAGCCGAAGCCGGCGCCAACGACACCAAGAACCTGCGCACCAAGCTCGGCAAGGCAGGCGCCCTCGACGACGCCCATGAACGTCTTCGGCTGGCGCTCGTGACCCCACTGCGCGACCGGCTCGGTCGGGCGATCACCGACGGCGACGGCGACAACGACGACATCACCAAGCGGGTCCGTGCGGTCTACCGCGAGTGGAAGACGCAGCACATCGACGACGAACTCGACGACGTCTTCCGGCGTGCGTTCGCCGGTGGGCTGGCCGTCACGGTCGAACCCGGCACGCCACTGATGTGGACGATCGACCCGTCGACGTCGGCGTGTCCCGACTGCGAGGACAACTCACTGTCGGGCGCAGTCCCGTCGGGCGACGCGTTCCCGACCGGCCATCAGGCGGCGCCGGCGCATCCCGGCTGTCGGTGTCTGACGCTGCCGCAGTCCTGAGCGGCAGCCGAGTCGTCGGCGCCGTCCGACGTCCCGCCGTCGACGGACCCCGTTAGCCTCCAGGGCGACATGGCCAGCGATACCGACGTTCCACGCCCTGGCTTCCGGTCCCGGATCACCGGCCGCGCCATCCTCATCGCCCTCGGGGCGCTCTTGTTCGTGGTGGTCGTCTTCGGCCGCGCGATCGCGAACTTCTACGTGAGCGCCCTGTGGCACGACGCCCTCGGTCGCAGCGACGTGTTCTGGGGCCAGATCGGCGCCAAGATCACGTTGTTCGTGATGTTCCTCCTGATCTTCCTGGTCATGGCGTTCGTCAACCTGTGGTTCGCCGACCGTGCGGCACCCACCGAGTTCCCGGCCAACGTGCATCCGTACGTCGAGCGGTTCCACGAGGTGTTCGGGCACCGTCTCCGTCTGCTCCGCTACGGCACGGCGCTGATCCTCGCCCTGATGCTGGCGCTGCCGGCGGCGTCGCGCTGGCAGGAGTGGCTGCTGTTCCGCAACAGCAAGTCGTTCCCCGACTCCGATCCCCAGTTCGGGGTGAACGTCGGCTTCTACGTGTTCGAGCTGCCGTTCCTCACGTTCGCGATCGACTGGCTGTTCGCCGCCCTCGTGATCGTGCTGATCCTGACGATCGCCGCCCACCTCCTCAACGGTGGCGTGCTGTTCACCTCGGCGACGCCGACGGTGCGGTCGTCGACCAAGGTCCACGTCGCCGTCCTGCTCGCGATCCTCGCCGCCGTCAAGGCCGGCGACTACTGGCTGTCGCGCTACGAGCTCACCAACGACACCCGCGGCTTCGTGCAGGGCGCCACCTACACGGTGGTGAACGCACAGATCCCGGCGCTGATGCTGCTGGTGCTGATCGCCCTGACGACGTCGGTGCTGTTCCTCTCGACCATCCGATTCGATCGTTGGCGTCTGCCGATCGTGGCGTCGGGCCTGTGGCTCGTGGTCCTGATCGGTGGTGCCGTGATCTACCCGGCTCTCGTCCAGTCGCTCGTGGTCCAGCCCAACCAGGAAGAGCGTGAGTCGGTGTACATCGCCCGCAACGTCGAGGCGACACGGGCGGCGATGGGCATCGCCGACGTCGAGACCGTGCCGATCGAGTTCCAGCGTCTGACCGCCACCGACGTCGAGAGCGACCTCGAGCCGATCCGGAACGTGCGTCTCCTCAACCCGACACAGATGCTGCCCCGCTTCTCGTTCGACCGCGGTGAGGTCGCCGGTCTGAAGATCGACGACCTCGACGTCGACCGCTACGAACTCGACGGCGAC
This sequence comes from Ilumatobacter fluminis, assembly GCF_004364865.1. NCBI lineage: Bacteria > Bacillati > Actinomycetota > Acidimicrobiia > Acidimicrobiales > Ilumatobacteraceae > Ilumatobacter > Ilumatobacter fluminis. The sequence continues at coordinate 476,553 of NZ_SOAU01000001.1, forward strand.
GTCGAGCAGGTGTTGGTCACCGCTCGTGAGCTCGACCTCAACAACATCCCGAACAAGAGCTGGCAGGGCGAGCACCTCGTCAGCACCCGAGGCTGTGGGCTCGTGCTCGCGTCGGCCTCGCAGGTGACCGAGGCCGACCGCCCCGACTACCGGACGCCCGAACTCGATCGGCCGCAGCTCTACTTCAGCCCGTCGATCAGCGGCTACGCGATCGTCGGTACCGAGGTCAACGAGACGCCGTGCGGCGGCACCGGCCAGTACGAGGGCGACGCCGGCGTGGAGATGTCGTCGTTCTTCCGTCGGGCCGTGTTCGCGCTCGGGTTCCTCGACTACAACATCGTCGGCTCGGGCGCCATCGAGAGCGACAGTCAGATCCTGTGGAACCGCTCGGTCGAAGACCGGCTCGAGACGCTCGCACCGTTCCTCGACTACGACGGCGACCCCTACCCGGTCGCGGTCGACGGGGGCGTCGTGTGGGTGGTCGACGCCTACACCTCGACCGGGCGCTACCCGTACGCGCAGCGCATCGGTGACGTGCAGCTCAGCCGCGAGACCGGCCTGTCGAGCAGCGACAACTACGTGCGCAACAGCGTGAAGGCCACGGTCGACGCCTACACCGGCGAGGTCACGTTCTACGCCATCGAGGACGAGGACCCGATCCTCCAGGCGTGGAGCTCGGCGTTCCCCGACCTGTTCACGCCGGGCGACGAGATGCCCGACGAGCTCCGTGAACACCTGCGCTACCCCGAAGACCTCTTCCGGGTCCAGACCGACCTGTACTCCAAGTACCAGATCGCACCGCAGAACTTCTTCCAGCGGATCGGCGCCTGGTCGGTGGCGCAGGCACCGTCGGTCGACCGACGCGAATCCACGGTGACCGCGGCGACCGCCTCCGACCCGACGAACGTGCAGACCGAGTTCGCCTCCGAATCGGACGCCGAACGGTTCATCCCGTACTACACCATGTTCCGCGACGAGGAGACCGGCGAGGAAGAATTCGTCATCCTCCGCCCGTTCGTGCCGTTCTCGACCGACGACCGACGCACCGAGCTGCAGGCGTACATGACGGCCTCGAGCGACCCCGACACGTATGGCGAGATGACCACGTACGTCGTCGAGCAGGATCCGCTTCCCGCCGGCCCGCTGCGCGTGGCCGACCAGGCCGAGTCCGACTCCGACATCAGCCCCGAGCTGAGCCTGCTCGCGAACGACGAGACGGGTACCCAGGTGAAGTTCGGCGACATGCAGCCGATCCCCGTCGCCGACGGCCTCGTCTACATCCGTCCTGTGTACGTCGTGGCGAGCGACGTGACCGAGTTCCGCCTCGTGATCGTGTCGCACAACAACCGGTCGGTGATGGAAGAGACGCTCGACGCGGCGCTCGCCCGCCTGTTCCCGGGTTACGAGGGAGAGGTCGGCGAACGGATCCCCGATCCCGACGACGTCGGCGACGGCGACTCGGACGACCCGGGCGACGACAGCGAGACCGGTGAACCCGCCGACACCGACGAGCCCGACGAGCCGTCGGTCATCACCGGCGACGCCGCCGAGCTGGTGTCGCAGGCCGAGGCGCTGTACAACGAGGCGCAAGACCTCCTGCGTGACGGCGACCTCGGTGGCTACCAGCAGAAGATCGACCAGATGGGCGAAGTCCTCGCCGCCCTCGCCGCCGAACTCGACTCGTAGCACCGCCGGGTCGGTCGGATGATGTCAGACATCATCCGACGTTGCCGCCGCTCGGGCCCACAACCGACCGGTCGGATGATGTCTGACATCATCCGATGTCGTGCCGCTGGGTGCGTCAGCTGCGCTTGAGGCGTTCGGCGAGGTCGGCCATGTCCTGGCGGAAGGCGATCTGGTAGCGGGCCTGCTCGTTCGCCAGCCGGGTCTGGGCCTCACGCAGCTCCTCGACGACCTCGTCGGTCGGGGGAGCGTCGCCGCCGATCGCGTCGATGTCGTTCGAGATCTCCGAGATCTGGTTCGCCAATTCGGTGCTGATCGAGGTGATCCGGGCATCGACCTCGTCGAGCCGGGCCGTCAACCGCTCGACCATGTCGCGCACCTCGGCCAGCTCGCCGGCGTCGGCGCCTGCCGTAGCGGGTTCGGGTCGTTCGTCGAGCCGCTGGCTGATGCGACCGACCTCTTCGCGCACGGCGATCATCTCGGCCGGGTCGACCGTGGGTTCGACCGGGCGTTCGTCGACCCGGGTCGACAGGCGCAACATGTCGGAGCGCAGCTGGTCGACCTCGGCCTGATCGACCCCGCCCGGCTTCGGCGGCGGTTCGGTCGGTGGCGAGGTGAGTGGTGTGTCGAGACGCTGCTGGATGCCTTGCAGCCGTTCGTCGAGCTGCTGCTTGGCGGCATCGGCCGCACTGAGGCGCTGACTCATCGACTGGATCTCGGCCCGCAAACGCTCCATCTCGGCGGGGTCGGCACGCTTCTTGAACAGTCCCATAGCTCCGGGCGCCACCGTACCGGACGGCGACGATCGGAACAGGTTTGACCCGGGTTACTGACGGGTAGACCACTCTCGTACACCGTCAACGTCCCCCAAGGAGTACGACCATGACGACCACCGTCGTCCGCAAGATCTACGACTTCAACAAGGCCGTTGTCGACGCGTCCGTCGACACCGCCCGCACCGTGGCCGGCGCCGTCGGCGACGGCTTCACCAACGCCTTCCACATCTTCCGTGACACCGGCGCCACCGTCGTCGGCCAGGCACAGTCCGCCACGGAGCGCACCGTCGACCAGGCGTCGACGAGCGCCAAGCAGGTGGTGGGCCAGGCCCGCTCCGCCGGCGAGCGCACGATGAACCAGGCGTCGAAGGGCGTCAAGGAAGTCACCGGCCAGGCCCGTGCCCAGGGCGAGCGTGCGAACGAGCAGCTCGACCGGGTCACGGAGCGCACCGCCGAACGGGCGATCGACGCTGTCGATCCCAGCCCGTCGAGCGGCACACCGTACGAGCAGTGGTCGAAGGCCGAGCTGTACGAGCGGGCCCAGGAGCTCGAGATCGACGGCCGCTCCGGCATGTCGAAGCAGCAGCTCATCGAGGCGCTCCGCAGCGCCTGACCCATTCCCCCCACCGCAGCCGCCCAGCGGCTGCACTGACCGCCCGCCCCTTCTCCTTCCGCCCCGGGGCGGGCGGTCCCGCGCCCGGGCGGCCGTTCCGGAACGGTGGCCATACCGACGTAGCCTGTCGTGCCATGGCATCCGTGGACGCGAACGGCATCACCATCGAATACGAACGAGAGGGTGAGGGCGATCCGCTCCTGCTCGTGATGGGTCTGGGCGGTCAGCTGTCCGACTGGCCACAGGGCTTTCGTGACGCGCTGACGAGCCGTGGGTTCGAGGTGATCCGTCTCGACAACCGTGACGCGGGCCTCTCGACCGAGTTCACGTCGGCGCCGCCCACCACCGTCGACCTCGCCAAGGCAATGGTGTCCCGCCGATTCGTCGACGCCGAGTACCTCCTGGCCGACATGGCTGCCGACGCGGTCGGCCTGCTCGACGCACTCGGCCTCGACTCGGTGCACGTGGCCGGCATGTCGATGGGCGGCATGATCTCACAGACGCTGGCGATCGAGTACCCGTCCCGCATCCGTTCGATGACGTCGGTCATGTCGACCACCGGCAACCGGCGGGTCGGCCAGCCGAAGGCGAAGCTCGTCCGCACCATGGCGAAGCGTGAGACGCCGACGCCCGAGACGGCGGTCGAGCAGAGCGTGGAGTTCTTCCGGCTGATCAGCGGTCCGACCTTCCACGAGGAAGACTTCCGGGCGCTGGCGACCGAATCGGTGAGCCGCAGCTTCCGCCCGGCCGGTACCGCCCGTCAGACGGCGGCGATCTTCGCCAGCCCCGACCGGACACCGGCCCTGAAGCAGCTCGACGTGCCCACGCTCGTGATCCACGGCATGGTCGACCCGTTGGTGCGCCCGAGTGGCGGCATCGCGACGGCCAAAGCCGTGCCCGATTCGCGTCTGCTGATGTTCAACGACATGGGCCACGACCTGCCCCGCACCCGGTGGGACGAAATGGCCGACGCCATTCGCCAGAACGCCGACCGCGCCGCTGCCGCCGAGCAGCAGGCAGCGGCTTCCTGACGCCGCGATGTCGAGCCCGAGCGCCGAGGAGTACGAGGCCGCCGGTCTGTACGACCCGTCGGCGCCCGACGCCGACGACCGCCTGCGTCTGCTCGGATGGCTCCAGGCGATGGGCGTCACCGTCGACGAGCTGCGTTCGGCGCTCGACTACGGCGCGCTCTCGTCCGTCGCGAGCGACCGCTGGCTGGTCCCTGGCGAACGCCTTCGGCGTGATGACGCGATCGAGCGCAGCGGTCTCGATCCGGAGGCGTACGACGCATACGTGACCGCGCTCGGCTACGAACCGATCCAGGGCGCGCCCGACGGTGAGGTCGGCATCACCGAGGCCGAGATCGACCTGCTCGCGTCGATGGAGGTCCTCACCGGCTTGTTCGAACGCGACGAGGCGTTGAGTCTCGTCCGGGTGATCGGGAGCGCGTTGGCGCGAATCGCCGAGGCGACCATCTCGCTATTCCTGGCCGACGTCGAATCGGCACACGTCCGTCAGGGCGGCAGCGAGTTCGAGCTGGCGCAGACGGTCTACGAGGCGGTGCAGCTGATCGAGGATCTCGGTGCGCGGCTCGACCCGGCCCTGCGGCGCCACATGCTCCAAGCCGCCGAGCGGACTCGTGCCACCACGATCGACGCGGTCGAGCGTTTCCAGTACCGCTACGCCGTCGGCTTCGTCGACCTCGTCGGGTTCACCACCATCTCCCGTGACATGAGCGCGGAAGATCTGTCAGCGTTCGTTGGTCGATTCGAACGGACGGCGCACGAGGTGGTCAGCGGCGCCGGCGCACGCGTCGTGAAGCTGATCGGTGACGAGGTCATGTTCGTCGACCCCGACCCGAACGCCGCCGTCGACGCCGGGCGGGCCCTGATCGACACGTTCTCGTCGATGGGCGACGGGGTGCTGCCCCGCGGCGGCATGGCCTACGGCAGCGTGGTGTTGCGCGGCGGCGACTACTACGGCTCGGTGGTCAACATCGCATCCCGACTCGCCGACGCCGCCGTGCCGGGCGAGTTGCTCGTCACGACCGGGATCGCCGAGGCCACCGACTGCGAGTTCGAACCGGCCGGTCGTCGCATGCTCAAGGGCTTCGACGCGCCGATCACCGTGCTCGCCCTGCCTGGCTGACGGTTTCGCTTCGTCGGTCGCTCGCAGCAACTGCCACGCTGCGACCATGCTCACCTTCGACGACTTCGAGGCCGGCACCGTCTACCCGCTGGGGTCGGTCGACGTCGACGAGGCAGAGGTACTCGAGTTCGCCGGCCGCTTCGATCCGCAGCCGTTCCACACCGATCCGGTGGCGGCGGCCGAGACACACTTCGGCGGGGTGGTGGCGAGCGGGTGGCACACGTGCTCGATGTGCATGCGCCTGTTCGTCGACGGGCTGTTGCGTGACACGACGAGCATGGGCTCGCCCGGCGTCGACGAGATCCGCTGGCCGCACCCCGTCCGGCCCGGCGATCGGCTGACGGGCACGTACACCGTGATCTCGACGCGGGCGTCGACGTCGAAGCCCGACCGGGGCATCGTCAACGCCGTCTGGGAACTACGCAACCAGGACGACGTGACGGTCCTCACCATGCACGGCATGACCATGTTCGCCCGCCACCCAGCCTGACCCCCTCACCACCCGCCCGCCGACTGCGCAATGCGTGAACAAACTGCGGAATAGTTCCGCAGTTTGTTCATGCGTTCGTCGGGGGCGGGCGGAATACTGGCGCCGTCGTCGTCGTTGTCGCGGCCATGACCTCCCTCAGCGTCGGCATCCAGCTCCATCCCCAGGCCACCACGATCGACGAGATGCGCCGCACCTGGCGCACGGTCGACGAGATGGGCGCCGACTCGATCTGGACGTGGGACCACTTCTTCCCGCTCTACGGCGAGCCGGACGCCGAGCACTTCGAGGGCTGGACGCTCCTGTCGGTCATGGCCGCCGACACGTCGAACGCCAAGCTCGGCATGCTCGTGACGGGCAACAACTATCGCAACCCCGAACTGTTGGCCGACATGGCTCGCACGCTCGACCACGTGTCGGGCGGTCGGATGTACCTCGGCGTTGGTTCGGGCTGGTTCGAGCGTGACTACGACGAGTACGGCTACGAGTTCGGCACCGCCGGCGGCCGTCTCCGTCAGCTCGGCGACGACCTGCCCCGCATGAAAGCCCGCATCGCCAAGCTCAACCCGGCGCCGGTCGGCGATCTGCCGATCCTCATCGGGGGTGCCGGCGAGAAGGTCACGCTCCGTCTCGTCGCCGAGTACGCCGACGCGTGGAACACGTTCGGTCCGCCGGAGCACTTCGCTGCCAAGTCGAAGATCCTCGACGAGTGGTGCGCCAAGTCCGACCGTGACCCGTCGGAGATCGAGCGCACCGTCGCCGTCGGCGCCGACGACGTGCACGACATCGAGCGCTACGTCGAAGCCGGCGCCTCCCACGTCATCGTGATGGTCGGCAGCCCCTTTGACCTGTCGCCCCTCGAATCCCTCATCGCCCAGCGCGACACCATCAACAGCTGACCCACTTCCTCTTGCAAGGCGTGAACAAACTGCGGAATAGTTCCGCAGTTTGTTCACGCCTTCGTCGGTCGGGGGTGGTTCAGGCGGCGGCGTGGACGGGGGTGCGTGTCGGGGTCGGCTTCGCCGCTGCCTGAACGAGGCGGCCGAACGCCCGGAGTCGAGCGACGGGCGGTTCCGCATCGGTCGTGACCACGTGGACGAGGGTGGCGCTCGCACCGCAGGCGATGGCGCGGTCGACCACGGCGTCGACGAGTGCCGGGTCGATGGCATCGAAGCCCTGCTCGGCGACGACTGCGGCGATCCGATCGAGATCGGTGGGGAGCAGGTCGTGTCCGTTCATGAGGTCGACGGTATGGAATCGATAACTCCATGAAAAGCGATCATTCCTGTCGATAAGCAACAGCTACGCTGATGTACGTGATCGACCTGCGGCAGCTCGAACTGAAGCATCTCGTCGCCCTCGACGCCGTCGCTGCGGAAGGGACGTTCGCTCGGGCGGCCGATCGGCTCGGCTACACCCAGTCGGCCGTCAGCCAGCAGATCGCGGCGTTGGAACGGTTGCTCGGCGTGCCGGTCTTCGATCGTCCGGGCGGCCCACGTCCGGTCGTGCTGACGCCGCTCGGTGCCGAGTTGCTCGAGCGATCTCGCGAGTTGCTCGCCCGGGTCGACGCGATGTCGCTCGAGCTCGATCTGTTCCGCACCGGGTCGGCCGGGAAGCTCTCGATCGGGACGTTCCAAAGCGCATCCGCCATGCTGCTCCCGAAGATCGTGGCCCGGATGCGACAGCAGTTCCCGTCGATCGAGATGCACGTCATCGAGAGCGACGACGAAGAGGTGCTGATCAAGGCGCTGTCGACGGGAGAGGTCGAGGTGTCGTTCCTCGTCGGTGAGGCCCCCTCCGCTGCCGAGTCGGTGCACCTCTTCGACGACCCGTTCGTGCTGGTGGCGCGACCCGATCAGTTCCCGGAGGGCCCCGTGCGGCCGGAGCAGTTCGCCGACGAGCCCATGATCGGGCAGCACCCGAACGCCTGCCAGCTCGCCGGCGAGGCGGGCCTACGAGCGGCCGGCATCACGCCGAACTACGTATACCGGACGAACGACAACAGCACGGTGACCGCGATGGTCCGGGCCGGCATGGGCGTCGCCGTGATGCCCTTCCTGTGCGTCGAGCCGGAGGATCCCCGGGTGGCACTCCACAACATCGAGCCGCCCATCCCGGAGCGATCGATCGTGTTGGCCTGGCGCCAGAATCGAACCCGGTCTCCGGCCGCCGCACGGTTCGTCGAACTGGCGACCGAGATCTCCCGGGATCTCTCCGGCCAACGCCGGGCGATCGCCTGACGCACCCGCTCGCCGGGGGTGCATGGGCGGCGTGGCGTCAGGCGACCGTCAGCTGGGCGGAGCCGAAGCCGGTGCCGAATCGGACGCACCAGACCCAGACGGTGTCGTAGACCGAGAGGTCGACGTCGGCGGGGATCTCGTAGTTCTGCTCGCCGATGTTGCCCTTGAGATCACCGAGGTCGACGAAGTCGGAGACGTCGCCGGTCGAGCTGTTGACCAGGTACACGTTCAGGTCGGGGCCGTTGCTGGTCTCGAAGTTCTCGAACCGCAGGAAGCGCTGCCCGGTCCCGTTTCCGAGCACGACCGCCTGACCGCCGGTCGAGTAGCGACCGCTGCCGGAGAAGTCGCCCGCGGCCTCGGTAACGATCTCGGGCGCAGCCGGTGCGGTGGCGGGCGGCACGGTCGGCGCAGCGGCGGTGACCGGAGCCGCCTCGACCGCCTCTGCTTCGATCTCGGGTGCCGTTGCCTCGACCGGGTCGCCGGCGGGTGCCTCGGTGACCGGGGGAGTGGTGGGTGCGGCCTCGGTGGCTGCCGGCTGCTCGGCCGAGGGTGCGGCCGATGCCGCGGTCGATGTCTCGACGGCCGGGGCGTCGAACACGGGCGCCGCCTCGGAAACGACGTCGTCGACGAACAAGGTGTGCACGCCGAAGTAGCCGAAGGCGAGCCAGGCCAGGACGGCCAGACCGGCGACGGCGCCGGCGGCCCAACGGGCGGGATAGGTGCGGAGCGAGTTGATCATGGCGTGGTCAACGTCGCTCGATCCGCCCGACGTTCCCGGTCGAGCCGTTGTTCCGATCCTGTTCACACCCGTTTCGTGTTCGGCAAGGATTCATGACCGACGAGCCAACAGGGTCGCCATTCGTTCCCTGTCGAGAAGCCGTCAAGGGGTGATCAGGTTGTCGATCGCTGCACAGACCCTTAGTATTCAAAGCCTCCAACGCGGGGTGGAGCAGTCCGGTAGCTCGTCGGGCTCATAACCCGAAGGTCGCAGGTTCAAATCCTGCCCCCGCCACCATTGAAAGTCCCGGCCCCTGTGGCCGGGACTTTCTCGTTCTCCCGGATTTCCTGGGCCAGGCGTCCATCGTTGCAGACGAGTGTCGGCTCGGCGGGCGCAGTACTCAGTTGCTCGCAGCTCCCGGGGCTCTCACGGCGAACACGACACCAGCATCTCGTTTCTGTGGATGGAAGACGTCAGGCTCCTGGAGCCGTTCGGGGCCTCTGGTAGTGCCGTCGAGCTTCGGCCAGGCCACCCGTCCATGTCCAGGGCCGTGTCCCTGACGCCACTCATGGGCTGGCCGGCCGCAAGCTGTGGGCTCGATGCCTCGTGTCTCATTGGCACCGGCTGCCACGGGCCCTTGGGAGCGCGGTCGTCAGTCCACGTCGAGCGACGCGATTGCTTCGATCTCGACGGCTGCTCGTTGCGGAAGCGCGGCCACCTGGACGGTGGTGCGAGCGGGTCGCCACGGGTGAAGAGCTGTGTCGTAGGCGGTGTTCATCTCGCTGAAGTCGTGCATGTCGACGAGGTACACGTTGCACTTCAGGAGGTGGCGAGGTCCGAGTCCCTCGTGGGCGAGCACGGCGAACAGATTGTCGAGACACTGTGTCGTCTGCTCGGCCACAGAACCCACCACCGCTACCGAGCCCGGCCGCTTGGCGACTTGACCGGAGAGGAACAGCAGCCCAGACCCGGCGGCGCACGGAGAGTACGGGCCGAGCAGCCGCGGAAGGTCGGTTTCAGGTGGCCGACTCACTCGCCGACCTCGGCGCTGCGACGGCGGTCTCGCTGGAGATGCTGATGGGCGCAGATGCGTCGACGTACACCATGTCATCCCTGAGTTCGGTCCGGTAGATGGGTTGCCAACGGTCGCGCTCTCGGCAGTAGCCGTTGTCGATGTCGAACGCCCATTGGTGTCCGGGGCAGACGAGGCGGTCCTGGAAGATCATGCCGCGTGCGAGCTCTCGATCGCGGTGGACGCAGATGTTCGCCATCGCATACGGACGGTCTTCGTGCCAACCGACGACGATGTCGAGCTCGCCGGCGTCGACCACGATCATCTTCCTTCGTTGGATCTCGGCGGTCGACGCCACTTCGAGCCAGCGAGGCGGCACGGTCGAGTCGGCGTCCGGCTTCGTCATCGCGCGCCGTCCTCTGCGTCGAGCCACTGAGCTTTCAGCCGCTTGCCGGCTTTGGAGTCCTCGTCGATCCCCTGTTGATCCGGATCCCACACGACGGTGACGTCGCCCGTCACGTAGGACTGACAGGCCAGGCGGACACCTTGGTCGACGAGGTCGCCAAGTCGCTCCCGCTCCCGTCGCCGAGGAGGCTCGAAGTTCTCGAGCCCCTCGACGACGGTGATCCGGTCGGTTCCACAGAGCCCAGATGCGCACTTCCAAGGCACTCCGCAGTCGTTTCGGATTGCGACCCGCAACACGTTGACGTCGTCGCCTTCCTCGAACTCGACTTCACGGTCGCTCGTCTCGAATCGAATCTTTGGCACGGTGCGTTGCCTCGTCTCTTGGTGGGTGGTCGGGGCGGGGTTCGGTGTTGTCAGGCCGGGCGGCTCAGACGCCGACGTCGACCTTGGACTCCGACTCCTCACTCGCTTGCTGCCAGTCGCCGAGATCCTCGGCGACGTAGGTGTCATAGAGCGCCTTGGTGTAGGCGAACCGCATGTCGGCACCATCGCGAGTTACGTCGATGCAACGCTGTTGGAGTTCAGGCGTGTCGGCGTACTTGAGGACGATCTGGAAGCCGCGCTCGCCGTGGATCTCATCCGAGGTGATGTGCAGGTCGAAGAACTCGGCCTCGTCCTCGGTGAAGCCGTACTTGTCGGGGTCGAGCAGGGGAGGAAGCTGCTTGCGGTAGATGCTCGGAACTTGCGACTCCAGCCCGACGACGAGGGCCGCCGTTGCGACTGCGAAATGCTCACGCATCGACATCGCATAGCACCACGCCTGCAGTCCGCGGGTTGCGGCGGTGATGTTGGACGGGTCCTCGATCGCTTCTTTCGTGGTTCCGCACGCTTCGGCGAAACGGATCAGCAGGTCGGTGTGGCGGACGTCGCCGATCTCCTCTTCCCACATGTTCATGAGCAGGAAGTCTTTTGCGTCGGTCGCTGTGTCGGGCGTGTTCGCGTAGATGTAGGCGAGGTAGTCGGCGAACGGGCCCACATAGTGGTAGTGGTTTTCTGCCCAGCGGGCGAAGTGCTTGCGTTCGAGCTTGCCCGACGCCCAAGCGAGTGAGAAGGATGCGTCCTTGGCCTGGCGGCCAGCCATTGCGCCCTCGAGGGCGGCTCGGAAATCCTGTTCGTTCAGCAGTTCGGTCATGTGAGGCTCCTTGTCGTGTCGACCGGGTGATCCGTCGCCCCTCGACGGACGGTTCGTATTCTGTATACATTAGAGCCGGATGTCAAGGAGGACAACAAGGCGATGACGACACGACCCGCCGGGCCCCGCCCGATCATGGCAGAGCAGTGCACGGCATTGAGCCCGACGGCTGTCGTCGCGGCAGCCGCTCCGGTTGCGGCGCGGCTCGGCGCCGCTGCGATGGCGAACGGAGGAAACGCATACGACGCGGTCCTCACAGCGGCACTGGCCGAGACCGTGTTGTTGCCCCCGAAGTGTGGCCTCGCAGGGGATCTCATCGCCCTCGCATGGCGCCAGGACGACCCCTCACCCGAAGCGCTGCTCGCAATCGGAGGTGCGCCGGACGCACTCGCAGATGCTCTCCGCGACCGGTCGCTCGGGGATACCGGCCCGTTGTCGGTCGGCGTGCCGGGCGCCCCGGCCGGCTACCAGGCACTCGCAGAGCGTGGTCGGCGCGGACTGGCGGCAGCTGCGGCGCCAGCGATCGAACTGGCCGACGAGGGATTCTGTTGGTCTCGTATCTGCACGGTCCTTGCGGAAGAGTCGGCCGAACTCGTACGAACTCACCAGCCGTCGGGGACCGTCTATTACCCGGACGGGGGCCCCATCGCGCCAGGTGCTGTGACCCGTCTGCCGGGCTTGGGTCGAGCACTGCAGCGTCTCGTGGACGACGGGGCCGACTTCCTGCACGGTCCCGTCGGCCAAGCGATCGTCTCCCGTGTTCAAGCATCGGGCGGAATTTTGACCTCGAGCGACTTCAGGCACTCCAGGGCCGAGTGGATCGACGCTCATGGCGGTGCGGAAGGGGAGTGGTGGGCGACCCCGGCGCCGACCCACGGCCCGTCACTGCTCGATGCGATGGCCCGATGGGGGTCCCGTGCGGATCCTGCCGAAGTATTCGTCGCTGTTCGGGAGGCGGCCAGGCGACGGTTGGCCGAGCTGGCGGACCCTTCCGGCACTTCGATGGTCGGCGCCGTCGACGATGACGGCACCATGGTCGTCGTCGTGCACTCGAACTCGTATCCCCGGTTCGGGAGTGGGCTGATCGTCGACGAGTTCGACTTGATTCTCGCGAATCGAGCGGGCCGAGGCTTCAGCGCTGATCCGGCCCACCCCAACTACCCGGCTCCGGGCCGCCGGCCGGCCACCACGCTGCATGCGTGGGGTTGGCGGCACCGATCGGGAACACGTGTGCTCGGGGCAACTCCCGGTGGCGCGAACCAGATGCCGTGGAACGCGCAAACCATCGCTCGGGTAGCGCACCGCCACCAGCTCGAACCGACGTACCTTGCCGACGCAGTCGTCGCGCCTAGATGGCAGCTCGAACCGACCGGCACGATCACGATCGAGGACGGCTTCACCGATCACGAACTTGCCAGCCTGATCGCTCGAGTCCCCGAGGCGTCGCACTGCGAACGGTGGGGTTTGCGCTCCGCGATGCAGATCGTGGCCGACTTCGGCGACCGCCGATTCGCCGTCGCTGACCCTCGCACCGTTGGGGCTGTCGTCCCCATCTGAGATCACGGGCCAGCACGCCGGGCTGCGAAGTGCTATCGACGTCGAGGAAGCCCGACCACGATCAAAGCGGGTACTACCGTCGCCAACGCCACGGTTGCGTGGAGCCCGAACGCATGGGCGGACGCCCCCAATGCCAGCCCGGCGCCCGCGCCTGCCGCCAGCTGAAGGGAACGAAACGCCCCAAGAGCACCACCGCTTCGACCGACGCGCTCGAGAGCGAGCAGGTTGGCGAGTGGGAACAATGCGCTGACCCCGGCTGCAAAGACGACCGCACCGGTCACCGACACGGGCTCCAGTGGGACGAGCGTCCACGCGAGGCCCGCTGCGACCAGCGCCGCCGCGGTCCAGGCGGCCGATCGTTCCGGACCGGAACGATCGGCCAGTGCGCCGGCGACGAGCTTGCTCGGGACCGAGAGCACGCGTCCGACAGCGAGAACCACCGCCGCCGAGGCGTCCGACCACCCCCAGATCTCGACGGCGAACAACGGGAGGAAGGACACCGTCGCGTATTGCGAAACCCCTCCGACGATACCGACGAGCGATGGGACGCCGAGCACCGAGCGAAGGCCGGCGAACATCGTTCCAGCGGTGTCGCTCTTCGGACAATCCCGAAGCGTCGCAACTCCGCCGAGCGCAACGGTGGCGAGCAAGACGCCGACAACGAAGCTGAGTCGCCAGTCGAAGGCGGACCCGAGGGCAGCGAGCGCCGCCGCCAGAGTCAGACCACCGGAGAAGAAGACACCGAACACACCCATCGCGAAACCCCGACGTCCAGGGCCGGCGAAGTGGCCGATCGACATGATCGCTGCGGGATACAAGAGCCCGGCGCCCGTGCCGATGAGAACCTGACCGGTGAGGAACGCCGCGTTCGAAGACGCCATGCCTGCGACGGCACTGCCCGCCGCCGCGAACGCAAGTGCACCAGCGAGCACCTGGTTGCTCCTGAACCGTCGAAGCGAGACGCCGCCGACGAGGTTCGCAACCGCGATCGAGAACGCGAGGAGCGCAAAGGACGGGCCAGCGTCGGCAACCTCCAAACCGAGGTCCGGAGCAACCAGCGGGTAGATGGGGGCGAGGAGCGATTCGGAGGTCGTCGTTGCGAGGTACCCGATGCACACCGCCCAGAACGGCCACCAACGAGTCCGTTGGTCGGGGTCGTTCTGCGTGGACGTCGGGTGAGCGGTCACGGCCTACCGGAACTCCGGAACGACTTCCTCGGCGAATCGTTCGAGTTCCTCCAGGTCGAACGGCGCTCGGATCGAGACGAACAGCCAGTCGGCTCCCGCGTCTCGGTACGTCGCGACTCGTTCGGTGACCTCTCCCGTCGAACCGCCGAGAATCATCGGTTCGAGTGAGGCCGCTCGGTCTCCGAAACGTTCGACCAGCAGGCTGCGATCCCAGCACAGCCCGAGCCCGACGCTTCGCTCGACTGCTCGTCGGTCTCGTCCCGCCAGTTCGATGTGGTGATCGAGGACCCGAACCTTCCGGTCGAAGTCCGACAGGGATGCCATCGGTACGTTCCAGCCGTCTGCGAGGCGTGCGGCCATGGGGATGGTGCGCTGCTCGCCTCCCCCTCCGATCCAGATCGGAAGTCGTTCCTGTACGGGCGTCGGATCGCACACGGCGCCCTCGAGCCGAAGATGCCGTCGGTGCTCGGTCACTGCTTCTCCAGCGAACAGCCTGCGGAGCCCCGAGAGTGAATCCTCGAGCAGGTCGAGGCGATCCCGTGGGGGCGGAAAGTCGTATCCCCAGGCGTCGTACTCGGACTGCATGTATCCGGCGCCCAGGCCCAGCGTGGCGCGACCGTTGCTCAGGTGGTCGATCGCGGCGATGCCGTTCGCGAGCACCGCGAGCGGCCGATAGTTCACCGAGTACACCAACCCGCCAACACGGACACGTTCGGTGCACAGTGCGAGCGCGGTGTGCATCGTCATCGCCTCGAGATTGTCGGTGCCGCCGCCGACGGCGTGGAAGTGATCCCAGACAGAGATCCAGTCGTAGCCGAGCTCCTCCAAACGTCTCCACAGCGGGATGAGTTCGTTCGGTCGGGTGTTCTGCAGTGCTGTCTGTACTCCGAAACGCATCGTGTCTCCGTAGTGATCTTGACTCGTTCGCATACTGTATGCAACTCTGGCCCTGGCGACCGCACGCCACGACCAGACCAGCTGATCCCACCCTCCGGAGCATTCCCATCGCTACGCCGCACCTCGACGACCACACCGTGAATCGACTCCTCGACGCCTCAGCGGTCGAGGCAGCGATGTCAACGGTGTTCGCCGAACTCGGTCACGGCTCGGCCGCCTCGACGGTCCGTGTGCGCGCAGAGGCGGATGGAGCAATGGCATCGGCGATGGCGGCAGCGATCCCATCACTCGGCGTCAGTGGCGGAAAGGTCTACTCGACCGTCGACGGACGCTTCACGTTCGTCGTCGTGTTGTTCGACCTGGATGGTCACGTGCTCTGCACACTCGACGGCAGCGCGCTCACCGAGGTGCGAACCGCCGCTCTGACGGGCATCGTCGTCGACCGTCTCGCACCTGAGAAATCAGCTGTCGCCGCCGTCCTCGGCACTGGGCGGGAGGCGATCCCACACATCGACATGCTGTCGCGGCGGAGCACCTTCGAGAGCATCCGACTGTGGGGGAGGAACCCTGCGAAGGCTGTCGACCTCGCCAACCAGTGCGCGGAGCGCGGCATCGATGTGACGGCGGCGCAGACGTCGAGCGACGCCGTGCACGACGCCGACGTGGTCATCACGGTGACGTCGGCAGATCAGCCGATCGTCGACGATGCTGCGATCGCATCGAATGCGTTGGTCTGCGGCATCGGTGCCACCAAGGCCCGCCGTTGTGAACTGCCACCCGATCTCTTCGGCCGAGCCGCCGCTGTGCTGACCGACTCGCCTGACGGGGCGCGAAGCGAATGTGGCGACCTGATCCATGCCGTCGCTGCTCGCACCTTCTCGTGGGACCGCCTACTCGGTCTGGCGGACCTCCTCGCCGGCGCCGCTCACGTCGAGCGAGCACGTCCCGGAGCCCCGGTCGTGTTCGAGAGCCAGGGCGTCGCGGCCCAAGACATCGCCGCCGCGGCACTTGCATGGCACGCCTTCACCGAGTCCGACGGCGACCCCACGTCGCCCAACAAGCCAACCCACTGAAACCAAGGAGTGCATCGTGATCGATGTCAAGCAACTCACCCTTGCCGAAGCCAACCTGATGCTCGACGCAGCCCAGAAGGTCGCCGAAGAACGCGGTGTGCCCGAAACACTCTGCATCTCGGACGCAGGCGGCTGGCCCCTCGCCGTCCGGCGACTCGACGGAGGGAAGCCGACCAGCGTGCAGATCGCCATCGACAAGGCGTTCACCGCAGCGTGCCATCGCCGCCCGACACACACATACACCAATGCCCAGCCGAATCAAGAGGCCTTCGGCATCATGAACATGCACGGCGGTCGATTCACGATCTTCGTCGGCGGTTGGCCGATCGAGGTCGAAGGACAAGTCGTTGGCGGCGTAGGAGTCAGCGGCGGTCACACCGCCGACGACATCGCGTGCTGCAAGGCGGCGATCGAAGCACTCCACGAGTCGCTCGGCCTGACTGCCGACTTCTCGAAGTGGGACAACTGGCAAGCGCCTCCCGTCGAGTGAGCCCGACCAACACCGTCAACACCCTCGAGAGGACATTTCCGTGATCCACAAGGTCCAGAACCTCATCGCCGGAGAGCGGCGCCCATCGAGCGACGGCGCAGTGCTCGAGCGACATGACCCAGCCGACAGCCGGCGACTCGTCAGCACGATGCCGGAGTCAACCAGCACAGACGTCGCCGACGCCGTGACGGCAGCGCGAGACGCTGCCCCGGAGTGGGCCGCGATGCCACCATCACGACGCGCCTCCTTGCTCGAAAAGGCAGCGTCGGTTCTCGCTGACCAAGCCGATGACATTGCTGTCGAAATCGTGCAGGAGATGGGCAAGCCGATCGGCGCCGCCCGAATGGAGGCAGGGCGAGCACCGAAGAACCTCGAGTTGTACGCCGCCGAAGCGGTACGACTCACCGGTGCCACGTACCCGTCGGACGACAGTGGCGCCACGGTCTACTCCACGCGTGAGCCGGTCGGGGTCGTCGGAGTCATCACCCCCTGGAACTTCCCGCTGAACCTCGCAAGCCGCAAGATCGGTCCCGCCCTCGCTGCCGGCAACACCGTCGTCTTCAAACCATCCCCGATGACGCCCCGAGTCGGTGAACGACTCGGCGCCGCGTTCCACGAGGCTGGCTTCCCACCCGGGGTCGTGAACACGATCCACGGGCACTCGGCCGGCGCGGCGCTCGTCGCAGACCAGCGCGTCGACGCGGTCACGTTCACCGGCTCGACCGCCACCGGACAGCGGATCCACGCTGCCATGGGCCTCGACCGTCGAGTGCAACTCGAACTCGGCGGAAACAACCCGGTCGTCGTGCTCGCCGACGCCGACCTGGACGCAGCCGCCGATGTCGTTGCGCGATCGAGCTTCACCATGTCGGGGCAGGCTTGCACGGCCGCCGGTCGGGTTCTCGTGGCCACCGAGATCTTCGACGAGCTGCTCGAACGCGTCGTTGCCCGCGCTGAAGCGCATCAGTTGGGCGACGGCCGTACCGAAGGCGTGACCATGGGCCCGCTCGTCGACGAGCGCTCTCTCATCGACGTCAGCCGATCGGTCTCGGACGCAGTAGCCGCAGGAGCGAGCGTCGCTACGGGCGGCCGCAGAGTGACCGACAACGGACTCGAACACGGTTGGTTCATGCCACCCACCATCGTGGTCGACGTGGACCCGACCATGGCACTCGTCCATGACGAAGTCTTCGGCCCGGTTGTCGGGTTCGAGCGCGTCGACGGGCTCGAACACGCCATCGCGCTCGCGAACGACAACCGGTACGGACTGACATCGGCCATTTGCACACGTGACATCGCTGCTGCCCATGAATTCAGTCGCCGAATCGAAGCCGGCACGGTTCGTGTCAACCGCCCGACTGTCGGCGCAGCGTTCAACGCCCCCTTTGGTGGCATCAAGATGTCCGGTACCGGGACGCACCGAGAGCAGCTCGGGCCGACGGTCATGGACTTCTACACGTCGCTCCGTACCGTCTTCCTGGGAGGCTGATCATGGACCTCGGTCTGAAGGGCCGCCGAGCGATCGTGCTCGGATCGTCGAGTGGTCTCGGCCACGCAACCGCGGCGACACTCGTTGCCGAAGGCGCCCGTGTCGTCGTCACGAGTCGCGACGCGGATCGGGCCGAACACGCCCGCCGGCAGTGCGGCGCCGAGGCGGCGCTCGCGGGAGACATGACCGAGCCCGGCGCGACCGAATCGCTGGTCGACGACGCAGCAGAGCGACTCGGCGGATTGGACATCGTCGTCCTCAACACGGGTGGAGGGGGTGCGGGCAGCCTGCTCGACAAATCCGCCGCCGACGACGATGCCGCCTACCGATCCATGTTGCGGCCGATACTCGAAGGGGGGCGCGCGGCCGCTCGACACCTCCGACGCTCCGATCAGGCCCGTCTGGTCGTCCTGACGGCCAGGTCGGTCGCCGAGGCAACCACCGACCTGGCGTTGTCGTCCGTCTTCAGGTCCGGAGCTGCCGCTGCAGCGCGCTCGCTGGCACTCGATCTCGCTCCGCACGTCAACGTGAACGTGGTCGTCACCGGCCAGTTCGACACCGGTGCGCTCGAACGGTTCGAACACGCCCGTGCACGCGCCGAGGGGCGCGATGTCCACGAAGTGCGTGCTGAGCACATCGAAGCGATCCCGCTCGGACGCGTCGGGCGAGCGGATGAACTCGCCGATGTCGTCACGTTTCTCTGTGGCGCTCGATCGAGCTTCGTGACGGGAAGTGCGATCCGCGTCGACGGGGGCGCGATTCGAGGCTTCTGAACGCGTCAGCCCGCGTCCGGACCGAGAAATGCCACTCGAGCGGCTTCGATATGGCGAACGGCGATGTCGTGCGCTCTCGCCCGGTCACCAGCCTCGATCGCCGAAGCGAGGTCGGCGTGTTCGCTCCACGACTGACGGACGCGCGATTCCAGTCGCTCGGCGTAGATCCAACGAACGATGTCGGACAGCTGGCGAATCATCGACGTCAACAGGGCGTTGTCCGCCATTGCCGCCAGGTGTTCGTGGAACTGCGTGTTGAGCTTTGGGAGGTCACTGAGGTCACCGTCGACAATGGCCGCCGTGCCATCGGCGACGATCTGTCCGAGTTGTCCTGACGTCGTCGGAGTGGCATTGGCGGCTGCGAGCTCGGCCACCAGCCCCTCGAGGGCACACCGAACCGCGAAGATCTCTGCGGCACGCTTGGTGTCGATGACAGCGACTCGGGCGCCGCGTCGGGGCTCGATGTGAACGAAACCCTCCGCCGAGAGCGTCTGGAACGCCTCCCGGATCGGGTTTCGCGAGACACCCAGCTCAGCGGCGATCGTCTCCTCGTACAACCGACTCGCCTGAGGGTACGTGCCTTCGATGATGCGGTCGCGGATCGCGTCGGTTACAGCTTGACGCAACGGGGTGTGACTCGCTCCGATCGATGGGGGGTTGGCTTCTGACATCAGTTCGACCTTTCTCGACTCGCCGGTTGACGCCAAGCCGAGGCCGAACGAACTCCCTGTTAACAGGCCGTTCTCGAGTCGGAGCTTGACCGAGCAGTCGTGCTCATTGTATACATCATGCAACCGGAAGGCGATCCGAGCCGACCGAGCATCCAAAAGGGGGATGAAGTGAAGAAGCGAACTCGGGCAGTTGCCCTGGCATTGTCGCTCTCGCTCGTCGCAGTAGCGTGCGGCGGAAGCGACGACGATGACGGTGCCGACGACGCGCCTGCCGACACGGAGGCCGGTTCCGGAGACGACGCCGCAGAGACGGACGACGGTGGCACGAGCGCCAGCGACGCCGCCGACGATGCGCCCGTCGACGGCGCAGCAGTGGTTATCGCCCTCGGCTCCGAGCCGACCAGCCTCGACCCTCATCTGGTGGAGGACGGCAGCGAACGGGCGATCAACGACAACGTCTACGAGTCCCTGCTGACCCGCACGCCCGACGGCGAAATCATTCCAGGTCTCGCCTCGGCGCTCCCGACCCAGGTCGACGAAACCACATGGCAGTTCACTCTCAACGAAGGTGTGGTGTTCCACAACGGGGAAGAGTTCAACGCCGACTCGGTGGTCGCGTCGGTAGAACGGATGCTCCGCCTGATCGGTGACGGCGTGACCGACCTCGACGGCTACTACTCGATCATCACCGGTGCCGAAGCAGTCGACGCAACGACGGTCAACATCACCACCGCAGAGCCCGACGGCGTGCTCCCCGCACGGATGACGTGGCTCAAGATGATTCCGCCGTCGTCCGCCGAGAGCGACGACTTGAGCGACACCGTCGTCGGCACCGGCCCGTACGAGTTCGTCGAATGGGTTCGTGGTGAGCGCGTCGACCTGGTCGCCAGCGGAAACTACTGGGGCGACACGCCGAGCGTCGCCGAGGCGAAGTACACCTTCGTCAGTGAGTCGGGCAGCCGGTTTGCCGGCTTGCTCTCCGGCGACTACGACCTCATCACCAACCTCAGTCCCGCCGACGTCGGCCAAGCGCCGCAAGTCGCAGCCGTTCAGGGCCAGGAACATCCGATCATCATCCTCGATGCCGACGAAGGCATCACCGCAGATGTCAACGTGCGCACCGCCCTCAATCTCGCGGTCGACAAGGAAGCGATTGCCGAGAGCCTGTTCGGAGGTTTCGCCGCCGTCGATCCCGGTCAGTTGCTGAGTGAGTCGATTCTCGGCTTCAACCCCGACCTCGAGGCGTATCCCTACGACCCGGATCAAGCACAGCAGCTGATTCAGGACGCCGGCGTAGCCGGGGAGACGATCACCCTGGTCGGCGAATCCAGCGGCCGCTGGTTGCTCGACGCCGAGCTGCTCCAAGCAGTGGCCGGCTACTGGGAGGACGCCGGGCTGACCGTCGACCTGCAGCTGCCCGAGTTCGGCGAGTACCTCGATGTCTTGTTCGATCGCGACTCCCGCGCCGACGCGATCTTCGTCTCCAGCTCGAACGACATCTTGGACGCCGATCGTCAGCTGAGCACCTACTACCAGGCCGGCGGCATCGGTAGCTCGAACAGCGATGCCGATCTCGCAGAACTGATCGATCAAGGTCGCTCGACCCTCGACGAGGCCGAGCGCGAGTCGATCTACCAGCAGGCAGTCGCCGTGGCCTACGACCAGGCGTACTTCGTCTGGCTCATCAACAACCAGGACATCTATGGCTTGAGCGAGCGAATGGAGTGGACGCCGCGCGTCGACTCGAAGATCCTGCTCAAGGAGATGGCAGTCTCCGGCTGATCGCCAGGACTCAAGGGGAAGGACGAAGCGATGGGGATGTACGCACTCAGACGGATCGGTCAAGGCCTGTTCGTCGTATTCGCGGCGACGGTGGTCGTGTTCTTGCTGACACGATGGTTCACCGACCCCGTCGACTTCATCCTTCCTCTCGAGGCCACCGAAGCCGAACGAGCGGCCCGAGAAGCCGAACTCGGTTTCGACCGGTCCATCCCCGAGCAGTTCGTCGCCTACATGGGCGACCTGCTTCGAGGAGACTTCGGAGAGTCGCTCTGGCAGCCCGGGCGGTCGACGATGGACATCGTGGCTCAGACGTTGCCCAAGACGCTCCTCCTCGTGGGCGCCGGAATGTTTCTCGCCATCGCCCTGGCGCTACCGCTCGGGATGTTCGCCGCGCTCAAGCCCGGCAGCGTGCTCGATCGCACGCTGGTGACGCTCAGCCTTGCTGGTCTGTCCATGCCGCAGTTCTTCGTGGGACTGATGCTGATCATCATCTTCGCCGTTCAACTGCAATGGCTTCCCGTCGGCGGCTACGGCGGACTCGAGCATCTCATCCTGCCGGCGATCGCACTGGCCTTGCCCGCACTCGGCCGGCTGACGATGGTGGTGCGATCCGCCATGATCGACGAACTGAACAGCCAGTACGTGAAAGCTGCTCGCGCCAAAGGTATGGCTCGCAAGTCGGTCGTCGCGAAGCACGCCCTCCGCAACGCCGGCATTCAGGTACTGACCATGTCGGGCTGGGAGATCACCCGAGCGCTCGCCGGCTTCACGGTCGTCGTGGAGAAAGTCTTCGCGTGGCCCGGCTTCGGGCTGTTCGCCCTCGAGGCGATCACGCGGCGCGACCTCTTCCTCCTCTCCACGATCGTGCTCGTCGCATCGGTGCTCGTGGTCGTGGTCAACGTCATCGTCGACATTCTCTACAAGTGGATCGATCCGAGGATCACACTGTCATGACCATCTCCAATCCGCGTCCCGACGCCGGCGCTGCGAACGAGCGCGAGATCACGTCGCCCGAGCATCACGACCTCGAGTCGGTCGCCGGCGACGAGACTGCCCACACCGGGCTCACCCACCACGACCGCGCCGGGCGCGTGGTCCGCATCAAGCGACTGACGAGCGAGCTCTGGCACGACAAAGCGGGCTTCTTCGGCGCCATCTTCCTCATCGTCCTGGTCTTCGTCGCTGTCTTCGCACCGCTCCTCGCTCCCCACGACCCCCACGACCAGAACCTCGTCAACAGGCTGGCACCTCCCGGATTCATGGACGGCGGGTCGTGGGAGTACCCGCTCGGTACCGACAGCCTCGGGCGCGACGTGCTCTCTCGGCTGATGTACGGCGCACGGATCTCGCTGCTCGTCGGCCTCTCCGTCGTCGCGATCGCCGGAATCGTCGGCGTCGCACTCGGGCTCATCGCCGGCTACAAGGGCGGGAGGATCGACCGCATCGTGATGCGAACGGTCGACACGCAGATCGCGTTCCCCGGGCTGCTCATCGCCATCTTGCTCGCCTCGCTGCTCGGCCCGAGTGTGAAGACGGTTGTCATCGTGTTGTCGATCAACGGCTGGATGATCTACGCCCGGATGAGCCGAAGCGTGGTGCTCTCCGTCAAAGAAACGGCGTACGTCGAAGCAGCGGAGATCATCGGTTGTCGTCAACGGCGAGTGATGTTCAAGCACATCCTTCCGAATCTCGCTGCCCCGCTGAGCACCCTCGCCGTACTCGAGTTCGCCCGCATCGTCCTTGCCGAGGCGGCACTGTCCTATCTCGGCGTCGGGGTGAAGCGCACCGACGTGTCGTGGGGACTCGACGTCGCGGCAGGACAGGATGCGATCTTCAACTCGTGGTGGCTCGTCGTCATGCCCGGCCTCGCCATCTCTCTGACAGTGCTGTCGGTCAACCTGGTCGCCAGTTGGCTTCGCATCATCTCGGACCCATCCGAACGTGAGAAGCGCTTCGCCAGCGTCGCAGGAAGGCGGATGCGACGCAACAAGGCGCGCGTCAAGCGCGACGCCATTACCACCGGACGAATCGCGGAGGCGCGCTGATGTCGGCTACTACCTCGCTCTCGGCCGAGTCGGCCAACGTCGAGCCCGGGAACAGCCTGCTCCAGGTCTCCGACCTCGAGGTGCAGTTCCACGTGCGCCGCGGCGTCATCCGGGCCGTGCGCGACATCAACTTCTGCATCGGACGCGGTGAGGTGCTCGGCCTCGTCGGCGAGTCCGGCTCCGGCAAATCGGTGACGTCGCAGGCGGTGATGGGGCTGACCGAGCTACCGGGCTTCATCACCGGCGGGGACGTGCTGTGGAAAGGCGACTACCTCGTCAAGGACGGCCGGACCACGAGCGCCCTCAAGAAGGTGCGCGGCAAAGAAATTTCGATGGTCTTCCAGGACCCGATGACCTCGCTCAACCCGCTCTTCACGATCGGTGATCAGCTCAGCGAGGTGACCCGACGGCACCTCGGAATGAACAAGAAGCAATCCCGATCGCGCGCCCTCGAGATGCTCGATCTCGTCGGGATCGCGAACCCGAAGCGGCGACTCGAGCAACGACCGAGCGAGCTGTCCGGTGGCATGCGCCAGCGAGTGCTGATCGCGATGGCGCTGCTCTGTGAGCCCGAACTACTGGTCGCCGACGAACCCACGACCGCACTCGATGTCACCATCCAGGCGCAGATCCTCGAACTGCTGTCTCGCCTCCAATCCGAGCTCGGCCTCTCGATCCTGCTGATCACCCACGACCTCGGTGTCGTGGCCGGCATGTGTGACCGGGTAGCCGTCATGTACGGAGGTCGCATCGGAGAAGTCGGGCCTGCCGATGACATCTTCGCCTCACCCCACCACCCGTACACGGCCGGCCTGCTCAACTCGACTCCCCGACTCGACGAGGCGCAACATCGCCTCGTGTCGATCCCCGGAGCACCACCCGATCTGGTCAGGCCGCCCGCTGGATGCCCGTTCGCCGCTCGGTGCACGGACTCCGATGACACCTGTGTCGATCAGCTCCCTGAGCTGATCGACGTCTCCGAAGGGAGGAGCGTTGCCTGCTGGCACCCCATCGATCTCACCTGAGGCGCAACACCTCGACGATGCCTCAGCAGACTCGGGGCCGATCATCGAGGTCGACCGGCTCTCCATCCACTTCCCGCTCGCACCCACGGGGTTCTTCCACCGTGAGCGCAAGGTGGTGCATGCCGTCGACGACGTCTCGTTCCACATCGCCAAGGGCGAAACCCTCGGGCTCGTCGGCGAGTCCGGGTCGGGAAAGACGACGACGGGCCGGGCCCTTCTTCGCCGTCTGACCCCCGCAGCCGGGACCATCAAGTTCCGTGGTCGGGACATCACGACCACCGACGGTGAAGCGCTCCGTCACCTGCGCCGGCACATGCAGTTGGTGTTCCAAGACCCGTACGCGAGCTTGAACCCCCGGATGACCGTCGGCGAACTCGTCGCGGAGCCGCTCATGGTGCATGGGATCGTCAACAAGATGGGCGACGCCCGAGACCGAGTGTCGGCGCTCCTCGAACGATGCGGACTTCCCTCCGACTCCATCGATCGTCACCCACACGCGTTCAGCGGCGGCCAACGGCAACGCGTGGGAATCGCTCGCGCCCTGGCTCTCCAACCCGATTTCATCGTCGCCGACGAACCCGTGTCGGCGCTCGATGTGTCGGTCCGTGCCCAGGTCGTCAACCTGCTCCAGGATCTTCAAGATGAGCTCGGGCTGACCTACCTGTTCATCGCGCACGACCTGTCGGTGGTTCGGCACATCTCTCACCGGATCGCCATCATGTACTCGGGCAAGCTGGTCGAGATCGCCGACTGCGAGTCGATCTACGAGCGACCGGTGCACCCCTACACCGAGGCGCTCCTATCGAGCGTTCCGATCCCCGATCCGCCGGCGCAGCGAGCGCGACAGCGAATCGTGTTGGAGGGCGAGATCCCCGATCCGGTGGATCCGCCGCCTGGCTGCCGATTTGCTTCACGGTGCCCGCTCGTCGAAGCGAAGTGCCGCGAGGAGACCCCGCCCCTGACGTCGCGCGGCGAGGGGCATCTCGCCGCCTGCTGGGTGCGCTGACGACCCACCGAGCAGTGTCCCCCGTACTCGATCGGGCGGTGACGTTCACCGTCGACGCCCACACGCGCCCAGAGGAGAACAACGAATGAGTGGCTGGGAAGCCTTGCTACTGGTCGTCGGCGGATTGTTCGCCGGTGGCATCAACGCCGTTGCGGGCGGCGGCTCGACCTTGACGGTCCCGCTGCTCGTGCTCGCCGGGGTGCCCGGCAACGCTGCGAACGGTTCGAACCGCGTCGGCATTCTGACCTCGAACCTCGCCGCTGCAGCGTCATTCCGCAAGCTCGGCGTCCAGGGGCTTGCACACTCCGGCAAGGTGCTGCTGCCGGTCTTGTGCGGGTCGCTCGCTGGCTCGCTGCTCATCAGCCGGGTGACCGACGGGGCGTTCGAGACCATCTTCGGGCTGCTGATGGTGCCCCTCATCATCTTGTCGGTGCGGAAGCCGAAGGCCCGGACCGACCTCGAACCGTGGTCACCCACCACGACGGCGATCGTCTTCTTCTTCATCGGCTGCTATGGGGGTGCGATCCAAGCCGGTGTCGGCCTCGTTCTGCTGGCTGCTCTGACGCGTGCGGGCTTCGATCTCGTGACGGCGAACAACATCAAGGTGATCGTCACCTTCGCAGTCACCGCCGTCGCCCTCCCCGTGTTCATCGTGCAGGGCCAGATCGCATGGGGTCCTGCACTCGTGCTGGCGTCCGGCTTCACCGTCGGCGGCTGGCTGGGAGCACGTGTCGCGGTCTCCGGAGGTGAGCGTCTGATCCGAGGCGTCATGATCGTCGCCGCGCTGGTGCTTGCCGGCGGACTACTCGGGCTGTACTGACATGCTCGCCTGCTCCCACGCCGACCGCGACCAGACATGACGCCGTTCGAGTTCGCACTGGCAGCGACGGCCCTCCTCATCGGGGCGTGCATTCAAGGCTCCCTCGGATTCGGTCTCGGACTCGTCGGTGCTCCGATGCTCGTCATCATCGACCCAACCTTGGTGCCGTCGGTCGTACTCGCCGTCGGTACGCCGCTGACCTATCTCGTCGCATACCGAGAGAGGAAGGCGCTCGACGTCCGGCCCGTGTCATGGGCGATCGGCGGACGGATCCCCGGAACCGTTCTCGGGACCATGGCTGTCGTCGCCTTCGGCACGTCGACACTCGCTGCACTCTTCGCCGGATCGGTCCTCCTCGCAGTCGTGCTGAGCGTCATCGGTCTCTCGGTCGAGCCGTCGCGAGGCAGTCTGCTCACGGCAGGATTCTTCTCAGGGCTGATGGGAACTGCGACCTCGGTCGGCGGCCCGCCGATGGCGCTGCTCTTCCAGCGGCGTGAGGGGCCCGAACTCCGTGCATCGCTTGCAGCGTTCATGGCCTTCGGTGCCACGCTGTCGATCGCCGTACTCGCGATCGCCGGTCAGTTCGAGGGGCGCCACGTCAAGGTCACACTCGCGCTCGCGCCCGCAGTCCTCTCGGGGTTCGTGCTCAGCTCGTGGACCAATCGCTTCCTCGACCGTGGTCACACGCGACAAGCCGTCCTGGTCTTCGCCACGCTCTCGGCGCTGTCGATCCTCGTGCGTCAGGTGTGGTGACCGTCGGGCGTTCCCCCCGAACGACGATCCTTCGCTTCGAACTCAGCGAGATCGGCGATCACTCCGGACATGTGCTCCAAAGCGCGCTCTCGAGCGGCGACTGAGTCGCGCTCCGCCACGGCATCTCGAATCCTTCGGTGCTCGTCCCAACTCAGCATGCTGCGGTGGTCCGAAAGCACCGAGAACACCAACTCGGTCTGCTGCCGAAGGGGGCGTACGGTCTGAGCGATGTACGAGTTCCCCGACGCTCGCTCGATCGCCAAGTGGAACTCCCGATGATGGCCGGCCGCCGTGACGACATCGCCCGCCTTCGATGCAGCAGCGCCAGCGCTGATGCACCGATCGAGCTGCGCGACGACATCGTCGTCGCGCCGCTCGGCTGCGAGTTCCGCGGCGTAACCCTCCAGTACGGCGCGCAGTTCCAGCAGATTCCGAAGATCCGCTGCGTCGATCTCCGACACGTAGGCACCTCGTCGAGGAACCACGGTCACGAGCCCCGTCGACTCGAGCGCACGGATTGCTTCACGTACGGGGTTCCTCGAGACGCCGAGCGACTCGGCGAGCCTGTCTTCGTAGAGGCGGGTGCCCGGTTCGAGGTCGCCGCGCAGGATCTGCCCTGCGATCTCGTCGGCAACGACCTCGCGAAGCGTGCGATGTTGAGCCCCGACACTCATGTCGCTGTGAAACAAATGGCCGACATGGCCCCATTATGTCCTCTGTATACGGAGGAGCGCGTGGATAATCGTCGTTCGGTGAGAACGGTGCGGTTGGACATCACCGGGCTGAGGCTTGTATCGATCCTCCCCACCGGGTGCGGCCTGCCAGGTCCTTTGTTGAGGGCGGCGGGAGTATTGGCCGACTGGATCACGGCACCCGCCGCTGCCCACCGGAGTTGACAGCCAACGGTACGGTCCTGCCGATGTCCACCCAGCAGCGATCCTCCGCAACGAGAATCTGTGACCACATACCCCTCAGGGATGTCCAACGTCATGGACATCGACATGGACACGGTTCTTCTACCAGGGGTTTTATCGGTGTGGGACTCGCTGGCGGACTGGACATAGTGATGCCCCCGCCACTCAGTGAAAGTCCCGGCCCAGCGGCCGGGACTTTCCCGTTTTCCCGGGTCTCCAGGTCGTGTCGCCGGTGAGCTGGCCCTGTGCGGTGCGGAACGCCGCAGCAGGGAAAGCTGCGCCTCTCGTGCAGTTCCTCTAGGTTGGCTCGTGTTGATGGAACGGAGCGATCGGTGCGAGCGAGGTCGAAGCTCGTGAGACTCGGTGGTGAGGGCCGTTTCGACTGGGGGCGGCAAACGTTGTGGGTCGGGCTGCTCGCACTTGCGTTCTTCGTCGGGGCGGTCGTGTGGCAGTACACCTCGGGACCCTCAAACGGTCAGGAGGTGTTCCATGTGACGCGGGGTGCCGGTTCGGTGGTCGACGACGTTTCCCTCGACCGGCTGCTCGGCGGAGTTGCAGCGCTTCCGGCCGATGCCGGCGTCGTGGCGTACTGCGTGAACGGCTGGTACTGGGCGACCGACGTCATCGCCGACACGAACGTGGTCGTGGCATCGGCAGATCGCTACTACAACGCAGCCCAAGCAGTCGTGGACGGGTCGTTCGACCGAGAACTGGTGGTTGCGGTGGAGGACCAGGTCTTCAGGAACGAGCTCATCAGGCCCCAGCTCGAGGATCTCTCTGGTGGCCTACGGTCCCGATACGGCGACGAGTCGCTCGCTGCCTACCTGGTTGCTGTCAACGGACCCGCGAGCGAGGCAACACTTCGGCGCTTCATCGTGTACGCAGCCTCTGAGTCGACGTCGCAGCAGCGGCTGCAGTTCATCGACTTGGCCCACCGTGACCGAGACGCAATTCGACGGTTCATGAACGAGCTCGGTGGTCGCTCCGTCGTGAGGGTGGCAGCGGTCCCCGAAACAGTTGACGTTTCGCGAGACGCGTGCGCGCCGCTGTTGGCTGGACCGGCCGATGAGCCACCGGGCCGTCCCATCAGGTAGGTGCGACGGGCATACGATCGGTGTGAATGGGACCGCTGACAACTCGAGTCGCCTGCGAAGGGTTGTCTTGAGATGCGTCGAATCCGTCGGCAACGCCGGGCAGCGCTCGGCTGGGCTGTGGCCGTGGTGTGCGTCAGCGGCTGCGGTGGGGCGAGTCGGGCGGCGAGGATCGACGAGCTCGCCTCGTATTACTCGGAGCGGGGTGGCGGTGATCCAGCCTGTATCGCTGAGGCGCTCGACGACGTGTCCGATGACGGCATCGAGGTCCGGCTTCGCTCGTTCCGAGGTGAGCGCGTCAATGCCGTCCAGTCCACGGATGAGGACCGGGTGTTTCTCGGGCGACTCGAGCTGTGCATGGAGCAGGCCGAGGCGACGAGCCCGGGTCGATGAGCGCGGGTCGCGACACGGTCGGGTTCGTTTCGCGGCCTGTGTGGGGGAGGGTGTCGGTGATCGTCGCGGTCGTTGTCTGGTTGGCGGGGGTCTCGATCGGCAATAGGCCGGGAACGGGCGCGCTGGCGTTCGTGTCGGCAGTGGCCGTCTATCTGTTGTGCTACGTGGTGCGTCGGCCGCGGGTGGTCGTGCGTCGTGGGCCTGAGGTGGAGGTCTGGTCGAGGTGGGTGCGGCGTCGCAAGCTGTCGGCAGCGCCGGTGAAGGACGCCGAGTACTCGTTGGGTCGTCCGGCATGGGTTCGTGTTCGCGGCGAGCGGATCTTCGTGTCGTCGGCTTGGGTCGGTCGCGAACTCGCAGCCAGGCCGTGAGCAGACACACCAGACCGACCGATCTGCAGCTCCACGCGTCTTCAGCAGACGCACGGTTGCGGGGTTGGAACCTGGTCCAAGCCAACGGGAGTGATCAGTATGCGACTCGTGTCGGGCGTCGGGACCTGGCGGCTTCGTAGCATGCCTCGACGACCGCTACCGACCGCAGGTAGTCATCGCCCTCAGCCTCGAACGCGGTCCCGTCCCGACGACACTTCAGGAAGTGGGCTTGCAGAGCGTGTACCGAATCCCCCGCGAACCCAATCCGTGGGGGATTCGGAAGCAGGACAGTGGCATCCTCACCCAACGCTTTCCACATGACCTGGCCATCACCGGGAAGTTGGAAGTGCCCTCGCTCGGCGTCGATGCGCGCGGTGCCGAAGGTGTACCTCGGATCGGGTGTACCGGCATCGGGCTCGTTGTAACGACTGGCGTCGAGGACTGCGGTCGCCCCGTCGACGAACTCGAGCACGACGATGGCCTCGTCCTCGCCGGCGATGGCTGCGTTGCGTCGATGGGTGATGGCGTGAACTGTCTCGACCTCGCCGAGGAGGAACCGAAAGGTGTCCACGAGGTGGATGCCGGTTTCGTGGAGCAGAAGCCGGGGCATGAATCGAAAGTACGGTTGCCGCTCGACGTAGGCGTCAGGCTGCCATCCATCGCCAGTTCGAAGTCGGAACGATGCGCCAAAGAGTCGGCCGGTCGTGCCGTCATCGCTCAGCGACTTGATCGCTCGATACCACGGCTGCCATCGCCAGTTCTCATGGACCATGAACCTCACTGGGAGGCTTCCGAGTGCTTCGACGAGTTGCACTGCCTCGTCCCACGAAGGTGCCAGGGGTTTCTGAACGATCACGTCGATGTTGCGTTGTGCTGCAGCCAGAGCGATCTCGGCGTGGGTCTCCGGAGGGGTGACGATGTCGAGCACGTCGGGCCGGACGGTGTTCAGGAGCTGTTCCAACGAAGCGAAGGTCGGAATCGATGTCCCCGATACCAATCGGCTTGCTCGGTCGCGATCGGGGTCGAGGATCCCGCATACCTCAACGCCATCGAGCCGCTGCCATCCGTCGAGGTGGTAGGCCGAGAAGTATCCGGCGCCGGCGATTGCGACCTTCGTGGTCATCGACGTTCCTCCAGTAGCTGCACCACCTCAGCCAACGTGTCGTCTCCGCCGACGTTGCCGGGGAAGACGACGGTCGTCAGTCCGGGCCATCGGGCGCCGACGTCGGAGACCCAGACGGGTACGCCGGGAACGATCGGGCCGTGCACGCGCCCTCGCCGGATGCCGAGCACCTCGGTTGCCAGACGGTGCGATGTGATCCCGCCCTTGGTGACGACGTATGACGGGCGGATCCGGTCAACGATCGAGTCGACGCTGCGGCACACTCCGTCGGCAACGAGCGATGCGGTAGCAACGGGGTCGCGACCGTCGAGGCGCGTACGCGACGTGGAGACCGTCACCGACCGCCCCTGTGCGATCAACTTGACGGCGCGCTCTGCCACCGTCGAGGCTGCTGTACTTGCGCCCTGGACGAGTTCTGCAGCGTCGATCTCGAGATGTGTCGTCCTGCGGGTCGCTGTGAGCTTGTCGAGCTGACGGGTCGTGAGCGGGACGTGCGATCCGACGACGACAAGTCCCCCGTGGTTGTTGGCCGCCCTCGGCGGAAGCACTGGCGCTGCCGGCTCCAGGCCGGCAAGACCCGGGAGGGCGCTTGCCGCGGTTCGAAGCACATAGCGATCCGACGATGCCTGAGCGCGGCGGAGGCCCGCGATGACGACGCGCGCATCGCGATAGTCGGCCGAGTCGACGACGACGACCGAGCCGTCGGGGCAGCCCTGCAGAACGTCGGCGACCCCACTTGGTCCGCCGACTCGGATCGTCCGGAGGGTGCACCGTACGACGTCGTCCGGCTGCACCGCGTTGTGGAACTTCTCCGAGACCCAGCGGGTCAGTTCCGAGGTGTTGTAGCCAAACGCGGCGTCCCGGGCGAATGCCGTGTCGGCGACGGGGATCAGTCGTCCGGCGTCGACGACGTAGTGCACCCCATCGACGGTGATGCGTCCGGCCTCGAAGAAGAACGGAACGAACACGATCACGGCGTTGGGACGGTTAGCGCCCTCCGCCAGCGCAACTGGTTCGGTGGGAAAGTGTCCCCGCAGCGTCGAGTCGCAGCGGCTGACGAGATCGAGTGGCCGTCGGTGTCGTGCCGCCGCATCGGCGGCCAATCGCCCGATCTGTCGATTGACGTCCCGGGCGTTGGTCACGTTCATCGCCCTCGAGTTCGTGAGCACGAAGTTGAGATCGGTTTGTTGCTGCACGAGCCACTCGATGTCGTCGGCATCGGTGCTCGTGACGATCGACGCGCCGGCGGTGGTCTGAGTGCCGGTCGGATCGTCATCGACGACGATGATCAGGCGGCGATCTTCGTCCTGGCGAGATCGGAGCCACTGGAGGGGATCAGGGTGAAGATGGGCGCCGAGATCGAGGTCCCCCAACTGCGTCATCGCCGAGAGATCAGCTCGATGACCGCAGACGTCAGCCCGTTGTCGAGGAACACTGCTCGTCTGCCCAATGTCGCTTCGTGCGGAAGCTGCGACGCGGGTTCGAGTGGCATCGAACCTTCAT
Source organism: Ilumatobacter fluminis (assembly GCF_004364865.1). Taxonomy (NCBI): domain Bacteria; kingdom Bacillati; phylum Actinomycetota; class Acidimicrobiia; order Acidimicrobiales; family Ilumatobacteraceae; genus Ilumatobacter; species Ilumatobacter fluminis. Next base: position 508,787 of record NZ_SOAU01000001.1, read on the forward strand.
CGAACACAGCGTCGAAGTCGTCGACCTCGAAGCACAGGTGGTGGAGACCGGCGCCGTGCTGTTCGATCCAGGTCATCAGTGGATGGTTCTCGACGAGTGGCTCGACGAGTTGAAGCTCGGTGGCGCCGAGATCGAGGTGCGTGAGGCGGATCGTTCGATTCTGGACCACTTCGCTGAACAACTCCGGCAGACCGATCAGATCTCGCCAGATCGCGAGGGCATCGTCGGTGTCGGGAACGACGAGCGCCACGTGGTCGAGCCGACCCCACGGGGGTCCAGCGCTCATCGTTCGCACCTGTGCCCGACGGTGTCAATCGAGCGGAGAATCGCTTCCGTGATGAGTTGACAGTTGGCGTTTCCCCCGACTTCGACGGAACGTAGGTCCCCGGGGCGGAAGGCCTCGTCGACTGCCTGCTCGATGAGAACAGCCGATTGCGTGAGCGCTGCGTCGTCGTGACGTTGTCCGAGCCACTCGAGCATCATCGCCGCCGACAGGATCATCGCGGTCGGGTTGGCAAGGCCGTGTCCGGCGATGTCGGGCGCCGTGCCATGGCATGGCTGGAAGACGGCGTGGTGGGTCCCAATGTCGGCCGACGGTGCCATGCCGAGTCCACCGATGAGGCCCGCGCCGAGGTCGGACAAGATGTCGCCGAACAGGTTCTCGGTGACGATGACGTCGAACTCCCACGGGCGGCGGACCAGTTCGAGCGCCATCGCGTCTACGTAGCGACAGTCGGAGTGAACGTCAGGAAACTCACCGGCGATGGACTCGAAGATCTCCCGGAAGAAGGCGAAGGTGCCGAGGACGTTCGCCTTGTCGACCAGTGTGACCCGGGGCTGCCGGTCGATGTGTCGCCGTCGAGTCGCAGCGAGTTGAAACGCCGCCCGCACCACTCGCTCGCACCCCGAACGGGTCATGACGACCTCGTTCTTCGCCCAGGTACCGTCGCTCGCAAACTCCGTGCGTTCACGGCCGGCGAACAGTCCCTCGGTCGATTCGCGAATCAACACCGAGTCGAGGCCGTGTGCCCGAGGGTCGGACAGCGGGCCGGGTACTCCGGGGATCGAGCGGATCGGGCGCACACCGGCGAACAGATCGAGCCGTTCGCGGAGCTCGATTTGAGGTGCTACTTCTCGGCCGTCCGGGTACCGGACCGACGGTAGACCCATGGCTGCCAGCAACGTGGCATCGGCCGACCGGGTTGCCGCCAGCGTCTCGTCGGGGAGTGCAACTCCCGCATCGAGGAAGGTGTGCGCGCCCGCGTCGTGGCGTTGAAGATCGAGTTCGAAGGCACCCGAGGTGTCTTGTATCCGGGAGAGGACGCGTTCGCAGGCGTCGGTCACCTCAGGGCCGATGCCATCTCCGGCGAGCACCGCCACGGTGTACTTCTTCATAACGTATACATTAAAGTATCCGTTGATGGATGTCGAGCCAGTCGTGGATCTCTCCGAACTCCGCTTCGTCGGGGTGGGGCTGCAGCGGCCCGAGTGCGTAGTGGCGACCAGTGACGGAACGTTGCATGTGTCGGACTGGCGCGGCGGTGTCACCAGGATTGCCGCAGACCGCACCCAGACCACGGTCATCGGCCGTCACGAGGCTGCGCTCCGTCCGAACGGCATCGCCGTCGATGTGGACGGGTCATACCTCATCGCGCACCTCGGGGACGACACCGGTGGCGTCTTTCGGCTGCATCCTGACGGACGCGTCGAGGCTGTGGTCGACGAGGTCGACGGACGGCCGCTGCCGCCGACGAACTTCGTCCACTTCGGACCGGATGGCCGAGTCTGGGTCACCGTCAGCACCCGACGGAGACCTCGCCAATCGGCCTATCGGAGCGATGTCGCCGACGGGTTCATCGTCCAACTGGCTGACGGCGTTGCGACCATCGTCGCCGACGACCTTGGTTACACCAACGAAGCCAGGGTTGATCCAACCGAACAGTACCTCTACGTCAACGAGACCTTCGCCCGGCGGCTCTCACGGTTCCCCATCACTCCCACCGGTCTGGGAACTCGCGAGACCATCGCACGTTTCGGCGAAGGAACATACCCCGACGGGCTCGAGTTCGATCAGCGCGGAGGAATCTGGGTCACGTCGATCATCAGCAATCGCCTGCTCAGGATCGATGCGGAAGGCGAGGTCGAGTGCGTGCTCGCTGATGCTGACCCAGCCGAGGTCGAAGAAGTGGAGCGACGATACGTCGCGAACGAACTCACGTCGGAGGATCTCAACGCTGCGCGCGGGACTATCCTCGCCAACATTTCCAGCCTTGCGTTCGGCGGGCCGGACCGCCGGCAGGTCTACCTCGGATGTCTCGGTGGCGAGCGACTGGCGACGTTCCGCTCTCCCTATCCGGGTCCTGCGTCGTGGTAGGCCGGAGAGGTTGAAAGGTGTGGATGGAACGATGACCGCAACAGAACGTGCGTACAGCGAGATCAAGAGGCGGATCATGGATATGACGCTTGCGCCGAACGAGCACGTTCTCGAGGCAGAGCTAGCGCAGGATCTTGGCGTCAGCAGAACACCGATTCGCGAAGCCGTTCTCATGCTTCGCTCTGACGGGCTGGTCGACATCGTCCCGCGTCGCGGAGTGCGCATCCGTCCGGTCTCGGCGGACCAACTCGAAGGCATCTACGACGTCCTTGCGCTGCTCGAGGCGCGCGCTGCCGAACTCGCCGCGACCCGACAGTCGTCGGCGCGTATCGCGGCGCTCGATTCGGCCGTCGCGTCGATGAGCAGCGCGCTGCGAGAGCGCGACCTCGATGGCTGGGAGGGAGCCGACGACGACTTCCACCGACTGCTCGTCGAGGCCTCCGAGAACGACTACCTCGTGGCGGCGGCTCGGACATCGGTTGACCGGGTGCGGCGAGCTCGTCGTATGACGATGCGGCTGCGACCGCTCCCGACCGAATCGGTCCGGGATCACGCCGAGTTGGTCGCCCTCATTCGAGCAGGGAGGGCTGCAGACGCCTTCGCGTCCCATCTCGCTCACCGTCGGCGTGCCGCTGAGCTGCTCGTGACGCTGCTCCGTGAGAATCGACTCGTGGTGTAGCCCAGCCCGTGCTGAGTGCCTCGGCGTCTGGGCCGACTGGTCGCAGGTCAGCTCAGCGGATGGCCGGGTAGGTGCATGACCTCACGCATCCGAGTGGTCCCGTCCGAGATGAACAAACCGGACATGTGGGCTTTCCATCGAGGACGGATCGGTGCCTCCCGCTGGCCTCGGATCGAGGCTTCGGCATCGCTGGATTCGTAGTAGCCGAAGGCAAGGTTGCCATGTACGAAGATCGAGTAGTTCCGAATGCCGACGTCAGCGAGCGACTCGGCCATCTCTGGCCAGATCTCGGTGTGCTTTCGTGCGTACTCGTCGACTCGATCGGGATGGAGCGTGCCTGTCCAAGCAACTCGTTCAACGCTCATCGGTGCTCGTCCCCGTCCTGCGTCGAGACTGCTGATCCGCTCGAGGAAGGCAACGAGATCACGAAGTCGTCGTCGGTGTCGCGTTGCCAGGTCCGGAGCCTCGCAAGAAGGTCGTCGATGACGTCCTCGTTGTCGTCGTCGACGACGTTCCGGGTCTCCTGCGGGTCGGTTTCGAGATCGTACAACTCTGCCTCGCCCGTCGCGTAGAGGCTCAACTTCCACCGACCTCGGCGGATCGTGCGCGCTCCTACGGACTCCGGTTGATCGTTGGGAGCAAGATCCCACAGTCGCAGTGGTTCGGGGCTGCCGGCCTGTGGAACGCGTGCGATCCCGTCCCAATCGTGCCACTCGATGACGACCGTCGCATCGTCTGGAGCTGAGTCTCCCTTCTCGATCAATGGGCGAAGGCTCTTGCCCTCCATGTGTTCGGGAATCGGAAGACCCACCAGATCCAACACTGTGGGCGTGATGTCGACGAGGCTCGTCGGTGTGGTGATCCGGCGAGGCTCCGCGCCGGGGGCCCTGATGATGAGCGGCACCCGAACGGCACGCTCGAACTGAACGCTCTTGCACACCAATCGAAGCTGGCCCATCATGTCGCCGTGATCGCTGGTGAAGACAACGATGGTGTTGTCGGCCAATCCGGTCGCCGTCAGGTGGTCGAGAATCTTGCCGGTGTAGGTATCGATGAGTGAACACATCCCCAGGTAGCGGGCGATCAGTTCCTTCCAACCGCGCTCATCGTTGGTATCGACATAGGGGTTCCGCGTTGCGAAGTACTCGCGCAGGAGCCGATAGTGCTGAGGGACCGTGTCGTCCATCTCCGCGTACCAGGATGCCGGCAGCTCGATGTCGTCCGGGTCGTATCGGCCGTCGTAGGGGCTGGAGAACGGGAAGTGCGGTTCCAGATAGTTGACGGAGAGAACGAAGGGCTCGTCGTGATGCTCGTCCAGGAAGTTGATCGTCTGCTCGGCCATGAACGCTGGCTTGCTGACCTCTTCGGGCAGCTTCGTGACGGTGTCACGCGAGAAGACGGGCAAGCCGAACTTGCCGACGTCGGTCGGTTCATACCCCTTGGTGACGAGCCACTCGTGGTACTTGCTGTTGCCTTCGGACACGTCGGCGTCGTGAGCGGTGTACACGTCCTCGGTGCTGGCCCAGAAGTCGTCGAAACCGCGCTGTGGCCGAAGTTCGAATCCGAGGTGCCATTTGCCGACGTAGCCGCCGACGTACCCCTCGTCTCGGAGTATCTCGGCGAGCGTCGGAACGTCGGCGTCGAGCACGTCGTTGCAGTGGACGATGCCGTGGCTGTGCGGGTACATCCCGGTGAGTACCGATGCCCTACTCGGGCTACAGACCGGTTGGGTGCAATAGGCCTGCTCGAACATCGCGCCTGTTGAAGCGAGTTCGTCGAGGTGCGGCGTCTTCACCGGCGACCTGCCAGACGCTCCGATGGCCTCGTTGTGCTGTTGGTCAGTCCAGATGATCAGGACGTTCGGACGAGTGGTCATCGTGTTCCCTTCAGGTTCGAGCATCGCCACGGTGCGGCGATCCGTCGGAGCTCGGGGGTCTCAGCGTCATGGAACGCGTCCTGAACTGAGCTTGTCCCACAAAGCGCCGGTGTTGTGTCGTTGGACGAACTGCATCATGTGCTCCTGGCCGATATCGACCGGGCACCGATCGGCGAAGCTGATCTGATCGACTGCCTCGTCACGCGACCATCCACGTGTGACGGCTGCCCTCACGGTCTCGACCCACTCCTCGAGTACGGAGCGCTGGTCGTCGATCGCTTGACGATCCGCGACCTGCCCATGGCCCGGTACCAGAACGTCGAAGTCGAGCTGGCGAATGCGATCGAGCGACTCGAGCCATTGCGTGACGTTCGAGTTCATCAGCCAGGTTTGACAGCCAACGAACACCGAGTCTCCGGTGAAGACGACCCCCTCGCTCGGCACATGAACGGCAATCTGGCCGGGCGTGTGTCCAGGAGTGTGGACGAGGTCGAATGTCGTGTCTCCCACCGAAAGCCTGAGGTCGCCGTTGAACACCACGTCGCCGTCGTTCGGATCGGCGAAGTATGCCGCCCGGTCAGGTAGGAGCGCCAGGCCTTCGGGGTCATCTTCGGCCACGGCAGAAGCGGCATAGTCGAAGGAATCGAGCGAGGGCGTCGTTTCCATGTAGTTGTCGTGGACGCCACGATGATGAACCACGGCGCCCGAGCCACGGAAGTAGTAGTTGCCGAAGATGTGATCGACATGGTGTTCGGTATTGATGATGTACCGGAGATCGCCGAGTGACTCGGCATGGCGCCGAAGCTGGAGTGCTTTGGTCGGCAGTTGCGGAGTGTCCACGACGACGACACCACTCGACGTCGCCACGATGGCCGGATTGCATCCTCGCATGGTGGTGATGGCCCAGGCGTGAGGCGAGACTTGCCGCAGATCGAGTTGAATCATCAGCCCAGTGTCACATCGTCGATGACCAGCGGCCGAACGTTGGCGAACTCGTGCGCCCCGACGGTTCCGAGCTCTCGTCCGTAGCCCGACCGGCGGACACCGCCAAAAGGCAGGCGAGCATCGGACGCGACCGCTCGATTGATGAAGAGTGCGCCGCTTTGGACGCGTCGGCCGACGCTCAGCGCTCGTTCGACGTCGCTTGACCAGATGCTGGCTGCGAGCCCGTACGGTGTGTCGTTCGCGAGCTCGACGGCGCGGTCGTCATGGTCGACGACTGCGATGATCGCGGCTGGGCCGAATGTCTCCTCCGCCATCGCCGGCATCAAGCGGTCTCGTTCACCACCGGACAAGACAATCGGTTGTTGCCACCAACCAGGTCGGTCCGAGGGGTCGGTCTGTCCGACGAGCATCTCGGCACCCAAGTCGACGGATCGAAGAACCTGGCTGCAAAGCGCATCTCGGAGGTCGTCACGTGCCATGGGCCCGAGGTCGCTGGCTTCGTCGAAAGGATCTCCGACTCGCAACGCCGACACTGACTCGACGAAGCGAGTTGTGAACTCGTCGGCGATCCGCTTGTGGACGATGAATCGCTTGGCGGCAAGACAGCTTTGCCCGCAGTTACCGAATCTCGACGCAACGGCAGCGCTGACGGCCTGCTCGAGGTCGCAGTCGTCGAGCACGACGAATGGATCCGACCCGCCGAGCTCGAGAACGGACTTCTTCACGGCCCTGCCGGCAACCGCCGCTACGGCAGCTCCGGCAGGGGTGCTTCCGGTGAAGGTGACGGCACCGATCGCATCGTGATTGATCAGGCGTTCGACTGTGGTCGGAACGACTGCGGGGTCGACGACCAGCGCTCGCGCGATCCCTTCCATCTCGGCCTCGATCATGGCAGTCTCGATCGCGAGAGCGCAGCCCGTTGTGTTGGGGGCGTGTTTGATCAGCACGCCGTTGCCGACGAGCAGGGCCGGGACCGCGAAGCGAATGACCTGCCAGAACGGGAAGTTCCAGGGCATGATCGCCAGGATCGTGCCGAGCGGTTCCAGTCGGATCTGGTTCCGGCTGCCCGGGCCCTCGGCGTCGTGCGGGGTGAATATCTCTTCGGCGTGTTCGACGTAGTAGCGGCACGTCGCCACGCATTTGTCGATCTCAGCGAGCGACTCGACGAGTCGCTTCCCCATTTCTGTCGTGATCAGGGTGGCGAACTCGACGCGGCGTCGCTCCAGAACGTTTGCGAGTTCGGCCAGGCGATCGACGCGTGCTCGCAGCGATCGCCGGGCCCAGTCCGGTTGGGCAGCCGCGACAGTCTCGAGTGACAGCGAGATCGCTCGATCGTCCATGCTCCCATAGCTCGCCAATGGGTCGCCGGTCGCCGGGTTGACGGTGACGATGTCGGTCATGGCGCTTTCAGCGTGCATCTGCCAGCCGCTCCTGCCGCTCGTGCGCGGACATGAGGCTGCGTCACGCCGGGGCCGAGCGATCTCGAACGACCTCGATCGGGACCGGCGTCCCGGAAGGCTTGGCGCCAACGGTGTTGGTCAGTACTCCGAGTTGCGGTGACCGCAACTCGATGAGGTCTCCGGGTTGTAGCCAGCGATCGAGTTCGATGCCCGATCCACCTGCCATGGTGCCTGAGCCCAGAATCTCGCCGGGATGCAGTGTTTGATCACGAGAGGCGTATGCAATGAGTTCTCCGAACGAGAAGCGCATGTTGGCGGTCGAGTCCGCGCCCCAACGTTGGCCGTTCACAACGACTTCGGCCTCGATCTGGCCGGCGTCGACTTCGTCGACTGTGACGATGTAGGGCCCAAGGATGTTGGAGCCGTCCCAGTCCTTTGCCTTTGCGGGACCCATTCCGACTGGGAGCTCCCGAGTCTGCACGTCGCGCGCCGAGAAGTCGTTCCACAGGGTGAAGCCGAAGACGTGGTCGAGCCCCTCCGCTGCCGAGATGTTGCGGCCTGGCCGGCCGATGATCGCTGCGATCTCGAGTTCGTGATCGAGTCGGTCGGAGTAGGACGGCCACGGGATGACGGTGTCCGGGCCGATGACCGTCGACGGGATGCCCTTGTAATAGGCCGGTACGGTGAACCATTCGTCGGGGATGTCCTTCCCGAGGCCGGCGAACGCGTTGCGAAGGTGTCCTTCGAAGGTCAGGAAGTCTCGAAGAACGGGTGGGCGGAGCGGGGCGACCAGCTGCGCATTCGGTACGAGGCGTTCGTGGCCCTGCGGCGCACCGCTCGCGATGAACGACACCATGTCGCCATCGAAACCGAGGTCGATCACGTCGGTGCCGTCGAGGCGGCCAACAAGCACGTCGGTGGTTTCGGAGGTTACATAAGAGACGTACTTCATCTGCTTCCTGCAGGTCGAGGCGCTCGCGCCGTCGTCGATCATCGACGATGATTGAATAGATCATCTATGATGTCAGCCAGCTCGGTAGTCGTCAAGTCTCGCCGCGATGCGATGAGTTCTCGTCGATCATCGATCATCTTGTATTGTGTGTGAACGCACCGAACGAAGGAGTCATCATGAGCAGCAACCAGATCGTCGTGCTCGCAACGTTCACCCCGAAATCGGGGGCTGAACAAGAGGTCGAGGACGTCTTGAGAGGGATGATCCAGCCCACGCGGTCCGAGGGCGGCAACGAGATGTATGACCTGTGCCGGTCATCGTCCAACGGTCGCCAGCAGTTCCACCTCGTGGAGCGGTACCGGGATCAGAGCGCACTCGAGGATCATCGACAGACCGACCACTACCGCAGCTACCGCGCTGCGATCCCCGAGCTACTCGACGAGGACATCTCGGTCGTCGTCATGGATGCATTGGACGTGGTATGACGTTGACGACGACCTCTGGGTCCTGGCCTCGCCGACGAGGTGCGCGTACCGCTTCGACGGCGCAACGGGTCCCACTTCTTCGAAGGGTGTAGCTGATGGCCGAACTCGCACGAACCGTCTTTCGGGACCAGATCAAGAATGTCTTGCTCGAGCGTATTCTCGACGGCACCTACCAGCCCGGCGACCGTCTCGTCGAAAGTCGGTTGGCGAAGGAGTTCGGTGTCAGTCCGGCCCCGATTCGCGAAGCGCTCCGCGATCTCGAAGGCATTCGCATGGTCGAATCCGAGCCGTACCGCGGGGTGCGGGTGCGGGAGGTCACGGTCGACGAACTCATCGAGATCTATCCCGTCCGCGCCGCGCTTGAGGAGGTTGCTGGACGCGAGGCCACCCGGCGAAGCAGTCCCGAGTTCATCGAGGCGTTGCGGGGTGAACTCGATGCCATGCGAAGAGCCGCGGCGGCCGGTGACGCACAGGCCCACATGACCCACGATGTCGCGTTTCACGAGCACATCATCCGGCAGGCCGGCAACTCGATTCTGTACGAGGTGTGGGCGAGCCTTCGACCGGAAGCGCGCACCCTGGTGAGCCAGGTCCGAACCTCGAGCGACCTTGACGCAATCGCCGAAACCCATGTCGATGTTCTCAAAGCCATCGAGTCGGGCGACGCCGATGAGGCATCGCAGGTTCTGCGGCGGCACATCGAGCACTTTGGCACGGTGATCGCCGCCGCCGTGAGCGGAACAGCCCCCCACGTTCCACCGTCGTGACCGATCTCGAACCGACCGTGGTCGACTCCCACTGCCATGTTTGGCAACGCTGGCCGTACGAGCCCCCGGTGCCGGATCCGCTCGATCGCGCCGTCGCCGCGCAACTCATCTACGAGATGGACGCTCACGGCGTCTCAGCAGCAACGATCGTCTCTGCAAACATCGGCGGAAACGACGACAACAACGCCTACGTCGCCGAGGCCGTCGCCGACCACCCCGGCAGGCTGTTCCAGCTTGCAGATTTCGATAGCCACTGGTCCTCGACCTACCACGTCGCCGGCGCAGCTCGACGCCTCTCGGACTTGTGTGATCAGCTCGAGCCGGTCGGTATCACTCACTACCTGCAGCGCGAGGACGACGGTTGGTTCACCTCCGACGAGGGGGCATCCGTTTTCGAGGTCGCAACCGAACGAGGTCTGCTCGTGAGTCTGGCAGCGTCGTGGCGGTGGTATCGCTCCTTGCTGTCCGTTTCTGATCGCTTCCCGGCCGTGCCGATTGTGCTGCATCACCTCGGGGGGCTCCGCCCCCATGAACTGGACTATCCAGAACAGCTCGAGGCGTTGCGCCAGCTGGCCGCTCGACCGAACCTCTTCGTCAAGGTATCCGGTTGGCGGTACGCGTCGAGTTCACCGCATGAGTATCCGTATCCGGACGTCATCGACACGCTTCGTTTCCTGTATGAGAGCTTCGGAACGCGGCTGTGCTGGGGCTCGAACTACCCCGTCGAGCGGCCATTCACCACCTACCAGCAGACGATGAATCTTCTCCGGCGGCACGCCGATTTCATCACCGACGCCGATCGTTCGCTGATCCTGGGTGGGACGATGGCGCAGCTCCTCGCTCGCTACGGAACGAACGAGTGACGCCGGCTACGACGACGCCCGAACGAGAGGCCGCCCCGAAGAGATGGGCGATACTCGGCGCCGGCGGCATCTCCGAGCGATTCGCTGGTTGCCTTGCCAGAGTTGACGACGCCCAGCTTCTCGCAGTCGGGTCTCGGCGCCCCGAATCGGTCGCGCAGTTCGCTACAAGGGTCGGAGCGATCAAGGCATACGGTTCCTACGACGAACTCGTCGACGACGACGACATCGACATCGTGTACGTCGGCAACGACCACGTCGACCACGTGCCGACAGCGCTGCTGTGCGTCGAACGGGGCCGGCACCTCCTCGTCGAGAAGCCGCTCGGCGTCCGCCGCGATGACGCCGAACGGTTGTTCACCGCTGCGCGGGACGCTGGCACGTTTGTGATGGAAGCGATGTGGACAAGGTTCCTGCCAGCTCTGCAGGCAGCGCGTCGAGTGGCTCGCAGCGGCCAACTCGGCCGCCTGGTCTCGGCCGAGTTTTCCTTCGGCGCCGTCGTCGATCCGCACAAGAGCCCGCGAATCTTCGATCCCTGGCGTGCCGGTGGTGCGCTGCTCGACCGGGGGATCTACCCAATCTCGATGGCGCACATGCTTCTGGGGCCGGCAACGCAGGTGGTTCACGCGTCATCGCGCATTCGCGATGGCATCGACCTGGAGACGACGGCAACCGTTCGTCACGGTGAGGTACTCGTGCACTACAGGGCTGCGTGCGACACGTCGGTGCCCAACACTGCCACATTGATCGGGGAACGGGCCCGGCTGACCATCCCGGCCGTGCTCATCCGACCGGAGAGGTTCATGATTCGGACCAGCGACGGCACCGAGCAAACGCACGAACACCCGCTCGATGGGCACGGCTTCGAGCACGAAATCCGTGCGGTGCACGAGGCGTTGGACAACGGTTGGCTCGAACATCCCGACTGGAAACATGCTGACACGCTCGACACACACGCTGTCATGGACGAGATCCGTCGCAGAACCGGTCTGAGATTTCCGTTCGAGCCCAATGAGCCGAGAGGCACCGAGCAGCTCCGCGCCCCCGAGTGACTAGGCGACTATCGATCATCCAGTCGCGTGATGAGGGAACTCGTGTCCCACCGCTTGCCGCCAGCTCCAAGAACGTCTTGATAGAACTGGTTCACGAGCGCCGTGACCGGGAGTCTCGCACCGAGCCGGTCGGCCTCGGTGAGGCAGATCGCGAGATCCTTGCGCATCCACTCGACCGCGAATCCGAAGTCGAACTCACGTGCCGCCATTGTGGCCGCGCGATTCTCCATCTGCCAGCTTGCGGCTGCACCCTTACCGATGACGGCGACGACCTCGTCGACGTCGAGACCCGCTCGCTGTGCGAACGCGATGCCCTCACTGAGCCCCTGCAGCAGACCGGCGATGCAGATCTGATTGACCATCTTCGTCGTCTGGCCAGCCCCCGACGGACCAAGGAGGCGACACTCGCGTGCATAGGACGCAATTATCGGCCGAGCTGCCTCGAAAGAGCTGCGATCGTCTGCACCGCACATGACGGTCAGAATTCCCGCCTCAGCGCCGGCTTGCCCGCCCGACACCGGTGCGTCGACGAAACCGATCGAAGCTGCCGTGGCCGCATCGGACAGTTCGCGAGCGACGGAGGCCGACGCTGTCGTGTGATCGACGAGCACGGCGCCATCTTTCATCGTCGACAGCACTCCTTCAGGTCCGAGGGCCACCTCTCGCACGTCGTTGTCGTTGCCGACACACATCATCACCAAGTCGGCAGACTCCGATGCCGCCGCCGGAGTGAGCTCTCGTCGGTGCCCGAACTCCGCCACCCAGGCGTCGGCCTTTTCGGTGGTGCGATTGAAAACGGTGACTTCGTGTCCGGCTCGGACGAGATGGCCGGCCATCGGGCCGCCCATCACTCCGAGTCCGATGAACGCAACGTGTGCCATAGCTCTCCTTGGTTTGTCGTGCCGCGACCGGCGTGGGTTACAGGAACGGGCTTGCGGTCGCCCGGCGCCGATGTTAACTTAATCGGTGACCGATCATCGATGAAAGATTAAAGACGGGTACAGATGCCTGTCGCGATGAACGGCTCTCGAGGGGAGAGGGGAAGCCCGATCATGATTGCGACTACACGTCGACGGTCTCGCTTGGCAGCTATCGCTGTGGTTGCGGGGTTGGCGCTCAGCGCCTGTGGCGGCGACGACGCCGACGAGGCGGATTCCGACAACGCAGACAGCGCACCGGCCGAGCCCGCTGACGCGCCGGCAGACACCGAGGCACCGTCGGGCACCGAACCGGATACGGATCAGCCTGCCGAGGAGCCCGCAGGTTCCGAAGCGTTGAGCGGGGAGCTGCGGTGGGCGGTCCGCGAGAATCTTGCGGGGCCGGCGCAGACGATGGTCGATGCGTTCGAGGCGGCCCACCCGGACGTGAACATCGAACTCGAGCAGCTCCCGGCGCCGCCGCCTGAGTACATTCAGCGCTTGGTGACGGCTCGGTTGGGCGAGGATCTTCCCGACCTCATCATGACCGGTGATCAGTACGTGTCGGTGCTTGCCGAGGCAGAAATCACTGCCGACCTTCGGCCGTACCTGGAGAGCAGCGAAGTCCTCGATGTCGACTACTTCGCCCCGAACTTCCTGGACGCCTTCATTCCGAAGACGGGGGCGCACGAAGGCGAGATCATTTCCCTGCCGCAAAGCGCAGACGCAGTCGTCGTCTTCTACAACAAGGACCACTTCGACGAGGTCGGACTCGACTATCCAGCAGATGACTGGACGTACGAGGACTTCGTGGCGGCAGCGGAGGCGCTCTCTACTGACGAACGGTGGGGCGCCTACGAGCGAGCGGACTTCTCGCCACGCTACAACGCGATGACGGTCGCTCTCGGTGGCAGCATTGCAAGCGACGACTATACGGAGGCGCGCCTCGATTCGCCTGAGGCGATCGAGGCCTTCCGAATGATGCTCGAGCCGATGAAGGACGGGCCGTTCGTTCCGCGGGAAGAGATGGCCACGATTCGGTACGACGATGCCTTTATCCAGCAACGGGCGTCCATGTTTACTGGCGTCCGCGCAAACGTTCCGGCCGTGCGAGCAGGCGCGTCCTTCAACTGGGATGTTGCGCCGGCACCAACGGTCGACGGAGTGCGCAAGAGCGGATCAGGCAGCATTGGAATCGGCATGACGCAGGCCGCGAGCAATCCCGACCTCGCCTGGGCGTTCCTCGAATGGTTCTTCTCCGAGGATGGCGGCGTCCCGGTCCTCACCGAGACCTACGCGGTGGTGCCTGCGGTTCCGTCGCTGTTCGACAGCCCCACCTGGCGAGACCTGCCGGCGCCGCCTGGGAACGTCGACGTATTCGTCGAGGCCATCGAGACCGGTCAGCCCAATCCCCGTTTGCCGTACACGGCATGGTCGTCGTACAACGACGCGGTGAACACCGCAATCGACTCGATCCTGCTGGCTGGTGCAAGCTACGAAGATGCGTTTGCAGAAGCCAACCAAACCGCCCAGCAGGCGCTCGACGAAGCGAACGCCGAAGGCTGACGAGAGCTTCGGAGGACGCGTCATCGCTCACTCACCCGCCCCCACGGTGCCGCTGGCCGCCGACGGTGAATCCGGGAGTCCCCCACCCGGGTTCACCGCCGACGGATCCGAAGTCAGCCACCGACGATCTGCTCGCGGTCGGTCACCCGATCGATGGCCTGCCCTGGCCTTTCTGCTGCCGAATCTCACTCTCTTCACCGTCTTCACGCTGCTTCCGGTTGTCGTCGGTGTCGGGTTGAGCTTCTACGAATGGGACTTGATCTCATCCCCGGAGTTCGTGGGCTTGGAGAACTATCGCAGGCTTCTCGACGACGGTGAGGCTCGACATGCGCTGTGGATCACGGCCCTCCTGATTCTCTTCGGGCTGCTCCCGACGATCGTGATCGGTCTCGTCGCAGCGACACTGTTGAACGCGAAGTTCCGTGGCATTCGGTACATCCGCACCCTCTACTACATGCCGATCGTCATCTCGCTGGTCGCCAGCGGTGTGTTGTGGCGCTTCATCTACGAGCCCAATCGTGGACTCTTGAACTGGCTACTCAGCCTGATCGGGATCGACGGCCCGCCATGGCTGAGTTCGACGCGCTGGGCGCTCCCAGCGATCGCCATGGTCCTCGTCTGGCTGGCGATTCCGCTCAGCACGATGCTTTACCTCGCGGCGCTCCAGGGCATCCCCAGCACCGTGCTCGAAGCGGCACGAATCGACGGCGCCGGCTTCGTCGCCATGCTGTGGCACGTGATCTGGCCGATGGTGCGCCCCACGACTGCGCTCGTGTCGCTCGTGACCGTCCTCGGGTTGGCTTTTGGATCGTTCGATCTCATCGCCTCCCTGACGCAAGGCGGGCCGCTCGACAGCACGAACACGTTGATCTACTACATGTACGACACCGCCTTCAACCAGCTCCAAGTCGGGTATGCGAGCGCGCTCGCCGTGTTCAACTTCGTCGCCGTCTTCGGAACCTTGGGCGCCGTCCTTGCCATCGGCAGGAGGCTTGTCAAGTGAGCGTCCGCAACCGAACCCGAAACAGCGTGCACCTTGCGGTCGTGCTCCTCGGCGGCATCGTCATGGCGATTCCGCTGTTGTGGCTGGCCTCGAGTGCATTCAAGTCGACCGAGGAGATCTACTCCTTCCCGCCGGTCTTCGTTCCTACGCCACCACAGTGGAGCAATGTCGCCGATGCCATCGACCTCGTGGGCGTTCGAACGATCGTCAACTCGCTCATCTTCAGCGGCTCGGTCGTCGCGATCCAATGGTTGCTGACCATCGCTGCCGGATTCGCGCTGGCAAAAATGAGGTTCCGTGGTGGCGGGACCATCATTGCTGTCGTCGCCGCATCCATGTTCATCCCAGGTCAAGTGCAGCTGATTCCTATGTACATCGTGGTGCGAGAGATGAACCTGCTGAATACCTATCCAGGCATGATCCTCCCGATCGTGGGCCACGCTGCATTCGGCACGCTGCTGTTTCGGCAGTTCTTCATCAAGCTTCCGGACGGGTTGATCGAGGCCGCCCGTCTCGACGGAGCAGGATGGTGGAAGATCTTCTGGAAGATCGCTGTGCCCTTGAGTGGGCCTGCATCAGCTGCGTACTGCGCCGTGACCTTCCTCAATGCTTGGAACATGTATGTGTGGCCCCTCGTTGTCGCCACCCGCCCGAACCTTCGAGTCCTGCCGCTTGCCATAGCGCCACTCGCGAGCGAAGGGACGATCGTGCCACCCAACATCGCTATGGCGGCGCTGCTGGTCTCGACGGTCCCCGTCTTGATCGCGTTTCTCTTCGCCCAGCGCTACTTCGTCCAGGGACTCAGCGGTACCGGACTCGACTAGATCCATCTCGTCCCGCTGCCGGGGCGAATTAGGGAGAACCATGGAGAACGTACAAATGTGCCTCGTCGGTTGCGGCGGCATGGGGGAGCGGCATGTCCGCGGTTTCGGAGCGCTGCGCGAGCATGGCATCGAGCACGTTGGCCTCGCAGCGGTCTGCGATCTCGACGAGGCGGCGGCGGTGCGGATCGCAGGTATCGCCGAAAGCACGCTCGGGCATCGCCCCAAGGTCTATGCCTCCGTCGACGAAGCACTGAACGACGACGGCATTGATGCCTTCGACATCGTGACCGACGCGAGCAGCCATCACCGTGTCGCCGTCCCCATCCTCGAGGCCGGCCGACACCTTCTCTGCGAGAAGCCGCTCGGTATCACCGTTCAGAACTGTCAGGTGATCCTGGACGCTGCACAGCGATCGGGGGCCGTGCTCGGGGTTGCCGAGAACTATCGCCGGGGTCCTGCGAATCGTCTGGCGCGGGCAGTCCTCGACTCCGGAATCCTCGGCGATATCCACCTCTTCGTCGAGTTCCACGTCGGAGGTGACGACGGCATCATCATCACGCCCTGGCGTCACCTCAAAGAACGAGGAGCCATCGGCCTGGATATGGCGGTCCACTACACCGACATCGTTCAGTATCTACTCGGACCCTTCGAGACCGCCTTCGGTGCCGGATTGATCGCCGAGCCGGTTCGGCGCAGACGGGAGGCGCCCGAAATGGACCTCGCGTCGTATCACGCCCGTCACGCAGGAATGCCCGAAACCGTCGAAGCAACAGGCGAGGACTCCATCATCGCCATGTTCCAGATGCAGTCAGGTGTCATGGCTCAATGCGTCAACATCGCATCTGGACCCGAGAAGCTCGGCAGCCGGACCGTCTACGGACGCGACGGCGTCATGCGCATCCCCCGCGATCGCAGCGGCCTCGCCGTCGAGGTCACGTTTCGCGATGGCAGCATCCAGGGCGACGATCTGGCCGAGCTGATCGGCTTCGAGCTCGACCCGCTCACCCAGCGACTCTTCCAATCGACGGTGTACGACCGCCCGTTCGAATGGATCGACGCTGCGCACGTCGCGGTCGAGCTTGCGGACTTCGGTTCTGCGGTGATCGAAAATCGGTCGCCCGAGGTCGACGGCGAGCTCGGCACGGCCGCGGTGGCCGCAGTACTTGCCGTTCTGGAGTCGGGTGTCCTCGGCCGCGCTGTGACCTACGACGAGGTCCGCTCTGGTGCGGTGCACTCATACCAAGACGAGATCGACCTTGCACTAGGGCTTGAGCCTGTCGGCGGCCGGTCATGACTTCTCCTACTGGCCAGGTGGCCCATGTGGCAGGCTTCCCGATCAAGCAAGTCGCGATGGTCGTCCGGGACCTCGACCAAGCCGTACGCGCCTATTGGAACCGCCTGGGAGTTGGCCCTTGGACCTCCTACGTACTTGAACCGCCCCGGCTCAAGGACATGACGTATCACGGGGAACCAGTCGAGTTCGCGATCCGACACGCATTGGCCTGGTCGGGTGAGACGCAGCTCGAGTTGGTGCAGCCCCTCTACGGACCGAGCATCTTCTCCGACCATCTCGACGTCTGTGGCGAGGGGCAGCACCACCTTGGCATCTTCGTCGATGACCACCCTGCCGCTATGCAGTCGCTCACCGACTCCGGGTTTCGGTATGTGCAAGGAGCCCGTGGGTTCGGCGCCGAAGGCGATGGGGCGTTCGCCTACTTCGAGACCGATGAGCCTGTCGGAACGATCATCGAGGTGATCGAGGCGCCGAAAGTTCGGATCCCACCCGACTTCGTGTATCCCGCCGAGCCGGGGGGCAACCCGTGAGGATCGAGCACATCGAGACCTACGTTGCGCACAACTGGACCTTCGTCGAAGTCACCACAGACACGGGAATAGTCGGCGTTGGCGAGTCGACGTTCTTCGGCTTTCCCGAGGCTGCAGCGTCGATCGCCGACGCTTTCGGCCGTTCGCTGCTCGGCACCGATCCGATGCGCGCTGAGCACCACTGGCTTTCGGCCTATCGAGCCAAGTCCATGCGCGGCATGGCCATCATGGGCGCGATCAGCGCGATCGACCAGGCGCTGTGGGACATACGCGGAAAATACTTCGAAGCGCCGGTCTGGCAGCTGCTCGGCGGGCAGGTCCGTGACGGCGTCCGAGCCATGCCCGTCCTTCCGACGGGCACCGTCGAGGAGGTCGCCGAGCACGCTACGGCAGCCGTCCGAGCCGGCTTCAGCGCCATCAAGGTGCTGCTGTTCCAAGACGAACATCACGACCTGCGATACGGCGCCCGGATCGACGACCTCGTACGCCGAGCCCGGGCAGTTCGAGACGCTGTCGGATGGGACGTCGACATCGCCATCGAGCTGCATCGCAACTTGTCCCCGGGCGACTCGCCGCTCCTGATCAACGAACTGGCTTCAATGCGACCATATTTTGTCGAGGATCCGTGTGCGCCCGACAGCGTGATGTCATTCGCCGAGGTGGCATCGAAGGTGTCCGTTCCGATGGCGGCAGGTGAACGCAACACATCGATCTGGGAGTTTCGCGAGTACCTCGAACACGCACGTGTCGCCTTTGTCCGCCCCGATGTCGGCGTCGCCGGGGGTATCACCCATGTGCGCAAGATCTGTGCCATTGCAGAGGCGCATCACGCCGCAATCGCCCCGCACGCGGTCCCGTCCGGACCGGTCGCCACCGCGTCTCAAGTTCAACTCGGCGCGTGCACACCCAACTGGGATGCGCAAGAGCACCGCGCCCAAGACGGATCGCCGTGGTCCGATGTCGTCGAAAACGTCGCCCGCATCGAGGACGGGTACTTCGTCATCCCCGATCTCCCCGGGTTGGGCATCTCGCTCGATCACGAAGGGCTCAAGAACACTCCGCCACTTGACAAGCCCCCGACTGCGCACCTCAAAGCCGATGGAACGGTGGCACTGCGATGAACGAGCCCGATCGCCGTTGGAACGTGGGCCTGGTCGGACGTGAACTCCTCCGCAGCGCCTATCTGGGCGACGACGCGCTCGCACAGCTCGACGCCTTCGCCGACTTCCGCTTCTTCGAGAGCGACCTCGAGTCGAGTTGGGACAAGCCCCCGGAAGCATCTCCGCACGACTTGGACGAACTCAAGGTCTTCGTCACCGATCTCGATGCGCTGATCGTTTGCCATGGCTCGCCGAGGATCACCGCCGAGGTCATGGATCGAGCGCCGCACCTGAAGCTCATCGGCGAGCTGGAAGGTGACCGATTCGCTCAGCGGATCGACGTCGAAGAGGCGAGCCGACGAGGCGTCGCTGTGGTCGACACGACCCACGGCTCGTCCTACCCCGTCGCTGAGTGGGCCCTCGGGCTGACGCTCGTCGGACTCAACAATGCCGGCTCGCTGTTCCGTCGCCTCATCTCCGGCGAGGAGATCTTCGCGAGCCGAGCGGAACGGGAGGCGGATCCCGTCTATCGCTACGGCGAGCTGACCGGGAAACGGGTGGGCCTGATCGGATGCGGCTACATCGGCCGCAGGTTGATCGAGCTACTTCGACCGTTTCAGGTCGATCTCTACGTTCACGACCCGTATGTGCCGAACGAGATTGCCGACATTTACGACCTCACCCTGACATCGCTCGAACAGGTCCTCACCGGCTGCGATGTGGTGATCTGCCTCGTGCCCCTCACACCGGGAACCAAGGGACTTCTCGGGAGGAAAGAACTCGGGATGCTCCGCTCCGGCGCCGTGCTCGTCAATGTATCCCGAGGAGCCGTGATCGATACTTCCGCACTGATCGACCGCCTCCGTGAGGGCGATGTGATCGCGTGCCTCGACGTGTTCGACCCGGAGCCGATCCCGGCCGACTCCCCAGTGCGGTCGATGCACAACGTCTTTCTGACGCCCCACATCGCAGGCGTCACAGCTGCCGGCCGAATGCGATTCTTCTCACTGATGGTCGACGAGATCGAGCGGGTGTTCCGGGGCCACCGCACGCGTCACGACCTCTCACCTCGCGTGGTGGCGAACCGCACCGGAACGCCGCCGGACTCGTGAACCAAGGCCCTCGGTTGGTCTCGTCTCCAGAACTTGGCGCGCCACCACCGCCAACGTCCAACGTTCCACATCGTTTGCCCACAACGAGTTCGCCGTGGTTCGTTCTCACCCTCGCGATCATCGTGGGTGCGCTGACCGGCCCAGGTCAGACGTTCGGCGTATCGGTTTTCGTCGACCACATCGTGACCGATCTGGCGCTCAGCCGGTCCGGTGTCGCCACCGCCTACCTCATCGGCACGCTGATCGGTGCCGTCCTGCAACCCGCGGTCGGATCGTTGGTGGACCGTTTCGGGGTTCGGAAGGCGCAAGCCGTCCTCGGCGTGGCGTTCGGTGTGGCGCTCATGAACATGTCGTACGTCGACGGTTTCGTCTGGCTCGTGCTCGGATTCGCCGGCATCCGATTCCTCGGCCAGGGGGCGCTCACGATGGTCGCGACGGTCACCGTGCAGGTCGCGTTCAATCGTCGACGTGGCGTCGCCCTCGGCATCCACACCACGGTCGTCTCGGCACTCATCGCGTGTTCCCCCTTGGTCTTGGCGCTCCTCATCAACGCGTATGGGTGGCGTACGGCATGGCTACTGTGCGGATTGGTCGTCGGTGTCACCATCTCACCGATCGCACTCCTGGGGCTTCGTCATATCGGGGCAGCTCGCGAACGCGACACCCCGGTTCAGGACGTTGGTCGCGTCTGCCGCTCGGCGAAATCCGCAACAGCCTTCACCCGTCGCGAGGCGCTCCGCACGGCCCAATTTTGGATGCTGGCCTCGGTGGTCGGTGCTTCGGCCCTCATGGTGACGTCGTTCAACTTCCATCAGATCGACCTGCTGGGTCGGGCGGGATTCTCCGAGGGCGAAGCAGCAGCGCTGTTCCTCCCTCAGGTCATCGGATCATCGATTGCCGGCTTGGCCTTCGGTGTCCTGAGTGACCGGATGGGTGTGCGCTTTCTCCCGGCTGTCGCCATGTTGGCCCTGATCGGCGCCCAGCTGGTCGCTACGGTCGTTCGACCAGGCGCCTCCGTCGTCGCTTTCGCACTCTTCGTGGGTCTCACCCAGGGTGCCATGCGGGCCTCGTTCGTGACCGTCGTACCGGCCTGGTTCGGGATCGCTCACGTCGGGGCGATCTCCGGAGTGCTCACGCTGGTGATGGTCAGCGCCTCCGCCATCGGGCCTCTCGCCATGACCTTGCTGGTGGACGCAACCGGCACATACGCGTCAGCGCTGCTCATCCTGCTCATCGTGCCCCTGCTCGCGCTCGCCCTCGCGCTCGGCCCGAATCAGCCACCGAGGGGTCTATCAAGCACATGAACGCCACCACACACTTCCGGACCACCTACCTGATCGAAACCGCTTCCGACCCTCAGGACGCGGCCGAGACGCTCGCCGGCGAACAGTCTGCTGGAACGTTCGTGCGAGTGCCGGCCGAGACCGACGGCCTTCGCGCGCGACACGGAGCGATCGTTCTCAACGTCGAGGTGCTCGACGAGTCGGAGCGCCCTGCGCTACCTGGCGCGATCGTCGCCCGACCCGGGGAGCCGTATCGACGAGCGCGAGTTGAAATCGCCTACCCGGTCGAGAACGTGGGCGACTCACTTCCACAGCTCCTGACGACGATCGGCGGCAACCTGTTCGAGCTCGCGCCGCTGTCCGGCGTGCGGGTGGTCGACGTCGAGATTCCGGCCCCGGTGCTCGATAACTGCCCCGGACCTCAGTTCGGTATCGAAGGCACTCGACGCCTTGCAGGCGTCGACGGTCGACCGCTCATCGGCACAATCGTGAAGCCCAGCGTCGGTCTCACCCCGGCACAGACAGCCGAACTGGTCGAAACGCTCGCTGACGCCGGGCTGGACTTCGTGAAGGACGACGAACTCATCGCAGATCCCCCCTACTCGCCATTCGTCGACCGAACGGAGGCCGTGCTTGCCGCGCTGCGACGCCACCGGGATCGAAGCGGTCGATCGGTCATGTACGCCGCCAATCTCACGGGTGACAGCGACGACATGCGCCGTCATCACGACGCCGTCGTCGACCATGGCGGGAATTGCGTGATGGTCAGCGTGCTCTCGGTCGGACTCGCCGGCCTGATGGCTCTGAGGAGACACAGCGACCTACCCATCCATGCTCACCGCAATGGATGGGGCGCGCTGACCCGTCACCCACTTCTCGGCTTCGACTTCGACGTCATGCAGAAGTTCTGGCGGCTCGCTGGTGCCGATCACATCCACGTCAACGGCATTGACAACAAGTTCACCGAATCGAACGAATCAGTCGCAGCGAGCGCCAGATCCTGCATCGAGCCGCTCGGCGGTCACCCACCGACCGTTCCCGTCTTCTCGTCAGGGCAGTGGGCTGGGACCGCTACCGAAACGCTCGCCGCTGCCGGGGGTCCGGACCTCATCCATGTCGCCGGCGGCGGCATCATGGCACATCCTGACGGACCCGCAGCCGGAGTCGAAAGCATGCTCGACGCCTGGGAAGCAGCGCTCGCGGACCGGTCGGTGGCGGAGCACGCGAACGATCGGCCGGCATTGCGACGAGCCTTCGAACGGTTCGGGTCGTGATGGCCGTTCCAAGGGTCGGCTTCGTCGGCGATGACTTTACCGGGTCGACGGACGCGCTGGAGTCGCTCTATCTCGGTGGAATCGATGCGGAACTCCTTGTCGATGGCACGGAACTCTCGCTGCCGACGGAGCGCAGAGCGAGCGTCGGGATCGCCACGACGGCTCGGACCTGGTCACCGGAGCAGATGTGGGATCGACTCCCCTCGTCCTTTGCCGCGCTGCGAGATGCTGGAGCAGACCTCTGCCACTACAAGGTCTGCTCAACCTTCGATTCGTCTCCAACGATCGGCAGCATCGGAACCGCGATCGAGATAGGAATCGAAGTCCTCGATGCCGACGTGGTGCCCGTCGTCATAGGCACCCCACCACTTGGCAGAGCGGTGGTCTACGGCAACTTGTTCGCGAGAGCGAACGGTGCGATGTACCGGATCGACCGTCATCCCACGATGAGTCGACATCCCGTCACGCCGATGGACGAATCGGACCTGCGACGGCACCTCGAACGTCAGACGGCGAGAACAGTCGGCTCCGTCGACATCGATGTGCTCTCACGCGGCGTCGAGGTGGCACTCGAAGCGATCGATGACGAGCGACGCTCCGGTCGCAACATCATCGTTTTCGACACCGTCGACGACGACCACCTCCGCACCATTGGCCGCGTCCTGCTCCACCTCGCACGTCGGACCCGGACCTTCGTCGTCGGATCGTCGGCGGTCGAGCGAGCGGTCGGTCTTGCGTCGGGGGCCTCAGCGCTGCCATCGCCCGTTCCGCCCGTTGATCAGATACTCGTGATGTCAGGTAGCGCGTCGCCGGTGACAGCGTCGCAGATCGAGTACGCACGATCCATCGGCTATTGCACTATCCGCGTGGAGCCAACCGCCCTCGACATCGAGTCGCTCCTCGACCTGGGTCGAGCTGCGTGGAGTCGCGGCAATAGCGTCATCTACTATTCGGCTCTTGGGCCCGACGACCCCTCATTACGCTCCTCATCTGGCACCCGCGGGCCCGACATCTCAACTCGACTCGGCGACGCGCAGGCCGACATCGTTCGTCGATTCCTCGACTCCATCGAGGTCAGCCGACTGTGCGTCAGCGGAGGGGACACCTGCGGTCGGGTCGTACGCGACCTAGGGCTGAACTCACTCAGAATCCTTGCATCGGTCGAGCCGGGCGGACCGCTCTGCTTGGCATCGTCTGCGCACTTAGGGACCGATGGACTCACGGTCGCGCTCAAAGGCGGACAGGTCGGATCAGACGACTACTTCGAGCTCGTGCGACGAGGCGGTCCGACGACGTCGCCGGCATTAACGCTGAAGGACTCACCATGAACCAAACAACGCGCACGATCGGGGTGCTTCACACCGGGGCGTTTCTCACGTCGAACTTCAACGAGTTGTTTGCCGAGATCCTCCCTGACTACGCAGTTGCGAATGTCGTCGACGAGTCGCTCATCCAGCGCACGATCGAAGCTGGCCATCTGACGGCACGGACTCGACGACGAGTCGCACAGCACCTGTTCTGCCTGGAAGATCTCGGTGTCGAAGCGCTCCTGGTCACGTGCTCGTCGATCGGGCCGGCCGTGGACGCGACGAGGCCAATGCTCGAGGTGCCCGCGCTTCGAGTCGATGCAGCCATGGCAGCGCGTGCAGTGTCGATCGGCCCTCGCATCGGTGTACTCGCCACGCTCGAGACAACGCTCGCGCCGACGGCTACCATGATTCGAGAACAGGCCACAGCGGTTGGCGCTGACGTCACCGTCGACGAGCGAGTGTGCGAAGGTGCCTACGAAGCTGTCAAGTCCGGCGATGTGGAGCGTCATGACCTGATCGTCTCGCAAGGTCTGGAGGATCTCGCTTCCAAGGTGGACGTGGTGGTGCTCTCCCAGGCGTCGATGGCGCGGTCGGCCGAGTTGCTGGAATCGCTCGGCAACCTGCCTCCGATCCTGACCAGCCCGCGCCTTGGTGTCGAAGCGCTCCGAGACCTGTTGACCGAGGCACCGTAGGCGGTAGTGACCAGGGGCGATCCTGCAGTGGTGTATGGCATCCAGATGTCCAGACCCATGCGTCGACGATCGATCAACCCCTGGGCTGGTTCGTGGATGCGTCGGTGAGCGCCCCAATGGGCGACGGCGGTGCGCTCCTGAGGCTCTCGTTGATCACGCCCTCGGCTCTCAAGAGGTGGCGTTCGAGCAGCCCAACAGCCAGGTCCGAGTCGCGCTGCTCGATTGCGTCGACGATGCCGGCGTGGTCCCCGGATGGGCCGTGTCGCGTCGAGTCGGCCAGGCTCAGCTGGGTCATCAACAACAGGGTTTCGTCACCGACCCGATCCCATGCCTCCAACACGCGAGAGTATCCACTGGCTTCGACGATCGACCGATGGAGGGCCATGTCGGCGAGTCCGATGTCGAGGTGTCGTTCGCAGCGCTGAGCTTGCTCCATGTCGTCGAGCCGGCCGCGAAGCGCAGCGACCAGTGGGCCAACCTGCTCCTGACCGTCGACCACGTGTCGAAGGGCGACGCACTCGAGATGGCGACGTAGCGCATAGATCTCAGAGACGTCTCGCACGGTGATCGTCGTTACCCAACAGCCTCGCCGTGGTTGCATCGTCACCAGGCCGCGACCTGCCAGATGAGTCAGGGCGTCTCGTACCGGGCCTCTGCTCGTGCCGAGTTCAGTGGCCAGTTGAGATTCGACGAGCCGCTGTCCCGGCTGCAGGTCGCCTGAGAGGATCCGGGCACGAATTGCCAATGCGGCAGCCTTTCCGAGATCCCGATGTCGAACCGTCGCCGTTGCCACCGGAACATCGTAGCCAAGACTTGACTCTCGATCATCGATGATCCATTGTTAACAGTCATGAATGAATTCCATCTTGCGTCGACCGGCTCACGAGTCGAGCGAGGAACGTTGCAGGTCGACCGAACGCTCGTGGAGTTCGTCGAGAACGAGGTGATTACGAACACTGACCTGGACGCAGCAACCGTCTGGTCGGCTCTTGAGACGCTTGCCAGCGAGTTCGGACCTCGCAATCGCCGTTTGCTCGAACGCCGCGAGGAGTTGCAGCGTCAGATCGACGACTGGTACGACGCAAATGGAACCGACCCCGATCCAGCGTTCTTGGCGGAGATCGGCTACTCCGTTGCCGCCCCAGATCCGTTCAGCATCGAAACGGATGGTGTCGACGACGAGATCGCCCGCATCGCCGGCCCGCAACTCGTCGTTCCAGCCGACAACGCTCGCTATGCGCTGAATGCGGCGAATGCGAGATGGGGGTCGCTCTATGACGCGCTGTACGGCACCGACGTCCTTGGCGACCCCCCGCCTCCAGGGCCCTATGATCCGCAACGAGGAGCGCGTGTGGTCGAGTGGGCGAAGCAGTTCCTCGACTCGGCGGCACCGCTGAACCAAGGATCCCACCAGTCTGTTGTCGGCTACAGGGTTCGGAACGGCAAGCTCGTCGCCGATCTCGACATGGGGTCGGCAACGATGCTCAGTCCTTCGGCAGAGCTCGTGGGCTGGAACGGGGATCCGGAGGCGCCCTCGACGCTGGTGGTTCGTCATCATGGCCTGCTGCTCGAGCTCGTCATCGACCGGTCTCACCACGTCGGAGCGGAGGATCGCGCTGGGGTGTCCGACGTGCGGCTCGAGTCAGCGGTGACCACGATCATCGACCTCGAGGACTCCGTCGCCGCCGTCGACGGCGAGGACAAGGTCGTTGGCTACCGCAACTGGCTGGGGCTGCTGCGGCGAACTCTCACCGCCGAGGTCTCGAAGGCCGGCCGGACGGCGACCCGTCGCCTCCATGGCGACCGGCAGCTCACCACCGCGCAGGGAAGTCTGCCGATGCGAATGACGTCCGTGTTGATGGTGCGCAACGTGGGACATCTCATGACGACCCCGGCAGTCGTCGATGAGCACGGGCGGGAGATCCCAGAGGGGCTTCTCGACGCACTGGTCACGGTGTTGTGCGCGCGCGAGGATGCCCTGGGGCGGAGCGACCACCCGAATAGTGCGACCGGTTCCATCTACGTCGTCAAACCCAAGATGCACGGTCCTGAGGAAGTTGCGTTCGCTGTCGACGTCTTCACCTTCATTGAGCGCGCCCTGGGGCTACCGGAGAACACGGTCAAGCTCGGCATCATGGACGAGGAGCGCCGGACGTCGGTGAATCTTTCTGCGTGCATCTGGGCCGCCCGGCGCAGGGTCGCCTTCATCAACACGGGCTTCTTGGACCGTACCGGCGACGAGATCCACACCTGTATGCGTGCTGGACCTGTCATGCGCAAGGCGGATATGAAGACCTCGACTTGGCTGCCGGCGTACGAAGACTGGAATATTCGCACCGGGGTCGAGTGCGGTTTGATCGGGCGAGCGCAGATCGGCAAGGGCATGTGGGCGGCGCCAGATCTGATGGCCGACATGCTGGATCAGAAGATCGCTCACCCGCTCGCCGGAGCGAGCTGCGCATGGGTCCCATCACCGACGGCTGCGACCTTGCACGCAACGCACTATCACCGTGTCGACGTTGCACAGCGTCAGCGCGATCTCGCAGGTCGGCTCGACGAATGCCAAGCACGCGCCGAACTCGGTTCGCTCCTCGTTGCGCCGGTTGTGGCGCGACCCGACTGGAGCGACGACGAGCGGCTCGCCGAACTCAGGAACAACCTCCAGGGGATCCTTGGCTACGTCGTGCGCTGGGTCGACCAAGGCGTGGGATGCTCGAAGGTACCCGACATCGGCGACGTCGGACTCATGGAGGATCGAGCAACGTGCCGGATCTCATCACAGCACGTTGCGAACTGGCTCGCACACGGCGTGGTGTCCATCGATGAGGTCGACGATGCGTTGCAAGCAGTGGCGGCCCTCGTCGATCGACAGAACGCCGACGATCCGACCTACCGCCCGATGGCGCCGAATCTCGACGGAGTTGCGTTCCGGGCAGCACGCGAACTCGTCGTCGCCGGCGGAAGTCAGCCGAGCGGCTACACGGAACCGATCCTCCATCGATACCGCCACGAACGCAAGAAGGAGGCGGGCTCGTGAGTCGGCCCACTCGAGCTCTCGTCGATGCAGTACTCGCAGGAGTTCGCTCCCACGCCCAATCGGTCGAGGTCCAGCCGCTCTGCATCGCGATCGTCGACGCCGGGGCGCACCTCGTTGCCGCAGAACGATGGGACGGAGCGGCCCCCGGCCGCTTCGACGTCGCCGTGGGCAAGGCCCGCGCTGCAGTACTACTCGGTGTCTCGTCTCGTCGGCTCGGCGAGATGGCGATCGAGCGCCCACACTTCCTCGTCGGTCTCACCAGCGCGCTCGGCCCCATCGTTCCAGTCGCTGGCGGGGTGCTGATCGTCGACGGCGACACGCCCGTTGGTGCGATCGGTATATCAGGCGACACCTCCGACAATGACGAACTCGCCGCCATCGCTGGCATCCGCGCTGCCGGTCTCGAGGTCGGTCTGTAGTTCGACCCGTCATGCGACTGCTCTCCCGACCTCGAATGAGACGGTCCGGCTCTCGCGGCGTCGACCGGGTCGAGCGCGCCCTCCTGACAGTCTTGCGACCTGATCAAGTGAAGACCGACGATGCGTCACTGCGCGTGGCAGCTCGCGATGCGTCGCTGGTC
Source organism: Ilumatobacter fluminis (assembly GCF_004364865.1). Classification (NCBI taxonomy): domain Bacteria; kingdom Bacillati; phylum Actinomycetota; class Acidimicrobiia; order Acidimicrobiales; family Ilumatobacteraceae; genus Ilumatobacter; species Ilumatobacter fluminis. Next base: position 536,699 of record NZ_SOAU01000001.1, read on the forward strand.
CGTCCGACCCCGCCCGCCGTCGTCTGTCTCGCAGAGTCGCATGATGACGTCGTCGCGATGATGACCATCGCTGCGGATCTCGGTGTTCCCGTTGTTCCCCGCGGTGCTGGAACGGGGCTCGCGGGTGGTGCCGTACCATCTGGCGGTGCGATCGTCGTGTCGACAGCACGAATGAACAGGGTCCTGGACGTGGACCGTGACAACGGATCAGCACGCGTCCAGCCCGGCGTCGTAAATCTGGACCTCGACCGGCTCCTCAGGTCCACCGGATTCCACTTCTCGCCCGACCCGTCGAGCCAACAGGTCTGCACGCTCGGGGGCAATGTTGCGAACAACTCCGGTGGTCCTCACTGCCTCGCATACGGTGTGACGAGCGCTCACGTGCTGGCGGTCCGAGTGGTGCTCGTCGGCGGGGAAGTCGTCGACCTCGGCGGAGATGACCCTGAGCCTTGCGGGCTGGATCTGCGAGGTGCCTTCATCGGCGGCGAAGGCACGTTGGGGATCGCTACCGAGATCACGGTCGCGATCACCCCGAACCCGCCGGTCACTCGCACGCTCCTTCTGGCGTACGCAGACATGACCAGTGCAGCCAACACGGTCAGTTCGATCATCGCCGCCGGCATCGTCCCTGCCGCAATGGAGGTGATGGACCAGGGGATTGTCAGGGCAATCGAGCAGTACGTCGGAGCCGGTTATCCGACCGACGCCGGAGCCGTCCTGCTCGTCGAAGTCGAGGGACTCGAGGGCGGTGTCGCTGCCAACGAAGTAGCGATTCGGGGTATCGCCGAGCGCATGGGGGCCACGTCGATCAGAACAGCCGTCGACGAGGCCGAGCGTGCTCTCCTCTGGAAAGGGCGCAAGACAGCGTTTGGTGCCGTCGCGAATATCGCACCCGACTACTACCTTCACGACACGGTGGTTCCGCGGGCCCGCCTCGCCTCGGTGCTCGACGAGGTCGCCTCGATCGGCGTGCGTCATCGACTGATGATCGTCAACGTGTTCCACGCAGGTGACGGCAACCTCCACCCTCTGATCGTCTTCGATCGGCGGGATCCGGGCGTTCTCGAGCGCGTGCACGAGGCGGGAGCTGACATCGTCCGAGCATCACTGGCCGCCGGAGGCGTGTTGTCCGGCGAACACGGCATCGGGATCGAGAAGCAGGAGTTCATGAGTGCGATGTTCACCGACGACGATCTCGATCATCAGAACCGCCTTCGCAGATCGTTCGATCCGCTCGGTCTTTCGAATCCTGGGAAGGTTCTGCCCAGTAGCCACTCGTGCGCGGACATTCAGCAACTGAGCTCCGTTCCAGCAGGGGTGTGGTTGTGAGCGTCGCTTCCGATCCGCTTCTCCACGAGTTCGCCGAGCTCGTCGGGGACTCCGGGCCGGTCGCCGTCGAGGGCTGTCGGACTCGATGGCGGATCGGCGGTGATGCTGCTGGTTCGGCACGCTTGGTCTCTGCTCCGACAGGGATTGTTGCCCACGAGCCCTCCGAGATGACCGTCCGGGTCCGAGCGGGAACCTCGGTGGCCGAGTTGCATCACGAGCTCGCGGCCTCTGGCCAGTGCACAGCGCTTCCTGACCGCGGCGGCACAGTGGGCGGCGCTGTCGTCGTCGGCGAGAACGATCTGCGTCTCCGGCGTGTCGGCAGGCTCCGCGATGCGGTTCTGCAGGTGCGCTATGTGTCCGCGCAAGGTCGGATGATCACCGGTGGGGGAGCGACCGTCAAGAACGTCAGCGGCTACGACCTCTGCCGGTTGATCACTGGCTCGCTCGGGACACTCGGCCTTGTCGCTGAGGTGACGCTCCGGACGGTTCCGGTCGCCGAGGAATGCCGCTGGGTGGTCTTGGACGACTCCGACCCCTTCGCGATCGCACAAGGTTGGCAGCCATACTCTGCGGTCTTGTGGGACGGTGAGCGCACATGGGTGTGTCTTGAGGGCGCTGCGGCTGATGTTGCCGATGCCCGGACCAGACTCCGGGCGACCGGGCGCTGCGCCGACGTCGGCGGGCCACCAGACCTACCCCCCTGTCGCAACTCGATCGCACCCGGCCGGGTCAGAGCGATCCACTCGATCGCGTGTGGTCAGTTCGTGGCAGCGGTCGGGCTCGGCCTCGTGTTCACCACCCACCCACTTCCGAGGTCGCCGAGATCATCGTCGTTCGAGCGGCTGTCCATGCGGGTTAAGAACGAGTTCGATCCCGAGGGCCGATTGAATCCAGGCAGGCGGCCGGGAGCCTGACATGGATCTACGAATCGAGCCAGAAGCCCTCAATGCCTGTGTTCAATGCGGGCTCTGCCTCTCGTCGTGCCCGACGTATCGCGTAACCGGCGATGAGACGCAGTCGCCTCGCGGACGCATCAACCTGATGCGATCTGTCCAAGACGACGATCAACCGGTCACGTCAGCGATCGTCGAAGCGTTCGATACCTGTGTGCAGTGTCGCGGGTGTGAGCCGGCGTGCCCGTCGGGCGTTCCGTACGGCGATCTGATCGGCGCCACCCGCACCACCATTGCGTCCGAAGTCTCGAAGCCGTCGCCGCTGCTCAGGATCGGACTCGCTGCCCTTGTTCGTCCGCGTCTCCTGCGAGCAGTATCGACCGTGACCGCGTACGCACAGCGTCTCCGGCTCGTTCCGAGCCGGCTCGGTGTCCCCCGATTGGCTCTCCACCGAACTCCACGACGCTCGACCGGGAGCGATGTCGTTCTGTTCACGGGATGTGTCATGGATGCCTGGCAGCGGCACATTCACGACGCTGCGCAGCGCAGTCTCGAACGGGCGGGGTTCGCAGTCTTCGTGAGCGGCGACCTGGCCCCGTGCTGCGGAGCTCTTCATCATCACGCCGGACTGCACGACCGCGCCGTGCAACTTGCCAAACACGTTGTCGAAGCGCTGCCGAGCGATGTTCCGATCGTCGTGGACTCGGCTGGTTGCGGAGCGGCCATGAAGGCGTTCGGATCCCTTCTTCCGGACGATCCGAGTGCGGCGAACTTCGCCCGGCGCGTCGTCGACATCAACGAGTTTCTCGCCGAGCATCTCGACGCTGTGGAAGGCCTCGGCGACGTCGACCCACTGGAAATCTCGGTCGCTATTCAGGACGCGTGCCATCTCCGCCACGTCCAAGGTGTCCACCAAGCGACGAGGACGTTGCTGCAGCCAGTCGTGCGAGAACTCCGGGAGCTAGATGACCTCGGGCTGTGTTGCGGCGCCGGCGGGGCATTCAGCGTGATGCAACCCGAACTCTCTCGCCGAATCCGCGACCTCAAGCTTGCCTCCATCAGGCGTGCCGACGCAGACATCGTCGTCAGTGCCAACCCCGGGTGTTCCGGTCACCTGGCTACAGCCGGAGTCGAAGTGTGTCATCCCATTGAACTGTTCGACCGGGCGCTGTCGAGAGGGTCCAGCAGGTCTGGAGCGGCCCGGGCGTTGCTCGACGAGGCGAACCCAAGACTTGACAATCAGAACAAGGAGCAATGAAACATGGCCACTGTCGAACTCGACAGCATCAACAAGGTGTATGACAACGGCTTCCATGCCATTCACGATCTCGATCTCGAGATCCAGGACAAGGAGTTCCTGGTCCTGGTGGGTCCGTCGGGCTGTGGCAAGTCGACCGCGTTGCGGATGATCGCCGGGTTGGAGTCGATCACCGGGGGCGAGATGAAGATCGGCGAGAAGGTCGTCAACGATGTCGAGCCGAAAGATCGCGACATCGCGATGGTGTTCCAGAACTATGCGCTGTATCCGCACATGTCGGTGTACGACAACATCGGGTTCGCGCTCAAGCTCGCCAAGGTGCCCAAGGAAGAGATCGATCAGCGGGTCCGCAAGGCCGCCGAGATCTTGGAGTTGACGGCGAATCTCGATCGGAAGCCGGGTCAGTTGTCGGGTGGTCAGCGCCAGCGTGTCGCGATGGGTCGTGCGATCGTGCGTCAGCCGGCTGCGTTCTTGATGGACGAGCCGTTGTCGAACCTCGATGCCAAGCTGCGTGTGCAGATGCGTGCCGAGATCGCGGCGCTGCAGCGCGAACTCGGTGTCACGACCGTTTACGTCACCCACGATCAGATCGAGGCGATGACGATGGGCGACCGCGTGGCGGTGCTGAAGGACGGCTACCTCCAGCAGGTCGACACCCCGCAGAATCTGTACGACCGCCCGGCGAATGTGTTCGTGGCGGCGTTCATCGGATCGCCGTCGATGAACCTGTTCGAGGCAACGCTGTCGATCGATGGCGACGCTGGTTCGATCCGGCTCGGTTCGCTCACGGTGCCGTTGAGTGCGTCGTCGTTGCAGCAGCGTCCGTCGTTGCGGAACTACGACGGCAAGAAGATCGTGCTCGGCATTCGTCCCGAGGACTACGAGGATGCCGAGTTCGACAAGGATGGGCATCCGACGATTCAGGCCAAGGTGACGCTGCTCGAGGCGCTCGGGTCGGAGATCATGGTCCACTTCGGGATCGATGCTCCGACGGTCGATTCGGGTGACCCCGACGCGGTCGACGAGACCGGTGGCGGTGCGAACGCCGTTGGTCGCTTCAACCCGCGTTCTCGGGTGAAGCCGGGCGAGATGGCGACGATCGCGATCTCGACGGAGAATCTCCACTTCTTCGACTTCGGCACGCGACGCGCCATCGGACTTTCGTAGCGAGGCCACGGGGGCAAAGTCGCGGCATCCGCACGATCGGCCGGTGATCGTCACGGACTGTCACGTCGTTGTCCCTGCGGGTCACCGACTTGGGGTCTGCAAACCGGATCTCGGTGGCAGTGGTCCGGGATCCCGGACTCGGGCCGCCGATAACACCGTCGATCCAGGGTGTGCGGGCGTCGCTCGGTGACCTGCGGGGTCGAGCCACCCACATGACAGTTGCGTTACAGCCGCCGATCCTGACTTGATCGCGTTTTGTTTGTTACCTTTACTAACAGACGTGGCAGACGACACCACACCGACCGCTCCGGTCATCCGCCGGCTCAGTCCCGACCTCACGGCGCCCCGCATCGGGCCGCGCGAGGCTCGCGGGCACAACCGGGCGCTCGTGTTGCAGGCGCTGTATCGGGGCCGCGGTCGATCCCGCGCGGATCTCGCCCGCGACATCGGCCTGAGTCGGGTGACGATGTCGGACGTCGTCAGCGATCTCATCGACGAAGACCTCGTCGTCGAGCTCGGGACCCGCACCGCGTCACGTCCCGGCAAGCCGGCGACGATGCTCGACATCAACCGCACCGGCCACAACATCGTCGGACTCGATCTGTCGAACAGTGGCTCGTTCGTGGGTGTGGTCACCGACCTCGACGGCAACGTGGTCGCCCGCTCCGGGGTCGAGATCCCGGCGACCGTCGGTGAGGATGCGCTCGTCGCGATCGAGACCCTGCTCGCCGACCTGATCGCGCTCGCACCGATGCCGGTGCTCGGCGTCGGGGTCAGTAGCCCCGGCATCGTCGACGACCGAGGCGTGGTGCTGTCGGCACCCAACCTCGGCTGGCGCGACGTGCCGCTCCAAGAACGACTCGCCGCCGCCTGCGGTCTGCACGTCTCCGTCGCCAACGACGCCAACGCCGCCATCGTCGGCGAGCGCTCGTTCGGCTCCGGCCGCCCCGACATGATGCTCGTGCGCGTCGGCGGTGGCGTCGGATCCGGTGTGATGATCGACGGACGCGTCGTCGGTGGCGCACGCTTCGCAGCAGGCGAGATCGGACACGTCGTCAGCGGCACCGACGAGGGCGACCTGTGCGCCTGCGGCAACCGCGGCTGCCTCGAGACCTGGCTCGCGATCCCACGCATCGAGGCCCGCCTCGCGGCGCCCGACGCCGACCGGTCCACCGTCCTCGCCGAGGCGGGCCGCCGCCTGGGCCTCGTGCTGGCCCCGATCGTCAGCACGCTCAATCTCGCCGATGTGGTCCTCGCCGGTTCGGCCGACCACATCGATGGTCCGCTGCTCACCGCAGCGGACACCACCGTGCGCGACCGCACCCTCGCCGACACACACGGCGATCTGCGGCTCCGAATGACCGAGCTCGGACCCGACCTGGTCGTGCTCGGCGCAGTCGTGTTGGTCCTCCAGGACCGACTCGGGGTCACCTGACCCGATCGTCCGAGGTCGCAACGGCCGAGGGCACACATCAACCAATAGGGGAGAACCAATGAGAAAGATGACAGCGCTCGCCGTTGCGGCCGCCGTGGCACTCAGCGCCTGCGGCTCCGACGACTCCGAGGACGACGCCTCCGAGGCCACCGACGCACCCGCGGAGGACGACGCTTCGGGCGACGACTCCGGTGATGCCGGTGACGATGCATCCGAGGCAACCGACGCACCCGCCGAGGGCGACGACGGTGAGATGGCCGAGGGCGAGGACATCACCCTCTGGCTGGCCGGCACCGACACCCCCGAGGTGGCCCTGACCTACCTCACCGACACCTACGCCGCGAACACCGGCGGCGAGCTGTCGATCGAACAGATCGGCTGGGGCGACCTCATCCCGTCGCTCACCGCCTCACTTCCCGACTCGTCGTCGACCCCCGACGTCTTCGAGACCGGCAACACCCAGACCGCCACGTTCACCGCGGTCGGCGCCTACAGCGACCTCACGCCGTACTACGAAGAGATGGGCGGCGACTCGCTGCTCCAGGGCTTCGTCGAAGCCGGCTCCGTCGGTGACGAGGTCTACTCGCTGCCGTACTACTTCGGTTCCCGCTTCGCCTGGTACCGCAAGGACCTCTACGAAGCAGCCGGCGTCGCCGAGCCGACCACGCTCCAGGAGTTCACCGACGTGAACGCCACCCTGAAGGAGTCGGGTTCGGGCGCGTACATCCCGGGCCAGGACTGGCGCAGCGGTATCGCGTGGATCTTCGCCAACGGCGGCGACCTCGCCACCTACGACGGCGGTGAGTGGACCGCCGCCCTGTCGACGCCCGAGTCGATCGCCGGCATGGAGATGTGGCAGGAGCTGTTCACGACCGCCTCGGTCGCCGGTCCGACCGACACCGACGCCACCGCCTACCAGGCGATCAACGACGACTTCCTCCCCGACACCGCCGTCGGCACCACGCTCGCCCCGAACTGGGCCTACTGGAGCCTCGGTGACATCTCGGAGAACGACGAGGGTGAAGCCGTGGCCACCTGGAACCCCGACACGTTCGGTGCCTACGCCCTGCCGGGCGTCGACGGTGGCGTCGCTCCGGTCTTCGCCGGCGGTTCGAACATCGGCATCTCGGCCGCTTCGGAGAAGCAGGAGTCGGCCCTCGAGCTGATGAAGATCATCTTCTCCGACGAGTACCAGACGCTCCTCGCCGAGAACGGCCTCGGCCCGGCCAACACCGACTTCGGTTCGGTGTACGTCGAGTCGGCCGCCGACCCGGCGATCGCCGAGATCTCGCTCGAGACGGCGGCCGCCGCCAAGCTGACCCCGGCCGCTCCGGGCTGGACGTCGGTCGAAGAGCAGCAGCTGCTCGAGCAGTACTTCCAGGCCGTCGCCGAAGGTGGCGACGTCGCGTCGCTCGCCGCCGAGTACGACGACCAGATCAACGCCGTGATCAACGGCTGATCCACCGAGCATCGTGCGGGTGGGACCATGTGTCCCACCCGCACGCGCTCACCGCATCCACCTCACTGCACCCACCCCCAGCCTCCCGAACGCCCAGCGACTGACAGAAAGGCCCGAGATGTCGATCGTCGCACCATCCGAACTCGACGCCACGTCGCCGCCACCGCAGCCGCAGGAGCGGAAGAAGCCGAAGCGCCGTCGGGCGCGTTCGCCGAAGCTGCCCTACGGGCTGATCGTGCCCGCCGTCGGCGCGCTCGTCGTCGGCCTCGCCTATCCGATGGGCTGGCAGATCCTCAACTCGATGCGCGAGTTCGGCCTGCGCCAGCAGTTCGGCGAAGCCGCCCCGTGGATCTGGTTCGACAACTACTCCACCCTCCTGAGCGACACCTTCTTCTGGACCGTCGTCCTCCGCTCGCTCGTGTTCATGGCCGCCACCGCCGCAGCGACGATGGTGATCGGCATCGGACTGGCCCTCCTCATGAAGGCCGCGCCGACGTGGGCGCGCCTCGTGCTGCAGAGCGCGCTCCTCCTCGCCTGGGCGATGCCGATCGTCGCCCAGATGACCGTGTTCAGCTGGCTGATCGACCCACGCAACGGTGTGCTCAACTACCTGCTCACCCAGTTGCCCGGCGTCGACATGATCGGTCACAACTGGCTCGAGGAGCCACTCAGCTTCTTCTTCGTCGCCTCGGTGATCATCACCTGGGCGTCGGTGCCGTTCGTCGCGATCTCGGTCTACGCCGCGCTCACCCAGGTGAGCGACGAGATCCTCGAGGCGGCACAACTCGACGGCGCCAATGCCCGACAGGCACTGGGGTACGTCATCATGCCCATCATCCGTCCCGTCCTCATCATCCTCCTGCTGCTGCAGTTCATCTGGGACCTGCGGGTCTACGCCCAGATCCAGCTGCTCCAGGATCTCGGACCCAAGGGCGACGACTACGACCTTCTCGGCACGTACATCTACGGTCTCGGCATCGGCCAGGGCCAGTTCGGTCTCGCCGCCGCCGCGGCGATGATCGTCTTGCTGATCACGCTCTGTGTCAGCGGGTTCTACGTGCGCGAGCTCCTCCGAGAGGACGCAGCCTGATGAACCGCCGATTCAAGCGCTACCTCGCCGCCGTCGCCGCGGTGCTCATCGCGATCGTCTGGGCCTTCCCGGTCTACTGGATGATCAACTCGTCGTTCCTCACGCCGCTCACCATCAGCGGCCTGACCCCGACGTTCCTCCCGTTCGACGGCACTCTCCAGAACTACCGCGACGTCACGGCCGACACCCCGTTCTTCGAGGCCCTCACCATGTCGATCATGGTGGTTGCCGTCGCGTTGATCGTGTGCCTTGCGTTCGCCACGCTGGCCGCACTCGCCATCTCCCGCTTCCGCTTCAAAGGCCGCAAGACCTTCGTCCTGACGGTCATCCTCGTCCAGATGCTGCCTGCCGAAGCGATGTTCATCGCCCAGTTCCAGATGATCTCCGAGCTGGGGTTGCTCAACTCGCTGGCCGGCGTCTCCATCATCTACGTCGCCATGGTCGTGCCGTTCACGATCTGGATGCTGCGCGGCTTCGTCGCCGGCGTACCGATCGAACTTGAAGAGGCGGCAATGGTCGACGGGTGCACCCGTCTCCAGGCGTTCCGACGGATCACGTTCCCGCTCATCGCCCCCGGTCTGGTCGCGTCCGGCGTGTTCGCGTTCATCCAGGTCTGGAACGAGTTCGCGCTGGCCTCGGTGCTCCTGACCGACGACGAGGTGCAGACGCTCCCGCTGTGGCTCCGCGACATCGCGCAACAGTCGAACCTCGGCGCCCCCGAGTGGGGCCAGATCATGGCCGGCTCGGTGCTCGTCGCCGTCCCCGTCATCATCTTCTTCGTGATCGTGCAGGGCCGCATGGCCCAAGGTCTCGTCGGCGGAGCGGTGAAGGGGTGACGGCCGGCACCCCGTTGTCGTCCCCGAACTCGACGCCGACGACAACCACGACAACGCCCACGACCACGCCTGACTCGACCGTCGTGACCGAGCAGCACTCGCCGGCGCTCGGCGTGCTGATGCCGGGCTTCGTCGGCACGACGCTGCCCGACTGGCTCGCCGAACTGCTCCGGCACGGCCTCGGTGGCGTCTGCCTGTTCGCCCACAACATCGTGTCACCGGCCCAGGTCGCCGCGCTCACCGGCGCCATTCGTGCCGCCAACCCGAACGCCATCGTGGCGATCGACGAAGAAGGCGGCGACGTCACGCGCCTGCACCAACACGACGGCTCACCGTTCCCCGGCAACGCCGTGCTCGGTCGCATCGACGACCTCGACGTCACCGTCGCCGTGGCTCGCGAGGTCGGCGCACAGCTCGCCGACGTCGGCATCCATCTCACGTTCGCGCCCGACGCCGACGTCAACTCGAACCCCGACAACCCCGTCATCGGTGTTCGCAGCTTCGGCGCCGACCCTGCCTCGGTCGCCGCGCACACGGCGGCGTGGACCAGCGGTGTGCAGGCCGCCGGTGTCGCGGCCTGCGCCAAACACTTCCCCGGCCACGGCGACACCTCGACCGACTCCCACGTGTCGGAACCGGTCGTGACCGCCGACGCCGCGACCATCATGAACCGTGAACTGGTGCCCTTCGTCGCTGCCGTCGAGGCCGGCACCCGGTCGATCATGACGTCGCACATCCGCGTCCCGGCGCTCGATCCCGACTCGGTCGCCACCTTCTCGACGACCATCCTCACCGATCTGCTTCGAGACCGTCTGGGGTTCGACGGGGTCATCGTCACCGACGCGCTCGACATGGTCGGCGCCTCCGGAACCCGAGGCATCCCGGCCGCCGCGGTCGAGGCCGTCGCCGCCGGCGCCGACCTGCTCTGTCTCGGACAGCGTGGGTCCGAGAGCGAGGTCGCCGAGATCGCCGAGGCACTGATGAGCGCCGACCGTGCCGGTCGACTACCGGCCGGCCGACTCGTCGCCGCCGCCGAGCGCTGTCTCGGCCTGGCCCAGTGGGCCGCCGAGCACCGCCCGGTCGATCGCTCGCACACCACCGCGACCTACGAACGCCTCACCGATCCGCAACGCCTGGCGGCATCGTTCACACTCTCCGAGCGCGCCCGCTCCGCGCTGGCCGCCGACACTCGGCCGGTCCGCTGGGTCCGGATCGACCCCGAACTCAACGTCGCCGTCGGCGTCACCCCGCTCGGGCCGTTCTTCGACGGCGGCGCCGTGCCGTCACTCGTCGTGCCAGTCGACGATCGTGCCGTGGCTGCCGAGTACGTCGCCGAGCCCGGCGTCACGACCCTCGTCGTCGGTCGCGAGTTCCATCGCGACCCCGGCGCGCTCGACGCGGCCATGGCGATCGCCGAACGATCGGAGGCGCTGATCGTCGACATGGGGTACGCCCACTCCGATCACGTCGACATCGCCACCTTCGGCGCATCTCGCCGCATCGGCGAGGCGCTGCTCCGACTCGTGGAAGAGTCGGCGTGAGGATCGGCATCGACATCGGCGGCACGAAGATCGAGGCCGTCGCCATCGACGACGACTTCGACGTGCTCGCCACGTTTCGAGCGCCGGTGCGCCCCGGTCCGAACGGCGTCACCGCCGGCGCCATCGAAGCCAGCGAGGCGGTCGCTCGCGCCGCCGGCGGCGAGATCGAATCGGTCGGCATCGGTGTGCCCGGCGCGATCCGGCGCGGCGTCGTCCGCAACGCCCGCAACCTCTGCATCGAATCGCTCGACCTCGAAACCGCGGTGCAGCAGGCGATCGGCGTCGAGGTGCGGGTCGCCAACGACGTCAACGCCGCCGCCGTCGGTGCATGGGGCCTGCGAGGTGCTTCCTCGAAGGCGTTCGCCTATCTCAACCTCGGCACCGGCTTGGCCGCCGGGCTCGTGGTCGACGGTCGCGTCTGGGAGGGCGCCCGAGGGCTCGCCGGCGAGATCGGCTACGTCTCCGCCGACCCCCACGGCCCCGGTCACGTCGACGGCCTCGCCGGCTCACTCGAGGGATACGCGTCCGGGTCGGGTGTCGTCGCCCAGTGGGGCGTCGAGGGTGCCACGGCGGTCGACGTGTTCCGAGCCGCCGCGGCCGGCAACACCCGAGCGATCGCGATCCGCGACGGCGTGTACTTCGGTGCGGCGAGCGCAGTCCGCGTGTTGGCGCTCACCTTCGATCCCGACACCGTCGTGGTCGGCGGTGGACTGACCCTGCTCGGCCGGCCGCTGTCCGACGGCATGGCGAAGCACTTCGCCGCCTGGTCCGAGGCATCGCCACTCATCGCGTCGCTCGAACTCGACGCCATCACCTCACTGCTCGCCGACGAACGACCCGTCCACGCCATCGGAGCTGCGATCATGGGAGAACGCCATGGCTGAAATCGTGATCGTCGACAACCCAGAGGACGGCGGCGAGCTCGTCGCCCGCCACATCGCGGCCCAGATCCGTGCCCGCCCCGAGTTCACCCTCGGGGTCGCCACCGGGTCGACCCCGCTGCCCGTCTACGCCGCCCTGCGACGCGAGTGCGACGCCGGCCTCGACGTGTCGAGTGTGAATGCGTTCGCGCTCGACGAGTACGTCGGTCTGCCCGACGATCACCCCGAGAGCTACCGCAGCGTGATCCGACGTGAGGTCACCGAACCGCTCGGCCTCGACCCGACACGGGTGCACGTGCCCGACGGCGACGAGGCGACGATCGAGACGGCGGGCGAGCGCTACGAAGCGCTCCTGGCGGCCAACGGTGGCGTCGACCTGCAGCTGCTCGGCATCGGCACCGATGGGCACGTGGGCTTCAACGAACCCGGCTCGTCGCTCGCCTCGGCGACGCGCATCAAGACGCTCACCGCGCAGACGCGAGCCGACAACGCCCGATTCTTCGACTCGCCCGAACAGGTGCCGACCCACTGCATCACCCAGGGCATCGGGACGATCCTCCGTGCCGACCATCTCGTGTTGTTGGCGTTCGGTGACGGCAAGGCCGACGCCGTCGCCGGCGCGGTCGAAGGGCCGGTCACCGCGTCGGTGCCCGGATCGTGCATCCAGCTCCACCGGCACGTCACCGTGGTCGTCGACGAACCTGCGGCGTCGCGGCTCGAGCGGTCGGACTACTACCGGTGGGTGTACGAGAACAAGCCGCACTGGCAAGGACTGTGACGATGCCCTCGACGCTGATCCACTCCGGCACGCTGGTCGACGCGAACGGTGAACGTCCTGGCTGGGTCCACGTCGACGGCGGACGGATCGTCTCGACCGGCGACCCGAGCGAGCAGGCCCCGTCGGCCGACCGTTCGGTCGACGCGACAGGGCGATATGTCACGCCCGGCTTCGTCGACATCCACGGCCACGGTGCCGGCGGCGCCCACTACCAGGACGGAACCGAGGAGGCGCTGGCGGCGCTCGCAGCGATGCGCCAGTTCGGTACGACGCGAGCCGTTGCATCGTTCGTCTCCACGACGATCGACCGCATGGTGCATTCGATCATCGGCGCGAGGTCGGCGATGGATCTCGACCCGGGGCTGCTCGGCGTCCATGTCGAAGGGCCGTTCATCGCCCCCGGCCGCAAGGGCGCCCACGACCGACGGGTGCTGTGCCACCCCGATCGCGAATCGGTCGACCGGCTGCTCGACGTCGCACCCGGGATCGTCCGGCAGATCACGATCGCGCCGGAGCTGCCCGGTGCCATGGAGGCGATCTCGCGATTCCTCGCGGCGGGCATCCCGGTCGCCGTCGGACACACCGACTGCGACTACGACGCCGCCCGCGAAGCCTTCGACCGGGGCGCCTCGTTGGTGACCCACGCCTTCAACGCCATGGCTCAGATCGAGGGTCGGTTCCCCGGTGTGCTCGGCGCAGCCGTCGCCGCCGAGCACGTCACGATCGAGGTGATCGCCGACGGCATCCACGTCCATCCGGCCTCGATCGCTCTGCTCTTCGCTGCCGCACCCGGCCGGATCGCTCTGGTCACCGATGCGATGGCCGGTGCCGGTGCGTCGGACGGCTGCTACACGCTCGGCTCGCTCGATGTCGACGTCGCCGACGGTCGAGCGGTTGTTGCCGGCACCGACACCCTGGCCGGTTCGACGCTCACGCCGGATCGTGCCCTTCGCACCGCGGTGCACGACTGCGGCATCGCGCTGCACGACGCTGTGGGCGCACTCACCGACACCCCGGCCAGGGCGATCGGTGAACAGAAGCCGGCCCTGCTCGTCTCGGGAGCTCCCGGCGATCTCGTGCTGCTCGCCGTCGACCTGTCCGTCGTCGACGTCCTGCTCGGCTGACGCCCGTCGGCGGAGTCCGGTGGGCCGAGTCCGTCTACTGGATCTGGTGGGCCCGGTCGCCGAGCTCGGCGAAGAACGGCTCGACGTTGTGCTTCTTCGCGGTGTCCTGCTTCATCGCCCGGAGCCCGACCCGATCGGTGCGCCACGCTCCGCCGCCGAAGTCGAGCAGCAGGTGTCGCAGGTGGGTGCCGGCCCCGTAGTCCTCGTCGACCCAGTGCACCTGGAAGTCGCGCGCGGGCGCGGTGTGGAGCAGGGCCTTGGGCCGATCCCGCCAGTTCCGGCTGCCGTAGACGATCTGGTCGTCGGTGAGGGCGAGGAACGTCTTGTCCTGGAACTGGCCGACCTTGTCGTCGTCGTCGAGTCCGAGCTCGGCCGCCTTGTTGCGGATGATCTCGACACCGGAGAAGTTCATGTTGGTGTTCATGCCCGGAGCGTGGGTGTTCTGCGGCGCCCAGGTCTGTGTGACGAGGTAGGAGACGAGGGTCTCGCCCGGTGCGTGCTCGCCGAGCCAGGCCTGACAATGCTCTTCCTTGAACGCCATGCGTCGACCGTAGCCCGGCCCGGCCCGAGGCCAGGACGGCGCCCGGTCAGCGGGTCACCAACCGTCTGATGCGCTAGCCCGACCGGATACGCGACGGCGTCATGACGAGGAGGACGAACGTGTCCGGCGCCTCTGCCCAGGCGTCGTAGGTCGCCTTGCGGCTCGGGTCGTCGAGGTCCCAGTAGCGGCGGGCGAGCCGGAGTGCGAGTTCGCCGGCGCCTGGACCACCGATCGTGACGTCGCCGTCCCACGCGATCCAGGCTTCGGGTTCGTCGACGGTGTTGTGGATGACGAGGGAAGCGGCGGGACGGTCGCGGAGCCGGTCGACCTTCTTGCTGTCGCCGGCGGCGAACATGCGCACGACCTCACCGTCCCAGTCGAACCAGACCGGCACGCCGATCGGAGAGCCGTCGTCGCGCACCATCACGAGCGTCGCAACGCGAGGCCCCTCGAGCAGGAACGCCTTCGCTTCATCGATCATCAGCACGCGACTGTAGGTGAGCCGACGGTGTTGCCACTCGGTCCCTCCGGGTTCGATCGGTGGGGAGGGATGCGCGTCCGCCACCGGACTCGGTGGGCTCGAAACGTTCGGCGACCCGGCGCGCCCTCCGCTTCCTGCACTGGGTCGCCAATAGCCATCGGGCCCACGAACGGTCCTGACATCAGGTGCGCCAGAGTTTGCGACGTGTCGGGTTCCTGCCTGCTCTTCCTTGTCTTGGCGATGCTCGCGACCTTCTTCGTTCGTGAAGCCGTCATCGGGATCAGGAACTGGTCGGACGACGGTGCGCTGATCCGATCGCGGTGTGGCAACAGTCAGGCCGCATGGCTGCGCCGCATCTCGATACCGCTCGCGGTCGTCCTCGTGCCCATCAGCATCGCCGGTCTGGTCGTCTGCCTCTCCTGACGGCCGCTCGTGACCCCCAAAGGACGATCGGCCCGACTCGACCTGCCCGGGTCAGGTCACCCGGCCAGTACGGAAGGCGAAGGCGGCGAGTTCGACGCGGTTGCGGGCGCCGAGCTTGGTGAGGATCGCGTTGACATGGGTCTTCACGGTGGCGACCGACAGGTGGAGGAGTTCGGCGATCTCGGCGTTGGTATGGCCGGCGGCGACGAGGGCGACGACGTCCTCCTCGCGTTCGGTGAGCGCGTCGAACGGCTCCTGCGTCGGTGCGGCCGGGTCGGGTGCCGCCGCCAATCGGCGCAACAGGCGACCGGTGATCTCGGGGGCCACGAGGCCGTCCCCCGACGCCGCTGCACGAACCGCCTCGATCACCAACGCCGCACTCGCGCTCTTCAGGAGGAACCCGACCGCTCCGGCCGACAGTGCGTCGTCGACGACCCGGTCCTCGTCGAACGTGGTGACGATCACCACCTGCGCCCCGCCGCTGCCGAACTCGCGTCGCAACTCGACGCACGCCTCGACGCCGCCGAGTCGCGGCATGCGCACGTCGAGCAGACACACGTCAGGCCGGACGCGGTGTGCCGCCTCGACCGCTTCCCGACCGTCGGCTGCGGTCGCAACGACCTCGATGTCGTCGGCTCGGGAGAGCATCAACGCCAACCCGTCGCGCGCCATCTCCTGGTCGTCGGCGATCAGGACCCGGATCACGTGTCCGACCTCCCCGTCGGCAGCCGCGCCTCGACGCGCCACCCACCCGTCGGCGTCGGACCGGACGTACAACTCCCGCCGATCAGCTCGGCACGCTCGCCCATGCCGCGCAGCCCGAATCCGGTCGTGCCCGATGCCGGTCGTGACCGTGAGCCGTCGTCGGTGATCGTCATGGTGAGTTCGTCGCCCTCGCATCGGACGTCGACCTGAATCCGGGTGGCGCCGACGGCGTGCCGCCGACAGTTGGTCACGGCTTCGCGGGCGATTCGGAACACGGCGCCGGTGACGGCTTGCCCCGGCCGACCGAGATCGTCGTCGACCGAGACCAGGACCGGAGGGGTGCCGTCGGGGCCGAGGAACTCGGCGAGGTCGGACAAGTCCGTGCCGACGGCGAGTGATTCGTCGTCGCGGAGGATCCGGACGATCTGGCGCATCTCGTCGAGCGCAGACGAGGCGGCGTCGTGGATGCCGGCGAGGGACCGGTCGACGTCGGCGTGATCGTCATCGAGGGTCGCCCGGGCTCCTTCGGCGCTCATTGCGATGGCCGACACGTGGTGGGCGACCACGTCGTGGAGCTCTCGGGCGATGCGTTCCCGCTCGGCGGTGCGCACCTGTTCGGCCTTGGCGGCCTCGGCCTGTCGCCGCCACCGGATGGCGAGCGCCGTCGCCATCGCCAGCGCCCACACCGACAGGAGGAACACCACGTCGCCGACGGTGCGGTCGTCGGCCAGTCCCTCGACCGCCACCGCCGTGGCGGATCCCAGCACGCCGACACCGGCGACCGTGCGGCGGTCACCGGCGTACGCGACGTCGGCGAGGACGAGCGCGACGACCACGAACTGGCCGAACGGCACCTGCCCGGGTGAGTCGACCACCTCGGCCCCGAACGCAACCGCTGCGAGGGCACCGAGCGCTGTGACGGCGCCCAGCGGTCGGGTGTGCTCGCGGCTGACGAGCGCCGCCACTGCCACGACGGCCGACAGCGCGGTCCACGGTTGCCACGGCTCGATCCCCTCGGGCACGTCGGCGATCGCGATCAGCAGTGCCAAGACCGCTCCGCCGATTCGCCACACATGGTGCACCTCGTCGAGCGTAGGCGTGCCACGCCGGTCGGGACATCGATCGAACGGTTGATTGCCACGCCGATCGATCGATCGGTCGCAGGTGGCGCAGAACGATCGTCGGGCCGATGTGCGGCCGACGTCTCGGCGTCAGGCTCGGATCCCATGCTCGAACGATTCATCACCGGGGCGCGAACCCTCACATGGCTCCTCGCCGCCGCCGTCGCTGCCTGCATGGCCTCCGAACGTCTGTACTGGTACTGGGGTGGCATCGGCCCCGACTCGTTCGGCGTGCTCGGCTCCTTCTACGCCGTCGCCACGGCAGTCGCGTTCGCCGCCCTCGCCACCATCCGGTCGTCGGGATGGCGCACCGTCGTCCTCGGTGGCGCATTGTTCGCACTGATCGTCGAAGGGATCATCACCCCCGTCATGTACGAGGACGGTCCGCTGCCGGTGTTGTTCTTGATGTTCGTCGGCTGGCACGGCGTGCTCGCCTTCGGGGTGTTCGTCGTCTGGTTCCGCCGCCTGGCACTCGACCGGCGGCGACTCGCACTCACCGCGTCGGCCGCCACCGTCGGCGTCGGCTGGGGAGTGTGGGCACTCGCGAGTTCGGTCACCGACCGCGAGACTGCCGAGGAGATGGCGCTCGACGGCGGGTCGTCCGAGGTGCTCGACCCGGCAGCGTTTCTCGAATACGGGCTCTGGGTCGCCCTGACCCTGGTGCTGGCGCACTTGGTCATGGACCGGTGTTGGCCGGCCGTGGGCTGGCGGATGAGCCGGGCCGGTCTGGTGACGACCGGCCTCGCCACCACGTTCCTGGCGCTCACGATGGTGGTGCCGGCGGTCTTCTGGGCGCCACTCAAGCTCGCCGCCATCGGCTGGGTCCTCTGGAAGATCGCCCGCCGCCACGACGCGGTGGGTGGATCGACCGTGGTCGATGCGCTCGCAGGACGGATCCGAGTCCGTGATCTTGTCCCTCTCGCGATCATGCCGCTCACCGCTGCCGCTACGTACAACGCCCTCTGGCCGCTACGCGACCATGATTCGATGGAGGCTGTTTTCTGGTCGGCGATCTGCGCCCAGGTGCTCGTCGGCGTCGTCGCTCTGGCTCGCAGCGTTCGCCCGTCGGCCGACGACCGCCATCGACATGCGGAACCCGTCACCGTCTGACGGCCCGGCGACTGCCGCAGCGACAGGTGTTGGGGCAGACTGTGGACGGTCGAGGCGAACACCATGGGATCCGAGTTGCACATCGAGCGGCGGGACGCCGGCACGGGAAACCGCGCCCAGATCCCCGAATCCGAGTGGCTCGAGTTCGTGGGCTCGTCACCCGACTTCGAGCTCCGCGACACGTTGACCGCCACCAGTTCGCGCGGCGACGAGGCGACCGTCGCGGGGCCGTTCGGATGCTGGACGGGACATCCCGTCGTCGCCGAGGTGCCGTTCCGATGGTGGGCCGGTCGAGTCGCCGTGGCGTTCGACGATGAGCATGCGCTGACCGGTGCGCTGCTCGTCGCCGCAGCGCTCGACGCGTCGGTGTCCGACGACGACGGCAACGTCTACGAGGCGCCCGAGCCCGACTGGCAGTTCCCCGCCTCGGACGAACCGCGACCCGATCCGGTCGCCGCCGACACGCCGAGCTTCGACTCGCCACCCGAACGCGACGAGGTGGCGTTCGACTTCGACGGTGAGCCGACCTTCTGGGACCGGGTCCGTCAGTGGTTCGGTCGACGTCGGTCGCCCTGAGCAGCGAGCGAGCGAGGCACGACTTCGAGTGCGCGACAATCGACGGTCGATGAGCGACCTCCGAGATCACGCCCTCGCTTGCCTCCGGGCCGACCGGATCATGGCCGTCCTGCGGCAGATCCCACGCGAACACCTCGTGCCGTTGTGCGACCTCCTCGTCGAGCGGGGCGTGCGCTCGCTCGAGATCACCCACGACTATCCCGGCACCGTCGACGACGTCGCCTTCCTCGTCGACCGGTTCGGCGACGAAGCATCGGTCGGCGTCGGGACCACGTGGACGATCGAGCAGGCCGAGTCGGCAGCGGCTGCGGGCTCGACGTTCTGCGTGCTCCCGGGCATCGACGTCGCCACGGCCGAGCGCAGCGCCGAACTCGGCATGCTCACCCTGCCGGGGGTGCAGACGCCGGCCGAGATCCAGACCGCGATCCGCCACGGGGCCGACGTGCTCAAGTTCTTCCCGGCCGACCCGCCCGGCCCTGCCTGGCTCGCCCAGGTCGCCCCGGCCTATCGGCAGCGTCCGTTCATGGCGACCGGTGGCGTCTCGACCCAGAACATGCAGGCGTTCTACGACGCCGGCGCGATCGCCGTCGGCATGGGCGACAGCCTGTTCGGCTCGTACGACGATCTCGCGACGGCACGAACGATGATCGACGCCGCCGTGGCCGTCGCCCGTCGAGACGACTGACGAGGTCAGGCCGTCGGCGGTGAGCCGTCGTCCACCGAATCGGCAGGGCCGAGCCGGCGCAGCGCCCAGGCTCCGAGCAACGGGCCCGGGGCGAGGACGGCGAAGGCTGCCCACCAGCTGACGTGATCGCGGAGCCACGGCACGATCCAGATCGTGGCGACCGTGAGCAGGAAGCCGAGAGCGAGCTGCACGGTGAGCGCGGTGCCGACGAAACGCTGATCGCAGCGCTCGCTCACGATCGCCGAGAACTGCGCCGAGTCGGCCACCACGCTCACACCCCACAGCACCGCCAGCACGACGATGACCGACAGGGGGATCCCCGGCGCGCCGATGATCAGCGCGATCGTGCCCGACATGAGCATCGCCGCCATGGCAGCTCTCGCCTTGCCGACACGGTCGCCCCACCTGCCGGCGATCACGCTGCCGACGGCCCCGGCAGCGATCACCACGAACGCCACGGCCGACGGGTCGAGGCCCGACCCGTCGGCGTCGAAGCGGTCGGCGAGGAACAGCGGGACCCAGGCCCACATCGCGTACAGCTCCCACATGTGGCCGAAGTAGGCGACGGTCGAGATCCGGACGTCACGGTCGCGCAACGCCACCCACGCCTCCCGCCACCGGAAGTCGGTCGCCGGGAACGGAAACGGCCCGACGGCGACGAACACGCCGACGATGCCGCCGCCCAGCACCGTCAAGAGTGAGGTGGCGACGAGCACCGAGTCCCAGTCGGCGCCACCGACCGCGTTGACGAGATGAGGTGCTGCGCTGCCGACCGTCAGCGCAGCGATCAGCACACCCATCGCGAAGCCGCGGCCGGCACGGAACCAGCTCGCCACGAGCTTCATCGCCGGTGGATAGACACCGGCGAGGAACACACCGGTCAGGAATCGGAGGGCCACGGCGGGGGCGTACGCGTCGGCGAGCACGATCGCGGCGTTGGCCGCGGCCGCGAGCAGTGCGGCGCCGAGCACCAGGGTCGGTGGTGCGATCCGGTCGGCCAGGCCGAGCGCGGCCGAGACGAGGGCGCCGACGACGAAGCCGAGCTGCAGCACGATGATGAGCACCGACGCCGACCCGGTCGACAACGCCCATCGGTCGGTCAGGGTCGGCAGCACCGCCGAGGTGCTGAACCACGTCGTCATCGCCAGCATCAACCCGACGGCGAGCACCGTCAGGGTCTGCGTGCGTCGCCGGGGTGCAAGGCCCGGGCTGGCGCTCCTGGGAGGAGGAAGCGCGTCGTCCGGAACGATCGCCGCGGCAGAGGTCGGGTTTCGTCGCGGCTCGGGCACGGCGGGTCTAACCCGCGCGGCGGCCCGCTGCTTCCCGAACGAGCGACGGATTCGGCAGGGTCAGCGCTCGACGATCTTGGCCAGGCTGCGCATCGCCAGCTTGAAGCCCATTGCGCTCAGCTTGGCGATCACCGGCGCCGTGAAGCCGGGCGCGTACGGCACGGTGACGTCCTCGAGCCAGACGACGGCGGTGCCCGAACCCTCCGGCACGACCGTGAAGCCGGCCCGACCCGTCAAGACCGGACCCAGTTTCTCGACCTCGCAGGCACCGATCGACTCCTCGTCGTCCCACGTGCACCGGGCGACCCGCATCCGGTCCTCGAGCGTGAGCGGGCCGTAGCCGGTGAAGGCCGTCAGCTCGGCCCCGACGGCCGTCGCGTCTCCGGGCGCGACGTCCATGCGCGTGGCGGGGATCCAGTCGCCGTGGCCGTTCCAGTCGATCATCTCGTCCCACACCCGGCGCGGTGGAGCGTCGAAGCTCGTCCTGACCTCGAATCGCACAGCAGCCGACATGACCAGTGCTACGGAATCGGACCGCTCGCGGGATGCGCGCCGCCCCGAGACCTGGGACTCAGTTGCGGCGCTCGAGGATCGAGCAGTAGTTGGCGACACCGGAGCCGCCCATGTTGAACACGCAGCCGAGTTCGGCGTCGGCCTTCTGGAGATCGCCGGCCTCGCCGTTGAGCTGCATCGCCGACATGACGTGCATCGACACGCCGGTCGCGCCGACCGGGTGTCCCTTCGCCTTCAGGCCGCCCGACAGGTTGATCGGCAGGTCGCCGTCGGGGAAGACGGTGCCCTGCTCGAGCGCCGAGGCACCCTTGCCCTTGGGCGCCAGACCCATCGCCTCGTAGACGAGCAGCTCGGCGATCGTGAAGCAGTCGTGGATCTCGGCGAAGTCGAGGTCGTCGACCTGGATGCCGGCTCGGTCGAACGCCGAGCCGAACGCCCTGGCCGGCCCTTCGAAGTCGGTGAGCTTGCGGCGCGACATCGGGAGCACGTCCTGGACGTGGGCCGTCGAGCGGAAGCGGACGGCACGGTCGTACTGCTTGGCGACGTCGTCGGAGGCGATCACGATCGCGGCGGCGCCGTCGGAAATGAGGGAGCAGTCGGTGACGCGGAGCGGGTCGGCGACGATCGGGTTCTTCTCGGACACGGTGTTGCAGAACTCGAAGCCGACGTCCTTGCGCATGTGCGCCAGCGGGTTCTTCACCCCGTTGGCGTGGTTCTTCGCGGCGATCGTGGCGAGCGTCGACGAGTGGTCGCCGAACTCGTCGAAGTAGGCCTGCGCGAACTGGGCGAAGATCTGCGGGAACGACAGGCCGCCCTCTTCCTTCTGGTACGACGCACCACCGAGTGCGGCGGCCACGTCGGCGGTGCTGTTGTTCGTCATCTTCTCGGCGCCGACGACGAGGACGATTTCGGCGTCGCCCGCCTTGATCGCATTGATGGCGTTGTAGATCGCCGCCGATCCCGACGCGCACGCGTTCTCGACGCGGGTCGCCGGCTTCCAGCGGAGGCCTTCGTCGGCCTGGATCGTCAGCGAGGCCGGAAAGCCGTCGGCGACGAGCCCGCTATTGAAGTGGCCGAGCCACGTGGCGTCGATCTCGTTCGAGGAGATGCCGGCGTCCGCGATCGCGCCGCGTGCGACGCTGATGATCATCTCTTCGAGGGTGTCGTCGCGGCGGCCGAACGGCAGATGCGACCAGCCGATGATGCTCGGGTTCATGAGTGCTCCGTCTCGTCGTCGCCCAACGCGTCGCCGGGCGTCACGACCCCCTTGGTAGTCGCCCACCCGACGACCAGCCAACTCCAGTTCTCGGCGGCTGTGGGCCGGGATACCGGACGGTGGCCGCCGAGATCTGATGGTGATACGACCTCAGGTCGTTCTCGGCGGTTGTGGTCCGGGATTTCGGACTACAGCCGCCGAGAACGCTGGGGTGGAGATCTCAGCCGATGCAGCCGTTCAGGGCCTCGCCGATGGTCTCGAGCACGTCGGCGTCGACGTCGTCGGGATCGACGGCGTTCGCGAAGTCCTCGACGTCGGAGAGCGAGATGCTGCCGGCGACCTTGTCGGCGACGCAGGCGGCCTCGTCCTCCGGCGCGCCCTGGTCGACGAACGCCTGAGCGATCTGCTCCGCCGAGGCACCGCCGCCACCCGAATCATCGTCTCCACCGCAGGCGGCGAGGGGCAGTGCCAACGCCGCCAGGGTGATCGTCATCGTCGTGAGCGTCTTCATGGGTTTCCTCCACTGGTTCGGTCACCCCGTCGGTGACCACACGAGCGACGGTACGGACGACGCCCCACCCCGGGCATCGGGAGGATTCCCGAACCGAACCACCGACCCCGGCGTGCGTCGTCGCCCGCTGGGAGAGCGGACCGGGTCGTTGCATAGGTTGGGCGCGGTGGCCGACGTCGACGACGACCGTCCGCCGGCGGGGGCGGGCCGGCTCGAGAGCGCGTGGCTCGTCGTCGCTCTCGTCATGGCTGCCGCGTGTGTGGCCCAGGCGTTCGGGCGCTTCACCTGGGGTGTGGTGCTCCCCGGTGCTCGTGACGACGTGCTCGGCGGGTCGAACACCCTCGCCGGGTTCTTCGGCACGCTGAACGTCACCGCCTACATGATCGGCACGCTCGCCGTCTCGTGGGCGTCGAGCCGGTTCAGCCTCGTGCAACTGATGCGCATCGGGCTGTCGATCTCCACCACCGCGCTGGCGCTCGCCGCATTCGCACCCAGTGGCCCGGTGCTCGGTATCGCACTGTTCGCGATGGGCCTCGGTGGTGCCACGATCTGGATCCCGTCTCCGGCGATCTCCGCCCGTGCGCTGCCCCCGGATCGAGCCGGCATGGCGGTCGGGCTGGTCGGCTCCGGGATCGGGGTCGGGCTCGTCTTCGCCGGTCAGCTGTCCGCCTTCCTCGATCGTCGCAGCGACGCACCCGACCTCTGGCAGACCGTGTACCGGGTCGAGTTGGCGATCGCCGTCGTCGTGCTGATCGGTGCCTTCACGCTGCTGCGTTCGCGTGGCGACCGCCCGGCGCTGAGCGGTGGGTTCGGCGGCGTCGCCGCGCTGAAGACCGTCCGGGGCTGGATCCCGCTCACGATCTGCTACGCCGCCTTCGGCTTCGCGTACATCCTGGTGCTCGCCTTCCTCGTCGCCCGCCTGGAGGACGACTCGGGTTTCTCATCGGGTGCGGCGACGGCGACGTTCTCCCTGGTCGGCGCCGGCTCGGTGTTCGGCGGGATGCTGCTCGGTCCTCTGTCCGACCGGATCGGTCGTCGGGTCGCGCTCACCGCAGCCTTCACCATCTTCGCCGGGTGCGGTCTCCTCGTGCTGACCGGCAGTCAGCCGTCGGTGGCGATCGCGGCGATCGGCGTCGGCCTCATGTTCTCGGGGATGCCGGCGCTGATCATCGCCCACATCGTCGATCACACCGACACCGACAACTACGGGCCGGCGTTCAGTGCCGCCACGCTCGCGTTCGGGGTCATGCAGATGATCTCCCCGCAGATCGGCGGAGCGATCGCCGACGCGCTCGGCTCGTTCACCTGGGTCTTCGTACTCTCGGCCGTCGTCTCGGTTGCCGGCGCCGTCTCGGCGAGCCGACTGCCGCGCTGATCCTGGTGCCGTTCAGCTCATGTAGCGGCCGGCGTCGGGCGCTCGGTACACCTCGGTGTGGTCGGGCGGGAGCGGCTCGTTGCCGAGGATCAAGTCGGCGGCCCGCTCGGCGATCATCATGGTCGGGGCGTAGATGTTGCCGTTGCTGACCGCCGGCATGACCGACGCGTCGACGGCGTACAAACCCTCGGTGTGGTGCACTTGCATCGTGTCCGGGTCGACGACCGCCATCGGATCGGACACCGGCCCCATCTTCGCGGTGCACGACGGGTGGAGTGCGGTCTCGGCGTCGCGGCGGACCCAGTCGAGGATCTCCTCGTCGGTCTCCACGGACGGCCCCGGTGAGATCTCGCCGCCGTCGTACGGCGCGAACGCCGGCTGGCTCAGGATGTGACGGGTGGTGCGGATCGCCTCGATCCACTCCCGCCGGTCGTCCTCGGTCGACAGGTAGTTGAACCGCACGGCCGGGTGCTCGCGCGGGTCGGTCGATCGGATCTTCACGGTGCCGCGGACGTCGCTGTACATCGGGCCGACGTGCACCTGGTAGCCGTGCCCGCCCTCGGGCGACGACCCGTCGTAGCGGATCGCGATCGGCAGGAAGTGGAACATCAGGTTCGGGTACTCGACGTCGTCGTTGCTGCGCACGAACGCCCCGGCCTCGAAGTGGTTGGTCGCCGCCGGTCCGCGTCGGAACAGCCACTGCAGTCCGATGAACGGGCGGCGCCACGTCGCGTTGTACGGCTGCATCGAGACCGGCTGCGTGCACGCGTGTTGCACGTACACCTCGAGGTGGTCCTGCAGGTTCTCGCCCACGCCGGGCACCTCGGCCACGACGTCGATCCCGAGCGATTCCAGATGGTCGCGTTCGCCGACGCCGCTCAACTGCAACAGCTGCGGTGTGTTGAACGCCCCGCCGCAGCACACGACGTTCGACGCTCGCACCGTGTGGGTGCGCCGTCCGCGTCGGTACTCGACGCCGACGGCGCGGTTGCCCTCGAACAGGATCTTGTTCGCCTGGGCGAGGGTGCGCACGGTCAGGTTCGGTCGGTCGAGCACCGGGTGCAGGTACGCCCGTGCCGCGCTGAGGCGGCGGCCCCTGGTCATGTTCTTGTCGAACACGGCGAAGCCTTCCTGGCGGAACCCGTTGACGTCGCTGGTCGACGCGAACCCCGCCTGCGGTCCGGCTTCGAGCCAGGCCCGGAAGAGGGGAGTGCTGGCGGGCCCGGTTTCGAGCTGCAGCGGCCCGTCGTCGCCACGCCACGCGTCACCGCCGAGGAGGCGATGCTCCATCCGCTTGAAATAGGGGAGGCAGTGGGCGTAGTCCCACTGCTCCAGCCCGGGCGTGGCGCCCCACTTGTCGAAGTCCATCGGGTTCCCCCGCTGGAAGATCATCCCGTTGATGCTCGACGACCCGCCGAGCACCTTGCCGCGAGCGTGATAGACCCGCCGCCCGTTCATGTGCGGCTCGGGCTCGCTCTCGTACTTCCAGTCGTAGAAGCGGCTACCGATGGGGAAGGTGAGCGCGGCCGGCATGTGGATGAAGACGTCCCACTTCCAGTCGGTCCGTCCGGCCTCGAGCACGAGCACCCGGTTCGACGGGTCGGCGCTCAACCGGTTGGCCAGCGCACACCCGGCGCTGCCGCCGCCCACGATCACGTAGTCCCAGGGCCGGTCGTCGTCACCGGCGCCGCGTCGAAGCCGGTCGAGCATCTTCATGAGGCACTCCGCAGGATCTTGTCCATCGCCTTGCCCTTGGCGAGCTCGTCGATCAGCTTGTCGGCGTAGCGGATTTCCTGCATCAGCGGTTCTTCGACGTTCTCGACCCGAACCCCGCACACGACGCCGGTGATCCGGTGGCGATCGGGGTTGAGGGGCGCTGTATCGAAGAAGGTGCGGAAGTCGGTCTCGTCGGCCAGGTGACGATCGAGCGTCGCCTGATCGAAGCCGGTGAGCCAGCGCAGGATCTCGTCGACCTCGTCCTTCGTGCGGCCCTTCCGTTCGGCCTTCGCCACGTAGTGCACGTACACGCTCGCCACGCTCATCGAGTAGATGCGGTGCTCGTCAGGCATGGCGATTCACCGTACCGAGACCAGCCCGTCGTGCGGCGCGCAGCCTCGCCGCGGGAAACGGCTGGCTCGGGGCCGGCCCGAACGTCCTCGGCTACGTTCGGTCGAATGACCTCCCTCGTTCGTTCTCAGCCACGCAAGCTCGGCAACCTCCCCGTGGTCGGCCCCATCGCTTACGGCCAGTGGCGGCTCGAATCGCAGGAAGTCGACCGGGCGCGAGAACTCGTCGAGGCGGCGCTCGAAGCAGGCATGAACCTGATCGACACCGCCGACATCTACGGGTTCGACGGACAGCACGGGTTCGGCGACGCCGAGCAGATGCTCGGCGCCGTCCTCGCCTCGACGCCCTCGCTTCGCGACCGGATGGTGCTCGCGACCAAAGGCGGAATCACACCGCCGACGCCCTACAACTCGTCACCTGAGTGGCTCACGACAGCTTGCGAGGCGTCCCTTCGTCGCTTGCAGACCGATCGAATCGACCTCTACCAGGTTCATCGGCCGGACAGCTACACCCATCCAGAAGCGGTCGCTGAGACGCTCACGAACCTTCGAGAGAGCGGCAAGGTGCGTGAGGTCGGCGTCTCGAACTACACCGTGCGGCAGACGGAGGCGCTGCAGCGCTTCCTCGACTTTCCGTTGGCCACGACGCAACCCGAGTTCTCGGCGGTCGAGCTCGGACCGATGCGCGACGGCACCCTCGACTACAGCATGGCCAATGGGACGGTACCCCTGGCGTGGAGTCCGCTGGCGGGAGGAGCGCTCGCCACGGGGCACGGACTCTCGAGCGAGCTGCTCGACGTCCTCGACCGGCTCGCCGAGCGCGAGGGGCTCGAGCGGTCGCACATCGCCCTCGCCTTCGTGCTGTCTCACCCTGCAGGCGTCATCCCGATCGTCGGAACGCAGAAGGTTGCCCGCATCGGGGCTTCACTCCGAGCGCTGGACGTGCACCTCGACCGAGAGGACGTCTATGCGATCGTCCAGGCATCGGACGGCGCTCCGCTGCCGTAGACGTCGCTGAACCGGATCGATTCAGGCCCAAGGTACGGGCTATGACCCCACAGCCAAGTTGCCCATGGTTGCCCGACGAGGAGTGTGCTTTCGTGGTGTCATGAAACGAGGCGAGGTGATCCGCTACGGGGTGATCGGCACCGGAATGATGGGGGTCGAGCACATCGAGAACATCAATGCCCTCGACGAAGCGGTCGTCACGGCGGTGTCCGACACGAACGCCGACTCGCGGGCTCGCGGCGTTCAGGCAGCCGATGGCGAGGTGGCGGCGTTCGAGGACCACGTCGACCTGCTCGACAGCAAGCTGTGCGATGCCGTCGTCATCGCGACGCCCAACTTCACTCACGTCGACGTACTGGCCGACGTTCTCCAACGACCGGTGCACGTGCTGATCGAGAAGCCGCTCTGCACCACCGTCGAAGACTGTGAGCGCATCCTCGCCCTCGCCGCCGATCGACCAGACGGGGTCGTCACCTGGATGGCGATGGAGTACCGCTACATGCCGGCCGTCGCTGCTCTCGTCGAACACGTCCACGACGGCGCCGTCGGTCAGCCGCGCATGGTCGCCATCCGCGAGCATCGGTTCCCGTTCCTGCAGAAGGTCGGTGACTGGAACCGGTTCAGCGAGAACACCGGCGGCACCCTCGTCGAGAAGACCTGCCACTACTTCGACCTGATGAACCTCGTCCTGCGAGAGCGACCGGTCCGCGTGATGGCGTCGGGAGCACAAGACGTCAACCATCTCGACGAGGAATACGACGGTCGTACGCCCGACATCCTCGACAACGCCTTCGTGATCGTCGACTACCCGAGCGGGGCACGCGCGCTGCTCGACCTGTGCATGTTCGCCGAGGCGACCGACGAGCAGGAAGAGATGTCGGTCGTCGGCGCGCGCGGCAAGGTCGAGGCCCGCATGCCGTCGAACACCGTCCACCTCGGACGACGCGGTGAGCACTTCATCGGCAACGTGGAGAAGTCGACCGCCGGCGACGATCGCATCACCTACCAAGGGCTCCACCACGGCTCCAGTCTCATCGAGCACGTGGAGTTCGCCGAGGCGATCCGTACGGGCGGTCAGCCGGCCGTGACCCTCGACGACGGTTACTGGGCCGTGGCGATGGGGGCTGCGGCACACCGCAGCATCGACCTCGGCCGACCGGTCGAACTGTCCGAGATCATGCAACGAGACGACGACCGGGAGGCCGTGCGATGACCGTCGAGATGTCCTGGTTCAGCGCCCTGTGCGACGACGACTACGAGTTCCTCGGGGTGCCCGATCCCGATCTCGCCAGCTCGTTCGAGCACTGCCGCAACATCGTGCTGACGGCCGACCGCTACGGCTACGACAACGTCCTGCTGCCGTCGGGCTACGCACTCGGCATCGACAACACGGCCTTCGCCGCCGGCATGGCATCGATGACGTCGATGCGCATGCTGCTCGCCGTCCGCTGCGGTGAGCTGATCGTGCCGCAGCTCGCCCGCCAGGTCGCGACGCTCGACCAGATGATGGGCGGCCGCCTGACCATCAACATCATCTCGTCCGACCGCCCGGGCGAACAGCTCGAGAGCGAGCCGCGCTATCGCCGCTCGACCGAGATCATGTATTGCCTCCGCGAGCTGCTCGACGGCAAACCCGTCGACTTCCACGGTGAGCACGTCGACCTGTCGGTCGATCCGCCTCGTGCTCGCACCGTCAGCGGACGCAGCCCGCTCTTCTACTTCGGCGGTTTGTCGCCCGCCGCACGTGAGTGCGCCGCACGCGGTGCCGACGTGTTCTTGATGTGGCCGGACACGACCGACAAGGTCCTGGCGGTCAAGGCCGACATGGATGCCCGAGCCGCCGAGTACGGCCGCACCCTGCGCTACGGGTGGCGATCGCACGTCATCGTTCGTGAGACCGAGGACGAGGCGCGTGCCGCCGCACGTCGCCTGCTGTCTCGCCTCGACGTCGAGACCGGTGAGGCGATCCGCAAGCAGTCGCTCGACTCGACGTCGGCGGGTGTGGCGAACCAGGCGGCACTGCGCGAATCGTCGGACGACGAGGGCTACGTCGAGCGCCACCTCTGGACCGGCGTCGGCCGAGCCCGGTCGGGCGCAGGAGCGGCGATCGTCGGTGACCCCGACCAGGTGCACGCCAAGATCGAAGAACTGATCGACGCCGGCATCGAGTCGTTCATCTTCTCCGGCTATCCCCACGCCGCCGAATGCGACCTGTTCGCCCGGCACGTCCTCGGACGCATCGACCACGGAGCACTCCGATTCGACCCGCACCCGGTCGCAGTCGTCTGACGCCCCGAACGTTCGACGACCGCACCGCAACCCCCCGCAGCATCCTCACGGGCCTCGCGCTCGTGGGGGTGCTGGCGGTCGGCGCGACGGTGGTCGCCGGCTTCGGCCCGTCGGTGCTGTCGCCGCTCGTGGTCGGGGTGATCGCCGGTGCCGTCGTCGCGAACTGCATCGAGCTGCCGAGTCGGTTCGAGCCCGGCATCGCCTTCTGCGCCCGGACGATTCTGCGTGCGGGCCTCGTGCTGCTCGGCCTTCGACTGTCGCTCGGCGATCTCGGAGCGCTCGGTGTACGTGGACTCGGCGTGGTGGCCGGCGTGGTCACCGTGACGTTCCTCGGCACGCAATGGCTCGCTCGCCGCATGGGCGTCGACGACCGACTCGGCCTGTTGATCGCAACCGGCTACTCGATCTGCGGAGCATCCGCGATCGCGGCGATGGACGGAGTCGTCGACGCCGACGAAGAAGAAACTGCCTACGCGATCGCACTCGTCACGCTGTGCGGCTCGTTGTCGATCATCGTGCTCCCGTCGATCGCCTCCGCGGTCGACCTCACCGGAGCAGCGTTCGGCACCTGGGTCGGCGCCGCCGTGCACGACGTCGGCCAGGTCGTGGCGACCGCCGGAACCGGGGGCAGCGAAGCGCTCGCTGCAGCGACGGTCGTCAAACTGACGCGGGTCGTCCTGCTGGCACCCCTGGTGGCAATCGTCGCCCTGCGCCGGCGACCCGTTCGGGTCGGACCGAGCGACGAGACGGAACGGCCGCCCTTGGTCCCGCTCTTCGTCGTCGGGTTCCTTGTCGCAGTGCTCGTGCGGAGCGCAGGGCTGCTCGGCCCGAACGCACTGACGCTCGGCGCCGATCTGGAGAAGATCGCTCTGACCGTCGCACTCGTCGCACTGGGGCTCGGCGTGCGCATCGACCGGTTGCGGCGCTTGAGCGGGCGACCGCTCGCGCTCGGCATGGCAGCCTGGGTGCTCGTGGCCGGAGCCGCATTCGTCGGTACGTCGATCGCCGTTTGACGATGAGTGACCTGCCGATAGTGACCGCCTATGACGGTACAGCGAGGTGCAGGGTTCAGCCGTCGGGCGTCGATTGTCAAGATGTCGCCATGCGATTGGAGCTGCGGAAGGCGAACAATCGGGGGAACGCGACGACGGCTCGTCGGCTGAGCGAGATCCCGACCGTGACAGACCGAATCCCGTCCGCGGGGTCGGCGTCATGACGTACCACGCCACCGACGCCGATCGCGCCGCCGGCACGCTGCCGCCCGCCACGCTGTCGCAGATCCGCGACGACCTCCGCACGATCGGTTTTGCCGTCGTCGGCAACCTGGTGTCGGCCGAAACGCGTGAGGTGCTGCTGGCATCGATGCTCGACGACACGGCAGCGGTTCGTGAAGCAGCGACGATGACGCCGCACGAGCAGCGGACCGGCAAGGGGCACCTCCAGCTCGGACCCCGTCGCTCTGCGCTGTACGTCTCGGCTGACATCGTGGCGAATCCCCTGATCGAGAGTGTCGTGGCGACGGTGCTCGGCGACGGCGCCTGGCTCGGCTTCTACAACGGCAACGTGAACTGCCCTGGCAGCGGAGCCCAACCCCTGCACGCCGACCGTCCATACTCCTGGACGACGGAGGCGGAAGCCCTCGCCGCAGGCGAGGAGTGGCCGCCGCGCACCACGACGCTGTCGTGTTCGACGGCGCTCACCGACATCACGATCGAGACCGGTGCGACCGAGATCTACCCGGGGTCGCACCGCGAGACCATCGTCACCACCTGGGAGCCGGGAGAGCGTCCTGCGTCGCACCCCGATCTGCTCGAGAAGTGGGGTCCGCCCGCATCGATGGAGATACCGGCAGGTGGCGTCTGCTTCCGCGATCCCCGCATGTGGCACCGCGGGGTGCCCAATCCGTCCGACACGCCGCGTCCGATGCTGGCGCTGACCTATCACGAGGCCATCGCCAAGCACTATCGCGGCGTCGTCCTCCACGACATCGACCCCGAGATCCGGCGGCAGCTCGACGTTGACCCGACGCTGCGTCTGCTCGACTCCGGCGAACTCGCCGACGGCCGACTCGTTTTCGACGAGAGCGCTCGGCAGGCGTTCGAGGTGCCGTCGCCGCACGGGATCGATCGGAACGTCCGGTTCGTCAGTCCGCCGCAGCGCGTGAACCACTTCCTCGACGCCCATCTCGTCGGCGGCGCCCGCCTGGTCGATGACGGCGCCGAGCTGCTCGTGGCCGATCCGTGACCCGGGTCCTGTACGTCGGCGGCACCGGCGAAATCTCGCACGCCTGTGTCGAGCGGTCACTTGCTGCCGGTCACGATGTCGCAGTCCTCAATCGGGGCAACCGGAGCGAGTTGCTGCCCGACGGTGTGGAGTCGATCGTGGGTGATCTGCGCTCTGATGAGCCGTATGCGGCTCTCGGCGGCCGCACGTTCGATGTGGTGTGCCAGTTCATGGCGTTCGACGGTGCGGATGCAGTCCGTGACATCGAGGCGTTCTCCGGTCGCTGTGGTCAGTTCGTGTTCGTGTCGTCCGCAGCGGTCTACCGCCGGCCGATCGCCGACGAGCGAGTCACCGAGTCGACCCCGGTCGGGAATTCGTTCTCGGCGTACGGCCTGGCCAAGCTGGCGTGTGAGCGAACGTTGCTCGATGCTCAGCAAGCCGGCGTCCTCCCCGTCACCATCGTGCGCCCGAGCCACACCTACCGAACCCGCCTTCCGAGCGCGGTGCTGCAGAGCGAACACCAGACCTGGCGGATGCTCGCCGGGAAACCGATCCTCGTCCACGATGACGGTGACTCGATGTGGACCCTCACGCATGCCGCCGACTTCGCATCCGCCTTCGTCGGACTCTTCGAGAGCGGTGCAACCGTCGGCTCGACGTTCAACATCACGAGCGAGACGGCGTTGTCGTGGAACACGATCCTTCGCCAGGTCGGTGGTGCGCTCGATCTCGACGTCGAACTCGTCCACGTCCCCACCGACACACTCGTCGAGTACGAGCCGCAGTGGTCGGCGCCCTTGCGTGGCGACAAGGCGGACTCGATGATTTTCGACACGTCACATGTCCGGTCGGTCGTCGACGGGTGGCGGTGTGAGGTGACACTGGCGGAGGGCCTCCGACGCACGGCCGAGTTCGGTCGGGCACGGCTGGCCTCCGGCTATCAACCCGATTCGGCGGTCGATCGGCTGGTCGACCGCATCATCAGCGAACACGCGTCGGTCGTCTGACCGACGACGCCGAGCGTCCCAAGGAGCTGTCATGTCCATCGACCTCGACCGGCTACGAGCCGAACTGCACGCTTCCCACGAACTCGGGGACCGCCGCCGATACGGCGAGCTCATGGCCGAGCACTGGGGTCCGTCGGTGACCGTGATGCACGAGCCGGCGAACCCCAACGACAAGAGTCTCACCGTCGACGAGATGCTCGAGGCCCGCCGCCGCACGGAAGAGCGGATGAAGACGAACATGCCCGATGCTCGGTACGTCCGCATCTACTCGCGAGTGATCGCCAACGTGATCTACCTCATGTTCGACCGGGTCGGCACCAGTTCCGACGGCGACGAGGTCGTCACCCCGATCTGCACGCGCATCACCATCGAAGACGATCGCATCTCCCAGGTCGTCTTCAACATCGCACCCGACAACTGATCTGCCCGCAGCTCTGACGCGCAGCGATCAACCGAGTAGCGCTGGTGCCCGTGCGGCGAGCACCGCATCGAGCAGGCGCGCCGCGGCCTTGATCGACGGACGGGCACCCCGCCAGATCGCTCGCACGGGTTGGATGATCGTGGTGTCCTTCACCTCGATGAGGTGCAGACGTCCAGCTGCGAGGTCGTCTTCGACGCGGCTGGCCGGCAGAAAAGCGATGCCCGCCCCGTTGATCGCAGCGAGCCTGGCGGCAGAACCGGTCGATACCTCGAAGTGGTTCGACTCCGCCGTCCGCGGCTCGTCGTGCAGCGCCGCCTCCACCACGTCGCGTGTGCCGGATCCGGGCCGAGGCAGCACCATCGTCGTCTTCATCAGATCGGCGGGTGTCACGGCGCGCCGTCGGTTCGACCACGGGTGCGACGATCCGACCACCGGCACGAGTTCCTCCGTCGCAACGACCTCGGAGCTGAGACCGATGGGCGGGTGCGGGCCTTCGATGAAACCGATGGCCACGCCGCGGTTGCGAACCTCTTGAGCGACGCCGAGCGTGTTCGTTTCGACCAGGTCGAGGCGGATGTCGTGGAGTCCGGCGGCGATGATCCACCCGGGGAGGCGGTGCTCGGCGACGTGTCGGGTGGTCGCAACCGCGAGTCGGGTGGCCTCGTTGCGCAGCGCATCGGCTCGCTCGACGAGTTCCGACGCCGTCGTGAGTACTTCGGCGCACGCTGGTGCAAGGCCGATGCCGGCCGCGGTCGGCTTCGAGCCGGTCGGGCTGCGTTCGAGGATCGCGACGCCGAGCTGGCGTTCGAGCTTCTGCAGCTTGGCAGTGGCGGACGGCTGCGCCAACACGTGGCGCTCAGCTGCCTTCGAGACGCTCCCGAGCTCGATGACGGACAGGAAGAGTCGGATCGCGGAGATGTCGATCCCGTCGACGATCGTGGGGGAGGCCATGCGTTCAGCCTATGACCTTCTAGTCATCCTGGCGGTTCCGTCGGGGCGACCGACTTGGGATGGTGTCACCACACGTCAGCGGTACGACGCAGCCAGAGGGGCCTCACCCGGTCGTCTCGGAGTGCCCGTCGTCCGCGGCCGAATATTCCCCGGAGTCCGATCCGAGGGAGCACCGAGAAGGGGGACGACGTTGCGTCGAACGATCAGTAGGCAAGCAGTGGCGATCACGATCGCCACAGGACTCATCGCCGTCGGCTGCGGCTCGGACGACGAGTCGTCCGATTCGGAGTCCACCGAAGCGGAAGCCGACGACGGTGGCGACACCGACGAAGGTGGCGACAGCGACAGCGGCGACGTCGCCGACACCACAGAAGCGGCCGGCGACGATGCCGGCGATGCCGACAGCGATGGTGGCGACCGTTACGGCGGCTCGATCATCGTCGGCGTCGACGGCGAACCGGCGGGCTGGAGCCCGACCGTCGACGGCTGCAGCGATGCGTGCCTGACCGTCGCACGCCATGTCTACGACCCGCTGGTCGAGACCGACGCGAATGGCGTCCCGCAGCCGTACCTCGCCGAATCGATCGTGCCCAACGAGGACGCGAGCGAGTGGACGATCACGCTGCCTGCCGGCATCACCTTCTCGAACGGCGTCCCGCTCGATGCAGCAACGCTCATCGAGATGCTCGAGGTGTCGACCGCCGAAGACTCGCGGCTGCTCGGTCGCCTCGGCAACATCACCGAGATGACCCCCGACGGCGACCTGGCCGTGACGATCACCCTGGCCGGGCCCGACGCCTCGTTCACGCAGACGCTCGCGTCGGTGGCCGGACTCGTGTTCGAACCCGGTGCATTCAAGGCCGACCCGGTTGCGTTCAGCGAGAACCCGATCGGAACGGGACCGTTCGTGATGGAGAAGTGGGACCGTGGCTCGGAGATCGTCCTGACCCGCAACGCCGACTACTGGCGCACGGACGACAGCGGGGCACAGTTGCCGTACCTGGACAGCATCACCTTCCGTCCGATCCCCGACGAGGACACCCGCCTCGCAGCCCTCGAGTCGGGCGACATCGACATGATGAACACGTACTCGGGCAGCACCGTGCGCGCACTCGACGGCATCGGTGGCGTCTCGGTCGGTCGCAATCTCGGCAATCAGAGCACGGGCACCCTGCTCAACATGATGAACGCACCGACCGACGACATGCGCGTGCGATACGGGCTGATCGGTCTGTCCGACCAGCCGGGCCTGATCGCCGTGCTCGGCGGCGAAGACATCAGCCCGCCCGCGAGCCAACTCGTCGGCCCCGAACACCCGCACCACTCGCTCGACGCTGCCGCGACCTACGACGCACTGCAGGCCGACGACGAGGGCGCCCAGGCGATGCTCCAGGAGTACATCGACGACCCCGAACGGTCCGATGGCAAGGAGCCGGGTAGTTCGATCGACCTTACGCTCAACTGCCTGCCTGAAGGCGACTTCGTGGAGTTCGCCCAGGCGGCCCAGGCGATGTGGAGCAGCACCGGCCAGGTGAACGTGGAGATCAACCAGCTCGAGAGCGCAGCACTCGGTCAGGAAGTCGTCGGTGAGGCGCCCGACTTCATCGGTTCGTTCCAGGCGTCGTGCTGGCGTCAGGGCAGCGACCAGGACCCGTTCGCCTTCTGGGGCGGCGAGCCCGCAGTCGGCAACTCGACGAACTACGCCAACATCTACGACGAGACCACCGACGAACTCCTGAACCAGGGCCGCTCGACCGTGGATGTCGACGAACGTCAGGCCGTCTACATGGCCTTCAACGAGCACATGGTCGAACTGGCCCCGATCGTCTACGCCGGCTACACGGTGTCGGCACTTGCTCACGCCGACGACATCGCCGGCGTCGACGGCTGGACGTATCCCGACGGCACGCCCGGCAACGGACACGCCCAGGCCCAGGCCCGCCTCGTGCAGGCGTACCTCACCGGCCAGTGACCGAGCCAGCTGCCGGGTCGGGCCTAGCGTCCGGCCCGGCACGGCCGCTCCGGGTGCCGCCCGTCGTCCGACAGATCGGCCACCGGCTGCTGGTCCTGGTCGGCGTGCTGTTCGCCGTCTCGGTGCTCACCTTCATGCTGACGAGCCTGCTGCCCGGCGACCCGGCGCTGCAGGTGCTCGGCACCGAGGACGCGACACCCGAGGCGCTCGAACGGGTCCGTGACGAGCTCGGTCTCGACGAGCCCCTGCCGCTGCGTTACCTCGACTGGCTGTCTGGCGTGGTGCGCGGCGACTTCGGGAGTTCGTACATCACGAACCAGCCCGTCGCCGGTGAGATCGCCAACCGGGCGCCGGTCACGCTCGAGATCGGTGC
Organism: Ilumatobacter fluminis; assembly: GCF_004364865.1. Taxonomy (NCBI): domain Bacteria; kingdom Bacillati; phylum Actinomycetota; class Acidimicrobiia; order Acidimicrobiales; family Ilumatobacteraceae; genus Ilumatobacter; species Ilumatobacter fluminis. Next base: position 573,346 of record NZ_SOAU01000001.1, read on the forward strand.
GCTGGCACTCGCCATCTCACTCCTGTCGATCCCCCTGGCGGTCGGCTCGGCCCATTGGGTCGGCCGAGCGTTCGACCAGGTCACGTCGACCGTCTCGTTCGGGATGCTCTCGGTCCCGACCTTCGTGCTCGCCCTCGTGTTGATCTACACGTTGGCGGTCGAGACCTCGCTACTTCCAGCGACCGGCTGGACGCGCCTGACACCGTTCCCGGAGAACCTCGCCGACAACCTGCGGGGGGCGATCTTGCCGGCGCTCACGCTGGCGATCGGCAACATCGCCGTGCTGACCCGAGTGCTTCGTACCGACATGCTCGCAACACTTCAGCAGGACTACCTGGTGATGGCGCGTTCGATGGGCGTGTCGACCCGCCGGCTCCTGTTCGTCAACGCGCTCCGCCCGTCCAGCTTCACCCTGTTGACGGTGCTCGGCGTGCAGATCGGAGCGATGATCGGAGGGGCGGTGATCGTGGAGACGCTGTTCGCCGTGCCCGGCATGGGCCGGTTGCTCGTCGACGCGATCTTCCAGCGCGACCTGATGGTCGTGCAGGGCGTGGTCCTCGTCATGGCTGCGAGTTTCGTCATCGTCAACTTCCTCGCCGACCTCGCTTACCTCGTCGTCGATCCGAGACTCAGGAGCCTGAATCCGTGACCCTCGCCCAACCGCTCGCCGCGTCCGACGACACCGTCGTCCGTCGTCGGCGCAGCCCGATCCGCAGGGTCCTCGGCTACTGGAGTGCCGGTTGGCTCGTTCTGCTCGTCGTGGTCGCGGTCGCCGCGCCGATCCTGCCGATCGACGACCCGCTCGCCATCGACATCGCAAACAAATTGTCGCCTCCGGGTACGGACGGCCACCTGCTCGGTACCGACGGCCTCGGTCGCGACATCCTGTCGCGGCTCGTCTACGGCGCACGAGTGTCGCTCTTCGTGTCGGTCGTCGCCGTCGGGATCGGCTTCACCCTCGGCGGACTACTCGGCCTGGTCGCCGGCTACTTCCGCGGTCATCTCGACACAGGTTTGAGCGCGGTCATCGACGTCATCCTGGCGTTCCCCGGCATGGTCCTGCTGCTCGGGGTGATCGCATTCGTCGGCCAGAGCTTGACCACGGTGACCATCACGATCGGGCTGCTCTCGATCCCGATCTACATGCGGATCTCCCGGGCGAACTCGATGGGTGTGGCCGACCGCGACTACGTGCTCGCCTCGCGCCTCTACGGTGCGCGTGACCGGCGGATCCTCCGTCGCGACATCCTGCCCAACGTCGTCATGCCCGTCGTCGCCTTTGCGCTCGTGTCGCTCGGCGTCGTGATCGTGCTGGAGGGCGGCCTCGCCTTCCTCGGCTTGAGCGTGCCGCCACCCACCGCCAGTTGGGGCACCATGATCTCCGAGGGCAAGCGCCACCTGCGCACCGACCCGTATCTGGTCGTGATGCCGTCGCTCGCCATGTTCATCACCGTCATGGCCCTGAACGTGCAGGGCGAACGGCTCCGCGCTCGATGGAGCATCAAGAGGACGGCCGACTGATGGCCACTCGACCAGGTATCCGTCCCAAAGCCGAACGGAGGTGCCCAGATGGCCGGATCAGGTGACGCCCACCTCCGTCGTGATTCCTCGCGGGTTGCGCTCAGCGTCGACGACATCACCGTCGAGTTCCCGATCCACGGCACGCACGATCGCGTGCGCGCCCTGTCGGGCGTCAGCTTCGACGTCCTCGAGAACGAGGTGCTCGGCATCGTCGGTGAGTCGGGCTGTGGCAAGTCGACGGCCGGCCGCACCGTGGCCGGCATCTGGCGACCCAGCAGCGGCACGGTCAGCCTTCGCGGCGAAGACGTGACCGCGTTGCGGATCGGCGACGAGCGCCGCGCTCACCTCGAGATGGTGTTCCAAGACCCCATCGGCTCGCTCAACCCCCGCCGCACGATCGGCGAGAGCCTGATCGATCCGCTGGAGATCCAGTGGCGGTCCCGGTTCGATCGTTCGGCACCGTCGCGTTGGGCAAGTCGACTGTGGACCTCCACAGTCCGAAGCCTCACGACGCGCTCGGTCGTCGCCGCAGCGAAGGTCGGGCTCGGCCTGCTCGTCGGTGCGCTGCTCGTCCAACTGCTCTTGGGCTACGACATGAGCGACGGATCGCCGACCGTGCCGGTGATCGTCGCCGCGGTCGTCGGCATCGTGCTCGCAGCACCGCTGGTTGCAGGCGGCTTGCTCGCCGCCGTTCTGTGGTCGGCGCTCGCCGTCGTCGGCGCAATGGTCGAGGCAGTGACGGCGCTGACGCGTCGGACACAGCTGTCGACGTTCCGGAGCGAAGCCGAGCAACGCGCCCGAACGGCGCTGCTCGAGGTCGGCATCGATCCCGACCAGACCCTCCACAAGCGGCCGCACGAGTTCTCCGGCGGTCAGGCCCAGCGCATCTGCATCGCGCGCAGTCTGGTTCGGGAACCCTCGGTGCTCATCTGTGACGAGCCGGTCTCGGCGCTCGACGTGTCGGTTCAGGCGCAGGTCTTGAACGTGCTGCACGACCTGACCGAGCGGCGCGACCTGGCGCTCGTGCTGATCGCGCACGATCTCGCCGTGGTCAAGGCCATGTCCGATCGCATCGCCGTGATGTACCTAGGCAAGATCTGCGAGGTCGGCACCCCCGACGAGGTCTTCGAGCAGCCGCGTCACCCGTACACCCGCATGCTCCTCGATGCGATCCCGCTACCGGACCCGTCGGTGGTGGTCGGTGACGAGGTCCACGAGCTCGGTGAGTTGCCGTCGCCCGTCAACCCGCCGTCGGGGTGCCGGTTTCGGACCCGATGCGAACGGGCGACGACGCTGTGTGCCGAGGTCGAGCCGACGATCGAGCCGACGAGCGAGCAGTCCTTCGTCGCCTGCCACCATCCGATCGACACCGAGCCACGAACCGTTGCGCCCTCGGTGACCGTCGAGGCCCGTGCATCGCAGTCGGCGTCGAGTGATCGGCCGGTGCCTGATCGACCCCTCGTTTCTGTCCGTTCGTTGCGGACCAGCTTCGACACGCCGCGTGGGCTCGTGCGGGCGGTCGACGGCGTCGATCTCGACATCTGGCCGGGTCGCACGCTCGGGGTCGTCGGCGAGTCGGGCTCGGGCAAGACGGTGTTGTCGCGTTCGATCATGAACCTGTTGCCGCCCAACGGTGTGCACCGCTCGGGCACGATCACGTTCGGGGAGCGGCGGATCGACGATCTGAGCAACCGGGCGATGCGCTCGTTGTGGGGCGGCGACATGGCGATGATCTTCCAGGATCCCTCCCAGTCGCTCCACCCGATGTACAAGATCGGTCGACAGATCACCGACGCGATCGCCGCCAACCTGGATCTCGACGATCGCGCCGCCCGTGAACGCGGCATCGAACTCCTCCGCTCCGTTCGGATTCCCGATCCGGAACGCCGCTTCGACGAGTACCCGCACCAGTTGTCCGGTGGCATGCGGCAGCGGGCGATGATCGCGATCGCCCTGTCGTGTGACCCGCATCTGCTCTTCGCCGACGAGCCGACCACGGCACTCGACGTGACGGTGCAGGCCCAGGTGCTCGACCTGCTGCAGGTGCAACGACGCGAGCGGCACATGGCGATGGTGCTCGTCACCCACGACCTCGGCGTGGTTGCCGGTCGGGCCGACGACGTGGCGGTCATGTACGCCGGTCGCGTCGTCGAGCACACCGACGTCTCGAGCCTGTTCGCCGAGCCGAAGCATCCCTACACCAGGGCGCTGCTGCGTTCGATCCCGCGCCTCGACGACGCCCCGGGGGCGCTCCCGACTGCGATCGAGGGTCGTCCACCGGAGTTGGTGGACCGTGCGCCCGGATGTGCGTTCGCGCCTCGCTGCGACGTTGCGACCGATCGCTGCCGCGTCGACGACCCTGCGCTGACCGAACTGGGAGTCGGTCACGCCGTTGCCTGCCACCACCCCATCGAGACCCCGGTCTCGATCGACGTGCGTCCTGACCCCGAATCGCCATCGCTCTCGGGCCGCTGACGAGTCCGACGATCTATCCTCCCCGGTCGGTAGTTCTTGACTACCGACGCGGATCGGTTCTACGGTGCTCATCGTCGGTGAACGAGGAGGAGTGCCGTGCCGCTGTACCGAACCCTGACCCGCCCGGGTCTGCTCTCGCTCGAGCAACGCCAGGCCTTTGCGAACGATGTGGTCGACATCCATTGCGGCATCACCGGGGCGCCCCGATCGTTCGTGCACGTCCTCTTCGCCGACGATGACGACGGCCGACTCGACGAGGGGCAGAGCGCCCTGGTGTTCGGCACGATCCGGCACGGTCGCACCGACGCGCAGAAGCAACAGCTCACCGACCGGTTGGCCGCCGCGCTGGCCGACCGCGCCAGCATCGCGACCTCGTCGGTCACCGCGGTCTCGGTCGACGTCGACGCCTCGTACACGATGGAGGGCGGCGTTCTCCTGCCCGAGCCGGGCTCGGCCGACGAGGAGGCCTGGAAGGCGATCGGCAGCTCGGCCGAGTAGGCCGGGCGGTCGGCGGGGATCAGCCGGGTGAACCGGTCTGGTGCCGGCTGAACCGGGCCGTGATCGACCCGTCCGCCACGCGATCTCCGCACTCGGCACACTGGAGTTGCGGCCGCAGGTCGTGTTCGCACGGGGCGTGCACGAGCGTCACCTCCGGTTCGTCGCGGTCGACCCATCGCCGTCCCCACTCGGTCAGCATGACCATCACGCCGGCGAGATCGCGGCCCTTCTCCGTCAGTACGTAGTGGTGGCGAGTCGGTGCTTCGCTGTACCGCTCGCGCTCGAGGATCCCGGCGCCGACGAGCTGCTTGAGGCGCGCCGACACCACCGTCTTCTGGGCCTCGGTGTGCTCGACGAACTCGGAGAAACGTCGGCGGCCGTAGAACGCCTCGCGCAGGATGAGCAGGCTCCACGCGTCGCCGATCTCGCCGAGGGCCTGTGCCATCGGGCAGCGCTGCTCACCGAGTTCGGTCAGCTTCATGGCGCTGACGATAGTGCCAGTAGTCGAGCGCTACCGATCGTTGACGCCGAAGGTAGCTCACAGCTACCATCGCCTCGGACCGGTTCGTACGGATCGGTTCGCGGTCGAACACTCGTCGAGCCGTCGGAGGGCACATGGGACACTTCAGCTGCGTCATCCAGGACGGGGGAGCCGCCCACGCCGCAACCGGCGAACTGGAGCGTCGCCTCGAGGAGCTCCACGGTTCGCACTATCCCGGCGAGTCGGTGTCCGTGTCGTGGCGAGCGGTTCCCGAGGGCTACATGTTCACGGAAGGACGACCGAGTACGTCGTCGATCGTGGCGTGCGTCGTCGGGCACCCGACCCAGCTCGCGGAGCGCGAGGCGTACATGCGCGGCGTCTGCGACATCTGGACCGACGTGACGGGCTGTACCGATCACGAGGTCGTCGTCGCCGTGACCGAGATCGACCCGATGTAGGCAGCCGGCGCCGACAACCGGCGAGGTGCCCTGGCGGGCGGCCACTGCGTGCGCGATGCTCGGCGCCGTGGGGAACTCGTCAGACGCGCACGCACCGTCATCCGGCCTCAGCCTCCGGATTCCGCAACCTGCCCGAGGACATCAACCCGCCGATCAGGTGCGGTACGTGTCGAAGGCGGGCGAGATGAAGAAGCCCGATCTCGACGAGAAGGTCGAACGGGTCGCGCTGATGCGCAAGCAGATGGTGCGGGTGCTCGACGACGACGGCCGAGCCGTCGGTGAGTGGGTACCCGACCTGTCGTTCGACGACAAGCTCACCGGGCTGCGCGACATGATGACCGTCCGGGCGTTCGACGCCCGCATGTTGCGAGCCCACCGCCAGGGCAAGATCTCGTTCTACATGCAGGCGCTCGGGGAAGAGGCGATCGCGTGTAGCCAGAAGCGAGCACTGCGTCCGGGCGACATGCACTTCCCGACCTACCGACAGCAGGGTCTGCTCATCGCCGGCGGCTACCCGATCGTGCAGATGATGAACCAGATCCTGTCGAACGAGCACGACCCGCTGAAGGGGCGTCAGCTGCCGGTGCTCTACTCCGCCAAGTCGCACGGCTTCTTCTCGATCTCGGGCAACCTCGCAACCCAGTTCCCGCAAGCCGTCGGGTGGGCGATGGCGTCGGCGATGCGTGGCGACACGGCGATCGCGTCGGCCTGGATCGGTGAGGGATCGTCGGCCGAGAACGACTTCCACGCGGCGCTCGTCATGGCGTCCACGTACCAGGCACCCGTGATCTTGAACATCGTCAACAACCACTGGGCGATCTCGACCCCCGAAGACTTCGCCCGCGGCGCGTCCGCCACCTTCGCCGACCGTGGATACGGCTTCAGCATCCCGGCCATTCGCGTCGACGGCAACGACTATCTCGCCGCCTACGCGGCCTCACAGTGGGCCGAGCAGCGGGCCCGGTCGAACCTCGGCCCGACCCTGCTCGAGTGGATCACACTCCGGCGCGGCGCCCACTCGACGTCCGACGACCCATCGGTGTACCGGCCGGACCACGAGTCCGAACAGTTCCCGCTCGGCGATCCGATCGACCGCCTCAAGCAGCACCTCGTCGTCGACGGTGACTGGGACGACGAGCGGCACGCCGCGCTCGAGCAGGAGATCGCCGCCGAGATCGACGCTGCGCTCGCCGAGGCCGACTCGCACGGGTCCGTGAAGAGCGGCGTCGTGCCGAGCGCGTCCACCATGTTCGACGACGTGTACGCCGAACTGCCCCGTCATCTCCGCGAGCAGCGCGACCAGGTTGGTGAATGACATGCCGACGATGACGATGGTCGAAGCGATCCGCGACGCCCATGCGGTCGCGATGGAGCGAGACGACCGGGTGGTCGTGTTCGGCGAGGACGTCGGTTTCTTCGGCGGCGTGTTCCGATGCACGCAGGGCTTGCAGGAACGCTTCGGCGACCACCGTTGCTTCGACGCACCGATCAACGAGTCGGCGATCGTCGGGGCCGCGATCGGCATGGCCGCCTACGGCCTCCGGCCGTGCGTCGAGATCCAGTTCGCCGACTACATGTATCCCGCCTACGACCAGATCGTGTCCGAGGCCGCCCGACTGCGTCACCGTTCGGCGGGCGACTTCTCGGCGCCGATCGTCGTTCGCATGCCGACCGGCGGCGGCATCTTCGGCGGACAGACACACTCCCAGAGTCCCGAGGCACTCTTCACCCACGTCGCCGGGCTCACGACGGTCGTCCCCTCGAACCCGTACGACGCGAAGGGCTTGCTGATCTCGGCGATCGAGGACGACGACCCGGTCGTGTTCCTCGAACCGAAGCGGGTCTACAACGGACCCTTCGACGGTCACCACGATCGGCCGATCGTCCCCTGGACGAACCACCCGCTCGGCGAGGTGCCGGACGGCCACTACACCGTGCCGCTCGGCAAGGCCCGCATCCACCGTGCGGGCGCCGACCTGACGGTGCTCACCTACGGCACCCTCGTCCACGTGGCGCAGGCCGCGGCCGAGGAGCAGGGCCTCGACGTCGAGATCATCGACCTGCGCACGCTCGTCCCGCTCGACGTCGACGCGATCGTCGAGTCGGTGAGCAAGACCGGTCGTTGCGTCGTCCTCCACGAGGCCACTCGCACCTCCGGCTTCGGCGCCGAACTGAGTGCGACGGTGCAGGAGCGCTGCTTCTTCCACCTCGAAGCACCCATCGTGCGGGTCTGTGGGTGGGACACGCCCTACCCGCATGCGCTCGAGTGGTCGTACTTCCCCGGCCCCGATCGGGTCGGACGCGCGATGCAGGAGGTGATGGAGGCGTGAGCTCGTTCACGATGAAGCTGCCCGACGTCGGCGAGGGCGTGGCCGAGGCCGAGTTGGTCGAATGGCTCGTCGCCGTCGGTGACGAGGTCACCCCCGACTCGCCCGTCGCCGAAGTCCTCACCGACAAAGCAACCGTCGAGATCTCGGCGCCGATGTCCGGCACGGTCGCCGCGCTCCACGGCGAGCCTGGTGAGATCCTCGCCGTCGGGTCCGACTTCCTCGAGATCGCCACCGACGGTGCGGTGCCGCCCGAAGAAGCCGCCGACGACGATCCTGCACCGGAGCCTGCCCCGGCCCCGACCCCTGCGCCGGAGCCGGCTGCACCGCCGCCCGCTCCGGCCCGTTCTGCCGAGGCCGGACGAAGGCCGACCGCGGCGCCGGCCGTCCGCGCCCGTGCGAAGGACCTGGGCGTCGACCTGGCCGACGTCGACGGGTCCGGTCCGGAGGGTCGCGTCGTCCACGCCGACCTCGACCGGATCGCCGGCCGCTCCGCCCGCGCGGCTCCGCGTCCGACTGCCGCCGCATCGGGTGCCGGTACGGCCCAGCCGGTCCGGGGCGTTCGGCGGCGGATCGCCGAACGACTCACGTCGGCGTGGACCGAGATCCCACACATCACCTACGTCGATGCCGTCGACGTGACCGAACTCGAACGGTTGCGCGGCGAGTTGAACGGCCGTGACGGAGCCACACGGCTGACGCTGCTGCCGTTCCTCGCCACCGCGATCGTCGTCGCCGTTCGTGACCAGCCGAACATCAACGCCCACTATGACCACGCCGCCGAGACACTGACGACGTTCGACGCCGTCCACGTCGGCGTCGCCACCCAGACCGACGACGGTCTCCGGGTCCCCGTCGTGCGCCACGCCGAGGCACTGGGCCTGGACGACCTGTCCGACGAGATCGGGCGTGTCACCGGTGCCGCCCGAGACGGCCGTGCTACCCGAGACGAGCTGACCGGTTCGACCATCACGATCACCTCCCTCGGAGCGCTCGGCGGTCTGGTGACGACGCCGATCCTCAACCCGCCCGAGGTCGCCATCATCGGGGTGAACAAGATCGAGGTCCGGCCCGTCTGGCAGGACGGCGCCTGGCTGCCGCGCTCGATGATGAACCTGTCGTCGAGCTTCGATCACCGGATGGTCGACGGATGGGACGCCGCCGTGTTCGTGCAACGCATCAAGACCCTCCTGGAGACACCGGCTCTGCTCTTCGTCGACGACCGCTGACTCGGCCAGACTCTCGGGCATGCAACGAGCGGTGCCCTTCCTCGTCGTCGGCGGGGCGCTCGCCGTAGCCCTCGGCCTGCTCACGTCGATCGGGTGGGTGCTGTCGTGGCTGCTCGGTCTCGGGCTGACGACGTTCGCCGTCTACGGCTGGGACAAGGCGCGTGCCAAGACCGGCGGATGGCGGGTGCCGGAGACGACGCTGCACGTCCTGGCGTTGGCGGGCGGTGTCGTCGGGGCCTGGGCCGGCCGTGCCGTGTTCCGTCACAAGACCCGTAAGCGCGAGTTCACCGTCGTGCTCACGATCGCAACGGTGGCCTGGGCGGCGGTGCTCGTCGTCACCACGGACTGACCGGTCGGCGGACGAGGCGTCAGAGCAGTCCGTTGTCGCGGGCTACCTGAACGGCGGCCTTGCGACCGTCGACGCCGAGTTTGCGATAGATCGATTTCGAGTGGGTCTTCACCGTGTTCAGCGACACGTACAACTCGGCCGCGATCTCGCGCTGCGACAGCGTCGACGGGAGGTAGCGCAGCACCGACAGCTCACGCTCGGTCAGTTCCTCGACCTGGCCGTCGACCGCCGGTCGTTCGGCTCGTCCGTGGCGCGCCTCGACGCGGCCGAGGTAGCGGCCGGCGATGCCGGGGTCGACGCAGCGATTGACGATCGAACGGGCCTCGGCGAGCCATTCCTCCGCCTCGGGTCGCTCGTGCGCGAAGCCGACGTCGGCGGCGCTCGCGAGGGCGTAGGTGAGCATCACGTTCTCCGGTGAGCGGCGTGCGAGCTGAACGCCCCGGGCCGCGGCGTCGACGGCGAGTTCTCCGTCGGACGTGCGGGCGACGATGCTGTGGGCCAGCGACACCTGTGCCAGCTCACTCAACCGGCGGTCGTCCGCGTAGGCCAGCGCCCCGTCGGCCAGTGTTCGTGCCGCGTCGCTCCGCCCGGTTTCGATCGCTGCGACCGCCTCGAACACCGGCGTGACCGCCGCGACGAAATGGTCGGGGCGTGTGGCCGCCATCTCGTTCGCCGTGCGGAGGTACGGCACGGCGTCGTCGAACAAGCCGGCCATCACTCGGATCCCCCCGAGCACCATCGGGTGCGTCGGGTCGGACATCGGGACGTCGTCCCGGATCGCAGCGAGCCCGCCCGCCACGTCGCCCTCCGCCAGGTGGATCATCCCGGTGAGCGACTGGATGAGCCCTGCCTCGACGCCGTCGGTGTCGAGTCGCTTCGCCGTCGCGAGGGACTGCTTGGCCTCGGCGAACCGCCCCATCACGAACGACAACCAGCCGTGGACGATCGCGAGGCCCTGGTGGCTGTCGAGCAGATCGCTGAGCTGCTCGATGTAGCGGCTCACCGTGTACGACCGACCGACGTTGAGCAGCATCGTCGCGTGATTGGCGACGAGATCGGCCGCCTCGACGCGAGCACCGGCGGCGAGCAGGTGCTCCACCGCTGCGGTGTAGTCGCCCTGCTCCTCGAAGGCGTGCCCGGCTGCGGCATGGAGTTCGGCTCGGCGCGTCGGGTCGCGGCGCTCGAGCTCGACGCGCAACACGTCGCGGAGGAGGTGATGGAAGCGGAACCACGTGCCGGTGCGGTCGAGCGCGATCACGAGCTGGTTGGTGCTCGCGAGCGCCTGCAGCCAGATCGCACCGTCGGAACTCCCGGTGACCGCGTCGAGCAGCGGTCCCGACATCCGGTCGAGCACCGATGCGTCGAGCAGCCGCTCGAGGTCGGCGTCGTCGAGCGAGTCGAGGAACTCCTCACCGAGATAGTCGGCGACGAGCTGGTCGTCACCGTGGAACGAGTCGACGAAGGCCTCGAGATCGACCCCGTCGCGCAGCGACAGGCTCGCGAGCACCAGACCGGCGGCCCAACCCTCGGTGCGTTGCCGGAGCCGAGCGACGGCATCGTGGTCGAGCCCGACGTTGTCGGCGTCGAGGAGCCAACCCGCTTCGGTGTCGTCGAAACGCAGATCGTCGGCGCGGACCTCGGTCAGCTCGTCCCGCACGCGGAGTCGCCCGAGCCGGATGGGTGGGTCGAAGCGGGTCACCAGGACCACCGTGAGGTTCGTCGGTCGGAGACCGATCAGCCGCTCGACGCTGGTGTGCACGTCGGGGTTCGTGACGAGGTGGTAGTCGTCGATCACCAACACGATCTCGTCGCCGGTTGCGGCGATCGTGTTCACCATGACGTCGACCACCTCGTCGAGCCCGGCCGCCAGTGCGTCCGCCACGGAAGCCGGCGACACCGGCGCCGTGTCGGCGAGGGCGGCCGACACGTACGTCCAGAAACGCGCCGGGTCGTCGTCGCCCTCGTCGACCTGCAACCACGCCGGCTGGCCAGGACGTCCGTCGAGCCACCCGTTCACCAACGTCGACTTTCCCGAACCGGCCGGGGCACTCACCAGCACGACGCCTCGCCCCGCCCGCACGGACTCCTCGAGACGGTCGACCAGTCGCGCGCGCCCGAGATAACGGCGCGGCGGCCGCGGCGGGGTGACCTTGGTGGCGGTGACGACCGCAGGGGGACCGGCCATGCGGTCAGCGTAGGCGCGACCGGAGAACGACCCGCGATGGCCAACGCGGCGGCCGGAGGGGAGGCAGGCATGAGTCGAGGGACGGCGGGGTACAGACGTCCCATGGCTCTCCTGGTCATCCTCTTGCTCGCCGCCCTCGTCTTCGGTGTCGGCGCCGTCATCGAAGGACTGCTCTGGCTGTTCCTGATCACCGCCGTCCTACTCGCCGCCGCAGTCTGGTTGGGCTGGCGGAAGCTCCGCAGCTTCTCGTCGTCGGCGCTCGGCAGCTGACGCGTTCGTCCGCCTCCGCAGCGCGAGGACGCCGCTCTGGAACACTGATGTCGTGGCGCGCCGTCTGGAGGAGATCTACGACGATCTGGCGCCTGCCGTCACCGGGTACTTCCGAGGGCGTGGCTCGTCGGATCCGGAGGCTGCGTGCGGTGACGTGTTCGTCAGCGTCGCCGGCGCGTTGCCGTCGTTTCGGGGCAACGATGCAGCGCTCCGCCGCTGGGTGTTCACGATCGCCCATCACCGCCTCGTCGATGAACTGAAGTCGGCCCGCCGGGAACGGGAGGTCGTCACCGACACGCTGCCCGAGACCGACGGGTCGACGGGCGGAGATCCGATCGATGGCGACCTGGTCGCCGCGCTCGGTTCGCTCACCGACGAACAGCGTGAGGTCGTCGTGCTTCGCTACGTCGCCGACCTCCCGATTCGCGACGTCGCCAGGATCGTCGGGAAGAAGACCGGCGCGGTGAAGATGCTGCAGGCGAGGGGCCTCGACGAGCTTCGCACGAGATTGGCCGAACCCGACGCGTGACCTTTTCGGCCGGTCGATCGTTGACCGGGACATGAGCCACGAATCCGACCACACGGAAGAGCGTCTCGCGGCGCTCGGCCGCCAGTCGATCGATCCGGAGGTGCGCGCTGCGCATCTCCGCCGGGCCGATGTGGCCGTGCCGGCGACGGCACCGCGCCGCTTCGGCCCGGCAGCGATCGCTGCCGCCGCGGTGCTCGGGTTCTTCGTCGGGTCCGCCGGCCTCGCGTCGGCGGGGGCGTTGCCCGACCCGGCCCAGAACGTCGCGCACGACGTGTTGGGCGTCGTCAAGGTCGAGGTGCCGGAGGGCGGCAACCGCGGCGCATGCGTGTCGCAGGCCGCCAAGATCGAGGACAAGGACGCCAAGCAGGCGGCGAAAGACGCGTGCCCGAAGGGCGACGACGACGATCCGGACACCGACGACGATCCGGAGACCGACGACGAACCCGGTGGCGACGACACCGACGACGCTCCGGGCAAGTCGGGTGACGCTCCGGGCAAGTCGGGTGAGGCGCCGGGCAAGTCGGGTGAGGCACCGGGTCGGTCGGGAGAAGCGCCGGGCCAGTCGGGGGAAGCCCCGGGCAAGTCCGGAGACGCTCCCGGTCAGACGAAGCATGCCGATGATCCGTGCAAGGGCAAGCCGCCGTGGGCCGGGAAGATGTCGAAGGACGAGCGCGACGCCCTGAAGGAGCAGTTCGACCGCAGCGCCTGCGCCGACGACGACGACACCGAACTCGACGACACCGAACTCGACGACACCGAACTCGACGACGACGACTGACGCTGCGACCGATCCCGGGGTGGCCCGCCCGATACGACGCGGGTCGGGGCGATCGGCGAAACTGAGGCCGTTCGCCGTCTTCCCGGAGGAAACCGATGCCCATCGCCCCCAGTCGCCTCGCCGAGTCGACGTTCTGGCACCAGCCCCTCGACGCCCGCATGGCCCAGTTCGCCGAACTGCGCGAGCAAGGGCCGGTGCTCCCGGTGCCCGTGCACAACATGCTCACCGACACCGAGGACACGGTGTACGCGCTCACGCGCTACGAGGACGTCGCCGCGGTGAGCAAGAACCCGAACGACTATTGCTCGGGCAAAGGGGCGACTGCGCTGTTCGACCTGCCGATGGAGATGCTCGAGTTCTTCGGCGGGTTCATCAACATGGACAACCCGAGGCACGCCCATCAGCGTCGCATCGTCGCCAAGACGTTCACGCCGACCGAGCTCGCCGGCGTCCTCGACATGGTGGAGACGATCTGCACCGAGGTCATCGACGACTTCTGCGAACGGGGCGAGGTCGACCTCGTCGAGGTGCTCTCGCAGCCGTTCCCGCTGCTCATCATCTGCGACATGATGGGCATCCCGCGCAGCGAGTTCAAGACGGTGCTCGACGCGACGAACGTCATCCTCGGCGGCGGCGACCCCGAGTTCATGGGCGAAGACGGCGGCATCGAGAAGCTGATCGAGGCCGGCATGTCGCTCGCCACCCTGATGGGTGAGCTGATCGAGGAGCGCCGGGCGAACCCGACCGACGACCTCACCTCGAAGCTCGTCCACAACGACCTGTCCGAAGACCTGCTCACGCCGGCCGAGATCACCTCGTTCTTCGTGCTCCTCGCCGTCGCCGGCAACGACACGACCCGGAACGCGATCACGTACGGCGTCGATCTGCTCTCACGCAATCCCGACCAGCGTGAGATCTGGCGGGCCGACGTCCCCGGCGTCACCCCGACCGCCGTCGAGGAGATCGTCCGAGTGGCGTCGCCCGTCACCTTCATGCGTCGCACCTCGACCCGAGACCAGATGCTGGGCGACCACGCCGTCAGCGAAGGCGACCGGATGGTGCTCTTCTACGGCGCCGCCAACCGAGACCCGCGCGTGTTCGAGAACCCGGAGTCGTTCGACGTGCTCCGTCAGCCGAACCAGCACGTCGGTTTCGGTGGGCCCGGCCCGCACTTCTGCCTCGGTGCCCACCTGGCCCGTCGCGAGGTCGCGGTCGTGTTCCGCGAGCTGTTCGCTCGCCTGCCCGACCTCGAGGTCGCCGGCGACCCGGTGCCGCTCGAGTCGCAGGGCATCCCGCTCGTGGCGGGCATCAAACGCCTGCCGGTGCGCTTCACACCGAGCGCACCGATCGGCACCAGCTGACCGAGCCCGATCGACCAGTTCGATGTCCGGAGCAGACGACCTCGACCTCGTCGGCGAGCTCGCCGTCAACGACCCGTACGCCGCCTTCGGTGCACTGCGCGACACCGAACCGGTCTGCTGGAACGAACGGCATCGCGCCTGGGTGCTGACCCGCCACGCCGACGTGTCGGCCGAACTGCGGGGTCCGAACCTCACGGCCGAACGGATCTCGCCGTTCGTGCGCTCGATCGAACAACAGGCGCCGTCCGAGGAGGTCGTCGAGACCTTTCGGATCCTCGAGAACTGGCTCGTGTTCCGCGACCCGCCCGAGCACACACGGCTCCGCCGACTCGTGGCGAGAGCGTTCACCCCGTCGGTGGTGAAGGCCAACGTCGACGGTGTCTCCGCCACGGTCGATCAGCTGGCCGCCGACCTCGCCGATCACGAGACGGTCGATCTCATCGACGCGTTCGCGGCGCCGCTCCCGGCGATCGTCATCGCACAGATGCTGGGCGTGCCGCCCGACGATCGCCGACTGTTCAAGGCGTGGTCCGATCAGATCACGGCGCTCGTGTTCGGCGCGTACGGCCGGGCCGACCGGTTCGCCACCGGCGCCCGCGGCATGATCGAGCTGCGCGACTACCTGGTCGGCCTCATCGAGTACTACGAGGCGCATCCGGCTGACAACCTGATGAGCGTCCTGCTCGAACACGAAGGGGACGATGCACTGAGCCGTGACGAACTCGTCGCCACCTGCACGCTCTTGCTGTTCGGCGGCCACGAGACGACGACCAACCTGATCGGCAACGGCACGTTGGCGCTGCTGACGAACCCCGATCAGCGAGCGCTGCTCACCAGCGAACCCGACCGCATCGGCCCGGCGATCGAGGAGATGCTGCGCTTCGACGGACCGGCACGCGCCACGATGCGCCTGGTCGCCGAACGCCACACCATCGACGAGGCCGTCCTCGAGCCGGGCGATCGTGTCTTCCTGATCAATGCCGCGGCCAACCGTGATCCCGACGTCTACGACGAGCCCGACCGGTTCGACATCGAACGCAACCCGGCGAGCCACCTCGGTTTTGGGGTCGGCATCCACTACTGCCTCGGCGCTCCGCTGGCGCGACTCGAAGGCCAGCTGGCGATCCGTGCGCTGATCGACCGATGCCCGGAGGCGGCCCTGGCCGTCGATCCGGCCGAACTCACGTGGCATCCGACGATGCTCTCGAGGGGGCTCACCGAACTCCCGGTCGCGCTGCGGCCGGGCTGACCGACTCTGCGACGACGACCAGCACGAACGAGGGGGATCAACGATGGACGTCACCGGACTCATGCGCCAGTCGGCGCAGTTCAACCAGCACCGCACTGCCGTGGTCCACGGCGAGCGGCGGCTCACGTTCGCGGAGGCGTGGGATCGCGGCGTGCGGATGGCCAACGGGCTGCTCGCGCTCGGCCTGCAACCCGGCGATCGCGTCGGCGTGCTGGAGGACAACTCGGTCGAGGCGCAGGACTTCTTCGCCGGCGCAGCGATCGCCGGTCTCGTCCGGGTGCCGCTCTACGCCCGCAACAGCATCGAGAGTCACGACCACATGCTGTCGCACACCGGATGTCGGGCGGTCGTGGTGAGTGCGAACCACGCCGTCGACCTCGACGGTGTCCGCGAGCGTGTGCCGTCGCTCGAACACGTGATGGTCCGAGGCGACGGCTACGAGTCATGGCTGGCCGAGCAGTCGGCGGTCGACCCCCACGTCGAGATCGACCCCGACGACTGGTACATCATCCGGCACACCGGTGGCACGACCGGGAAGTCGAAAGGCGTCGCCTACTCCCATCGGTCGTGGATCGCCGCCGGCCGTGACTGGTTCTACAACTTCCCGCCGATGCAGGTCGGCGACGCCTGCCTGCACGTCGGTCCGATCTCCCACGGCTCGGGCTACCTCTACACGCCGACGTGGCTGAGCGGCGGCTGCAATGTGTTGCTCGACCACTTCGACCCGGCCGACACGATCGAGGTGATGGAGCGCGAACGGATCGGCTACATGTTCGCCGTGCCGGCGATGCTCAACGCTCTCGCCCGTGAGCCGTCGGCGAGCGGTCGCGATTGGTCGAGCCTGCGCGTCATCCAGATCGGCGGGGCGCCGATCACCGACGAGACGGCGCTGCTCGGCCGCGAGGTGTTCGGCGACGTGCTGTATCAGGGGTACGGGCAGACCGAGGCGCTCCCGGTCTGCATGATGGGTCCCGAGGAATGGTTCTCAGAGGTCGACGGTTCGAACCCGCTGCGCTCCGCCGGCCGGGCACTGCCGTTCGCCTACCTACAGATCCGCGACCCGGAACATCCCGAGACCGTGTTGCCGCTCGGTGAGGAAGGCGAGATCGCCATCAAGTGCGACGGTAAGATGCTCGGCTTCTGGGGCGACGACGAGGCCACCGCCGCCCGGATGACGAGCGACGGGTTCGTGCTGACCGGCGACGTCGGGATGCTCGACGAGAACGCCTACCTCTACGTGCTCGACCGCAAGGACGACATGATCATCTCCGGCGGTTACAACATCTGGCCCGCCGAACTCGAGAACGTGATCCAGGATCATCCGGCCGTCGTCGAGGTCGCCGTCGTCTCCGCTCCCGACGACCGTTGGGGCGAGACGCCCATCGCACTGTGCGTCCTCGCCGACGGACACGAGGCCAGCGACGATCTCGCCGCCGAGGTCATCCGCCTGTGTACCGACCGACTCGGCAGCTACAAGAAGCCGTCACGGGTCGAGTTCCGTCACGACGACCTGCCGAAGAGCCCGGTCGGCAAGTTGCAGCGCAAGGTGCTCCGCGAGCCCTACTGGGCCGGCCACGACCGTCGCGTCGCGGGCAACTGACGCAGTCGGTCAGGCCGACGGCCCCTCGAGGACGGCGACCGCACACGCGTTGCCGTCGATGCCGGCGACGCCGCCACCCATCGTCTCGACGACGGCGAGGCGGGCGCCGTCCACTTGGCGGTCACCCGCTCGACCGAGGAGCTGCCACGTCAGTTCGGCCACCTGGGCCAGACCGGTCGCGCCGAGTGGATGACCGCGCGACAGCAGCCCTCCCGACGGGTTGACCGGCTGCGGCCCACCCACCCGGGTGTGCCCGTCGTGCAGCAGACGCGCCCCCTCGCCGACCGGGGCGAGTCCGATTGCTTCGGTCGTGACGATCTCGCCGATGGTGAACGCGTCGTGGCACTCGAACACGTCGATGTCGGACGGTGCGACGCCGGCCAGCTCGTACGCCTCGGCAGCGGTGTCGCGGATGACGTCGAACCCCCAGACGTGCTGGCTGCGGTGGTCCCACAGCCGGCCGGATCGGAGCACCGACGACCGGATCGTCACCGAGCGGCGACCTGGCGTGGTCCGCCCGACGACGGCGGCTGCGGCTCCGTCGGCGATCGGGCAGCACTGGAGGAGGGTCAGTGGATCGGCGATCATGCGAGACGCCAGGATCTCCTCGACCGTGTGCGGCGTTCGATGCTGCGCCCGCTCGTTGAACCGCGCATGCGCATGGTTCTTCTCGGCGACCATCGCCAACTCGGCATCGGTGAGTCCGTACTCGTGCTGGTAGCGGGTGGCCGCCATCGCGTACAGGCTCGGGAGAGCGAGACCGGTGCGGCCCTCGATGTCGGTCGACTCGGGGTGGATCGCGCCGGCGAACTGATCGGTCATCTTCTCGACCCCGACGGCGAGCACGTGCTCCCACCGGCCGAGTCGCACCGCCTCTGCTGCCTCGTGGAGTGCGGTCGTGCCGCTGGCGCAGGCGTTCTCGACCGTGATGATCGGCACGCCGACGACGCCGAGCGCGTGGAGCGCCCGCTGTGCGACGCCTGGTGCGCCGAACACCGTGCCGAGATAGACGGCGTCGAGGTCGGCGGGGGCGATCTCGGCCGATCGCAGCGCCTCGTCGACCGCACGCCACACGAGTTCGGACGGGTGCAGGTCGGGCTGCTTGCCGAACAGCGACGTGCCGACGCCGAGGATCGCCGCTGTCGTCATGACGTCACGATCTCGACGAGCGGGTCGCCGGCGTCGGTCGTCCCCACGACTTCGACCGGTGTACCCGGCGCGACGCGGTCGACGGCGTCGGTGGGTTGGCGCACGTGGGCGAGCAGTCGGGGACCGTCGTCGAGGTCGACGTAGGCAACGGCGTAGGGCGGCGTGCGACCCGGCACCGGAACGCGAACCACGGTCGACGACCAGACGACGCCCCGAGGTCCGAACGTCGTCGGGGCGAGCGTGCCGCCGCAGGAGGGGCAACGGGGGCTGGCCCACCATGACGCATGGCCGCAGGCCGCGCATCGTGATCCACGCACGCTGCCCGGATGCTCCGGATCGGCGCTCGGACGAGGGTCCGGCACCGTGGTCACGGTTTCGCTCCCATGCCCGGGAGCGTAGTGACGACGCCTCGCGCCGCCGGGGCCGGACGGCGGCGTCAGCGCTGCAGCAGATCCTTCATCTGGCGCTGGATCAGCTTGGCAGCCTGCTTGGGCGCCAGCCGGACGAGCGCGCCCATCGCCTTGCTGTCCTTGCCGATGTAGACGTGCAACCGCTTCTTCTCGATGCCGGCGATGATCTGCTTCGCTGCCTCGTTCGGTGTCGTCATCGGGAACTTCGACTCGTTCGCGTCCGCGTCGGCCGGCATGTCGACGCCAGAGTTGGTGGTGATGTCGGTGCTGACGCCGCCGGGCATCACGACGCTCACCCCGATGTTCGTCTCACGGAGCTCGGTCCACAACGCCTCGGTCAGCAGCTTCACCGCGGCCTTGCTGGCGCCGTACACGGTCTGGCCGGGCACTGGGAGGAAGCCGCCCATGCTCGACACGTTGACGATGTGCGCTTCGGGGCGGTCGAGCAGGTGGGGGAGCACCGCGCGGATCGGGTGGATCGTGCCCCACAGGTTGACGTCGACGACCCGTCGCATCGTGTCCTCGTCGAGTTCGGCGAACGGGATGAACGGTTGGATGATGCCGGCGACATTGATCAACCCGTCGATCGGGCCGAGTTCGGCCACGACGCGATCGGGGAGCGCGAACACGGCGTTTCGGTCGGTGATGTCGAGCTCGAACGTGGCCAACTTCGCCGCTGCGCCAGCCAGTTCGGCCGTCTCGGCGAGCGAGTCGGCGCGCAGGTCGACCGCAGCGACACCGGCGCCCCGCCGCAGCAGCTCCACGACCACTTCACGGCCGATGCCGTTGCCGCCGCCGGTCACGATCCAGTTCTTGCCGTTCACATCCATACCTCCGACCGTACGGAAGGCCCCGGGCGGGATCCAGGGCCTTCCGCCACGATCAGCCCGTCAGGCGCTGCCGGCCAAGAGTTGGTCGACGATGCCGAGGGCGTGATCGATCGAGATCGCGAAGCCGATGTTGGATGCCTGGATCGTGCCGCCGCTCGACGCCACGGCGGTGTTGATCCCGATGACCTGACCGTCCGCGTTGACGAGTGGGCCACCCGAGTTGCCGGAGCTGATGGCGGCGTCGGTCTGGATCAGCTCCGTCAGCGTGCCGGAGTCGGTGGCGATCGAACGATCCATCGCCGACACGATGCCGCTCGTCACGGTCATGCTGCCCTCGAGGGCGAGCGCGTTGCCGACGGCGATCACCGAATCGCCGACGTCGACCGTGTCGGCCGACGCGGTCTCGGCGGCGACCAAGCCGGTGGTGTCGTCGACCCGCAGGACCGCGACATCGGACGCGGCATCGCTCGCGATCAACGTGGCGGCGCGAGGCGTCGTGTCGGCATCGAGCGTCACCTCGACGGTCGTCGCGCCGTCGACGACGTGGGCGTTGGTCAGGATCAGCCCGTTCACCGCGTCGATCACCACACCGGTGCCGGCGCCTTCGCCCTGCTGCACGACGTCGCCGCGTGGCGTGCGGAGCACCGTCTCGACGGTGGTGCTCACCGAGACGACCGATTGGTCGACGAGGTCGATCACCGCGGCGACGTCGAGATCGGCCGTCGTCGCCGACGTCGCCAACGCGGTGGCGGTCGTCGCAGCGGCCGACGTGTCGTCGTCGGCCGACGCGGCGAGGTAGCCGGCCGCCGCACCACCGAACACGGACGCCCCGACCGTGAGCGCCGCGAGCGCGATCACGCCCCATGGGCGGGTGCGGCGCCGTGGCCGCGGATCGCCTCCCTCGCGCCGGGTGGTGTGATGGAGCGGTGGCGGCGGGGGAGGAGCGAGCGGCTCACCGGCGACGGGTCGCGGCGCGGCGGGCCACCACACGTCGTCGCCGTCAGGTTCGAGGTCCGCCTCTGTGCCGGTCCCGGTAGCGGGTTCGAGCTCGCTCGGGTCAGGATCGGTTCGGCCGCGTGTGGTGCCGCCGAGACCGGTTGCGTCGGGCCGGGTGCCGCCGAGTCCGGTTGCTTCGGGTCGGGCGGGATCGAAGCGTTCGGCGGGTTCGGGCGCGGCGTCGGCGGTTCGGGCGGGGTCGAGCTGGGGGCGGTCGAAGCCCGTGTGGACGGTATCGGTGTGGGCGGTTCCGGGGGTTGCCATGACCACACCGTGCGCCGTGAACCCAAGAGCCCCGCAAGACCCACCACAGAGTTCGCTGTGAATCCACCCCCACCTCCCGGACGCCTGGTGGATTACATCGCCTGGGTGTCCACGGGTGGACGCCTGGTGGATTTAATCGCCTGGGTGTCCGGGGTGGGTTGTGGCGTCGGGTGGGGTGCGGACGCCTGGTGGATTAAATCGCCTGGGTGTCCACGGGTGGACGCCTGGTGGATTTAATCGCCTGGGCGTCCGGGTGGGTTGTGGTGTCGGGTGGTGTCGGGTGAGCGGGTGACGGACCGATCGGGACGATATAGTTCAGAATTGAACAGTTGCTCGAACCCGGTGGAACGGAGCCCCCATGACGAACCGACTTCCCGTCTACGCCATCTCCCACGGTGGCGGACCATGGCCCTGGATCAAAGACCTGATGCCCGTCGACTGGGCTCCGCTCGAGCAGTCGCTCCAGGCGATCCCGAGCGAGGCCGGTGTGGCCCCGAAGGCCGTCCTCGTCATCAGCGGGCATTGGGAGCAGCACGCGTTCACCGTGCAGACCAGCCCGAACCCGCCGATGCTGTACGACTACGGCGGCTTCCCCGACTTCACGTACCAGATCCAATACCCGGCACCCGGCGCACCGGCGATCGCCGAACGAACCCAGCAGCTCCTCGCCGACGCCGGACTCCCCGCCGCCGCCGACCCGAACCGCGGCTTCGACCACGGTGTGTTCGCACCGCTGTACGTGATGTACCCCGACGCCGAAGTGCCCGTGTTCCAGCTGTCGATGCTGCGCGGCTACGACCCGGCGGCACACCTCGCCGCCGGCCGCGCGCTCGCACCGCTGCGCGACGAAGGCGTTCTGATCGTCGGGAGCGGACTGCCGAGCTTCCACGACCTGTCGAAGTTCGGACCGGCGTCGAGCGGTCCGTCGATCGAGTTCGACGACTGGCTCACCGAGACGATGGTCGAGTTCACCGGCGCCGAGCGCAGCGAACGTCTGCTCGACTGGGCCAAGGCGCCGAGCGCCCGTGTCTGCCATCCGCGCGAAGACCACTTCATCCCGCTACTCGTCGCCGTCGGCGCCGCCGAGGACGAGCCGGGTGTGCGCCAGTATCACGAGGACGGGTTCATGGGTGGGCACACCGCCTCGTCGGGCTACCGCATCGGCGAACCCATCGCAGCGATGGCCTGAGGAGTCGAGCGGCTCGGCCCGGCACGACCAGGGCGGGCCGGTCAGCTCTCGAAGGGAAGGGCGGCCCCGACGGGCGCAACGATGACCGGCTCAACGTCTGCGTTTGGTTCGTCGCGCGACGCGTCGACCGGCCTGCCGATATATCTCCAGTCGACCCGTGATCAACGGCGTCGTCGTGCGTGTGCACAGGCATGCTTGCTCCCTTCTACCGCAGTTCGGATCGACGGTCTGCTTCCTCGGCACGTCGCTCGACGAGCCGGCGCCCCCGCTACGTCGTGACCACGGTGGTGGTCGGCGGGATCGTGGTCACCATGGCGGTCGTGGCAACCAACCGCGAGACGCCGCGCCACAACGCCTGACGTCGTGTGCTCCGACTCTCGGGTGACCACCGCGTCGCGAAAGACTGCGAAGCGTCAACCCGGATGAACAGGAGCAACACATGGCCGACGCGTACATCATCGATGCGGTTCGGACCCCGCGCGGGATCGGGAAACAGGGCAAAGGCGCTCTCGCCCACCTGCACCCGCAGCACCTGGCGCGCACCGTGCTCGAGGCCCTCGTCGACCGCAACGGGTTCGACACCGCCGACGTCGACGACGTGATCTGGGGAACCAGCGCACAGCAGGGTCCGCAGAGCGGCGACCTCGGGCGCATGGCGGCGCTCGATGCCGGCTACGACATCACCGCCAGTGGTGTCACCCTCGACCGCTTCTGTGGATCTGGTATCACCGCCAACAACCTCGCCGCGCACTCGATCATGGCCGGCATGGAAGACCTCGTCGTCGGCGGCGGTACCGAGATGATGTCGATCAAGCACCCGAACATGCTCCCGATGGGTGCCCTGAACGAGCACCTCCGTGATCTGCATCCGCAATCGAACCAGGGGGTGTGCGCCGACGCGATCGCCACGATCGAGGGCATCGATCGCGACGCACTCGACGCACTCGCCGTCGAGTCGCAGAACCGTGCGGCCCGTGCGATCGACGAGGGTCGATTCGACAAGAGCCTGATCCCGGTGCTGAACCCCGACGGCTCGGTGGCGCTCGACCGCGAAGAGTTCCCGCGGCCCAACACGACGATGGAGTCGCTCGCGCAGCTGCCGCCGAGCTTCGAGAAGCTCGCCGACATGGCGTACCCGGGTGAGCCGACGTTCCGCGAGCTGATCAACCAGCGCTATCCCGACCTCGACATCCAGCACGTCCACCACGCCGGCAACTCGTCCGGCGTGGTCGACGGCGCGGCGGCAATCTTGTGGGCGAGCGACGACTACGCGAAGCAGCACGGCCTGAAGCCGCGTGCGCGGGTCGTCGCCACGGCGAACATGGGCGACGACCCGACGCTGATGTTGAACGCCCCGGTGCCGGCAGCGAAGAAGGTGCTCGCTCGAGCCGGGATGACGCTCGACGACATCGACATCTTCGAAGTCAACGAAGCGTTCGCCGTCGTCGCGGAGAAGTTCATCCGCGACCTCGAACTCGATCGCGACAAGGTCAACGTGAACGGCGGCGCGATGGCGCTCGGCCATCCCATCGGGGCGACCGGAGCGATCCTGATCGGCACCGTGCTCGACGAGCTCGAGCGCACCGACCAGCAGGTCGGCCTGATCACCATGTGCGCCGGCGGCGGCATGGCCCCCGCCATCATCATCGAACGAGTCTGAGCGACCAACCAGCTTCGGGTCGGGTGTCGGAGGTGACGGCGAGAAACGAGCCGTTACCGGAGATCACCTGACCCGGGACGGGTGCGCGAACCCACTCGCTCGAGCCGCTTGGCCAACTCGAGGACACCGGAGTCAGGTGACTGCCGGTAACGCCTCGCCCAGAGGGCGAGTCGTCACCTCTGGCACCTGACCCGCGGTGCTCGTCGGGCAGACTCGGGGCATGGGGATTCAACGGTTCACGGTGGAGTCGTCGGCCGACGAGGTCGCGGCGGCGTTGGCTGCCGACGGAGTCGCGATCGTCGAGCGGGCGGTGCCCGAGTCGGTGATCGACGCCGTACTCACCGAGATGGAGCCGCACATCGAGGCGACGCCGACCGGTATCGACGACTTCATGGGACACAACACCCGTCGGACCGGCAGCCTCCTCACCCGGTCGACCGCGTCGCACGATCTCGTGATGCATCCCCTCGTCATCGGCGTCTGCGATCGCGTGCTCGGTGAACGAGCGAGCACCTATCAGCTCCATCTCACCCAGGTCATCGACGTCGGTCCGGGCTCTCCGAAGCAGATGTTGCATCGCGATCAATGGGCGTGGGACTTCTATCCGTTCCCGGTCGGCTTCGAGGTCGAGGTCTCCACCATCTGGGCCGGTGTCGACTTCAGCGTGGAGAACGGTGCGACACGGGTGATCCCCGGGAGTCACCGCTGGGACCCCGAGCGCAAGGGCGCCGACGACGAGACCGTCTCGGCCGAGATGCCGAAGGGGTCGGTCGTGCTGTACACGGGTTCGCTCATTCATGGTGCGGGCACGAACGACTCCGACGCTCGGCGGACCGGCATCAACATCGACTACTGCCTCGGATGGCTCCGCCAAGAGGAGAATCAGTACTTGTCGTGTCCGCCGGAACAGGCTCGCGATCTCCCTGTCGAGTTGGCGAAGCTCGCCGGCTACTCGCGAGCGGCGATCGCGCTCGGCTACTACGGCGACACCCTCGACCCGCTCGAGGCCGTCCACCCCGGCACCACCACTGGCCCCAGCTTCTGACCGACCCCGGGGTGGGTGCGCGAACCGGAGGGAACGAGTCGTCGGGCCGGACCACAGGGCCCCGGAGTCAGGCGACCGTTGGTAACGCCTCGCCCAGCGGGCGAGTCGTCACCTCTGGCACCTGACCCGCGGACCTGACCGACCGCGGTGGTGCTCGGCTACGTTTGCGGCGCCGATCAGGAGGACCGGATGGAAGCCGACATCGCCGTCATCGCAGGGATGATCATCGCGTTCGCCTTGGTGTCGCGGCGCGTCGCATCGATGGCGCTCACGATGCCGATGGTCTTCGTCGCGGCGGGCGCTCTCACCGACTGGTTCGGTGTCGTCGAACTCGCCGTCGAGACCGAGGGCGTCGCCGTCCTCGGCGAGATCACCCTGGCGATCATCCTGTTCGGCGATTCGGCTCGCATGGACGTCCGCTCGCTCGAACGCCAGGTCGGGCTGCCGGCGCGCCTCCTCCTCATCGGGCTCCCGCTCACGGTGTTGCTCGGTGCCGTTCTGTTCGCGCTCCTCATCCCCGGATTGTCCGGCTGGGAAGCGGCGCTCGTCGCAGCGATCCTGTCGCCGACCGATGCCGCGCTCGGCCAGGCCGTGGTCGAGGACCGGTCGGTGCCGAAATGGGTCCGTCAGGGTCTCAACGTCGAATCGGGTCTGAACGACGGTCTCGCCGTTCCGGCCGTGCTGCTGTTCATCGCTCTGGCCACGGGCGAGGAGACGAAGCCGGGCTTCTGGGGCCGATTCATCGTCGAACAGATCGGGCTCGGGGTCGTCATCGGCGTCGCCTGCGGACTGGTCGGCGGCGCACTGCTCGTGCGGGCCCACCGTCACGGCCTCGTCCAGGGCATCTACGCCCAGCTCGCCACCCTGTCGATCGCCGTGCTCGCCTTCGCCGGCTCGGAAGTCGCCGGCGCCAACGGGTTCATCGCTGCGTTCACCGCCGGACTCGCATTCGGGGCTGCCACTGGACGCGAGAAGGCCGAGGAGTACGACGAGTACACCGAGGACACCGGCCGCCTGCTCGCGATCGCGTCCTTCTTCGTGTTCGGCAATCTGTTCGTCGTCGAGGCCGTCGGCGACACGACGGTCGCCGTCGTGGCGAGCGCCGTGCTGGCCCTGACGGTGATGCGGATGGCCCCGGTGGCCGTCGCGATGACGGGTATGGGTGCGGCGCCACAGACCAAGTTGTTCATCGGTTGGTTCGGCCCGCGTGGCCTGGCGTCGATGCTGTTCGGTCTGCAGCTGCTGGAAGAAGGCGTCGCCGAAGGGCTGTCCGATGCCGACGAGCTGTTCGCGATCATCGCCTGGACCGTCGTGGCGAGCGTGGTGGCCCACGGAGCGACGGCGACCTGGGGCGCCCACCGGTACGGCGAGTGGTATGCAGCGATGCCCGACCACGAACGCGACGCGATGCCCGAGTCGGCCGAGGTGCGAGACCGGCGGGTGCGATGGTCGCTCCATCGGGCCCCGAAGGTCTGACTCACCGGTTTCGCTCGGCGCCTCTCGGGGGACAGGCGAACCATGGCTGCGACCTACTCCGTCGTCGTCGACCCCGAGGTCGGGCTCGACGAGATCGAGCTCGACGATCTGGGCGTCGAGCAACGCCTGTCGTCATCGCACGCACTGGTCGAGACCGAGTTCACCCAGTCGGAGCTCTATCACGACATCAAGTGGCGCCTGCCGGACGACACCGCTCTGTTCGTCGGTCGGCTGGCCGCGACCCCGAAGATGAAGGGCCAGCGCCCTGGGTCGGTGAGCTGGTCGCGCGCCGACCTCGACACTCAGGCGTAGGCGGCGACGAGTTCCTCGACCGCCTTGGCCTGGCCGCCGCTCGTCGAGGACGGCACGATGATCGGGTCGGTGACGCCGGCGTCGAACCAGGCGTCGATGCCGTCGCGGACCCGTCCGGCCGGACCGGACAGCGTGCAGTCGTCGAGCCAGGCGTCGGACATGGCGACCATCAGTGCGGCGTCGTCCTTGGCGTCGAGAGCTGCCTTCGCTGCGTGCATCTCGTCGGCGTAGCCGGCATCGATCCAGTAGTTGCGGTAGTTCGGCAGCGCCACGTAGCCCTTCAGCGTCGCCCGGTTGCGGGCCCGGGCCGCTTCGAGATCGTCGTCGATGACGGTGGGGATCATGTTCCCGATGCGGAATCCGTCGCCGAGTCGGGCGTCGGGCACCAGCCCCAGCGAGTGCGCCATCCGACTGCGTGACGCGTTCGCCCACACAGCGCCGTCGCCGACCTCGACGGAGAGGTCGACCATCTTGTCGCGCAGGGTCGCCAGGTCGATCGGGGGCAGGTCGCCCATCCGCTCGGCGGCGGCCCGCATCGTCGTCACGTACTCGCGCATGTCGGAGAGCGGCTTGCCCGTGTCGACGCCGAGCCGCTTGACGACCGGGCCGTGGGTGACGCCGACGCCGAGTCGGAACCGGCCGCCCGAGACCTCGTGGAGGTAGGTCGCCGACGTCGCCAGTGCGATGGGGTGCTGGAGGTAGATCGGTTGGATCGACGTGCCGACGTGCAGCGTCTCGGTCGTGTGGGCGATCGACAGGCAGAGGCCGATGGCATCACCGAACGACGGGCAGTAGATGCCGGTGAACCCCGCCGCCTCGATCTCGGTGGCCATGGCGATCGTGCGGGTTCGCTTGCCCGGTGTGGCGGCGAGCGAGACGGAAGGCATGCGGTCGGTCATGCCGCCGACCGTACCCGTGCGCCGTCGGCGGGCCCGATCCCGGGCGGCAGCTCCATCGCGCAGCAGGCGGGGATCAGCCGAGTTGTTCCAAGGCGGCGGTGACGACCGAGTGGTACCGCGGCAGGCAGGTCTCGAGCCAGGACGGGTCGTCGTCGAGGAACGCGGCCCGGACCTGGTCGCGCACTTCGACCGCGTCGTCGGCGGTCGGGTCGCGGTGCCCGTGGAGCACGGCATCGGCGCGCAGGCTCTGCAGCACGGTGATCGGATCGACGGTGCCGTACTCGATCGCGATCCCGGTGATCTCGGTGTCGCCGGCGAACTCGGGGGCCGCTCCGAGCCAGTCACCGCTGAGATCGGCCGAGACGCTGGCGTCGTCGGCCATCGAGATCACGTCACCCCACCACGCTTGTTGCCGGTCGAACCCGTCGCTGTCCGGGCGTTCGCTCGAGATCAGTTCGCCGTGGCCCCACGGCCCGAGGCCGGTGTGCAGGTCGATGATCGCCGCTCGGGAGCCGCCGTCGAGTCGATCGTGCATGAACGATCGCAGCCAGTCGTTCGACCAGGTGGGTCCGGTGCCACCGTAGAACACGCCGGTCGGGTGCTCGTACTGGCCGCCGGACACGATCTGTTGGAGTCGCTCGATACCGAGTGACTCGACCTTGCCCATCAGCTCGAGCAAGGTGCGTTCCTGCGTCTCCGCCGACCAGTCACCGGGCACGAGGGCGTCGGCCAGATCGGCGTAGTCGTCGTTCGTCGGCGTCGGCTGCGACCAGTCGACGAAGTTGCGGTTGAGATCGACGTTGTCCTCGTTGACCCGGCGGACCCAGGAGAAGCCGTACGGGTTGAGCGCATGCACGAAGACGATCGCAGCACCGCCGTCGCGATCGGTGTCGTACGTCTCCAGGTGGTGGCGCTGCAGGGCCGAACCGAGGTAGCCCTCCACGCCGTGCGTGCCGGACACGACGATCACCACGTGCTCGGCGTCGGCGGGTCCGACTTCGGCCACATCGACGAAGAGTTCCTCGTCCTCGAGCCCGGTCAGCGGATGCGGGAACGATCGGATGCGAGCCTGTGCCGTGGCCGCGGCATCGAGGAAGGCGGCGCGAGCGTCGGCGTACGAACGGGACAGCGGTGCGATCACCCGAGCGAACCTACTCCCCGCCGCCGCGCCGGATCTCGGTGAACCTGGGTGCGGTTTCCGCAAGCGGAGCCGCCGAGATCAACTCGTCACCGGTCGGGGAGTTCTCGGTGAACCTGGGTGCGGTTTCCGCAAGCGAGGCCGCCGAGATCAACTCGTCACCGGTCGGGGAGTTCTCGGCGAATGCGGGTGAGGTTTCCGCAACCGGAGCCGCCGAGATCGGGCCGGGCGCGGCGGTGCCCCGGCCGGGCCGTCACGATGGACGGTCGGCCGGGGCACCCGGGGGGAGGAGAGTGGGTGGCGTCAGCGGGTGAAGAACAGCTGGAGCTCGATCGGTCCGTTGTCCTCGGCCGAGACGACGATCGGTGCGCTCGGCACCTCGACGTCGTAGTCGGCGAAGACGACGTCGAGCGAGCCCACGACCACGATCGTGTTCTCGACGAGCTGCGCCGTGAGCGGGAACGTCACCGACTGCGTCACGCCGTTGATCGTGAGATCGCCGGCCGCGTCGAGCGTGACAGGTTCGCCGTCGAAGGCGGCGTCGTCGAGCGTGATCGGTGAGGTCAACACGAACGTGGCAGTGGGGTTCTCCGACGTGTTGAGGGCGCTCTGCACCCGATTGTCGCGACGGCTGTCGTCGGTGGTGATCGATGTCATGTCGGCCTCGACCGACACCTCGGTGATCGTCGAGCCGTCGATGACCAGCGTGCCGCTCACCTCGGGCGTGCGTCCGACCGCCGTCGTCGAACCGATGCTCGACAGTTCTTCCTGGACCCGGAACCCGACGAAGGTGCCGGTCGAGTCGGCGAAGCTGAACTCACCGATCGAGGTGTCGACGCTCCACGTGCCGCTCAGGTCGCCATCGGCCGCAGGGGCGTCGGTCGAGTCGGCGCCGGTCGTGGCGGTCGTGCCGTCGGTCGACGGTGCGTCGGTCGCCGCCGTGGTGTCGTCGGTGGTGCTGTCGCTCGTGGTGTCGTCGGTGGTCTCGGCGCCGGCGGCCACCTGGGCGGCGGCGCTGTCGATCGCCACCTCGTCGGGGGCGTCGTCTTGCAGGAACCACACGGCGAAGGCGATGAAGGCGACCACGCCGAGTGCGACGAGTCCACCGCCGATCAGCAGCAGGCGTTTGCGGTTGTTGGAGGCTTCGGTCATCGGGTGTCTCCCTCGGGTCGTGCCCGTCGTTCGGGGCGAAGTGGGTGGTGGATGGGACGAACAGCAGATTCGCACGCCTTCCACCGATTCTTCCGTGTGCCCGCTGTGAGTTTCCTGTGAGTCGATGCAACCGGTTCGGCGGCCACACTGTTCCCGATGTCCCGACTCGCTCACCGTCTCGCCACCGCCGATCCGTGGTCGGTCGTCACCGAACGCGATGTCTCGTACCTGTCGCTCGGCGGGGAGCGGGTGCTCGTCGTCGCCTGCGACTCCCAGGGCGGGCTGGGGCCGAAGCCGCACGACACCATTGCGGTCGACCCGGGTGTGTTGGGGCAGTTCGCGCTGCGAGTCCCGCTGCTCGAGGTCGTCGCGACCGGAGCGACGCCTCGTCTCGTCGTCGACGCACTCGCCGTCGAACGCAATCCGACCGGCGATCTGATCCTCGAAGGTGTCCGTGCCGAAGCGGTTGCCGGCGGGCTCGATCCGGCCAGCATCACCGGCAGCACCGAGGAGAACGTGCCGACCGTCTCCACCGGCGTCGGCGTGACGGTTATCGGCGACGTCGCGCTGAGTGCACTCCGGGTCGGGGTGGCGCGGCCGCCGTTCGAGGTGGTGTTGTTCGGTCGGCCGATGAGTGCACCGGCCGACATCTTCGGACCCGACCACCCGGACATCCTCACCGTGCCGACGTTGGCCGCCGTATTGGCGTTCGACGGCGTCGTCGAAGCGCTGCCGATCGGGTCGAGCGGCGTGGCCAGCGAGTTCGCGGCGATGGCCCGCACCGCCGCCGGCACCCCCGAGATGAACGACCACTGGCCGTGCGACCGGGACCAGAGTGGCGGCCCGTCGACCGCTGCACTGCTCGCCGTGACGCCGCATCGTCTCGCCGAGGTCCTGCACCGCCTGACCGACACGGGTCGGCCTGCCTGGCACCTCGGTCGCGTCGTCTGACGTCCTGCTCGCATCGATCGATCTGACGATCGCCGATCCGGCCGACGTGCCGTTCGGCGCCTACGCTCCGGCCAGCGCGGTCGAGTGGGTCGCCGCAGGAAAGGACGACATGGCAGGACCGAAGCGCACCGCCCCCGAGGTCGAGATCGCCCAAGGCCGCTTGAGCGGCCGGTGGAAGGCCAAGGGCACGGTCGCCGTGTTCAAGGGCATCCCCTTCGCCGAGCCACCCGTCGGCGCCCGACGCTGGAAGGCCCCCGGTCCTGCACCCACCTGGAGCGGCACCCGCCAGGCGACCAAGCACGGTCCGATGGCGATCCAGCGGGCCGCGGGCTTCGAAGAGTTCATGGGCAACCTGCTCAACGGGCAGGGGTGGCACCCCACTCGCGTCCGCGGACTCGAGGCGCTCGTCAAGCGCATGCCCACCCCGGAGCAGAGCGAAGACTGCCTGTACCTGTCGGTGCGCACTCCGTCGCTCGAGCCGTCGGCGGCGCTGCCGGTGATGGTGTGGATCCACGGCGGCGACCATCAGGACGGCAGCGGCTCCGACGCGTTCTACGAGTCCAACGCGCTCGCCTCGCACGGCGTCGTGACGGTCTCGATCAACTACCGGCTCGGGCTGTTCGGCTACTTCGCACACCCCGACCTGCGAGCCGAGTCCGACCAGGACGTGTCCGGTAACTACGGCACACTCGACCAGATCGCCGCGCTCGAGTGGGTGCGCGACAACATCGCCGCATTCGGCGGCGACCCCGACAACGTCACCATCTTCGGCGAGTCGGCCGGAGGCGAGTCGGTACTCCATCTCATGACGTCACCGCTCGCCCGCGGCCTGTTCCACCGAGCGATCGCCCAGAGCCCCGGCAGCGGTGGCCAGATGGTGCCGCTCGACCGGCCGTTCCTCGCCCACCCGGGCGCCGAAGCGCGCAGCCGGGCCTTCGCCGACGCCGCCGGAGCGACGGGCGACGACCCGGTCGCCCAGCTCCGCTCGATGAGCGCCGACCGGCTCCACGAGATCGTCCTCGCCGACGACGAGACCGGCGACCACTATCCGACCATCGACGGGTACGTCCTCCCCGAGTCGCCGTACGCGGCGTTCGCCGCCGGCCGCCAGGCGCCGGTGCCGCTCGTGATCGGTTCGAACGCCGACGAGGGAACCCTCTTGATCTCGATGATGCAGTCGCCGATGGTCGAGTACCGGTACCTGCCGGTACCGGACGACGGGCTGCAACCCGAGGTGCGAGAGGCCCTCGGCGACGACATCGATCGGCTCATCGAGATCTACCCGGGGCTCGACCGCGGCGACGTCGGAGCGGCGACCGATTTCCTCGGCGACCGGCTGTTCGGAGCCGCCGTCTACCACTACGCCCGCCACCACGCGACCGCCGGCAACCCGACGCACGTGTACTTCTTCACTCGCGTGCCCAAGCAGGTCGGCCAGACGCTCGGCGCCTACCATGCTGCCGAGATCCCGTTCGTGCACGGGAGCAACGTGCCGATCCTGCCGATGTCGTCGAAGGACAAGGCGTTGTCACGGGAAATCATGCGGTACTGGACCGATCACGCTCGGCGGGCCGACGTCAACGCCGGGGCACCGGGGGTCAACCACCCGGAATGGCCGGCGTTCGATCCTGCCGACCCGCAGTGGATCCGCTTCGACCACACGGTCACCGTCGAACCGGTGCAACGTCGAGAGCAGTACGAGATCTTCGGCGCCCTGATCGACCGCCGCATCGCCGACCTCACCGCCGACTGACCGTCCGACCCATTCGGGTCGGGTGTCGGACGGAACGGCGAGGCGCAGCCGAGGCGTTTCGGGAGATCACCCGACCCGGCCGCGAACCCGCGTCCTCGGCGTCGAGTGATCTTTCGGAAACGTCGACTCCGTCGCCGTTCCCTGCGACACTCGACCCGAAGCTGCGACACCCGACCCGGGTTGGTCGGAGGGTTACGGTGGCGTCACCATGAGCATGCTCGGCACCAGCGTCGTCCGCAAAGAAGATCCCCAACTGTTGACCGAGGGCGGGAGCTACGTCGACGACCTCCCGATGGAGGGCGCCCTCCACGTGGCGTTCGTGCGGTCGCAGCTCGCCCACGGGGTGATCGAGTCGATCGACATCGACGAAGCCGTCGGCATGCCCGGCGTCGTCGCCGTCCTCACCGCGGCCGACCTCGAGCTGACCCCGCAGCCGCCCGGCATGCCGATGTTCAACGCCGAGATGAAACGCACACACCTGGCGTCCGATCGCGTCCGCTTCGTCGGTGAACCCGTCGCGGTGGTGCTCGCCGAGTCACATACCCAGGCCGTCGACGCGGCCGAGATGGTCTGGGTCGACGTCGACCCGCTGCCCGCCGTCGTCTCGGTCCACGACTCGCTCACCGACGAGACGCTGCTGTTCCCCGATGCCGGGACCAACACCGTGTTCGGCATGCCGCCGTCCGGCGATGACGTGTTCGCCGACTGCGAGGTCACGGTCGAGCTGTCGTTCCGTAACCACCGGCTCGCCCCGTGCCCGCTCGAGACCCGGGCGACGATCGCTCGGTGGGAGACGATCGACGGGCAGGAGCACCTGACCCAGTGGTCCGAGAACCAGGGAGCCCACGGCACCCGCGACGGCCTCGCCGCCGCACTCGGTGTCGACACGGCACAGGTACGTGTGATCACCCCCGACGTCGGCGGTGGCTTCGGCGCCAAGAACGGCATCTATCCCGAAGACATCGTGGTGGCCATGGCGGCCCGCCGTCTCGGTCGACCGGTGCGCTGGGTCGAGACCCGAACCGAGTCGATGCTCGGACTCGTGCACGGACGCGGCCAGGAGATCACCGCCACGATCGGCGGCACCCGCGATGGCCGGGTGCTCGGCTTCCGCTCGCACGTGATCCAGGACGGCGGTGCGTATCCGATGGTCGGCAGCGTGCTGCCGATCTTCGCGAAGAACCTGGCCACCGGTCCGTACGACATCGGCAAGGTCGACGTCTCGACCGCCTCGGTGGTCACGAACACGGTGCCGGTCGGCGCCTACCGCGGCGCCGGTCGCCCCGAGGCCGCACAGATCGTCGACCGGATGGTCGACGCGTTCGCCCGCGAGATCGGCAAGGACCCGGCCGAGGTCCGCCGCATGAACTACGTCCAGCCCGATCAGTTCCCGTACACGAACGCGTCGGGCACCACCCTCGACTCCGGCAACTACGAAGGCGCCCTCGACGAAGTGCTCGCCCAGGTCGACTACGACGACCTGCGCGCCGAGCAGGCCCGCCGGCGCGACGACCCGAACGCCAAGCTGCTCGGGCTCGGTTTCTCGTCGTACATCGAGATCACGAACCCGGTGACGACCCCCGACTTCGGGTCGATCGAGGTGCGCCCCGACGGTTCCGCGCTCCTCCTCACGGGCGTGTCGCCGCACGGTCAGGGGCACTACACGGTGTTCGCCCAGATCGCCGCCGATCTGACCGGCATCCCGTTCGAGCAGATCGAGGTGCGCCACGGCGACACCGACCTCGTCGCCCGCGGCAACGGCACCGGTGGCTCCCGTTCGCTCCAGATCGGCGGATCGGCGATCAAGCTCGCCACCGAGTCGCTGATCGACCGGGCGCGTGAACTCGCCGCCGACCTGCTCGAGGCCGCGGTCGACGACGTCGTGCTCGATCCTGCGACCGGCAACTTCTCGGTCGCCGGCACCCCGGCGGTCGCCCGCTCGTGGGCCGACGTCGCCGAGGCTGCGGTGTCGGGCGGGGGCGAGGCGTTCCTCGCCGAGGCCGATTTCCAGCCGGAGGGTTCGGCGTTCCCGTTCGGTTCGCACCTCGCGATCGTCGAGGTCGACCGCGACACCGGCGAGGTCGACCTGGTGCGTCTCGTCACGTGCGACGACTGCGGTGTGATGGTCAATCCGATGCTCGTCGCCGGTCAGGTGCACGGCGGTGTGGCGTCGGGTGCCGCGCAGGCGTTGATGGAGGAGTTCGTCTACGACGAGGACGGCAACCCGAAGACCGCCACCTTCATGGACTACGCCCTCGTGTCCGCGGCGGAGTTGCCGAGCTTCGAGCGGCGCCCGCACGAGACCCCGTCGCCGCTCAACCCGCTCGGCGCGAAGGGGATCGGTGAGTCGGGCACGATCGGCGCCACCCCGGCGGTCCAGAACGCGGTGATCGACGCCGTTGCCCACCTCGGCATCCGCCACGTCGACATCCCCGCCACGGCCGAGCGAGTCTGGCGAGCCATCACCGCCGCACGCTGACGACACCGGCGACCACGCGCGCCGTCGTCCCCGGAGTCGGGTGATCTCCGGAAACGTCGACTCCGTCGCCGTTCCCTACGACACCCGACCCGGTTCTCGCGAGAGGTGGGTGAGGAGGGCTTCGTCGAAGCGGGTGGGTTGTTCGATGTTGGGGGAGTGGCCCGCGCCTTCGATCTCGACGAACGTCGCGTGGGGGATGGCGTCGCGGAGCGCCTCGGCGCCCTCGCGCAACCGAGCGATCTCGAACTCGCCCACCATGATCGTGGTCGGCAGCTCGACCGTCCGCACCGCCGGCCGGAGATCGTCGTGTTCGTTCAGGTGCGCACCGAACGCCACGAACGCGGCCGGGTCCATCGACGAGACCGATCGTTCGAGCCCCGCCAACCCTTCCTTGCGGTCTACCGTCGTCCGGTCGGGCGCGGAACCCGTCTTCACGTGGCGAAGGACGGGCGACGTCCACCGGATCAGGCGGGCGACGCCGAGCCGATAGCCGAGGAAGCGACGGACGCGGTCGGCGCGAATCGAATCGCCTCGACCGGGCAGTGGGGAACAGTCGACGAAGACCACCGATCGCAGACGTTCCGGGTCGCGGGTGGCGATCAGCTCCGCCACCAGCCCGCCCATCGAGTGCCCGACGAGGTGGACGGTCTCGTCGATCAACCCGTCGATCACCGCCAAGGCGTCTCGGTACAGGTGCTCGAACGTGTAGCTCGCCTCGTCGCCCGTGTTGGTGGAGCGGCCGTGGCCGCGATGGTCGGGCCGGACGACACGGAAGCCTGCATCGACCAGCGCCTCCACGTTGGCGTTCCACTGTTCGCCGCTGCCGAGGAACCCGTGGAGGAGCACGACGGGCTCACCGTCGGACGGGCCGTCGATGGCGACGTGGATCTCGACGCCCGGTTCGACCGTGACCCCGAATCGCTCCGTCACGACGAGGCCTTCGCTGCGATCCAGGCGAGCATGTCGCGCTGACCTTTCGCCTGGGCCTCGGTCATGATCCCGGCCTCCTCGAGTGTTGCTCGCCCTTGCCGGCCGACGACGAGTTCGCCAACGGCGACGTAGCCCTCTTCTCGACCGTCGAGCGCCGTCACGAGCTCGCCCCGGAGGCGCTCGAGTACCGGGCCACCGTCGGGAGCGAGATCGTTGCACTCGGTCGGATCGGTCGCGAGGTCGAACAGCTGCTCTCGGCCCGAGCGGGGGAACCACACGTACTTGTAGCGACCGTCGGTCACCCACTGGTTGTCGTCGTCCACCTCCGAGCTGAACGCCCAGTTGAAGTGCTCGCCGTGGAGGACGTCGCGCACCGACGAGGCGTCGCCCGCGGTGAGCGGCAGCATGCTGTGACCGTCGGCGGCGTCGGGTGGCTCGACGCCCGCCACGTCGCACAGGGTCGGGAGCACGTCCATCAGTTCGACGACGGCAGACGATCGGCGCACCTCGTGCGGGCGGCCGGGAAGTCGCATCATCATGGGCACCCGAGCCGACGCCTCGTACGGGAGATTCTTGGCGACGCGCCAGTGGTCGTAGAGCATCTCGCCGTGATCGCCGACGAGCACGAATGCCGTCGTCTGCAAGAGGTTGTGCTCGGTGAGCGCCTGGACAAGCCGGTTGAGTTCGTGGTCGATGGCGGTCAACTGGGCGTAGTAGCCGCGCCGAGCCCGGTCGATCGCGGTCGGGCTCGTCGGGACCGGGCTGTCGAGGAAGTAGCCCGGCCGTGGCGGGGCATCCCGGTCGTTCCAGTCGGCTTGGACGAGCGGCGGCACCGTGACGTCGCGGTAGCGGTCGAGTGCCCACTGGGGTGGATCGATCGGTGGGTGGGGCCGGTGGAAGGACACCTTCAGGAAGAACGGCATCGTCGGGTCGCGTCGACGGAGGAAGTCGACGGACCGGCTGACCGCCCACGCGTTCGGATGGAGTCGGTCGTCCATCGGCCATGGGCGGACGTCGTATCCGTTGCACCCGAGTGCGGCGTCGACGATGTCGGCCTCGGCGTGCGACCGGAGGCGGAGCCAGGTGCGGTAGTCGTCGACCTGGTCGAAGTTGTCGAGCTTGCGTCGCTCGTCGATGGTGTAGCCGTCGTGGAGGTCGACGTCGTGGAAACCCATCCGGCGGCGCGCCGGCCAGACGTGCATCTTGCCGACGGCGTGGCAGAGGTAGCCGGCGTCGGCGAGCACCGAGGCGAGCGTGAACGGATAGTCCCACGACACCTCGGGGTGGTAGCCGACGCGCCCGTGCCGTCGATGGTTCAGCCCGGTGAGGAGCGAGGCGCGAGCGGCGATGCAACTCGGCACGGCGGCGTACGCACGGTCGAACACGGTGCCTTGTTCGAACAGCATGTCGATGTTGGGCGTTTCGACGACCGGGTGGCCCTCGATGCCGAACGAGTCGGCTCGCCACTGGTCGACCATCAGCATGACGATGTTGGTGTCGCGGCTCATTGAGACTCCTCGATGGTGTGACGACCGGCGCAGTACTCGGTTCCCCGGTGGACGAAGGGAACGGGCGAGTCGACGACGGTGCGGCCGCGTTCGGCCCACACCTCGATCGGGCCGTGCGGTGTCGGCACCGATGCATCGACCCAGTCGAGGTCGCCGAGCGCCGGCGCGATCGACGCCATGGCGAACCCGGGTCGTGCAGGCGTCACCCCGGCCACGTGTTGGACGAGATCGCGGGTCGGCGTGCTCGACCACCCGTGGCTGATCGTGCCGCCGAACCACGTTTCGGTCCACGACGTCGGGCATCGTTCGAGCGCGACCTCCCATCGCCTGCAGCGCTCGACGATCAGGTCGGCCCGTCCGGCGGCCGCCAAGGCGTCGTGGACGACGTACGAGAAGAAGGGCTGGGCGACGACGAGTCCGTCCACGTCCCACCACGGCTCGGGGTGTCCCTGACGCAGGTAGGCACCGCCGACGTCGAGGCCGCTGTTCGGTGACGCCTCGCGGCCGGGAGCCGACCAGGTCGCCCAGACCCGGCCCTCCGACGCTTGCAACACGTCGACGAGGCGCCCGACTCGCTCGGCGGGCACGACGCCGCCGACGAGCGCTGCGGCCTGGCCGTGTTCGGAGGCGGTGCGCCGTTCACCCGAGTCGGTGGCCGAGCGCCCGACGATCGAGTCGACGTAGCGTCCGCGCCCGGCGTCCCAGAAGGCCTCGAATCCGGCACGCAGACGATCGTGGCGCGCTCGGGCCCAGCTCGCCCGACCGGTATCGCCGAGCCAGTCGGCCATCTCGGCGAACTCGCGCACTGCCCGCGCCAGCAATCCGTTGAGCGCCGATGAAGCGCCACGCGTGTCGATCGCCGACCAGTCGATGATCACCCAGCCGTAGACATCGCGGACGAGGCCGGTGTCGTCGGTGAACGGTTCGAACCACCGCACGACACCCTCCACCACGGGGAGCAGTTCGGCGATCTCGTCCCGATCGCCGACGTACCGGTACAGGTTCCACACGGCGTGAACCCAGTGCAGCGCCCAGTCGGGGATGATCGTGAAGTCGACCGCTTCGGCGTCGCCGGCGACCGCCATCGGCAACATGCCATCGGGGCGACGGGAGTCGGCGATCAGGCGCACATTGTGGCGTGCCAACAGCCAGTCGTCGCTGGTCGTCAGATCGACCAGTTGGTGGACCACGAAGTCGCCGGTCCACGCTCGCTGCTCGCGAGTGGGGCAGTCGGTGTACGCGTCGGTGGAGTTGAGCGACACCGATCGTCGGCCCACGGCGTGGATCGTCTCGAGCGCTGCATCGCTGCACGCGAATCGGTGGGCGCCGGCGGGATACAAGCGTTCGACGATCGACACTGCGTGCACGGTCACACCGTCGTCGGCGGCGACCAGCGCACCCTGACCGCCGTACCGGTCGAGTGACTCGACGACGCGACGTGTGCCGTCACACACGATGCGGACTGCGGCGTCGTGCTCGGTCGGCGTGGGCCAGCCGTCGATCGACTCCTCCGCCACGCGGATCGTCACCTCGCCACCCGCCGGGCCGTCGACCTCGACGAGCAGCGTGCCGGCGACGATCCGGTCCGTGCTCCACGCAGTGTCGTCGACGGCCGCCAGTTCGACCGGTCGGGTCGTGAGATCGCTGATCGGCCTCGCGCCGAACGGGCCGA
The DNA here is from genome assembly GCF_004364865.1 of Ilumatobacter fluminis. Classification (NCBI taxonomy): domain Bacteria; kingdom Bacillati; phylum Actinomycetota; class Acidimicrobiia; order Acidimicrobiales; family Ilumatobacteraceae; genus Ilumatobacter; species Ilumatobacter fluminis. Next base: position 612,469 of record NZ_SOAU01000001.1, read on the forward strand.
TCGGATACGACGGAGGCGTGCTCCGCCCGGGCTCGCCGACGGCGTGTGCACGACGTACCACCGCCGCACCGGTCACGCCATCGGTCGCCCACTCGCTCCCGAGCGACCGTGCATCGATCGTCTCGATGCCGCGACCGGACACACCGGCTGCGGGTGTCGACCCCCACCCGTCGAGCACCGATCCCGACCAGGCCTCGTCCGTCACGAACCATCGGTCGCCGAGGTCGGCCTCGAGCACGAACGCGCCGTTCGCGAGATCCGTCGCGAACGGGGGCATCGGCAGGTACCACGGCGTCGCCCCGGCATACGTCAGAGCGAGGACGGCGATCCGGTTCGTGCCGGGAGTCAGGTGCGGCGCGAGGTCGGTGACCTCGTACGGCTGACGTCGGGGGTTCGACCGGATCGGCCCTCGGCCCACCTCGACGCCGTTCACGTAGACGACCGCCCGCGACACGGCGCACCAGCGCGCGGGGACCGTGTCGGGAACCTCGTCGAGCACGAGCTCGGCCGTCAGGGCGACCACGTGCCGCTGTGCTGCGGGCGCGCCGTCGGCCCAGATCCACGATGCGCGCCACGGTCCGCCCGGGAAGTCGGGTGTGGTCCGCTCGAGCGACACGCTGCCGCTCGCTGTTCGTCCGTTCGTCATGGTCCCCCTCGAACCGGTGGTTCAATCGTCGGTCGGCCAGCCGGCGACGGCGTCGAGTGTCAGCTGCAGCGCAGCCAGCGCGGTCGGCACCAGTGATGGTCGGTGCACCATGTCGATCGTGTCGGCCGGATCGAACAAGTACATCGGTGCCGCCAGCAGATTCACCATCGGGACACCGGCCGGATGGAAGAAGCCGCCATCGGTCGGCGGCATGGGCCCGAACACGTCGGGCGGCAGCACCATCGATCGGTCGAGCCGGTGCTCGTCGATCGCTCGTGCGGTCGATGCAGTCAACGCCGCGGCCTCGTCCGGGTCGGGGGCCGACACGAACCACCACCGCACCTCGGGTCGATCGGTCGGCCGGATGCCGCCGTCGCCGTCGGGTTCGGCCTCGACGGCGATGTGTTCGAGGTGGAGAGCGAACCGGACACGATCGAGATGCGGCCACGAGGCGATGAACGCTCGTGTGCCGGCGCCTTCGGACATGTGCGCGGCGGTGAGCAGGAACGCGAGCGAGATCGGTCGCTCGTCGGCGGGGATCTCCGACCAGGCCGCGGCTTGGGCGAGCACCTGTGCGATGCCGGAGCCGTCCTCCACGGCCGACGCCCACGGAGCGTCGTGGTGGCTGCCGATCACGACCCACTCGTCGTTGGTCGGCGACGGTGCCGTGGCGATCACGTTGTGGTCGACGGTCTCCCGGTGGTCGACGGTCGAACTGATCTCGACCGTCACGTCGCCCTCCTCGACGAGTTCGTCGAGGGCGGCGCCGCTGTCGCGATCGATCCAGACGGCGGGGAGCGGGCGGACGACACCGTCGTACGGGACGAAGTAGTCGGACGTCGACCACGGCGCGTCGACGACGCCGACCATCGCTCCGGCACCCGACGCCACGACGACGTCGATCTCCTTGCCGAGCGCGCTGCCGAACGGCAGCACGTGGACGTGACTCGCGAACTCGCCGGCCGGGTCGTGGCGGGCGAGGATCCCGTTCTCGAGCAGCGACGTCGGTAGCGCCGTCAGCCGCACGTGTTCGAGGGCTGCATCGTCGGGATCGAGTCGATCGTCCGACGCCCGGTTGCGCAGACGGAAGCGTGCTCGATCGGTTGCCGTGCTGAACGGCATGGTGAGCCCGTGGACTTCGAGCCGTCGACTCGGCTCGGCGGTCAGCCACGCGGTGACCATCGCCGGGCCGGGATGGGAGGTCAGCGTTCGGACCGGTTGTAGCTCGACGTCGTAGCCCATCCGGCCGAACTCGGCGGCGAGCCATTCGACGGTGCGTGCGTTCTCGTCGGTGCCGGGGCGCCGAACGCCGAGTGCGCACACCGCATCGATCCACGCGAGCTGCTGATCGGCGTCGGGCACGGCGGCGGCGAGGCGGTCGAACAGACTCATGTCGGGTCGCCGCCGTCGAACCACGTGCTGCCGGCACGATCGGCTCGGAGCGCTGCCAACGTCGGAGCGATCGCCGCCTCGAGGAACGCGACCACGTCGTCGAGCGACAACTCATGGTGTTCGTCCCACCAACGGCCGACCGACTGGACGGCACCGGCGATGAGGTGGGCGATCGCTTCGATCTCCCGGTCGCCGGGTTCGACACCGGCGTTGAGATGGCCTCGCCTCACCGATTCGGCGACGATCGCGACCTGTTGCTCCTGCAGGCGTTGGACGGCGTCATCGACGGCGCTGTGCTGGCGGGAACCGAACACCGGGCCCCAGAGCCCGGCGTGATCGCGGGCATACGAGAGGAACGCTCGGATGCCGGCGGCGAGTGGCGTGTCGGTCTCGGCCGTCGCCACGGCGATGTTCTGCGCCATCTCGGCGCTCGCCAGGTCGACCACGGCGGCGAAGAGCCCCTCCTTCGATCCGAAGAGTCCGTAGACGACGGGCTTGGTCACGCCTGCCGCGGTGGCGATGCGATCCATCGACGCACCCTCGAACCCGTCGTTGACGAAGGCGATCGCTGCGACGGTCAGGACGTGCTCGCGCCGAAGGTCGGTCGGAACCGACCGTGGTCCGAACCGTCCGACCTGGTCGTTCAGTTCGTGCGCTCGTGTCTCGAGTCGGGCGAGTCGGGTGTCGGCGGTGGCCAGGATCGTGCTCCGTGTGTCGAGCCGCTCGACCCGATTGGACAAGCGGCGTAAGTTACCGGCAGTATATTGAATCTACCGCCGGTAGTTAAAGCCGGAGCGTTTCACGAGGGGAACCCATGCAGCACGCCACCACCGCCCGAGGACGTCGTCGAGTCGCCGTCGCCGCACTCGTCGCCATCGCAGCAGCGTGCTCGACGCCCGCCGAGGACGCCGACGACACCGACGACGCCGACGTCAGTACGGATGATTCTGCTGCGACATCGGCGCCGGCCGACGACGAGGGCGAGTCGAGTCCCGACCCGACGGACGGAACGACCGCCGGCACGACGGCCGGCACCACGACCGACACGACGGCAGACACGGCGACATCGGGCGACGGGACGGGCGACACGCCGGCGACCTCGGCGCCCGCCGACGACGAGCCGGCCGGACCGGCAACGCTCGACCCGGTCACCGTTGCGGTGATGTACCCCGACCTCTCGGTCGCAGCACAGTTCGGATTCGCCGAGGAGATCGGAGACTTCACGCCGGTGTTCGAGGCGTTCGCCGCCGACGCGAACGAGCGAGGCGGCATCGCCGGACATCCGATCGAGCTGGAGATGGTCGAGTTCGACCTGCTCGTCGACGGCGACGCCGTCAGCGCCTGCCTCACGGCCACCCAGGATCTCGACGCCTTCGTCGTGATCGGCCTCGGCGGCGTCTACGGCGACCCGGTCGTGTGCGTCGCCGAGCAGAACGAGACGCTCCTGCTCCAGGACGACGGCTCGCCCGCCGAGTTCTACGAACGTGCCGACGGTCGCCTGTTCAGCCTCACGCCGAACAAGGCCGAGTCGCAGGTGGCCATCGTCGACGCGTTCGCCGACGAACTCGCCGCCGCACCGTTCGCCGTGTTCGCGACCCTCGACACCGGCGGCGACTACGACACGATGCAGGAGTACCTGCTCCCCGCGCTCGACGGGGCCGGACTCGAACCCGCCGTGGTGGTCGTGATCGACAGCGACACCGACGTCGCCGCCAGCCAGATCCCGATCGAGGTCGAGGAGATCCGTGCCGCAGGGGTCGAGAACGTCATCGCGACGCCCGGCTTCTTCTCGACGGCTGCGTTCGCGCAGGCCCTCGACGCCGGAGGCGTCGACGTCCGCTGGATCGGCAGCGACGCCGGCGGCTTCGCGAGCGATCTCTACGCCAGCCAGATGCCGCCGGCGCAGATGGACGGGGCCCTGGCCATCACGACCCGAACCGTCGGTTGGCGTGCAGCGGGGCTCGACGAACCCGCGAGCCGACTCGACTGCCGAGAGCGTGCCGCCGAGCTCGTGCCCGACGGTGACTTCTCGACCGAGTCGATCGACGTCGCCGCAGCGGTCCCGGCGTGCAACTTCGTCGACCTGCTGGTGCTCGCCGGTCAGGGCGTCGACGGCGACCTGACCACCGAGTCGCTCGCGACGGCCATCCACGGCCTCGCCGAGCTCGAGCTGGTGGAACGCGGCCCGTCCGGCTTCGGCATCGACAAGTTCACCGCCGCCGACGAAGCCCGCACGATCGAATGGTCGGCCGACTGCGAGTGCTGGACCGCGATCAGCGACTTCGAACCGCTGTTCGCCGAATGACCGCCACCGACGAACCCGGTACCGACGACCGCCAGGCCGTCGCCGACGAGCCGCCGTCGACCGCCCTGGGCCCGCGCGCGGCCGTCAAGGCCGGCGGTGTCGGAACCGTGGCGATCCTGAGCGGTCTGGCCACGGTGGACGAGCTCGACAACGCGCTGCTCGGCATCTTCGCACCCGAGATCCAGGACGCGCTCGGGATCAGCACGACCGGGCTGGCGGCCATCGGGACGGCCTCCGGTGCCGTCTTCGTTGCCGGCGCGATCCCGATCGCCCGACTCGCCGATCGCACGAACCGCAGCGTGATCGCCGTGGTGGCCACGGTGATCTGGAGCGCCTCACTTGCGCTGCTCGGCTTCGTTCAGAACGTGTTCCAGTTCGTGCTCAGTCGCGTGGTGACCGGACTCGGCAAGTCGAACACACTCCCGATCCACGGTTCGATCCTCGCCGACGCATATCCCGAGGAGGCCCGAGGGTCGGTGTACGCGATCCACGGCGCCTCCGGCCCGTTCGGCCGAGTCCTCGGCCCGCTCACGGTCGCGCTCCTCACCATCGTGATCACCGGCGACGACGCCTGGCGAACGATCGCGCTGATCGCCGCGATCCCCCCGTTCGTCATGGCGGGTGTCGCCGCGGTCTGGTTGCGCGAGCCCAAGCGTGGTGCTCACGAACGCGAGCGCGTCCTGGGCTCGGCGGCGGCTCTCGACACCGACGAACAACCGATCGCGATGTCGCTCGCCTTCGAGCGAATCCGACGCATCGCCACCTTCGACCGGATCGCGACCGGCATCGGTGTCATCGGGTTCACCATCTTCAGCGTTCCGATCTTCGTCAGCCTCGTGCTCGAAGACCACTTCGGGCTGAGCGCCGGGGAACGCGGCGTGATCGGCACGGTCGGGGCCGTCGTGTCGCTCGTCGCCGTACCCGTCGGAGCGACCATCGGCGGCAAGATCTACGCCCGCGACCCGGCCCTGCTGCTCCGGATCATGGGCGTCTCCGTCGTGGTCACCAGCGCACTGCTGTCGATCGCGGTGTTCATGCCCAACGCCGTGCTCTACACGATCGTGGCGTCCGCCGGCGGCGCGATCAGTTCAGCGGCGTTCGTCACGTTGTTCGTCATCGTGTCGTCGATCGTGCCCGCGAACCTTCGCGCCCAGGGCTTCTCGCTCATCGGTGTGTACGTGTTCCTGATCGGCGGATTCTTCGGTTCGATCGTCGCCGGCATCGTGGCCGACTCGATCGGGACCCGGCCGGCGATCCCGGTCGTCCTGCTGCCCGCGGCCATCGTCGGCGGCGTGCTCATCGCGAGCGCAGGACGCACCGTCCACGCCGACATGCAACGAGTGAGCGACGACCTGATCGAGGCTGCCTCGGAGCAGGAGCGACGGGCTCGCACCGGTGAGCACCCCGTGCTGCAGGTCAAGGACCTCCACGTCTCGATCGGCACGGTCCCCATCCTCCACGGCATCGATCTGGAGGTGAACGACGGAGAGATCCTCGCCATCGTCGGGACGAACGGATCGGGCAAGTCGACGCTGCTGCGCTCGATCTCCGGCCTGCAGAGCGCCGAGCGAGGCGTGATCCGCTTCGGCCCCACCGACATCACCCTGCAGTCGGCTCACGCACGGACCCGGGCCGGCATCGTCCAACTCGCCGGAGGTCGCTCGAGCTTCGGCCCGTTGACGGTTCGCGAGAATTTCGAGGTCGGCGGTCTGCACCTCGACGACGAGGTCCGACGCCGGCGCGTCGACGAGGCGCTCGAACTGTTCCCCGAACTCGATCGACTCCTCGACCAACGCGCCGACCGGCTGTCGGGAGGTGAGCAGCAGATGCTCGGCTTGGCGAGAGCGCTGCTCCTCGATCCCGATCTGTTGCTGATCGACGAGCTCTCCCTGGGCCTGGCGCCGGTGGTCGTCGGCCGCCTCGTCGGCACCCTCGACCGGATCCGAGCCGACGGCACCGCGATCGTCATCGTCGAACAGTCGCTCAACGTCGCCGCCGCAACCGCAGACCGCGTCGTGTTCCTCGATCGTGGTCGCGTGCTGTTCGACGGTGCGGGCGACGACCTCCTCGCTCGACCGGATCTCGCCCGCGCCGTCTTCCTGGGAGGCGGCGCGTGAGTGTCGACCTCGTCACGATCGGCCTGATCACCGGGACGACCTACGGCCTGCTCGGCATCGGCCTCGCCCTCATCTACCGGCTCGACCGGATCCTCAACCTCGCCCATGGCGAGATCGGCGCCTTCGGAGCGGCAGTCGTCGCGGTGCTCTCGATCCGGTACGGCTGGCCGTTCATCCCCGCGCTCGTCGTCGGCGTGCTCGGCGGAGCCGTCCTGGGTGGCCTGACCGAACTGGTCGTCATCAAGCGGCTCGGTGATCGTTCTGCCGTCGTCGTGATGGTGGCGACCCTCGGGGCAGGCCAACTGGCGTCACTCCTGCGGGTATCGCTGCCGGGCGTCGAGATGTTCGCCCCGTTCCCCACCCTCACGACGTCGACGTTCGCCATCGGCTCGCTCGAGTTGACCGGCGCCGAACTGGGGGCGCTCGTGTTCGCGCCGACGATCGCTCTGGCGGTCTGGTACGTCCTTGCTCGCACCACCGCCGGGGCAGTGGTGCGAGCGACATCGGCGAATCCGGAGGCGACTCGCCTCGCCGGCGTCAACGCGGCGGCCGTGTCGACGGTGGTGTGGGTCGCCGCCGGCGCGCTCGCCGCATTGGCGGCCACCGTCGCCATCCCGCTGCGGGGTGGGACGGCGGTGTCGATCGCCACGATCGGGCCGGGACTGCTGCTGCGCGGCTTCGCCGCGGCGGCGTTCGGGCGATTCCGGTCGGTCCCGATGACGCTCGTCGGCGGGCTCGTGCTCGGCGTCGTGGAAGCGTTGGTCATCCGGTGGTCGTCCGACCCGGGCGCCGCGAACCTCGTGGTGTTCCTCATGGTGATCGTCGGCCTGGCGACGCTCCCTCGTGACGCGAACAGCGACCCGGTGCGTCCCACCGAGACGGCGCGTGCCTGGAGCGACTGGCCGTCGACGTGGCGAGTGCGAGCGGTCCGGTACGGGCCGCCGCTGTGCGGCGCCGCAGCACTCGTCGCGGCCCCGTACGTCGTGACCTCCGCCGGCAACACGTTCCAGCTCGCCCGCCTGGCGACGTTGGTGCTCGTCGTCGTGTCGGTCACCGTCCTCGCCGGGTGGTCGGGCCAGGTGTCCCTCGCCCAGTACGCACTGGCCGGGATCGGTGCGATCGTCTCGGCGCGGGTCGTCGAGGAGGGGTCGTCGTGGGAGGTGTCGCTGATCGCCGGTGTCGTCGTCGCGGCCGCCACCGCCGGGCTGGTCGCGCTGCCGACGTCCCGGCTGAACGGATCGATGCTCGCGATCGCCACTCTCGGACTGTCGGTGTTGGCCCCGGCCTGGCTCTTCCGGTTGGGCGTGACGGGTGAGTCGCTGGTGTTCGAAGTTCCCCGCGTCGACTTCGGATTGTTCGAGCTGCGTCCTCAGCGTGCCTACTACTTCTTCGTGCTGACCGTCGGCGCCGTGGTGCTCGTCGCGATCCGGGCGCTCGGCGCCCGAGCGACCGGTCGGCGTTGGCGAGCGGTTCGTGACAACGACCGCGCGGCCGCTGCGATGGGTGTCAGCCCGTGGCGGGCGCGGGTGTCGGCCTTCGTCGTCACCGGCGCACTCGCCGGACTGGCAGGTGGCCTGCTGGGTGGCCTGCTCGTCAACTTCCGTCGGGGTGAGTTCGCCGCCGAGGACTCGATCGAGGTGGTGGTCATGGCGGTGATCGGTGGGCTGGGGTCGATCGGAGGTGCGGTACTCGGCGTGCTGTACGTGGGTGCGCTCCCGGCATTCTTCTCCGACCTCCAGAGCTTGCAGCTGCTCGTGAGCGGCGTCGGCCTGCTGGTGCTCCTGCTCTACTTCCCGGACGGGCTCGTGTCGGTCGTGCGTCGCGTCCAGCAGCTCGCGGCCGGCCCGCCACTCCCGTCGGCCACCGGCGGTCGGGACGACTCGGTGGAGCTCGTCGTGCACGACACCGGCACCGACGACACCGTCGACACCGGCACCGTCGGCGATCACGCCGGCCGGGGGAGCGAGGTGGCGATCGAGGTGACCGACGTGGCGGTGGAGTTCGGTGGGTCGCGGGCCGTCGATGCAGTGAGCCTCACGATCGAGCGCGGGTCGATCGTCGGCCTGATCGGTCCGAACGGTGCGGGGAAGTCGACGCTGCTCAACACCATCAGCGGTTTCCAGCCGGCCGACGGGCAGTTCGTGATCGATGGCGTCGACGTCACGAGGTGGAGCGCCGACCGCAGGGCACGGGCCGGACTCGGCCGGACCTTCCAGGACGCCCGGCTGTTCCCTCAGATGACGCTTCGGGACACCGTCGCCGTCGCTGCCGCCGGACGGGAACGGTCGAGCGTCCTGCTCGACGGTCTGCTCCCGCCGCGCGCCCGGCGCTCCGAACGTCGCATCGCCGAGCGAACCGACGCCGCCATCGCGCTCACCGGACTGTCCGGCTACGCCGACCGCCCGTGTTCGGTGCTCAGCACCGGCACCCGTCGATTGGTCGAGATGGCGTGCCTGGTCGCCGGAGGGGGTCGGGTCCTCCTGCTGGACGAGCCGACCGCCGGGCTGGCACAGCGTGAGGTCGAAGCGTTCCCGGTTCTGCTCCGGTCGCTGCGCGACCGCCTCGACGCGACCATCGTCATCGTCGAGCACGATGTCGCGATGTTGGCGCAGGTGTGCGATCGTCTGGTCTGTCTCGAACTCGGGCGCGTGATCGCCGACGGAACGCCCGACGACGTTCGCCACGACCCGGCGGTCGTCGAGTCGTACCTCGGCACCGACGCCGTCGCCGTCGATCGATCCGGATGAAACTCTGCTGTTGAAGTCGGACTTCGACAACAGCGTCGCTAACGTGCCGTCATGCGGGATTACGGCACGGGCTTCGACACCATCGACGCGGCGCTCGGCGGTCTGATCACCGGCGACAACGTCGTGTGGCTCACCGACGACGAGCAGCTCTACCGGCGGCTCGTCGCCGGTTTCGTGGGCGCAGCGGGCACCTCCGGTCTGGTCGTCGACTTCGGCGGCGGCCCGGCCGGCGAGGCGCCGGTGACCGTGCTCGACGCCGGCCCGACGAGCCCGTATCGCACGGCGGTGCCCCTGGCGGACGAACTGGAACGACGTGTGCGGGCCGAGCAGCCCGACTACCTGATCATCGACGGGCTCGGCCGGGTCGTTCGTCGCTGGGGGGTCGAGGCGGTCTCCGCCTTCTTCGCCCGGGTCTGCCCGGCGATGCTCGACGCCGGGGTCACGGCGTACTGGAGCATCGACTCGATGCTCGGGCGCGCCTTCAGCGATCACGTCCGCCAGATCACCCAGTGCCTGCTCGACGTGCGCGGCGGACGTCTCCGTGTGCTCAAGGCCGAGGGGCGATCCGAGTCGCTCCAGGACATCACCTACCAGCTCCGTCTCGACGACGACGGCGGCGTGATCGTCGACTCACCGCCCGCCGGCGGCCGACTGGCTCGCGGCCTCCACGCCGTCCGGCAACAGTTCGGACTCACCCAGCAAGAACTCGCGACCGTCGCCGGGGTCACGCCGAGCGCGATCTCCCAGGCCGAGAGCGGCGCTCGCGGATTGTCGCTCGACACCGTCATCACCATCGCCGACCGGCTCGAGATCACGACCGACCGGATCCTCTCGGCCGGCACGAGCCGCTCGTACACGCTCGCCCGCCACGATCGCTCTCGCCGCCTGGCGAACACCTCGGTGACGGCGCTCGCGTCGGACTCGACCGTCGGGTTGCGGTCGTACCTGATCGAGCTCGCACCCGGTGAGGAGAGCTCGCCGCCGTTCGACCACCGGGGTGTGGCGATGATCGCCCCGCTCCGCGGACTGATCCAGGTGGTGCTGGCCGACGACCGCCCCGTCGTGCGGTCGGGTGACGTGCTCATGGTCGAGCGGGGCGGCGTGCGCGCCTGGCGCAACCTCCGGGTGCAACCCGCGCGATTCCACTGGATCCTGCGCGACTGAGTACAGCGGCGCTGACGCGCCGGGCAGCCTACGGCCGAGCGGGCCTAGCGTCCTCGTGCAACCCGTCCACACGCATGGGAGCTCCGCCGATGACCGATCACACCACAGCACTGCCCGACCTCGACCTCGTCTCGGTCGAACGGCGACTGCGCGGCCAACTGGAACGGACCGAAGGACAGCTCGTCGAGCTGGAGGGGGCGTTGTCGGACATGTTGCGGGCCCACGACTCGATCCAGGAGGACGAGGACGACATGCGGCGCGTCGTCGATGCCGTGCGCAGCGACATGCGCCAGACCGCCCGTGCGCTCGAACGGATCGAGCGGGGCCGCTACGGACGGTGCGTCACGTGTGGCTCGGCGATCCGACCGGAGCGGCTCGAGGCCATTCCGACCGCCGACCACTGCACGGCCTGCGCCTGATCAGTCGAGCAGGTCGTCGAGCCGGGCGGCGGCGTCCGATGCCGCCTCCGCCGCCTCGTCGGCCGCGCGCTCGGCGTCGGCAGCGCGGGTTTCGTGTTCGGCGAGTTCGCTGCGCGCCTGCTCGAGGACCCGCTCGGCATCGCGTACTGCGGCTTCCGCGGCCTCGACGGCCGCAACCGCACGATCGCGTCGCTCGGCGGCTCGTCGAGCGGCGGTCGCAGCGACCTGCGCGTCCTTCTCGGCCGAGCGGGCTGCACGCGTGGCGGCGTCGATCGCCTTCCGACGGGCCGCATCGTCGTCGGCGTTCGGAGCGCCGGTGTCGCCGGATTCGCCGGTGTCGCTCGTGACGCCGGGTTCGCTCGTGTCGTCGGTGACGACGACGCCGGCGAGCTCGTCACCGATCCCGAGCACGCCGGCCCGGAGGAGTTCGAGACCGACCGGGTCGGCGCCGATCTGAGCGAGCCGGGCCGTGACGCCGGCAAGGTCGGCCTTGCGCCCGAATCCCACCAGCGCGGTGTCGGCGACCTTCGCAAGGCGTGCCTGGGCCGCACGGACCGTGCGGAGGGCATCGGCGAGCGAGGCAGTCCGGCGCCCCTCGGCGTCGGCCTGCTGGATGCGTCGGGCCGCCCGCGCTGCGTCGACGAACTCGGCGACCGGCTCGGGCTCTGCAGCCGCCGTCCGGTTGAGCGCCCCGTCGATCCACGAAGGGCGTCGGAGACCGGCGATCGTCGCCGCGTCGTCGCGCCGGTCATCGCGCTTCAGCGCCTTCACGAGCTCGGTGCGGGCAGCCACGAACTCGTCGGGTGCCGTCGCGAACAGCGCACGAACGTGGTCGTCGAGGCCCTCGTCCATCCGCGGGACCGTAGCCTCGGTGGGGTCGAGCCCGGCGTGACCGTGCCCGTTGAGTCGGCGTGCGGTCCGTCGTAGAGCGACGAATGTGACGGCCCGTGTGACGGACGGCGCGACCGCCCTCGCGACGCCGCAGACCCCGTGATTTCGGGGTTCTGGAGCGTTACACAGCTGTCATTTGATTGCGGATCCATGTCGCTGATGTTGCGGTTTCATGACGAACCGACTAGACCTGTTCCGAGTCAGGGCCGCCCCCGCCGGCCCGGAACGGTCTGTCCCATGCGAGATTCCACGTCATTGTTCGATCATCAGGAAGACAGCGCCGACGACCTCACCCGCGAGTTCTGGGGTGACAAGTCGGCCTGGGTGTCCGACGAGCGTCGCCGCTCGAGCGGTCGGACGATGCAGATCCGGCCCGCCGACGACGGGCGCGACGAGTATCGGCTCGACCACACGCCGACCTCGATGCGAGCCGTCCGCGAGGGCATCGCCGCCTTCAAGCCGAAGCGCCGGATGCGCGACGACTCGACCGGCCCGGTGCAGCGCACCCGTCAGCACGGCGTCGTCACCGGAGCCACCCCGGCGCCCGTCGACGACCCGGCACCACGGTCGCCACGTCGGCCGTCCGCCGAGACGATGGCGCACTCCGACGCGTCGATCGCCGACCTCGGCGCCGGCCGCTACGACTACGACGACCACGCCTACGACCTGTCCGACCTCGACGAGCCGATCCCGGCCCGCCGCAGCGCCGCAGCGCCGGTCGCCCACGCGTCGGCGCGCGACGCCGCCGACCGACGCATCGAGCGTGACGACGACCTGGTGGCACTGACCCCGGTCAGCTTCGGCGACCGCTTCGGTCTGGCCACGGTCGATCCCGCCGTGATCCGAGTCGGGATCGTGCTGCTGGTGCTCGTGCTGGCGTTGCCGATCGCACTCGCCATGCGTGGCGACGACGCCTCCGGTTCCGAACTGCCCGGCGACACCGTTCCGGCTGCCCCGCAGAGCGTGAGCGCGACGGGCGCCCAGCCCGATGCCGCCGAGAACGCCACTCCGACCCCGACCGCCGAGGCGACGCCCGCAGCGGCGCCCGCCGACACCGCAGCCTCCTCCGAGTCGACCGGCGAATCGACCGATGCGGCCGGTGTCACCGAATCGGCCGAACCGACGACTGGCGACGCCGCATCGCCGGCAGCACCGCAGCAGGTCGCCGCCGCCCGAACGGCCCAGGCCGACGAACCGGTCGAGGCCGCTGTCGCAACCGACGAACCCGCCGTCGTCGACGAGCCCGCCGAACGCATCACGCCCGACTGCTCGCTCAACTACACCGCTGGCGCCGGCGACTCGTGGTATCGCATCGCCGACGAGGCGGGCACCACGCCCGCCGACCTGCTCGCCCAGAACATGGCGTCGCTCGACACCGTGATCCTGCCGGGCGACGAGATCTGCCTGCCCGCCGGCTCGACCGTGCCGACCGCGCCGACCACGACGGTCGCCCCGACGACGACCGAGGCGCCGACGACCACCGCCGCACCGACGACGACGCAGGCCCCGACCACAACGGCTGCTCCCACGACCACCGTCGCCCCGAGCGAGACCTACTCGCCCGCCGAAGTGCAGGCCCTGATCCGCGAGACCTGGCCCGAAGACCAGCACGAGAAGGCCTTGCAGGTCGCCTGGCGCGAGAGCAACTACATCGAGACCGCCGACAACGGCTGGTGCTGCGTGGGCGTGTTCCAGATCTACTGGACGGTGCACCAGAGCTGGCTCGACGACTACGGCATCTATACCCGCGACGACCTCAAGAACGCTCGCAAGAACATCGCCGCCGCCTATGCGCTCTATCAGAGCTCGGGCGGCTGGGGTCCCTGGGGCGGCTGAGCCTCCACGCGATCGCGAACAACGGGGTTCGCTTTCGCCGACGAGGGCTCTACACTGTCCGAGCCCAGCGCCCGTAGCTCAACGGATAGAGCATCTGACTACGGATCAGAAGGTTTGGGGTTCGAATCCCTACGGGCGCGCAGCGGAAGGTCCCACCCAACCGGGTGGGACCTTCGACGTTTTCGACTCCGACCGCCGAACTGCCGCCCATGATCCGACTCGACGATCTCTCCACCGAACCCGGTGCCTGGCAGTTCGACGATCCCGTCGCGACGGGTCGGGCCGACACGGTCGATCGGGTTCGTGCGGTCCTCGCCGCCGCCGACGAGCGAGCACGCCGTCACGACGAATGGGTCGTGGTGGTCATGGCCTACGAGGCCGCGCCCGCGTTCGACCCGGCCATGCGCACGGCGCCGGCCCCACCCGACGGGATCCCGTACGTGTGGTGGGAGTCGTTCGCCGAGCGGCGTGCGGCCGAACCGTTGTCGGCCGCCGACGCTCGACCCGGTCCGCCCGAGCGCCGACCGAGCCGGTGGCCGTACACCGACGCCGTCGAGTTCGTTCGCTCCCACATCGAAGTCGGCGACGTGTACCAGGTCAACATCACCGACCGGTTCGACGGCGGCTACGTCGGCTCGCCACTCGACGTCTACCAGGCGCTCGTCGCGGCGCAGAGCGGCGCGTTCGGTGCCTACGTCGAGATGGGCGACCGGATTGTCGCGTCGGCGTCACCCGAGTTGTTCTTCCGGTGGGACGGCGACGTCGTGACGTGCCGCCCGATGAAGGGCACCGCGGCGCGCCGCCCACGCCCGGACGACGACCGTGCTGCAGCCGAGGTGCTGCGCGCCTCGGCCAAGGAGCAGGCGGAGAACGTGATGATCGTCGACCTGTTGCGCAACGACCTCGGGCGGCTCGCCACCGTCGGATCGGTCGCCGTGCCGAGCCTGTTCGACATCGAGCGCTACGAGACCGTCTGGCAGATGACGTCGACGATCACCGCCGAGATGCCCGACTACGTCGGCCTGCTCGACGTGTTCGAGGCGCTGTTCCCGTGCGGCTCGGTCACCGGCGCCCCCAAGATCTCGGCGATGCAGACGATCCGGGAGGCCGAGCTCGATCCGCGCGGCGTGTACTGCGGCGCGATCGGCGTGCTGGCGCCGCCGTCCGAGCCGACTCGAGCCGTGTTCTCCGTCCCGATCCGAACGGCGGTGATCGATCCGTCGAATCGCACCTACGAATACGGGGCCGGTGGCGGCATCACCTGGTCGTCCGACCCGGCCGCCGAAGATCGTGAGGTCGAGGCCAAGGCCCGCGTGCTCACGACGTCGCTGCGGCGCGACGGCACGTCGCTGTTCGAGACGCTCCGCAACGACCGGCACGGTGTCCAGCACGTCGCCCTGCACGCCGACCGGATGGCGGCTTCGGCCGACTGGTTCGGCCTCCCCTTCGATCGGGCGCTGTTCGGTCGCCGTCTGGCCGCCGTGCCGCCGGCGCCACAGGTCGAGCGGGTGCGGGTGACCCTGCACCCCGACGGCGAGCTGGCGGTCGAGGTGCTGCCGCTCGACGATGCGCCCGACGTGGTCCGACTGGCGATCGACACCGAGGTGACCAGATCGGATGATCCGTTCTGCTGCCACAAGACGACGATGCGCGACCACTACGACGCCGCCCGATCCCGTCGTCCGGATGCCGACGACGTCGTGTTGGTGAACCAGCACGGCAACGCGATCGAGACGACGATCGCCAACGTCGCGTATCTGATCGACGACCGCTGGTGGTGCCCACCGCTCGACGACGGCGGGCTCGCCGGCGTCGCCCGGCATCTGGCGGTCGAATCGGGCCGTCTCGCCGAGCGGTCGATCGCCGCCGCCGATCTCGTCGAGTGCGCCGAGGTCGCAGTGCTCAACGATCTCCGCGGCTGGCGCCGCGCCACGATCGTCGACTGACCGTCCGGTCAGGTGACGACGCGGAAGCCGATGTTGCCGGCCGAGCTGTCCGGGCTGTTCCCGCTGCGGGCGTCGACCCGATATCGGTTGCAGTAGCTGTCGTGGCACAGGTACGAGCCGCCGCGCATCACTCGTGCCTGGCCGGCGTCGGGACCGGTCGGGTTCGCGCTCGGTGATCGTTGGTAGTAGCCGGGATCGAACCAGTCGCTGCACCACTCCCACACGTTGCCGGTTACCTCGTACAGCCCGAGACCGTTCGGTTCGAACGAGCGGACCGGGCAGGTGCCGGCGAATCCGTCGGCTTCGGTATTGCTCGCCGGGAACGTTCCCTGGAACACGTTCATGCGGTGCTCGCCGTTCGGCTCGAGCTCGTCGCCCCACGGGTAGGTACGACCGTCGTGGCCGCCGCGAGCGGCGCGCTCCCACTCTGCCTCGGTGGGGAGCCGTCCTCCGGCCCACGAGCAGAACGCGACGGCGTCGTTCCAGCTGACGTGGACGACCGGATGGTCGGCCCGTGCGGCGATGTCGCTCTGCGGGCCCTCGGGATGGCGCCACTGCGCACCGATCACCTCGCGCCACCAGGGCGCGGCGGCCACGCCGCGCGTGGGCGGAAAGTCGTCGGGGAGCAGCCCGGCGAACACGAAGGAGTTGCCGAACCGTTCGGCCTCGGTGACGTAGCCGGTGTCGTCGGCGAACGCAGCGAACTGTGCGTTCGTGACGGTCGTGACACCGATCGAGTAGGCGTCGAGTTCGACCTCGTGCCGGGGACCTTCGCCGTCGGCCGGGTAGCCGACCCCTCCGTCGTTCCCCATCAGGAAGCTGCCGGCCGGAACGGCGGCGAGATCGCCTGCCGACCCGGTTCCGGAGAACGACGACGCTCCGCTGTCGCCCTCGGCCGACTCGTCCCGCGATGGACCACAACACGCACTCACGCCGCCATTGTCACCGCGATCGGTGGGTGGAGCAAAGAGCACCGTGCCGATGGGCTGCTCCGAACTAGTCACTCGGTGACTAGTGTGGCTCCGTGCGGCTCCTGGCCTTGTCGATGGTGCTCCCGCTCGTAGCGTGTGGCGGCCCGACGGACGACGACGTGGTGGTGTTCGCTGCCTCGTCGCTGACCGACGCGTTCGACGACATCGCCGATGCCTACACCAGCAGCACGGGGGAGTCGGTAGTGATCAGCGCCGCGGGGTCGTCCGACCTGGCCGCACAGATCGACGAAGGTGCACCGGCCGACGTCTTCGCCTCGGCCGACGTCGCCACGATGGACCGGATCGACGGCGTCGACGGTGCGGCACGGATCTTTGCCACCAACCGCGCCGAGATCGTGGTCGAACCGGGCAATCCCCACGGCATCGTCACGCTCGGCGACCTCGCCGACCCCGAGTTGCTCGTCGTCGTCTGTGCCGAGCAGGTCCCGTGCGGCGCCTACACGACCGAAGTCCTCGACCGTGCCGGTATCGACCTCACTCCCGTGTCGTTCGAGTCGAACGTTCGGGCGGTCCTGACCAAGGTCGAACTCGGTGAGGCCGACGCCGGTGTCGTGTACGCGACCGACATCGCAGCCGCCGCCGAGCGGGTCGACGGTGTGGCGATCGCCGATGAGTTCAACGTCGAGGCCGAGTACCCGATCGTTGCGCTCGGCGAGTCAGGAGAGGCGTTCGTCGACTTCGTCGTCGGCGACGAGGCGCAACGGATCCTGCGCGAGCACGGGTTCGGCGCGCCATGAGCCGAGACCGCCGACGCGTCGCAGAGGAGCGCCTGCCGCTGCCGGTCCTCGCGCTCGCCGTCGTCGCCGTCGCATTCTTCGTGCTCCCGCTCGTCGGACTCCTGTGGCGCGTGCCGTGGAGCGAGATCGGCGACGTGATCACGCGCCGGTCAGTGATCGACGCGCTGTGGCTGTCGCTGCAGACCTCGCTGGCCGCGACCGTGCTGTCGGTCGTGTTCGGCGTGCCGCTCGCCTGGCTGCTGGCCCGCGTCGAGTTCCGAGGCCGCGGACTCGTACGGGCCGTCTCGACCTTGTCGATGGTCCTGCCGCCGGTCGTCGCCGGCGTCGCGCTGTTCGCCTCGTTCGGTCGTCGCGGGTTGTTCGGCCAGTACCTCGACGAGTGGTTCGGCATCCGTCTGCCGTTCACCACCGCCGGCGTCGTGGTCGCCCAGACGTTCGTCGCGATGCCGTTCCTCGTCCTCACCGTCGAGTCGGCCATCCGCCAGTTCGACCCGCGTGTCGAAGACGCCGCCCGGACGCTCGGCGCCGGCCGCTGGTACGTCTTCTCACGGGTGACCCTGCCCGGCATCCGGCCGGCCCTGGTCGCCGGCGCCGTCCTGGCGTGGGCTCGCGCACTCGGCGAGTTCGGAGCGACGATCACGTTCGCCGGCAACTTCCCGGGCACGACCCGCACCATGCCGCTCGCCACGTTCCTGGCACTCGAGACCGATCCCGGTGAGGCGATCGTCATCGCCCTGGTGCTCGTCGCCGTGAGCCTCGCCGTCCTGGTCGGGTTGCGCGACCGGTGGCTCGGCGGCACCCGGGGGTTGTCGTGAGCCTGTCGGCCGAGATCGGCGTCACCGTCGGCGGGTTCGAGCTCGACCTCGACCTGGAGGTGGCTGACGGGGAGCTGCTGGCCGTGCTCGGGCCCAACGGGTCCGGCAAGACCACGCTCCTGCGAGCCCTCGCCGGGCTCGTCCCGCTCGACGAGGGACACATCGTCGTCGACGGAGTCCTGCTCGACGATCCGGGCGCCGGGGTCTTCGTGCCACCGGAGCAGCGACCCATCGGCGTCGTCTTCCAGCAGTACCTGTTGTTCGAGCACCTGTCGGCGCGCGACAACGTGGCCTTCGGCCTGCGGGCACGAGGCGTCAAGAAGGGGCCGGCGCGTGCCGAGGCTGCGCGGCGCCTGGCGTCGGTCGGGCTGGCCGACCGCGGCGACGCCCGGCCCGCCGAGCTGTCGGGCGGCCAGGCACAGCGTGTCGCCCTCGCCCGCGCACTCGCGAACGATCCGCGCCTGCTCCTGCTCGACGAACCGCTCGCTGCGCTCGACGTCGCGACGCGCCGTCAGGTTCGTCGAGACCTGCGGCATCAGCTGGGAGGTTTCGGCGGCGTCAGGATCGTCGTGACCCACGATCCCGTCGACGCCTACGCCCTCGCCGACCGTGTCGCCATCGTCGACGGCGGATCGATCGTGCAGTCGGGCACCGTGGCCGAGATCACGGCTCACCCGCGATCTCGGTACGTCGCCGAACTCGTCGGCACGAACCTCATCGAAGGCCGACTCGACCGCTCGGTGCTCGTCACCCTGGACGGCGTCGAGGTCGCCGTCGTCGCCGACTTCGACGGGCCGGCGTTCGCGATCGTGCGGCCGCAGTCGATCACGCTCGCCCGCGTCGCTGCCGACACCAGCGCCCGGAACACGTTCGACGGCGTCGTCGACGACGTCGACCGGATCGGCGACCGGGTGCGGGTGGGGATCGCCGGCCCGCTCCACCTCACTGCCGAGATCACCGTCGGGGCGCTCGACAGCCTCGGCCTCCGTCCGGGCGATGCGGTCAGCGCCTCGTTGAAGGCGACCGACATCGAGATCTATCCGGCATGAGCACCGAACCGCTGCTCGGTGAATGGGCGTGCCTGGGAGTGCTCTACGACCAGCCCGCTCACGGGTGGGCGGTCGCCCGCGAACTGCGGCCCGACGGACCCGTCGGGCGGGTGTGGTCGCTCTCGCGTCCGCTCACCTACCGGTCGATCGACCGCCTGGCCGAGCGCCGCTGGATCGAGCCGAGGGCCGAGGAGACGGGCGGGGGTGGGCCGACCCGCACGATCATGGCGGCCACACGAGCGGGGCGGGCCCGGTTCCGATCGTGGCTTCGCACCCCGGTGCCCCACCTGCGCGACCTGCGCAGCGAGCTGCTCCTCAAGCTCGTCTTCGCCGAGCGACTCGACATCGACGTGACCGCGATGGTGCAGGATCAACGCATCGTCGTCGACGAACTCGCCGAGGCGCTCGATGCCGCCGACGACGCCGACGTCGTCACCCTCTGGCGAGCCGAATCAGCCGCCGCCGCCCAACGCTTCCTCGCACAGATGGGGTCGGATACGTTTCGTCGGGACCGACGAAACGTATCCGACCCCATGACTCAGGGGCGGTAGGCGAGGGTGCTGGCGAGGAGGCGTTCGGCGTCGGCGAGGGTGATGCCCTTGCGGTCGGCGTAGTCGGCGACCTGGTCGCGCTGGAGGCGACCGACGGCGAAGTAGTGGCTGTCGGGGTGGGCGAAGTACAGGCCCGACACCGACGAACCCGGGGTCATGGCGTACGACTCCGTCAGCGACACGCCGGAGAGCCGCTCGGCGTCGAGCAGTTCGAAGATGGTGTCCTTCTCGGAGTGGTCGGGCTGCGCCGGGTAGCCGGGGGCCGGACGGATGCCGCGGTACGGCTCACCGATCAGCTCCTGCGGTGCGAACGACTCGTCGGGGGCGTAGCCCCACAGCTCGCGACGCACCTTCTGATGGACGAACTCGGCCAATGCCTCCGCGATGCGGTCGGCAACGGCCTTGACCATGATCGCCGAGTAGTCATCGCCGGCGACCTCGAAGCGTTCGGCGATCGCGATCTCCTCCGGCCCGGCCGTCACGACGAAGCCGCCGATGTGGTCGGTGACCCCGGCGTCGGCCGGCGCCACGAAATCGCCGAACGCGATGTTCGGCTTGTTGTCGCGGCGCTGGAGCTGCTGTCGCAACCCGTGGAGACGTCGCCCGACGGTGGGCAGCACGATGTCGTCACCCTCGCCGTACGCCTCCCAGAACCCGACGGCGGCGCGGACACCGAACCAGTCTTCGGCGACGGCCTGGTCGAGCATGCGGCGGGCGTCGTCGAACAGGGGAGCGGCGGCCTCGGCGGTGCGCTCGTCGGTGAGCACGCCGGGGTACTGCGCCCGGATGCCCCAGGCGTGGAAGAACGGGGTCCAGTCGATGTAGTCGACGAGTTCGGCGACCGAGAGCCCCTCGACCGCACGGGCACCGGTGAACGTCGGCGCCACGACCGACGACGAGTCGAACGTGTACGACGGGGCGTTGCGTCGTGCCTCGCCGATCGACAGCCGACGCCGCTCGACCTCGGCCCGCTCATGGGCCTCGATGACGCGCCGGTACTCGGCGTCGAGGTCGCCGAGGAACGTCTGGCGTGCCTCGTCGTTGCCGAGCAACTTCGAGATCACCCCGGCGGCACGTGATGCGTCGGGGACGTAGACGACGGGCGCCTGCTCGTACGCAGGCGTGACCTTGAGCGCCGTGTGGATCCGGCTCGTCGTGGCGCCGCCGATGAGCAGCGGCGTCGTCATGCCACGACGCGCCATCTCGCTCGCCACGTTCACCATCTCGTCGAGCGACGGTGTGATGAGGCCCGACAGGCCGACGATCTGTGCGTTGTGTTCTTCGGCGGCGTCGAGGATCGTGTGGGCGGGCACCATCACGCCGAGATCGACGACGTGGTAGTTGGCGCACTCGAGCACGACCCGGACGATGTTCTTGCCGATGTCGTGCACGTCGCCCTTGACGGTGGCGACGACCACGGTCGCCTTCGACGACGGTCCGGCGTTGGCCTCGCGTTCGGCCTCCAGGTACGGGGTGAGGTACGCGACGGCCTGCTTCATCACGCGGGCCGACTTCACGACCTGGGGGAGGAACATCTTGCCGGAGCCGAACAGGTCGCCGACGACGTTCATGCCGTCCATCAGCGGACCCTCGATCACCGACACCGGTGAGCCGAGTCGGGTGCGGGCCTCCTCGACGTCGCCGTCGATGAAGTCGGTGATGCCGTTGACGAGGGCGTGTTCGAGCCGCTTGTCGACGTCCCACGAACGCCACTCGGCAGCGGCGACGTCGACGGTCTCGCTCCCGTCACTCGCGAACTTCGTGGCCGCTTCGAGCAGCCGTTCGCCGGCGTCGGGTCGGCGGGCGAGGATCACGTCGTCGCACAGCTCGCGCAGCTCGGGATCGATCTGTTCGTACACGGCGAGCTGACCGGCGTTCACGATGCCCATCCGCATCCCGGCGTCGATCGCGTGGAACAGGAACGCCGAGTGCATCGCCTCGCGAACCGGTTCGTTGCCGCGGAACGCGAACGACAGGTTCGACACACCACCCGAGATGTTGGTCTGCGGGAAGCGGCGCCGGATCTCACGCGTCGCCTCGATGAAGTCGATCGCGTAGCGGTCGTGGTCGGCGATGCCGGTGGCCACGGCGAACACGTTCGGGTCGAAGATGATGTCGGTCGGCGGGAAGTCGAGCTCGGTGGTGAGCAGTTCGTACGCCCGGCTGCAGATGTCGACCCGTCGGTCGTACGTGTCGGCCTGCCCGTCCTCGTCGAACGCCATCACGACGACGGCGGCGCCATGATCGCGGCACACCCGTGCCTGGGCGAGGAACGGCTCGACGCCTTCCTTCAGAGAGATCGAGTTGACGATCGACTTGCCCTGGACACACTCGAGTCCGGCCTCGATCACCTCGAACTTCGACGAGTCGATCATCACCGGGACACGGGCGATGTCGGGCTCGGCGGCGACGAGGTTCAAGAACCGGGTCATCGTCTCGACGCCGTCGAGCAGGCCGTCGTCCATGTTGACGTCGATGATCTGGGCGCCGTTCTCGACCTGCTGGCGGGCGACGTCGAGCGCGGTGTCGAAGTCGCCTTCCTTGATGAGACGACGGAAGCGGGCCGAGCCGGTGATGTTCGTCCGCTCACCGACGTTCACGAACGGGATGTCGGAGCTGAGCGTGAACGGTTCGAGGCCCGACAGGCGCAGCTGCTGCGGCGCGTCGGCCGGAACTCGCGGCGCGGCTCCGGCGATCTGGTCACGGATCGCCGCGATGTGCTCGGGCGTCGTGCCGCAACAACCACCGACGATGTTGACGATGCCGTCACGTGCGAACTCGCCGAGGATGCGGGCCGTCGTCTCGGGCGCCTCGTCGTACTGGCCGAGCTCGTTGGGCAGCCCGGCGTTGGGGTACGCGATCACGAGCGTGTCGGCCAATCCCGACAGCTCCTGCACGTACGGCCGCAGGTCGGCGCCGCCGAGCGAGCAGTTCAGTCCGACGGCGAACGGGTCGGCGTGTCGTACCGACTGCCAGAACGCGCCGGCGGTCTGGCCCGACAGGGTGCGGCCCGAACGGTCGGTGATCGTGCCGGAGATCAGCATCGGCACGTGCTTGCCTGTGTCGGCCTCGAGGCGGCGGGCGGCCCAGATGGCGGCCTTGGCGGTGAGGGTGTCGAACACCGTCTCGACGAGCAGCACGTCGACGCCGCCGTCGATGAGAGCCTCGATCTGTCCGCGATAGGCCTCGGCCAGGTGGCGGAACGACAGTGCCCGGTAGCCCGGGTCGTCGACCCGAGGCGACATCGACAGGGTGACGTTGGTCGGCCCGATCGCGCCGGCGACCCAGCGGGGCTGTCCGGTCGCGGTCGCCGCGGCATCGGCGGCTTCGCGGGCGATCGACGCCGCTGCCAGGTTGAGGTCGGCGATGAGCGCCGGGTCGTCGAGGCCGTACTCGCGTTGCGCGACCGTGGTGCCCGAGAAGGTGTTGGTGGTGAGGATGTCGGCGCCCACCTCGAGGTACGAGTCGTGCAACCGGCGCACGACGTCGGGGGCCGAGAGGGCGAGCAGGTCGTTGTTGCCGGCGAGCGACTGCGACAGGTCGGCGAACCGACCGCCGCGCAGGTCGGCCTCGGTGATGCCCATCCGCTGCAGTTCGCTGCCGGAGGCGCCGTCGAGCAGGAGGATCCGCTCGGCGGCGGCGTCGTGGAGGGAGGTCGGGTTCGTCATGCTGGGTCCAGTCAGAGCTGCTCGGTCACGGCGCGAGCGAGCGGAGCCCGGTTGAGGGTGTAGAGGTGGACGTGCCGCACGCCGTGTTCGCGGAGGCGTGCGATCTGCTGGGCGGCGAACTCGGCGCCGACCTTGGCGGTGGTGTCGGGGTCGTCGTCGAGGCCGGCGAAGCGCTCGGCGACCTCGGCCGGCATCGACGCCCCGCACCGAGCGGCGAAACGTGCGACGGCGGGGAACGAGTGGATCGGGAAGATGCCCGGAGCGATGTCGATGTCGATACCGGCCGATCGAACCCGGTCGATCCAGCGGATCGTGGCCTCGGTGTCGAAGCACATCTGGGTGATCGCCCGGTCGGCGCCGGCGGCCGCCTTCTCGGCGAGGATCGCCATGTCGTGGTCGTCGGACGGCGACTGCGGGTGCTTCTCCGGGTAGCCCGACACCGAGATGTGCTCGATGCCGCGCGCCTTGGCGGCGGCGACGAGTTCGGCGGTCGAGGTGTAGCCGTCGGGGTGCGGTGCGTACGGCGCATCGATGCCCTCGGGCGGATCGCCGCGGAGCGCCACCACGTGGGAGACGCCGAGCGACAGGTAGCGGTCGATGACGTCGTCGAGGTCGGCTCGTGACTGACCGACGCAGGTGAGGTGCGCCGCCATCGTCGAGCCCTGCCGGGCGACGGTCGAGATCGTCTCGAACGACCGGTCGCGGCTGGATCCGCCGGCGCCGTAGGTGATCGACACGAACGACGGCCGGAGCTGTTCGAGTTCGGCGACCGCCTCGGCGAGTTGGACGAGGCCGGCATCGGTCTTCGGTGGGAAGACCTCGAAGCTGAAGGTGGTCATCGGAGCGCTCCCTCGGGGACGGCGTCGGTCGGGGAATCGGTGGTCGGTGCGGCCGCCCGGTCGTGGGCGAGCCACAGCGTCACGACGAGACGCTCGTCGTCGGGGTTCGTCGCACCGTGCTGCGGCTCGATCCGGCACGGCTCGTCGGGGCGCAGGCCGCTCTGCTCGAGCCAGCCCACGATCGTGTCGTCGCGGAACCCGAGTCGGCGGTGGGCGTGATCGGTACGAAGGAACTCGAGTGCATGCGGCGCGAAGTCGACGATCAGAAGCCTGCCGCCGGGGTTCAGGAGCCGGCGTGCCTCGTGCACGGCGCGGGCCGGATCGTGCAGGAAGTGGAGCACCTGATGGACGACCACGAGATCGAAGCCCGGCTCGACCGGTGGGCTGTACACGTCGCCCTGGCGCAGGTCGACCCCGTGGACCTCGGCCCGCTCGAGGTTGGCTCGGGCGACGCCGAGCATCGAGTGGCTGTTGTCGAGGCCGATGGCTCGCACGTCGAGCCGGTCGCCGATGAGGAGCTGGAGCATGCGGCCGGTGCCGGTGCCCATGTCGAGCACCGAGTGGTACGGCCGTTCGGCGAGCGCCTCGACGATCGCCGCCTCGACGACATCGTCGGGCGCGTGCAGTGACCGTTCCTCGTCCCAACGCTCGGCGATGGCGGCGAAGTACTCCTGGGCGGTGGCGGCGCGCTGGTTGCGGACGAGCGCCAGGCGGTCGAGATCGGCGGCGAGCACCGGGTCGTCGGGGTCGACGGTGTCGATCGCAGCGCCGACCACGTCGGCGATCGGGCCGGTGGTGACCAGATCGAAGAACGCCCACGTGCCCTCTCGGTGCTTCTCGACCACGCCCGCCTCGGTGAGCAACTTGAGGTGCCGGGAGATGCGGGGTTGCGACTGACCGAGGATGTCGGTCAGGTCGGAGACGGTGAGTTCGCCGTGGTGGAGGAGGAGCGCGATGCGGAAGCGGGTGTCTTCTCCGATCGCCCGCAGCACGTCGATGGTCGTCTTGGCCGCCAATGCCATTCGAGCAATATATAAAGATATCTACATGTCCGCAAGCCAACTCGCCGGGTCGGGTGTCGCAGGGGACGGGGAGGCGCAGCCGAGACGTTTCCGGAGATCACCCGACCCGGCGAGTCCCGGCTCGGGTCGGGTGATCTTCCGAAACTTCGACTCCGTCGCCGTTCCGTGCGACACCCGACCCGAGACACGGGAGCCGCGCAGAGTGTTGAACAGTTCGTAAAACTCGGGTGGTACGTTCGGGGAGGTGGCAGCGTCACGTTCCTCGGGTCTGGTCTGTGCCCATCACCACCTGTATTCCGGGCTCGCTCGCGGCATGCCGGCGCCGCCGTCGACGCCCCGGAACTTCCTCCAGGTGCTCGAACAGGTCTGGTGGCGGCTCGACCGAGCGCTCGATCTCGAGATGCTCGAGTGGTCGGCCAAGCTCGCTGCCGTCGAAGCGCTGCAGGCCGGCACCACCGCGATCATCGACCACCACGAGTCACCGAACGCGATCGAGGGGTCGCTGACCACGCTCGCCGACGCCTGTGCCGAGGTGGGCGTCCGCGTCTCGTGTGCGTACGGGGTCACCGACCGTCACGGCCCCGACGGCGCCGCCCGCGGCCTGGCCGAGAACGACCGCTTCCTGTCCGAGGGTGGCCGCGGCATGGTCGGCGTGCACGCCTCGTTCACGTGCACTGACGACACCCTGGCCGCCGCCGCCGAACTGGCGAAGAAGCATGGCGTTGGCGTCCACATCCACGTCGCGGAGGGGGCCGACGACCTCGATGCGCCCGAGCGGCTCGCCGGGCTGACGCGCGACGACTGGCTCCTGATCCACGGCGTCCACCTGCGCGACGATCACGGCCTGTCGGGCACGATCGTCCACAACCCGCGCTCGAACATGAACAACGCGGTCGGCTACGCCAGGCCGTCCCGCTTCGACAACCCGGTCGCGCTCGGCACCGACGGGATCGGCGCCGACATGCTCGACGAGTTCCGTCTCGCCTTCGTCCGCCAACGCGAGTCCGACGTCACGGCGTCGCCCGACGATGCCTGGGGCTGGTTGTCGGCCGGCTGGGATCTGTTCCCGGAGGCACGCGACGACACCGTCACGTGGAACTATCCGACGTTCGACCCCTGGCATCTCGCCTACTCGACGACCGTCAACGCGATCGACGTCGACGTCGACGGCGAGCCGGTGCTGCGCAACGGCACCACCACCCGCGTCGACGAGGCCGAGGTGCGTGCCAAGGCCGCCGAACAGGCCCAACGACTCTTCCGAGCCCTCGAGGAACTGACATGAGCCACGACACCGCACCACTCACCCCGATGACGATGTCGACGCTGCTCGGCCGCATCGAACACGAGTGGTCGACCCGCCAGAAGATCTTCGATCTCCCGAGCGCCCGCATCTGGCAGCCCGACCCCGACGTCGACCTCGGTTTCGAGTTCCTCGGCCGTCCGTGCGCCACGCCGGTCGGCCCCGCCGCCGGCCCCCACAGCCAGCTCGCGGAGAACATCGTCCTCGCCTGGCTCGGCGGCTCACGCTTGTTCGAGTTGAAGACGGTGCAGGTGCTCGACGATCTCGAGATCGCCCGGCCGTGCATCGACATGCAGACGATCGGCTACAACATCGAGTGGAGCCAGGAGCTCACCGTTCCGCAGAGCCTCACCGAGTACGTGAAGGCGTCGATGCTGGTCGAGATGCTGACGCAGTGGGAGCCACTCGCCGACCACCTCCACAACGACACCGGCGACGGCCCGGGCTCGCACGTGTTCGACATGAGCGTCGGCTACGACCTGGCCGGCATCTCCGGCGACAAGGTCAGTCGTTTCATCCGCGGCATGCGCGACGCCACCGACGAGATCGCCGCCCTCCGACCGCAGATCGCCGAGGCGGGCGGCTCGTTCGCCGCCCTCGCCGACCTCGACTTCTCGACCCACATCGCCGACACCCTGACGCTCTCGACGTTCCACGGGTGCCCGCCCGAAGAGATCGAGTCGATCACGAAGCACCTGATCGACGAACACGACCTCGACGTGATCGTCAAACTCAACCCGACACTGCTCGGCTACGAAACGGTCGCCGGCATCGTCAACGACGAGCTCGGGTACCGCGACGTGTCGGTGAAGGAGCAAGCCTTCGCCGACGACCTCCAGTTCGAGCGCGGCATCGAGCTGATCGAAGAGCTCAACGAGTACGCGAAGCAGCGCGGCCGTCGCTTCGGCATCAAGCTGACCAACACGCTCGTGGTCGACAACACCCGCGGCTTCATGCCCGACGATCCGATGTACCTGTCGGGTGCACCGCTCCACGTGCTGGCGTCGACGTTGCTCGACCGGCTGGCGACGGCGCTCCCCGGTCGACTCGCGATCCCCGGTCACGACGGCGACGTCATGGTGAGCTTCTCGGCCGGCATCACGAAGGAGAACCTGCCCGAGGCGATCGCCATGGGCGTCAATCCGGCGACGGTCTGCTCCGACCTGTTGAAGCCCGGCGGGTACGGCCGATTGGCGCCGATGCTCAAGGCGCTCACCGCGGCCGTGCGCGACGACGGCTGCTCCGATCTGGCGTCGTGGAAGCAGCTGCGCCAGGCCGCCGCCGTCGACGCCGGCTTCGCGACGGCGTGTGCGCAGCACGTCGCCGACATCCGCGGCGACGGCATCGAGTCGTATCACCTCGACGGCAACTCGAAGCTGCCCCGCGAGGTCGACAACGATCTCCAGATGTTCGGATGCGTCGCCTGCAACTTCTGCGTCACCGTGTGTCCGAACGACGCGTTCACGAACATCCGCAGCCTCGACGGCATGGACGGCCGCCAGCAGTACCTCGTGTTCAGCGAGCTCTGCAACGAGTGCGGGAACTGCATGGTGTTCTGCCCCGAGCGTGGCGACCCGGCGATGATCAAGCCTCGGCTCTACACCGATCGAGCCCTCTTCGAGGCCCGCGACGGCCAGGGGTTCCTCGTCGACGGCGGCCGCGTGGTCGACGCCCGTGCCGACGACGAGAGCATCGAACTGGTCGGTCGGCTGCTGGCGAGCGACGCCGGCAACCCCCTCGGCTGACGACGGCGAGGCGCCGACCTCCACGTCGCCCGAGCGGGTGACGTGCGCTCGGTTGCGCGTCAGGGGAACGACAAGAACACCGCTATTGCGTGAGTGCGGAACCGAATCGGCAAAGTTTCGGCAATGTCATTTCCGAACGGTTCAGGTCTGGTCTCCGTGCGCCGATGACGAGATATGCGGGTGGTTCGTCGAGCGTCAGTGGTGCTCAGTCTCGTGCTGCTCGTCGCCATCGCCGTCGGCTACGTCGGCCGTCGCTCGGAGGTGGCCGAGATCCGCGACGAGCGCCTCACTCGTGCCGCCGACGTCGGCGCTGCACGCGTCGACGCCCTCGTCGAGAGTGCGACGGTCGCCGTCGTGTCGGCCTCGTCGCCCGAAGCAGCGGTCGATGCCGTTCGGCAGGCCTATCCGAATGTCTCGGCGTGCGCCGGTTCCGTCGACCACAACGTGTGTGACGGCCCGCTGGCCGCCGAGGTCGGCAACGTCGACCTCACCCCCGGTGGGTCGGCCACCGAGGTGACCGCGCTCGACGACGTCGTCGTGATCGGTGTCGACAGTGACGACCTCGCCCTCCGGGTCATCGCCGACATCGACGTGTGGACCGGCGCCGACGACTCGATCGAGGTGAAGGCGAGCACCATGTCGCAGGGCGTCGGATCGTTCGTCGACGACGGCCGCCAGCGCCAGACCTCGGCCGGCGTGTTGGCCGCCCCCGGCACGTTCGTGATCGCCCAAACCGATTCCGGGGTCCGGCTCCCGACCGAGGAGGAGCGCTTCTACCTGATCGTGGCGGCGCTCGCCCTCGTCCTGTTCCTCCTCGCCGGCACGACGCTGATCGTCGAGCAGCGTTCGCTCCGTGAGCGGGCGACGTTCGACGGCCTGACCGGCCTCGCAAACCGCAGTGAGTTCGAACGTCGTGCGGTGGAGATCCTCGCCGGTGCCGAGCGCACCGGGAAGTCGGTCTGCATGCTCTTGTTCGACCTGAACGGGTTCAAGCAGATCAACGACACGTGGGGCCACGCCGCCGGCGACGAGGTGTTGCGGGTGGTCGGCCGCCGGCTGGCGTCGGCCGTGCGCGACGGCGACCTCGTGGCTCGCTGGGGCGGCGACGAGTTCGTCGCCATGATGCCCGGCATCGCCGCCGAGGAGATGGGTGTTCGACGGGCGCGTCAGATCGCCGAACTCGTCGGTGGGCGGACCCGGATCGACGGCGTTCCCGAGTCGCTCCGCGTCAAGGTCAGCGTCGGTGTGGCGATCTGGCCGTCGCACGCTCACGATCTCGACGGCCTGCTCGAGGCCGCCGACGACGCCATGTACCGGGCCAAGCGCGAAGGCATCCCGACCGTGCTCGCCGACGCCCGCCCCGACGACGACGCCGACCAACTCGTCCCCCTCGCCTGAACCGGGACGCCTGGTGGATTAAATCGCCTGGGCGTCCACGGGTGGACGCCTGGTGGATTTAACCGCCTGGGTGTCCGGAACCGGATGGCATAGCCCGGGGATTCGGGGTGGCGGCGGGTGGCACCTACGCTGGCGGGGTGGCTTCCGTCGATCACGCCCTGACCTCCAAGCTCGCCTCGTTCGGCACGACCGTCTTCGCCGAGATGACGGCCCTCGCCATCGAGACCGGTGCGATCAACCTCGGGCAGGGCTTCCCCGACACCGACGGCCCGGCCGAGGTGCTCGACGCGGCGGTCGAGGCGATCCGGTCGGGCGTCAACCAGTACCCGCCCGGCCCCGGCCTGCCGGTGTTGCGTGAGGCGATCGTCGAACACCAGCAGCGCTTCTACGGGCTCGACTACGACGTCGACGCCGAGGTGCTCGTCACCGCCGGCGCCACCGAAGCGCTCGCCGGCGCATTGCTCGGCATGCTCGACGAGGGCGACGAGGTCGTGCTGTTCGAGCCGATGTACGACAGCTACCAGGCCTGCATCGCGCTCGCGGGCGGGGTGCTGAAGCCGGTCGTCCTGCGGCCCGACTTCGAGGGCGACGGCCGCTACGGGTTCGACCGTGACGAGTTCGTCGCCGCCGTCTCGCCGCGGACGAAGCTGATCTTGCTCAACACGCCGCACAACCCGACCGGCAAGGTGTTCACCCGCGACGAGTTGCAGTTCATCGCCGACGTCGCGATCGAGCACGACCTGCTCGTCGTCACCGACGAGGTGTACGAGCACCTCGTGTTCAGCGGCGCCGAACACGTCCCGATGGCCACCCTGCCCGGGATGGCCGAACGGACCCTCTGCATCAGCTCGGGTGGCAAGACGTTCAACACGACCGGGTGGAAGACCGGCTGGATGTGCGGCCCGGCGCCGATGATCAACGCCGCCAAGATGGCCAAGCAGTTCCTCACCTATGTGAACGGTGCGCCGTTCCAGCCGGCGATCGCCACGGGACTGCGCCTGCCCGACTCGTTCTACGATCACCTCGCCGCCGACTTGGAAGCCAAGCGTGACCGGCTGCTGCCCGGCCTCGAGGCCGCCGGGTTCGAGGTCTTCGTGCCCGAGGCGACGTACTTCACGACCGTCGACATCCGACCGGTGCGACCCGACGGCGACGGGATCGCCTTCTGCATGTCGTTGCCGGTCGATGTCGGTGTCGTCGCCATCCCGACCCAGGTCTTCTACGCCAACCCCGAACACGGCCGCCATCTCGTGCGCTTTGCCTGCTGCAAACGCTTCGAGGTGCTCGATCAGGCCGTCGAACGACTCGCGAGCCTGGGAGCGAGCTGATGGCCGAGTTGCGCGTCGCCGCCGTCCAGCACGACATCGTCTGGAACGACCCGGCAGCGAACATGGAACGTCTGGCGCCGCAGATCGCAGGCGCCGTCGCGTCAGGTGCCGGACTCGTGTTGCTCACCGAGACCTTCTCGACCGGCTTCGGCTTCGCGGAGCCGGGCTTCACGACCGAGGCCGAGGGTGGCCCGTCGTCGCAGTTCCTGGTCGCCCAGGCCGCCGAACACGGCGTGTGGGTCGGCGGATCGTGCCCGGAGGTGCGCGCCGACAACGAGCCGGGCGACGACCGTCCGTCGAACTCGTTCGTGCTCGCCGGCCCCGACGGCACCGTGCACCGCTACCGCAAGATCCATCCGTTCTCACACGCGGGTGAGGAGCGGTTCGTGCGTGCCGGCGACCAGTTCGTGACGGTCGACATCGACGGGTTCCGGGTGTCGCTGTTCGTCTGCTACGACCTCCGGTTCGCCGACGAGTTCTGGCAGCTCGCCGAGCAGACCGATCTGTACCTGGTGCCCGCCAACTGGCCGGCGAAGCGACGGGAACACTGGATGGCGCTGCTGCGGGCCCGGGCGATCGAGAACCAGGCGTACGTCGTCGGTGTGAACCGGGTGGGGGAGGGGAGCGGTCTCGACTACTCGGGCGACAGCCAGATCATCGACCCGCTCGGTCGGGTGCTCGCTGCCGGGGCGCACACCGAGACGATCCTGCTCGCCGACCTGAGCACCGACGAGGTGGAGTCGACCCGCGCCCACTTCCGGTTCTTGCCCGACCGGCGCTGACCGACCGGCATCGACGAGGCGGCGATACCGGACAGCGCGGTCAGAAGCCGTGCCAGCCGTCGATCGCGGCGGCCTGCTCGATCCAGGAGCGCATCTCGGCGGTGTCGACGTCGTCGCCTTCGAACAGGTGGACGTAGCGGGCGTCGGGATCCTTGGAGCCGACCGGCGGCATCGGTTCGAGGTGAGCGCCGCGGAGGAACGTCACCTTCACGTACTTCGTGAAGCAGTGGAACGACAGGAACCAGCCGCGACCGTCGACGCCGTAGAACGGTGAGTTCCACCGGACGGCCTTGCTCACTTCGGGGACGAGGCGAGCCACCAGTTCGTCGAGCCGGCGGCCGACGTCCGACTTCCACTCGGGCATCGCCTCGATGTACCGCTGCACCGGCTCGTCGCCGTCGGCCTTGGCGATCTGCGGGTTCCCACCCGACAGCAGGACCGGTTCGTCGCTCATGGGTGAACCGTACCCCGACCCGATCGGTGTGACGTTGGTCCCACGGGGGTCAAGCGGCTCGGCGGGTGCGCCGATGGCGAGGCATGAGCGTCGCGTCCAACCGCCCGGAACCGACCGCTGTGGAGCACGTCGTCGCGCCCGATGAACTGTTCTTCTCGACCACCGATCGGCGCGGTGTGATCCGGAGCGCGAACAGCGTCTTCGTCCGCATCGCCGGGTACGACCACGAACACCTCGTCGGTCGACCGCACAACATCGTGCGGCATTCCTCGATGCCGTCGGGTGCGTTCCACGTGATGTGGCAGCGTCTCCTCGCCGGCCAGCCGATGGCGGCGTACGTGCGCAACCTGGCCGCCGACGGTGGCTCGTACTGGGTGTTCGCCACCATCACCCCGTTCGGTGACGGCTTCCTCTCGGTGCGGAGCGCGCCGCTCACCACCATGTTCGACACGGTGCGCGACGTCTACGCCCGAGTTCTCGCTGCCGAGCAGCAACACGCGGCAGACGGGCACCATCGTGCCGAGGTGGCCCGCCACGGCGCTGCGCTCATCGAACGAGAGGTGCGACGGCTCGGCTACCCGTCGTACGAAGCACTGATGTACGACGCACTCGCGCTCGAGGTCGCCGAACGCAACGCCATCGTGCGTCCGCACTCCGACCGTCCCGAGGCGACCGGTGACGCCGCCGAGGTTCTCGACGCCGTGCGGGAGATGCACCACGCACTCGACGGTCTCGACCAGCACATCGTCCGGTACGCCGATCTCGTCGGTCGGATCGCGCCGGTGTCGATCGAGTTGCTCGACAATGCCCGCGAGCTCGAGGCGGTCGCCGAGCACGCCGCCGACGTCAGTGAGCAGTCGGAGGCAGCCACCCTGCGTAACTCGGCGCGGGTGATGCGGCACCCGATGCACGAGGCCGTCGTGGCGCTCGAGCTGCTCGCCGCCGACCTCGGCGAGGTGCTCCATGCGTTGCGACGCGAGCGGTTCTCGATCTCGGTCGCCCGTCTCCACGCCGAGATGACGGGTGTGTTCGCCGCCGAATCGGTCGACGGGCTGGCGCCGGAGGATTCGCTCGGTGAGGTGCCGGCACTCAGCACGGCCATGGCGGACGACGTCCGGGAGATGCTGGCGGGTTCGTCGTCGCTCAACGGTCGTCTCCACACGGTCGCCGAGCGGGTCCGGTCGGCGCACGAGCTCACCGACCGGTTCGGCTTCTTCCTCACCGAATGGGAACGCATGGCGATCCGCAAGATCCCCGATGTCCCGCTGACGCCGATCGTCGGCCCGGTCGAGCAGCACCTCCGAGCCGGGCGCGATCAGCTCGCCCAGTTGCAACAGCTCGCCGAGGCGCTCCGCGCCGCATCGGCGTCGTTCGACGTCGCCCGTTTCGAGACCCCGCTGTCCCGCATCAACACCCTCACGACCCCCACCCCCGCCTGAACGCGCAACGGCCGCACCCTGGTGGGGGTGCGGCCGAGACGACCATTCCTGGTTTCAGCGAGGATCAGGTGGCGCCCTCGCCAGGTGCGGCGCACTTGAGCGGCCTCGCGGCTGCGAGCGGCGAGACGCAACGCCGCACGGCGTCACCTGATCGCCGCGGCGTCAGCTGGCGTCGCTGGGGACGAGCTGGATCTCGAGGGAGATGTTGACCTTGTCGCTGATCAGCATGCCGTCCATGCCGACCGGCATGTTGAAGTCGATGCCGAAGTCGCTGCGCTTGATCTGGCCCTCGGCCGAGAAGCCGGCGCGGGTCATGCCGTAACCGTCGACGGTGACGCCGTGGAACTCGAGGTCGAGCTCGACCGGCTTGGTGACGCCGTTGATGGTGAGGTCGCCGGCGAGCGTGTCGTCGGTGACCGAGGTCGACACGAACGTCATCTGCGGGCTGGTCTCGGCGTTGAAGAAGTCGCCGCTCTGCAGGTGACCGTCGCGATCGGGGTTGTTGGTGTCGACCGACGACATGTCGATCGAGGCCTGCACCGAGCTGGCGGTGGTCGGGTCGCTGATCTCGGCGGTGGCGGTGAAGCTGTTGAAGCGGCCGCGCACCTTCGAGAGTCCGAGGTGGCGGACCGTGAAGCCGACCTCGGAGTGGGCGGGCTCGACGACCCAGGTGCCGCTGTGGAGGGTGGGCTGGTCGCCGGTCGTCGGGGTGTTCGAGTTGGTCTCGGTGGTGCTCATCGGGGGACTCCTGTGATGTGAGAGGAAGAAAGGGAGGGTTCAAGGTTGAACAGTTGCATCGTAAAGGTTCAAGATTGAACTTGCAAGTTCAATCTTGAAATTGTTTCGACTACGCTGTCGGCATGACTCGATGGCTCGACGACGACGAGATGGCGTTCTGGCGTGCGTACACCGTCGCGGCAGGCCGCCTCAACGCAGCGATCGACGCCGACCTGCGCTCCGAGTCGGGTCTGACGCTCGACGACTACGAGGTGCTCGTGCACCTGTCGGAGGCGCCCGACCGACGGGTCCGGATGTCGGAGCTGGCCGAACGCGTGGTGCAGTCGCGGAGTCGGCTGACCCAGCGCATCGACCGGATGGTCACGCGCGGACTGGTCGAGCGGCAGCAGTGCCCCGACGACCGCCGCGGCACCTTCGCCGTCCTCACCGACGAGGGCATGACGGCACTCGAGGCGGCTGCTCCCGGCCACGTCGCCTCGGTGCGTCGGCACCTCCTCGACCACCTCGACGTCACCCAGATCCGCGCCGGCGCCGACCTGTTCGGCACGCTCCTCGACTGACCGAGCACGGGGTCGTATCCGACCCCGTTCGGCTAGCTGAGGGCTCGGACGCAGTGTTCGAGGAGCCAGCTGAGGTAGCTGTAGAGGGCGTACTCGGGTGAGTCCTCGAGGCCGGCCCGGACTTCGTCGGCGTCGGGGTCGTCGCTGACCTCGAGCATCGTCCCGAGAATCAGGCGGACGGAGTTCACCGACTGCATGAACGCCAACAGCCCGGCGTCGTCGAGCGGATCGGCACCCGGCGCGAGCGCCCGATCGACAACGTCGAGCGCAGCGAGCTTCGACGCGACGAGCTCCTCGCGCATCAGGCGCTGGTACTCCTCCTCGAGCTCCTCGTCGTCCGGATACGCAGTCGGGAAGAGCCTGACGAGCAGCGCTCGGGCGTGCTCGTCGTCGGCATCGTCGGTCAGGAGTTGCCGGAGCTCGCCGGCGAGCCGCCGGATCAGCGCCGCCTCGTCGTCGTCGACGGCGATCTCGAATCCCTTGCGTGTCGAGCGGACCGGGCCGCGGAACCGGCTCATTCGGCCATCACTCGTCCATCACCCGTCCTGGCCGTCTTTCTCCATCGTCGCCCACAGCCCGTGCTCGTGCAGCCGGAACACGTGCATCTCCGCCTGCTCTCGCGTGCCGTTCGCCACGACAGCGCGTCCCTTCTGGTGGACGTCGAGCATCAGCTCGGTCGCCTTCTCGAGGCTGTAGCCGAACAGCTTCTGGAGCACGAAGGTGACATAGCTCATCAGATTGACGGGATCGTTCCACACGAGGACGATCCACGGATGGTCTTCCGCGACGCGCTCGTCGGCCGCCGGTTCGGCGACCTGGGTGGGTTCGAGCGTCGTGGGCACGGACCCATTCTGGCAAGCCCACGCACCGCGCCCTACTCGAACGACGGCGAAACGGATCGGTGGGGCTCGCGGCGCGCACGGCGATCGTGTGACAGGTAGCGACAGGTTGGTCGCGCGGGCTCGATCGGCCGTACCATGGAGTCGCTATGTCCGTCGGCAGTCGCCCCATCGTCCCGTCCCGGCTGGCGCCGGGTGGTGTGGCCCACGGGAGCCGCAAGCCGGCGACGTCGACGATCGGCTCGTACATCGCACTCACCAAGCCGCGCATCATCGAGCTGCTGCTCATCACGACGGTGCCCACGATGGTGCTCGCCGAGGGGGCATGGCCGTCGACCTGGCTCGTCCTCATCACCCTGATCGGCGGCACCTTGGCCGCCGGCGGCGCCAACGCGATCAACATGTACGTCGACCGCGACATCGACCGCCTGATGAAGCGGACCCAGAACCGGCCGCTCGTCACCGGTGCGATCGCCCCCCGCAACGCCCTGATCTTCGCGTTGTGCCTGGAAGTGGCGGCGTTCGCCGTGCTGTGGGTCGGTGCCAATCTCCTGTCGGCCGTGCTCGCCCTCTCGGCGACCGCGTTCTACGTGGGCGTGTACACGCTGTGGCTCAAGCGCACGAGCCGCCAGAACATCGTGATCGGCGGTGCTGCGGGCGCCGTGCCGGTGCTCGTCGGTTGGTCGGCGGTCACGAACAGCCTGTCGCTCACGCCGTGGGTGCTCTTCGCCGCCATGTTCTTCTGGACGCCGCCCCATTTCTGGGCGCTCGCGATCAAGTACGCCGACGACTACCGGGCGGCCAATGTGCCGATGCTCCCGGCGGTCGTCCCCTTCGACCACGCCGTCCGCCAGATGATCGGTCACACGATCGCCATGGTCGCGTGCACCCTCCTGCTCATCCCGGTCGCCGATCTCGGCGCCATCTACTCCGTCACTGCTGTCGTCCTCGGTGCCGCCTTCCTCGCCTCGACCATCGTCTTGGCGAAACGGCCCACTGCGGCGATGTCGATGCGGGTGTTCGGTTTCTCGATCACCTATGTCACCGTCCTGTTCGGTGCGATGACCGTCGATGTCCTGCTCTGAGGCCATGCCGAGCCGCTCCGACGACGCCGTCGGAGCGGGCCGGATTTCCTCTCGCGAGGGGCTCGGCCAGTAGTGTTCGGTCGGTAGTGTCGTGTCGACGTTCCGCGCCTGCGTCGTCGACCGACCGAGCATCGAAGTGCAATTCAGCGTGCAGCCAGACTTCCAAGGAATCAGCCACGTCCCATGACGACGATCGAGACACATCCTGACGACACCGTCGCGGCCTCCACGGCCGGCGATTCGACGGTCCCGTCCTTCATCACGGCTGCCTACGACTGGGCGACCACCGTCGACCACAAGAAGATCGGTCGACTGTCGACCGGCTTCGGCATGTTGGTCCTGCTCGCAGCGGCCGTCCTGGCGCTGTTGCTCGACATCGAGCGACTCGGCGACCCGGGCAGCTTCATCGACACCGGTGCCCAGCTCCAGCTGATCCAGATGTACCGGGTGGGCCTGGTCGTCGGCGGTATCGCCCCGCTGGCACTCGGACTCGCCGTCGCGGTGGTCCCGATGCAGCTCGGCTCCCGTCAGATCGCCTTCCCGCGGGTCGCTCTCACCGGCTTCTACGCCTGGCTCGGCGGCACGTCGCTCGTGATGGTCAGCCTCGGTCTCAACGGTGGCGCCGGTGGCGGCGACGCCGACATGGTCGATCTCTTCCTCACGGGTCTCGGCCTGGCGATTCTCGGCCTCTGCGCCACGGCCGCCAGCCTCGGTACGACGATCCTCACCACCCGGGCGCCCGGCATGACGATGCGTCGGGTGTCGGCGTTCACCTGGTCGGCGCTCGTCGGTGCGATCGCCACCCTGCTCGTCATGCCGGTCCTGTTCGGCGTGCTCATCTATCTCTACGTCGACCACCGGCTCGGCTCCCAGGCCAACTTCATGGGTGTCGAAGGCATCGGCGCCTGGATCGGCTGGGCCTTCACCGTGCCGACGGTCATCATCTTCGCCATTCCCGCCGTCGGTTTCGCCGCCGAGCAGTTCTCGGTGGCGTTCAAGACCCGTCAGCCGATGCGCGGCGTCCTGTTCGCCGGGATCGCGCTCATCGGTGTCACCGCCTACGCCGGCTCGACCCAGCAGTTCGTCCACGACGTG
The DNA here is from genome assembly GCF_004364865.1 of Ilumatobacter fluminis. Classification (NCBI taxonomy): domain Bacteria; kingdom Bacillati; phylum Actinomycetota; class Acidimicrobiia; order Acidimicrobiales; family Ilumatobacteraceae; genus Ilumatobacter; species Ilumatobacter fluminis. Next base: position 650,368 of record NZ_SOAU01000001.1, read on the forward strand.
ACGTTCGACGCCAGCGGTGAGACCTTCATCCGTGGTGCGGTGCCGTTCCTGCTCTTCGCCGGACTGCCGCTGCTCGGTGTCACGGTCGTGCTCCTGCTGTCGCTGCTCAACGTCAAGAACGGTGCGGGCAACAGCCCCTCGGTGCGGGCCCCGTTCGTGTTCGGACTGCTCGGCCTGCTGCTCGTCGGCGCCGGCATCGCCGCCAACTTCGCCGAGGGCATCACCGACCTCGAGCTGGTCGACCCGGCCACCAACCTCGCCACCGCCTTCGAAGAGGGCGCCACGCTGCTGGTCGTCTACGGAGCGGTGCTCGCCATGCTCGGCGGCCTGGTCTACTGGGCGCCGAAGCTGTCGGGTCGCCTGCTCTCCGACAAGCAGGTGTTGCCACTCGCGCTCCTCGGTGGTCTCGGCGCACTGCTCGCCGGTGCCCCGCTGCTCGTCGCCGGCTTCGTCGACCAGATCGGCGGCTACCCGGCCAGCCAGGCCGAGGTCGACCAGATCATGACCGTCGCCGACGACGCCGAGATCTGGATCACGCTCTCGCTGATCGGTCAGGGCATCATGGCGCTGACGCTGCTCGCGTTCGGCGGCCTGCTCCTCAAGCCCCAGGGTGACGACGACGCCGCCGACGACAACCCGTACGGCGGTCAGACGATCGAGTGGAGCACGCCGTCGCCGGCGCCCGCCCACAACTTCGAGCACGTGCCCACCGTTGCCTCGGCCGAGCCGCTGTTCGCCACCGACACCGAAGGGAGCTCCGAGTGAGCGCTGGACCGGCCACCGTGGCCCTGCCCCCCGCCGCTCCGCCGGCGCCCCGACGCCAAGTCCTGCTGGGCACGGCGCTGGCGTGCGTCGGTGGCACGATGCTCATCGGCGGCATGCTCGCCGTCTGGGTGCTGTTCCGTGAGCGCGTCGTCGACGCCGGCGAACGCTTCCCGATCGACTACATCATCCACGAGGTCGCCACGAACGTGATGCTGATCACGGTCTGGGCTCTCTGCCTGTTCGCCCAGTGGGCCGTGTACGCCGGCAACCGTGGCGATCGGGCGCACACCGCCCTCGGCCTCGGCGTCACCGGCGTGTTCGCGCTGGCCTACATCAACGCCCAGGCGTTCGTGTACAGCCAGATGGAGGTCGAGATCGCCGACGAGTACTACGGCGCCCTCTTCTACGCCATCACCGGCACGATGCTCGCCGTCGTCGCCATCGGCCTCGTCTACACCGTCGTCGCCGCTTTCCGTTCCCTGTCGGGCCGACTCGGCGACACCGAGGTGCTCGCCGGCCACGCCCTCTACTGGTACTGGACCGCCGCTGCCTACAGCGCCGTCTGGTTCGTCGTCTACGTCACGAAGTGAGATCAGCACCGAGATGTTCACCACTGGCACGAAACTCCTGATCGGCTCCGCCGCCCTCGCCTGGATCGGCGCGGCGGTCTACGGCATCGCCCAAGAGGGCGCCCTGGGCACGATCGGCCTCGTCTCCGCCGCCGTCGCGCTCTCCCTGCTCGCCGGCGTCAACGCCTTCGTCCGCGACTCCAACGTGTCGGCCACCGACACCGAGGCATTCGAGACGGCGGCCGCTGCGCAGGCCTCGGCCCGCCGGTCGCTGTGGCCGCTGCTCACAGGCATCGGTTTCACGATGTTGGCGCTCGGCATGGCCACCCTGCCCGCGATCTTCATCCTGGGTCTCGTGGCCCTCGCCGCCGGCCTCGCCGAGTGGCTGGTCCAGGGCTGGAGCGAGCGTGCGTCCGCCGACCGGGCCTTCAACGAGGAGGCCCGCGAGGTCGTCGCCGACCCGCTCGAGCTGCCGGTCGCCGGTGCCATCCTGGCTGCGATCATCGTGTACTCGTTCAGCCGGGTGATGCTCGGCATGAACACCAAGGAAGCGACGGTCGTCGTGTTCTCGGTCGTCGCCACCGTGGTGCTCGCCATCGGTGTCCTGATCGCACTGAAGAAGCAGATCAGCGTGCCGGTCGTGACCGGCGTGTTCTCGATCGGTCTGATCGCCATGATCGCCGGCGGTGCGATCGCCGGACTCAACGGCGAACGCGACATCCACGTGCACGAGACGACGGCCGATCTCGCCGAGGCCAACCTGTGCGGCACCGAGGAGACCGAAGCCGATCACCACGCCAGCCAGACGGTGGGCGCCAAGTCGAACCCGGCCGCGACCCTGATCTTCGACGGCTCCGAGCTCGAGATCGACGAGGTCGGCGAGGACGGCCAGGTCGGCACCCTGACCTTCCCGCGCGGGAACGCCACCAACGTGATGTTCCTGAACGAGTCCGACGAGGAAGCTCGCCTGGTGCTCGAACTGCATCCCGCCGCCGACTCCGAGGGCGACCAGCGTGTCTGCACGACGCTCGTCGAAGAGGGCGGCCGCCAGATCCTCACCGTCGAGTTCGACCGCCCGAGCTTCGCACTCGAGGCCGAAGGCGTGAACTACGAGTTCGTCGTCGCCGGCAGCGATGCCTCGGTCGAGGTGGTCGTGCCGTGAGTCGATCGTCTAGCCTGACTACGAAAGTACGGACAAAGCCGATGACCGAGTCTTCCCCGCTCCGCTCCCGTCTGCGCACCGCCGCCCTCGTCGGCGTCGGTGGCGTCGTGCTCGCCTCGTGTGCGCAGGACGCACCCCAGGACACGTGGCAGCCGGCCGGTAGTGAAGCCCAGAAGATCCACGACCTCCAGTGGCCGATCTTCCTGATCGCCGGCATCGTCGGCCTGATCGTGATGGCCGTCGTCGCCGTCGTCGTCGTGAAGTTCAAAGATCGCGGCCAGCCGATCCCCGAGCAGTCGCACGGCAAGGCCTGGCTCGAGTACCTGTTCATCGCGCTCCCGGCCGTGCTCCTCGCCGGCATCGCCGTGCCGACCGTCGCCACGATCATCGACCTCAACGACACCGACGACGCCGACTGCGTCATCAACGTCACCGGCCAGCAGTGGTGGTGGGAGTACGACTACCCGATCGCCGCCGACGGCAGCATCTGCGGGTTCATGCCCACCGGCGAGTCCGGCACGATCGTGACCAGCGGCCAGATGGTCATCCCGACCGACGCCAAGGTCGTCATCCGTGGCACCAGCCGCGACGTCATCCACTCGTTCTGGGTGCCCCGCCTGAACGGCAAGCGCGACATGGTCCCGGGCCGTGTCCACACCTGGAACTTCAACGCCGAGCAGCCGGGCATCTACGCCGGCCAGTGCGCCGAGTTCTGCGGCCTCTCCCACGCCAACATGCGCATGGAGATCGTCGCCCTCGACGACACCGACTTCCAGGCCTGGATCGACAACCAGCTCGAGCCGTACCAGTCGCCCGAGGAAGGCACCCTCGCCGCCGACGGTGAGAGCGAGTTCATCGCCCAGTGCGCCCGCTGCCACCAGGTCGACGGCCTCGTCGACGCCGACGGCGAACTGGTCGTGTCGAATCCCGAAGACCAGGTGTACTCGGGTGCTGCGCCCAACCTCACCAACTTCATGACCCGTAACACCTTCGCCGGCGCCACGTGGGATCTGCTCAACGAGGAATGCCGTGCCGACGTGTGGGAGGCGGACCCCGAGGTGTTCGGCGACCTCTATCTCGAGGGTGTGACCGAGTCGTGCCTGAACGAGATCGACCTGAAGGAATGGCTGCGCGACGCGCCCGCCAAGAAGCCGATGTACGCCGACGCCGAATCGCTCGAGGCCACCGACGGCCTCGTCCGCGGCATGCCGTACCTCGCACTGTCCGAAGACCAGATCGACCGCTTGGTCGCCTACCTGCTCGAGCGCAAGTGAGGATGAACTGACATGGCGCTGATCGAACGCCCCCGCACCACCGGCGACCTCACGCCGGCCGTGGCCACCCCCGAGGCCACCTACGGCGCATTCCGCCGTCCCGTCGAGTCGACCGGGTGGAAGTCGTGGCTCTTCACGATCGACCACAAGAAGATCGGCATCATGTACGGCGTCACCGCCATGTTCTTCTTCTTGGTCGGTGGTCTCGAGGCCCTCCTCATCCGGGCCCAGCTCGCCGGACCCGACGGCACGATCCTGTCGGCCGACAAGTACAACCAGATGTTCACGATGCACGCCACCACGATGGTGTTCCTCTTCGTGATGCCGATGGCGGCGGCGTTCGGTAACTACTTCGTCCCGCTCCAGATCGGTGCGCGCGACGTCGCGTTCCCTCGCATCAACGCGTTCAGCTTCTGGTGCTTCCTGTTCGGTGCACTCTTCATCAACACCTCGTGGCTGCTCGGCGGTGCCGCCGACGGCGGCTGGTTCATGTACGCCCCGAACTCGTCGGTCCCGTTCTCACCGACGAACGGCATCGACTTCTGGGGTCTCGGCCTCCAGATCACCGGCATCGCGTCGCTGACCGGTGCGATCAACCTGATCGTCACCGTCATCAACATGCGAGCGCCCGGCATGACCTTCATGAAGATGCCGATCTTCACCTGGATGATCTTCGTCGTGCAGTTCCTGCTCGTGTTCGCCATCCCGGTGATCACGGTGGCGCTGTTCCTGCTGATGTTCCAGCGAACGTTCGACGCCACCTTCTTCACCGTCGAAGCCGGCGCCGACCCGCTGCTCTGGCAGCACTTGTTCTGGATCTTCGGACACCCCGAGGTGTACATCCTGATCTTGCCGAGTTTCGGCATCGTCTCCGAGGTCCTCCCGGTCTTTTCGAAGAAGCCGCTGTTCGGCTACCCCCTCGTCGTCTTCTCCGGCGTCGCCATCGGCTTCGTCGGCTGGGGCGTGTGGGCCCACCACATGTTCGCCTCCGGACTCGGGCCGATCTCGGTCGCCGTGTTCTCCGTGGCCACGATGGCGATCGCGATCCCGACGGGCGTCAAGATCGTCAACTGGACGATGACGATGTGGGGCGGCAAGCTCCGCTACACCACCGCCATGCTGTTCGCCATCGGTCTGATCGTGCAGTTCACGATCGGTGGCCTCTCCGGTGTCACCCACGCCGTGGCGCCATCGGACACACAGCAGACCGACACCTACTACATCGTCGCCCACTTCCACTACGTGCTGTTCGGCGGCGCCATCCTGGGCATCTTCTCGGGCCTCTACTACTGGTGGCCCAAGATGTTCGGCAAGTTGCTGTCCGAGACGCTCGGTAAGTGGAACTTCTGGCTGATGGTGATCGGTCTCAACATGGCGTTCGGGCCGATGCACATCATCGGTCTCCAGGGGCAGCCCCGACGCATGTACGTCTGGACCGAGGCCCGCGCCGGTGAAGGCTTCTTCAACCTCGGGTTCTGGAACCTGATCTCGTCGATCGGTGCGTTCATCCTCGGCTTCGGCGTGCTGGTGTTCTTCTACAACGCCTGGCGTACCCACTTCGGCAAGCACAAGGCCGGCCCGGCCCCGCTCGACCCGTGGGACGCCCGCTCGCTCGAGTGGATGACCTCGAGCCCGCCGAAGGAGATCAACTTCGACCGGACGCCCGTCGTCAGCCACCTCGACGAGTTCTTCCATCGCAAGTACGAAGACAAGGACGGCGACCACAAGTCGTACGAACAGGTCATGACCGCAGAAGAGGTCATGGCGATCGAAGAGGCCAACGCCGAGGACGACGTCCACTTGCCGTCGCCCTCGTACTGGCCGATCGTCCTCGCCTTCGGCCTGCCGATCATGGCCTACGGCGTGATCTACAACATCTTGATGATCGTGGTCGGCGCCGCGATCGTCCTGTTGGCGATGTTCGGTTGGGCGCTCGAGCCTGCGACCGCACCCGATTCCGACTACGACCCGCCCAGCGAGGGCGGCACCGATCTGGAGCTCTCCACTCATGGCTGATACTGCAGTGCACGCCGCCGCCGGTCACGACGACCACCACGACGGTCATCACGGCGGCCACTACACCTCGACCGGCCTGTCGAACAACAAGCTGGCGATGTGGCTCTTCCTGGGTTCGGAGTGCCTCCTGTTCGGTGGTCTGATCTCGGTGTACATGCTGTACCGGGGCCGCCACACGGCGAACCTCGGCCCTGACCAGGTGTGGGACATCCCCTTCACCTCGGCGTCGAGCTTCGTGCTCCTGATGTCGTCGCTGACCATGGTGCTGGCCGTCACCGCCGCCAAGCGGCACGACGATCGCACGACGAACGTCTGGCTGAGCGTCACGGCGCTCCTCGGCTCGCTGTTCGTCGCCGGTCAGGTCTACGAGTTCACGGTCTTCTACCGTGAGGGCCTCGGCTACACGACGAGCCTGTTCTCGTCGAGCTTCTACACCCTGACCGGCTTCCACGGCGTCCACGTCACCGTCGGCGTGATCATGCTGCTCGCCGTGGTCGGCATGATCATCCGGAATCGGATCCCCGGCGACAAGGCCGAGGTCGTCGAGCTCGTCGGCCTCTACTGGCACTTCGTCGACATCGTGTGGATTCTGATCTTCACCCTCGTCTACCTCATCCCGGCCTGATCGAGAGACTGCGCATGAGCACCGAAACCGCAACCGACGCCACCACCGAGGAAGTCGACTTCCGCGAAGCCGACGACCACGTCGATCACTGGACCGACCTGCAGTTCGTCTACCTCGCGATCGGCCTTGCGGTCGTCACCGCGATCGAGGTCGCACTCAGCTACATGGTCGACGACCTCGGAGCGCTCTTCCTGCCGCTCCTGCTGCTCTTGATGTTCATCAAGTTCTTCTCGGTCGTCTTCTACTTCATGCACCTGAAGTTCGACAACCGGTGGTTCAGCATCCTGTTCTACATGGGGCTGTTCCTGGCGGTCGGCGTCTACGTCGCCGCGTTGATGACCTTCCAGTTCTTCAGCTCCTGAGCATCGCGTGGCCGCCGCCCGGCGGCTGCGTCGATCACATGCGTCACCTGCGCCGATGCCGGTCTAGCCTGCACTGACGTGATCGACGTACGGCTCATCCGCAACGACTACGACGCCACCCGCGAGGCGCTCGCCCGCCGTGGCGACCCGTCCGTCCTCGAGTCGCTGGAGCGGGCACGCGAGCTCGACGAGCGGGTGCGTGCGATCATCGCCGACCGCGACGCCACGAGGGCTCAGGTCAAGTCGTTGTCGAAAGACGTCGGCATGCTCCGCCGCGACGGCAAGGTCGACGAGGCCGAGGCCGTCCAGGCCGAGAGCCGCCGACTCGGCGAGCACGAGAAGGAGCTCGATCGCGAGCACGACGACGTCGCCGGGCGGCTGCGCGACGAGTTGCTCGTCATCCCGAACCTCCCCTTCGCCGGCGCACCGGACGGTTCGTCGGACGCCGACAACCCGATCGTGAAGGGGCCCTTCCTCCCCGACGAGTTCGCCGATCATCAACGGGTTCCCCACTGGGAGAGCGCCGCCGAGCTCGGCATCCTCGACAACGAGCGGGCCACGAAGATCGCCCAGTCGATGTGGACCATGCAGCGCGGCGCCGGCGCCACCCTCGCCCGCGCGCTGTGCCAGTTCGCGCTCGACCGGATGGCCGACGCCCACGAGGAGATCCGGCCGCCCACCCTGGTCTCGTCGGCGACCCTCACCGCCACCGGGCAGCTGCCCAAGTTCGCCGACGACGCGTTCGCGATCGAGCGCGACGACCTGTGGTGCATCCCGACCGCCGAGGTGCCGCTCACGTCGATCTATGCCGGTGAGATCGTCGATCAGGCCGACCTGCCGTACCGGTTCATGGCGTACACGCCCTGTTACCGACGCGAGGCCGGGTCGGCCGGCCGCGACACCCGCGGCATGCTCCGGTCGCACGAGTTCGACAAGGTCGAGATCCTGGCGCTGTCGACTCCCGCTCAGGCGCCCGACCTGCTCGACGACATGGTCGCACGCGCGGAGTCGCTCGTTGCTGCGCTCGGGTTGCCCTATCGCATCATCGAGATCTGCACCGGCGACATGGGGCAGAGCCATCACCGCAGCTTCGACATCGAGGTGTTCGCCCCCGGTGCCGATTCGTGGCTCGAGGTGTCGTCGGTGAGCTGGTTCAGCGACTACCAGGCCCGACGCGCCAACATCCGGTATCGACCGCTCGACGACGACGGCAAGCCGGTGAAAGGCACCGAGTTCGTCCATACGCTCAACGGCTCGGCGCTCGCCGTACCCCGGGTGTGGGCGGCGATCGTCGAGAACTACCGCAACGCCGACGGTTCGGTCACGGTTCCCGACGAGCTGCGCCCGTACATGCGCGGCATCGAGACGATCACGGCCGGCTGACATGGACGGCGATCCGATCCGCGATCGGCGGGTCCAGTACGAGACCGACGGCCTCGACGTGGCCGATGTCGACGCCGACCCGATGGAGCAGTGGCGGCGCTGGCACAACGACGCGCTGCAGGCCGGTCTCGTCGAGCCGAACGCGATGACGTTGGCCACCGTCGACGTCCGCCACGCCCCCGACACCCGGATCGTGCTCGTCCGTGGCGCCGACGAGCGCGGCCTGACCTTCTACACGAACTACGAATCGGCGAAGAGCCGTCAGCTCGACGTCAACCCGGCGGCGGCCGCCACGTTCGGATGGCTCGAACTGCACCGACAGGTGCGGGTCCGAGGTCAGGTGGCCCGCGTCGACGAGGCCGAGAGCGACGCCTACTTCGCCACCCGCCCCCGGCCCAGCCAGATCGGCGCCTGGGCGTCGCCGCAGTCGCAGCCGATCGGCGGTCGGGGCGAACTCGACGCGTTGGTCGAGCACGAGGCCGCCCGCTTCGCGAGCGACCAGCAGGTGCCGCGCCCGGCCCACTGGGGCGGCTGGCGGCTGGTGCCTGACGAGTGGGAGTTCTGGCAGGGACGCCCGAGCCGCCTCCACGACCGAGTGCACTACCGCCTGCTCGACGGGCTGTGGCACCGCACCCGCCTCGCCCCCTGACGAGCAATATTCGAAGAACGTTTCGAGCTCGTCTCGTAGGGTGCACGCCGTTCCAACCAACGGCGAATCAAAGGAGCGGCACATGGGACGATGGCGGAAGATGATCGTGGCGACCACGGTCATGGCAGGAACAGGAGTGGTGCTCGCAGCACCGGTCGAGGCCGGCGGTGGAGGAAACGGGGTGTCGATCGAACTCCTGGTCGACGGCCCCGATGCCGAGTCGGTCCTCGCCGGACTCACCCTCGAGGTCTTCCAGGAGTCGGGCGGCATCGATGTCGCCGGCAACAATTGCGGGGCTCCGTCGACGCCGGTCGTCGAGACGTTCAACGCGGAGACCGAAATCTCGTGCGACGCCTTCGCGTACGGTGACTACGCGCTCGGCCTCGACGGCGTGCCAGAGGGCTGGTCCGTCTCGGCGTACTGTTACGACCTCGGCCAGAGGGAACGGATCGAGAGCGGCACTCCGACGTTCACGATGTCGGTCCAGTCGCCCTACTGGGACTGCGAAATCTATGTCGTGACGCCGATGCTCGCCGTGGACAAGGTGGTCGAGGGCGGCGACGCGTCGGCGTCCGACTTCGAGTTCGAGGTGTACGACGACCAGGGCGTGCTGGTCGACACCGGTGACCCGATCGTCGATCCGTCCGACGACGTGTGCACCGGAAGCTTGACCGAATGCGAGATCATCGCCCTGCCCGCCGGCGAGTACACCCTCGGAGAGGTGCTGCCGTCACACGGCTACGAGGTCGGCTCGGTCGAATGCGACAGCTTCATCGACCTGCGGAGGTACTTCGGAGAGGCGGGCGACGAGCAGCTGGAGATCATCGATGACGAAAGCGCAGCGTTCCGGACCGACGACGGTGATGCGTACTGCACGGTCACGAACGTGTACCGCGAGGGCCAGCTGATCGTGACAGCGTCGGTGAACAACGACGACGGTGGCGTCGCCGGTGTCGAAGACGTGTCGATCGAGGTGTACGAGGCCGACGGTGACACGCCGGTGATCGCGGCCACGGCGTGCGCCGCCGACGGCTCGTGTCTCGACGAGATGCTGCCGATCGGTGACTACGTGATCGGCTACATCGGCCCCGACGGCTACACGCGGGAGATCACCCAGTCGGTGAGCTTGGTCGTCACCGAGAAGGTCACCGACGACGCCGACGCGGCATTCACGGCGGCGTTCGGTGAGGTGGTCGAGATCGAGGTGGCGATCGACGATCCGGCTCCGGAGCCGACCACCACCACGACGGAGCCGGCGACGACGACGACGGCGTTCGATGCGGGGGCGGGCACGTTGCCCCCGACGGGTGCCTCGTCGGAGACGAACACGACGATCGCCGTGCTGGCGTTCGCTCTGATCGCGGCGGGTCTCGCCCTGGTCGGCGTCCGCCGACGCACCGCCTGACGAACGACCCACACGGGGCCGGCGACACGTCGCCGGCCCCGTTTCGTCGGTTTCGGGCTCGACACTCCCGCGCCGATCTCGGTTCGTGAAGACCGCCCGAAGATCGCCCGAGGGCCGATCCGTAGCGTCATCGGGGTTCCAACCGAATGGCGAAACAAGGAGAGCGGGATGATGGGACGGATCAAGCGGATGATGGTGGCGACGGCGGTCGCTGCCTCTGGCGGGCTGGCGCTGGCCGCGCCGGCCGATGCACAAGAGCCCAATGACGTCTGGGTCGAGGTCGTCCTCTCGGGCGTCGACGCGCCCACCGTGCGCGACGGCATCGTCGTCGAGTTCTACGAGACGGCCGGCGGCACCATGGTGACGCCGACCTGTGACGAGTACGACTACGACGGTTCGACCCGATTTGTCGCCCAGCACAACGTCGGCTGCGATCTCCCCGGCCAGCCGGGCGGCACCTACGCACTGGGGTTGAGCGGCGTGCCCGAGGGCTGGTCGGTGTACGTCGAGTGTTACGACGGAGGCGACATCACCGAGCGGCTCGACGACCCGGGCGCCGAGTTCGCGACCGGCGGCAATTATCCCGCTCAGTGCACGGTGGCTCTCCGGCAGGGGATCGTGATCCTCGACAAGACGGTCGTCGGGACCGACACGCCCGCTCCGGCGAGCGACTTCACCCTCGAGGTGTTCGCGGACGGCGCCCAGGTCGCGACCGCGGTCGACCCGTCGGACGCGACCTGCGAGGGGTGGGACGACGCCGACGCGGGCACCGATTGTGCGGTGATCGGCGTCGAACCGGGGGTCATCACACTGGGCGAACTCCCGGTGACCGGGTACGAGCTGGCGGCGCTCGACTGCGAGGGCATCGACCCGTTCGACTACGAAGAGGACGATCGCGAGGCGTTCGACGACGAGAGCGCCACGTACGACCTGCTCGAGAGCGATCTCTACTGCACCATCACCAACACGTATGCGGAGGGGCAGTTGATCGTGACGGCCTCGGTGAACAACGACGACGGCGGCACCGCCGGCGTCGAGGACGTGTCGATCGAGGTGTACGAGGACGGTGTCGACGCCCCGGTCATCGCAGCGACAGCGTGCGCGGCCGACGGCTCCTGCCTCGACGAGATGCTGCCGATCGGCGACTACGTGATCGGCTACACGGGCCCCGATGGCTATACCCGTGAGATCACCCAGTCGGTGACGGCACCGAGCACCACGACCACGTCGTTGCCGGTCATCCAGGAGGCGATGGTGACCGACGATCCGGACGCCGAGTTCACGATCGAGAACGGCGGCCTCGTCGAGATCGAGGTGGCGATCGACGATCCGGCTCCGGAGCCGACCACGACCACGACGGAGCCGGCGACGACGACGACGGCGTTCGATGCGGGGGCGGGCACGTTGCCCCCGACGGGTGCCTCGTCGGAGACGAACACGACGATCGCCGTGCTGGCGTTCGCTCTGATCGCGGCGGGGCTCGCCTTGGTCGGCGTCCGCCGACGCACCGCCTGATCGACGCTCCGACCCAACGGAACGTTTCCGAAACAGCGTGGCCCCGGGTTGCCCGGGGCCACGCCGTCGGACAAGCTCACTGCCATGAGTGAGTCCGTCTCCGGCACCGCAGTGCTCGTCGTCGACGACGAGCCGACCGTGCGTGAGGTCGTCGCGACCTACCTGCGGCGTGACGGGCACGCCGTCACCGAGGCCGGCGACGGCACGACGGCGATCGACCTCGTGCAGCGGGAACGCTTCGATCTCGTGGTGCTCGACATGATGCTGCCCGGCGTCAACGGACTCGACATCCTGCGCCGCATCCGCCAGATGGGCGACATGCCCGTCATCATGCTGACCGCCCGGGCAGAGGAGAGCGACCGTGTCGCCGGCCTCGAGCTCGGCGCCGACGACTACGTGGTGAAGCCGTTCTCGCCCCGCGAACTGGCGGCGCGCGTCAACGGCGTGCTGCGCCGGGCGGCGCCCAAGGTCGCCACCGACGCAGCCCGGCTCGACTTCGGGCCGCTCGTCGTCGACCAGCGAGCCCGCGAGGTCACCCTCGACGGCGAACTCGTCGACTTCACGCCGAAGGAGTTCGACGTGCTCGCGCACCTGGCCGCGTCGCCTCGCGAGGTGTTCTCCCGAGCCGACCTGTTGCGTGACGTGTGGCAGTCGTCGCCCGACTGGCAAGACCCGGCCACGGTCACCGTGCACGTCCGTCGCATCCGGAACAAGATCGAGGCCGACCCCGAGAACCCCCGCTGGATCACCACGGTGTGGGGCGTCGGCTACCGGTTCGAGCCATGACCGACGCCACCCGCAACCGGTGGGGACTCAATCGACTGGGTCGTCGCTTCATGTGGGCCTCGATGGGCGTGCTTGCCGTCGCCGTGATCATGATCCTGATCGCCGCCCAACAGATGTTCATCAACGATCAGGATCTCGGCACCCTGCTGTGGATCATGCTGCCCGCTGCGGTGGCGGCGGCACTCGCCGCCTGGATCCTCTCGGCGCCGATCGCACGCGACGCCCACCGTCTGAGCGAGGCGGCCCGCCGCGTCGCCGCCGGCGACCTGAACGTCCGCACCGGCGTCGCCCGCAACGACGAGCTGGGCGACGCAGCGCTCGAGTTCGACCGCATGACCGAACGCCTCGACGCGGTCGAGAAGGAACGGGCGCTCATGCTGTCGTCGATCTCGCACGACCTGCGGACCCCGCTGGCCGCGTTGCGGGTGTCGGTGGAGGCGATCCGCGACGGCCTCGCCGACGATCCCGACGCCTACCTGAAGGGGATGGAGCATCAGGTCGAGGCGCTCGCCGTGCTCGTCGACGACCTCGGCCTGCACACCAGGCTCGCGAGCGGCACCCTCGAGATGCGCCGAAGCCGGCTCGACCTCGCCGAACTGGCCGACGAAGCCGTCGACTCGATGCGTCCGCTCGCGGCCCGTGAGAGCGTGACGTTGCGCTTCGAGGCGACGTCGGGCGCCCCGGTCGACGGTGAGCCGGCACAGCTGGCTCGGGTGCTGCGCAACCTGATCGAGAACGCGATCCGACACTCGCCGGAGGGGTCGACGGTCGCCGTCGACGTCCACCAGGACGGCGACGACGTCATCGCCCGGGTCGCCGACGGTGGTCCCGGGTTCGCGCCGCACGTCCGCGACGTCGCGTTCGAGGCGTTCACCCGGGGTGACGAGGCGCGCGACGTCCGAACGGGCACCGCTGGGCTCGGACTGGCGATCGCCCGCGGCATCGTCGAGGCCCACGACGGTCGGATCGGGATCGGAGACGGCCCCGGAGGTGTCGTCTGGTTCATGATCCCGGGTGCACCTCCCCGGGACCCACAGATAACGCCTGCAGGGTCCTGACCCGAACCAGGTCTCAGCCTCCGCTCAGTCGGTGGCTTGCGGTCGCAAACATCCGGTCGTACGCTCGCCCGACAAGCGAGTCGCTCCGGTGACTCGACTCGGTGGTCTTGCCGTTCCGCTGTGGCGAGGCCGACACCGACGGGGTACATGCGGTGTGTGGGCGAATCCGCCGTCGTCCACACACCCCCCGTCCTGGAAGCGCTCCCGGCCCCGCTCGATGCAACGCCGTCGGGCCGCCGCCGGACCGCCCGTAGACTCGTTGCCACCATGCGTGCCGTTTCTCAGCCCCCGTCCGTGCTCCCGCAGGCGAACGATCCGTGTTGGTGCGGGAGCGGGCGCAAGTACAAGCGCTGCCACAAGAAGCTCGAGGGTCGCGTGCTGCCCGGCGAGGTGTCGCCCATGCGCACCGTGCCCGACGGCATCGAGCGGCCGAACTGGGCCGAGACCGGCGAACCCGTCTACTGGGACGAACCACGCATCAAGTCGCCCGAGGTCATCGAACGCATGCGCCACGCCGGCAAGGTGGCGGCCGAGATCTTGCGGCTCACCGGCGAGTACATGCAGGTCGGGATGACCACCGACGAGGTCGACGCCTACGCCCACGACCTGTACATCGAGCGTGGCGCCTACCCGAGCACCCTGAACTACAACCACTTCCCGAAGAGCCTGTGCAGCTCGGCGAACGAGGTCATCTGCCACGGCATCCCCGACTCCCGGGTGATCCAGGACGGCGACATCATGAACCTCGACGTCACCGCCTACATCGGTGGTGTCCACGGCGACACCAACGCCACGTTCTTCATGGGCGACGTCGACCCGCAGAGCCGCGACCTCGTCCGGGTCACCGAGGAGGCGACCTGGAAGGGCATCGAGGCCATCGTCCCCGGTCGACCGATCAGCGACATCGGACGGGCGATCGAAGACCATGCGAAGGCGCACAAGATGGGCGTCGTCAAGGCGTTCATCGGGCATGGCATCGGTGAGCAGTTCCACACCGACATCCAGGTGCTGCACTACTACGACTCGCGCAACTCGATGATCATGCGGCCGGGCATGACGTTCACGGTCGAGCCGATGATCACCCTCGGCACGTGGCAGCACAAGATGTGGGACGACGACTGGACCGCGGTCACCGCCGACGGCAAGCGCACCGCCCAGTTCGAGCACACCTGCCTCGTCACCGACGACGGCGTCGAGGTGCTCACCGGGGGCGAGGGTGCCGCCTCGCCGACGGCCCCCTGGAACCGGTGATCGATTCGTCGGGATCCTCGGGAACTATCGTCCCCCGGCCGACGACCAGGAACGCATATGAAGCGTGAACTGACCATTCTTTCTGCTGCCGCGCTCGTGCTCGCTGCCTGTGGTGGCGACGACGAGGCCGTCGAGATCGACAACGCCTGGGCGCGTACCTCGCCCATGGCGACCACCCTCGGTGCGGCGTACTTCGACATCACCGCCGCCGACGACGACGTGCTCGTCGCTGCGTCGGTGTCGAGCGATGTCGCCGGCGAGGCCCAGATCCACGAGATCGTCGAAGCCGAGATGGACATGGACGACATGGACGACATGGACGACATGGACGACATGGACGACATGGACGACGGCGAGATGTCCGACATGGACGACGGCGAGATGTCCGACATGGACGACATGGAGGACGGCGACCACGAGATGGACATGGGCGACGGCGACATGGCCATGGTCATGCAGGAGATGGCCGACGGCCTGCCCCTGCCCGCCGACGAGACCGTGTCGCTCGAGCCGGGCGGCTACCACGTGATGCTCCTCGACCTCGTCGAGCCGCTCGAGACCGGCGACGAGTTCGAGCTGACCCTCGACTTCGAGAACGCCGACGACGTGACCGTCACCGTCACCGTCGCCGAAACGGCGCCCGAGTCGTGATCGCACGGCGTGCGACGGCGGCGTTGGCCGCGTGCCTCGCCGTCGTCGCCGTCGGCTGTTCCGGCGGCGACGACGACTCGTCGTTGCCCGATGTCGAGCTGGTGTCGCTCGACGGGACCGAGACGACGAGCCTGGCCGACATCGAGGGCCCGGCCGTCATCAACCTGTGGGCGACCTGGTGCGCCCCCTGCCGTCGGGAGATCCCGGCGTTCGAGCAGGTCCACCAGGAACGTATCGACGAGGTCCGTTTCGTCGGCATCAACGTCGGCGAGGATGCCGACGTCGCCGCCGAGTACCTCGCCGAGGTGGGCGCCACCTACGACCAGTACGCCGACTCGGAGGGCTACGTGGTCACCGAGCTCGACACGACGGCCATGCCCGTCACGATCGTGATCGACGCGAACGGCGACATCACCGAACGCCGCCTCGGCCCGATGGACGAGGACGACCTCGACGAGGCCATCGACGAGGCGCTCGCCTCGTCCTGACACCCGATCAGCCGGGGACGCGCTCGGGGTCGTCGCTCGGCGACGCGGCGTCGACGATCGCTCGCCCGGCTGCGACGATCACGAAGACCGAACCGACGAGCACCATCATCGACACGACCCGATCGACGTCGGCGGGCAGGTCGGTCGGCAGGTACGCGGCCGTCGCGTGGCCGCGACGTGGCCAGGCCCAGATCAGCAGCTGGACGCCCGCCAGCGCGAGCAGGCCGCTCTCGATCCAGATGGACCGTCGGTAGATCGCGATCACGGCGATCGAGCATCCCAGCGCCACCACCGGGTACAGCCACCAGCCGGTCTCCGGGCCCGTCGAAGCGGGGAGCGACGTGTACTGGGCGACCCCCGCCGCCAACGCAGCGATCGCGAGCACCATCGCCACGAGTGTGCTCGACGCCCGCCCCAACGTCAGCCCGGCCAGCCCGATCACGGCGCCGAGCAGCGCACCGACCAAGGCCGGAACCGGTGACGCCGACTCCTGCAGCGTGATCTCGACGGTCACGATCGTCTCGACGCCGTCGACGACGAGCACGATCTCGTCGAGTGGGAGCGACTCGCCGGGATCGAGACCGACGAGGGGTTCGTCGGACATCCAGTGGGCGCGATGATCGTGCCAGGCGTACGTGCCGTCGTCGGCGACCCGCTCCCACTCCGGCTCTGCGGTGGTGTCGACCACGTCGGGGATGTCGTCGGTGCCGTAGCGGTTCTCGTTGTAGTACGTCGCGTACGAGCGGATGTTCCGTTCGACCGCACCGTCGGCTCCGAATCGCAAGTACGGCTCCTGATCGGGGAGGTAACCGAGCACGACGACCTCGTGGCCAGGAGCGACCGAGAGCTCGATGAAGGCGTCGCCGCCGATCACCGCCAGTTCGATGGCGTCGGACGCCGGCGACACGTCGACGATCTCGGTCACGTAGTCGGTCGGTCCGGCGGCATCGGCATGAACCGCCGACGGTGCCGCGACGACTGCGAGCAGGCCGATGACGAGCGCGCCGACGGCGCGGATCACGCCTCGACGACCCGCAGGGTGAACGAGCCGCTCGGATGCACGCTGCACTCGCCGCTGAGCTCGCCCGGGGTGTCGAAACGCTGGGTGAGGGTCTCACCTGCGCCGACGTAGAACACGCCGACGACGTGTCCGACGTCGTCGTCGTTGACGATCCGGATCGATTCACCCGTCTCCATCACGAGTTCCTGCGGGACGATCTCGACCTCTTCACCGGCCTCGATGCGGTCGGCGGTGCCGGCGGGGATCAGGAAGTCCTCGGCGAACTGTGAATCGTCGTCGACGTCGGACACGGCGACCGTGCCGGCGCCGCCGTCGTCGCCGGCCATGCTGCCGAGGAGGAACCCGCCGACGATCACGACGGGGATCAGCAGCAGGACTGCCACCAGGCGGGCTCGCGAACTCATGCCGAGTACCCGTCGAGGAGGATCTCGAGGTCGTTCTTCAGCTCGTCGATCTCGACGCCGAACTGCCAGGTCAGCACCAGCTTGCCCTCGTCGTCGACGACGTACAGTGCCGTCGAGTGGGCGACCTCGATCTCGCCCTCGTCGTTGGTCTGCACGTTGTAGGTCGCACCGAACGGTGCAGCCGCGGTGGCGAGCGCCGCGGCATCGGTGGTGCCGAGGGCGATCCCGTCCTCGAAGAAGCCGCCGACGTACTCGGGGAGGATCTCGAGGTCGCGATCGGGGTCGACCGTCACCATGGCGACGTCGACCCGGTCGGCTTCGTCCTCGTCCATCCGGCGGAGCGCCAGTCGCAGATCGGACATCGTCGTCGGACAGAAGTCGGGGCAGTGCGTGTACCCGAAGTAGATCGCCAAGAGCTCGCCCTCGTCGGCCCGCAACGCCACCTCGTCGCCGGTCTCGATGTCGGGAAGGGTGATCTCGCTCACATCGGGGGCCGGATCGCGTTGGTAGCCGGTCAGTGTCGCTTCCTCGTCGCCGCCGCACGCGGCCAACACGACGACGGAGGTCGCAGCGAGGGCGAGCGGTCGGCGGAACGTCATGCGTCGGTTCACGAGTTGTCCTCGGAGCTCGGGCCGATCTCGCGGATGTAGTCGATGATCTCGGCGATCTCGGCATCGGTCAGGTTGTTGGGTGGCATCGGCACGCGGTATCCGGCATGGATCTGGGCGCCCGGATCGCTGATCGAGGTGTAGAGGTAGTCGTCGTCGGCGACCACGGTGGTGCCGTCGTCCAGCTCGACCTCGGTGCCGTAGAGGCCCTGGAAGGTCGGGCCGACGCCGCCCTGGCCGTTCGCGCCGTGACAGGACGAGCAGCCGTTGGTGCGCATCGTGTTCCGGCCGGCCTCACCGGCGGCCGACAGGGCAGGGCCATCGCCGTCGCTGCCACAGGCGGCGACGGTGAGAGTGACAACGGGCAACAGCAGGGCGGCGCGCCAGGCGCGTCGGGGAGTGGACATCAGGTTCCAGGTCGTTCGGCGGTGGGTGGGAGTTCCCGGGTCTGCGCCATTGTGTCGAGCAGTTGCTCGCGTGCACGGGCGACCCGTGACCGGATCGTACCGATCGGCACGCCGAGCATTTCCGCGGCTTCGTCGTACTGGAACCCGCTCAGCTGCGTCAGGACGAACGCGGCGCGGCGGTCGTCGTCGAGCAGCGCGAGCAGTTCGTCGATCTCGGGCTGCTCGTCGTTCGGCCTCGTGACACCCTCGTCGGGCCATGCGGCGACGCGCTGGTCGAGGCGCCGGCGGCGGGATCGACGGCGGGTGGCGTCGGCGCACGTGCGGCGGGCGATCGTGAGCAGCCAGTGGCGGGCCGGGCCCGTGGCGCGGTACCGGTGCAGCGACGCCACGGCGCGCTGATACGTCTCCTGGGCGAGATCGTCGGCGTTGTCACGGTCGCCGAGATAGCGACACAGGTCGAGCACGTCGCGGTGGGTCTCGGCCACGAACCGCTCGAGCGCGCCACGGTCGCCCGCCTGCGCGTCGAGGAGCAGTTTCGTCAGCCGATCCATGAAACAAGTCTGCCGTGGGAACCAAATCATCCCTAGGGTCGACCGTCACCTTTGTGGAGCGCACCGATCTGTCCGCCGTCGACCCGTGCTCGGCGTTCCGCGAGTTGGCGTCGGCGTCGCTCGACGACGAGCTGACCGCTGCCGAGCAGGATCGACTCGACCAGCATCTCGAGACGTGTGCGGGGTGTCGGAGCTTCGTCGATCGATCCGCCGGCCTCAATCGTCGGCTCCGTGTGCACGCCTCGACGCCCGACCCGGTCTTCGTCGCGACGGTGATGGCCGACGCCCGCCCGGCACGACTCGGGCGTGGGGGATGGGCGCGGCCGGTGTTGGCGTGGTGCGCGCTGGTCATCTTCGTGCAGAGCATCGGACCGCTGGTGTTCGGGTCGGCCGATGGCGCATCCGAACATCTCGCCCGACACCTCGGCGCCTCGGGGCTCGCACTCGCCGTCGGTCTGGCCTACGTCGCCTGGCGACCGCACCGGGCCTACGGCCTGCTGCCGTTCGTCGGTGCCCTGTTCGCCGCCACGGTCGTCGCCATGGTCGCCGACATGCTCGCCGGCCACCGGACCGCCTTCGCGGAGGCGACCCACGTCGCCGAACTGATCGGCATCATCGTGCTGTGGATCGTCGCCGGCTCACCCGGATGGGACGAATTCGTCAGTCACCTGCCGCATCGCCGCTCGCGGCGTTCGGGAGCCCTGGGGCCCACCAAGTGAGCAGGGCGCTCGCGGTGGCGTCGTCGCAGCCGTAGGCGTCGAGGACCAGTCGACCGGCCGCCACGATGTCGCCTCGTCGGCACGCGTCGACGGCGTCGGACAGGTCGCCGGCCGGCCACGGCACGTCGGCGAGGACACCGGGCGACACACGGACCGCCTTCGTCGAGAGCCCGGTGCCGCCACCGAGATGCCAGCACATCGCGGAGGCGATCGGGCTGCACAGGATCGCCTCGATGTCGAACACCGTTCGTCGGACCTCGTCGGGGTCGGTGCTCGTCGGGATGATCGTGGTGACGGGGACGCCGGGAACCCATGCCCCGTCGACGTCGGCGACGGCCTCGACGATCTTGGTCTGGTTGGCGACCAGGACCTTCGGCACCAGCTTGCGTTCGGCCCAGGCGACGAACCGACCTTCGAGCTTCGACAGGTCGACCCGCGGACGTTGGAAGAACTGCTTGTTGAACTTGATCCGGCGCTCACCCCACGAGCAGTGCGCCGGGTCGATCAAGCCGCTCGTCACGAGCGGCGGGCCGTCGATGTCTTCGCCCACGGCCGGCACCAGGGCGTAGTACTCGTCGCGGAAGTTGGCGTTCAGGTCGGCCCGGTCCCCGATGGTGCCCTGCGTCGTCAGAGTGGCCGGATCGATGTGAGGGATGCCCAGCACGTCGGTGACGATCCGAGTCCACGCCATCGGTGCCGAACGACCGGCGGCCGGTCGGCGGAGCCCGACGACGCACACGTTCACCGCCGCGTCGAACCACTCCTGTTCGGTCGACCACCACGACCACACCAGGTCGGCCTGCTCGTCGACCCGCGCCCGGATCGGGCCGGCGTCGCGCGAGGCCAGGATCGATTGGGGGAGGACCAGCGACACCCGGCCGTGGTCGGGATCGGCGAGCGCGACCGCCAGGGCGAGGAACTCGGCGGCGGCGTCGGCGTACGGGCCACCGCCGTGCTTGCTCGAGCCGCCTCGCGAGGTCGACGCCGCCATCTGTGACAGGTATGGCGGGTTGCCGATGACGATGTCGAAGCGTTCGTCGCCCCAGTCGTGTTCGAGCGCGTTGGCATGGAACGTCCGGGTTCGCGGATGTGACACGGACGCCAGCGCGTCCGCGTCGAGATCGCAGCCGACGGCATCGACCGAGTAGCCGCGCATGTGCAGTTCGACCCTCACCCGTTCGAGCAGACGACCGTCTCCGCACGCCGGATCGAGCACCCGGACCGGTCGGGTGGGGAGCCACGCAGCCCAGTCGCCGGCGGCGTCGATGTCGGCGAAGGTCCGTTCGACCAACAGGTCGACGAGGTCGGGCGGGGTGTAGTACTGCCCGAGCTTCTTGCGCGCTGGTTGCGATCGGGGCATCGCACCAGCGTACGGTGAAGACTCGTGTCCGACCGGTACCTCACGTTCTCTCGCGACGACTGGGCCGAGCTGCGCGCCGCGACACCGTTGACGCTCCGAGAACACGACCTCGAGGCGTTGCAAGGCATCAACGAGCGGATCGACCTCGACGAGGTCGCTGCGATCTACCTGCCGCTCAGCCGACTGCTCAACCTGTACGTGAGTGCCACGCAAGACCTCCAGCGCGTCTCGTCGACCTTCCTCGGGTCGATCGCCCCGAAGGTGCCGTACGTGATCGGCGTCGCCGGTTCGGTCGCCGTCGGCAAGTCGACCTTCGCGCGCATCCTGCAAGCGCTGCTCGGCCGTTGGCCCGACCACCCGCAGGTCGACCTGATCACGACCGACGGGTTCCTCTACCCGAACGCCGTGTTGAACGAGCGCGGGATCATGGACCGCAAGGGCTTCCCCGAGAGCTACGACACCCGTTCGCTGCTTGCGTTCCTCCGTGCGGTGAAGAGCGGCGAGGCCGAGGTGTCGGCGCCGGTGTACGACCACACCGCCTACGACATCCTCGACGGGGTCGAGGCGACGGTTCGGCAACCCGACATCGTCATCGTGGAGGGGCTCAATGTGCTGCAGGTCGCACGCGAGGGCGTCGAGTTCGTCAGTGACTACTTCGACTTCTCGATCTACGTCGACGCCGACGTGCAGCACATCGAGGAGTGGTACGTCGATCGCTTCTTCACCCTCCGCGAATCGGTGTTCCAGAACCCCGACAGCTACTTCAACAACTTCGCGGCGCTCGGCGACGAGCAGGCGAACGAGACCGCTCGTCACATCTGGCGCACCATCAACGGCAAGAACCTGGTCGAGAACATCGAGCCGACCCGCGAACGCGCCAGCCTCATCCTGCGCAAAGAGTCCGACCACCGCATCAGCCAGGTCCAACTCCGCAAGCTCTGACCCGTCGGATGATGTCAGACATCATCCGACAGGCGTCGGTGGGTGTCCGCTCGCACTTGGTCGGATGATGTCTGACATCATCCGACGGGCCCCATCTGGGCCCCGACCAGGAGGATCATCGGGCGGTCGAGTTCGGGGGTCCACTCGGGATGGTCCTCGAGGTCGGCGGCGCTCGGTCCCCATTCGACGAGGTCGGTGACGGTGAAGCCGGCGCCTGACAGGAGCCGGAAGTAGGTGTCGATCTTGCGGTGGTACTTCACGACCCCGCTCGCGCCGAGCCACTCCGTGCGCCGTTCGCCCTCGACGTGGTACCGGCTGACCGGCCACTCGCTGAACCCGTCTCCCTTCACGAAGCGGGGTTCGGCCGGCGCCAGGTAGATCGGGTGCTCGCACGAGAAGACGAACCGGCCGCCGGGTCGGATCGACGACGCGAGACGCTCGAGCACGGCGTCGAGGCGGGTGAGGTAGTGCAGCGTCAGCGAGCTGACGACGACGTCGAACGAACCCGTTGGCTCGAACGCGTCGACGTCGGCCAGGACGTACTCGATGCGGCCACCGTCGTCGAACTCACGGGCGCGCGAGAGCATCTTCTCCGACACGTCGACGGCGACCACCTCGGCAGCTCCGGCCGTCTCCGCCCAGCGTGCGATCCAGCCGTAGCCGCAACCGAGGTCGAGCACCCTCATTCCGTCGAGCGATGCCGGCAACATCGCCCGCATCGTCGGCCACTCCGGCGCTCCGTCGAGGCCGATCTGCTGCCGCAACAGCCCGCTGTAGGCCGCGAAGAACTCGTCGTCGTCGTAGATGTTCTGCGCCGGGCTCATTTGGCGAGCCAGGCGGGGACGTCGGTGATCGACTCGAGTTCGGTGAAGCCGCCGTCGTGGTCGTCGACGACCTCGTGGCCCCACGTGATGTGGTACGGCACATGGATGCCCGCGCCGCCGACCTCGACGACGGGCAGGACATCGGAGCGAACGGAGTTGCCGACGAACGCGAACCGGGCCGGCTCGATGTGCCACTCGGCGAGGATGCGGCGGTATGTGTCGGCGTCCTTGTCGAGCACGACCTCGATGTGTTCGAAGTGATGATCGAGTCCAGAGGTGCGCACCTTCCGGAGCTGGTGGACCAGATCGCCCTTCGTGATGAGGACCAGGCGATGGGTTCGTCCCACGGCGGCCAGGGTCTCGGGAACGCCGGGCAGGAGCTCGACCGGCTGCATGAGCATGTCGTGCGCGTGATCGACGATCTGACCGAGCACCTTCGACGGAACGGCACCGCTCGTCGCGGTGACGGCGGCCTGCACCATCGACAGGGCGAACGCCTTCACGCCGTAGCCCGAGATCGACACGTTGTCGAGTTCGATGGCCTCGAGCGAGCGCATCACGTCGACACCGTCGGGGGCGTACGGCGAGACCAGCTCGACGTACAGCTGCTCCGCCTCGCGGAAGCTGTCTTCCGACTTCCAGAGGGTGTCGTCGGCGTCGAAGCCGACGACGTCGTAGTGGTCGCCGCGTGCCATTCGAGGCACCGTACCGGGCCAGGCGGTCAGCGGTGGATGGCGTTCAGGTAGTTGTAGACCGTGATGCGGCTGACGCCCATCGCGTCGGCGACGTCCTCGACCGCACGGCGAAGGATGAATGCGCCCCGCTCGTCGAGGAGCCGCACCGCCTTCTGCTTGTCTTCGCGCGACAGGCGGGGGAGCGAGTCGCCGAGTTCGGCCTCGACCGCCTCGATCAGACGATCGAGCGCGCCGTGGAGCGGCGGCATGCGGACGGCGCCGACCACTTCGCCCTCCCAGATCAGCGGGACGTCGGACCCTTCGACGTCGTCCGCGGGCACCAGCGTGGCCCCGACCGCGTCGACCACGGGCCGCACGGCGGCGACCAGCGGATGGGGTTGCTGCCGCCCGCTCATTCGTCGACCGCCACGATGTCGATGTTGATGTGGGTCGCACCGTGCGCGACGGCGATTCGGGAGATCGCAGCGACGACGTCGCCGACCCGGTCGCTCGCCACGGTGCACGACGACCCGAACGGCCCGACGTCGACGTCGAAGCCCAGCGAGCGGAGTGCGTCGACGGGCGCGGTCACGTGATCGCCCGGTGCCGCCTCGACGAACGGCTCGATCGTGAACTCCACACGCTGCACGGCGGTACATCGTAGGCGGCACGTCGCACGGCCGTCACACGTGGCCCCGGCCGTCGAAGGCTGGCACGTGCGGCAGGAGCAGGGCGAGGCTCCCCGGGAGGAACGGGACCGACGACCGGAGCGTCGCGAACTCGTCCGGATCGACCGCTCGGATCTCGACGACCTCGCCGTCGACCGGACGGAACGGACCGTCGGACACCGCCCGGTAGACCCAGCAGATCTCCCGCGCGTGCTCGTCGTCGTGACGTCCGACGCCGACGAACACCGGCTCGGCGTCGACGCCGAGCTCCTCGGCCAGCTCGCGTCGAGCCGCGACCGAACGGTCCTCGCCCGCTGTGACGACGCCACCGGCTCCGATGTCCCACCAGCCGGGGAACAGATCCTTGTCGTCGGCCCGTCGCTGCACGACGAGTCGACCCCCGGACGTGGTCACGATGATCGCCACCGAGCGGTGGAGCAGGTTGTCGGCGCGCATGGTCGAACGTGGGACGACGTCGATGACACGGTCGTCGTCGTCGACCCACTCGACGGGTTCGTCAGCGGCTGCCATCGCGCCACGGTACGCCGGGGAGACAGCCCCCGGGCGCCGCGCGTACAGTCACGACATGAGTCTCGACACGCTGCGCGACGAAGCGCTCGATCTGCAGGACGACACGATCGCGTTGCGGCGCCGCATCCACGAACGTCCGGAGCTCGGCAACGACCTGCCGATCACCCGCGACGCCGTGCTCGAATCGCTCGAGGGTCTGCCGCTCGACATCACGCTCCACGAGTCGACGTCGGGAGTCGCTGCGCTCCTGACCGGTGGCCGCCCCGGCCCGACGGTGCTCCTGCGCGGCGACATGGACGCCCTGCCGCTCGAGGAGGCGACCGGCCTCGACTTCACGTCGAAGACCGACGGTCAGATGCACGCCTGCGGACACGACACCCACACGGCGATGCTGTCGTCGGCGGCCAAGCTGCTGTCGGCCCACCAGGACGAGATCGCCGGCCGCGTGCTGTTCATGTTCCAGCCCGGCGAAGAAGGGCACCACGGCGCCAAGTACATGCTCGAAGAAGGCCTGCTCGACGTGCCGCCGCTGGCCGACGGCACCGAATCGCCGGTGACCGGGGCCTTCGCGCTCCACATCACGTCCACCATCCCGACGGGCATGGTCGCGACGCGTGGCGGCGCCTGCATGGCCTCGGCCGACCAGTTCATGATCCGGGTGCACGGCGAGGGCGGTCACGCGAGCGAACCGTTCCGCACGATCGACCCGGTTCCGATCGCCTGCGAGATCGTCCAGGCGTTGCAGCTGATGGTCACCCGACGGATCGACGTGTTCGATCCCGCCGTCGTCACCGTCGGCCGCATCCAGGCGGGGACGACGAACAACATCATCCCGCACGTCGCCGAGATCGAGGGCACCATCCGAACCGTCAGCGAGGCGACCCGGGCGAAGGTGCACGACCACCTGCGCCGCGTCGCGAGCAAGATCGCCGAGGCACACGGCGCGACCGCCGAACCCGAGATCATCCTCGGCTACCCGGTCACGTCGAACCACGACCAGTTCGCCGACTTCACGCTCGACACGGCGCGCGACGTGCTGGGCGGCCACAACGTGCACCGGCTGCCGAACCCGATCATGGGCGCGGAGGACTTCTCGTACGTGCTCAACGAGATCCCCGGCACGATGATGTTCCTCGGCGGTACGTCACCCGAGCGCGACGTGCGTTCGGCCCCCGCCAACCACTCGAACCTGGTGGTGTTCGACGAGGACGCGATGCCGACCGGCGTCGAGCTCTACGCCCAGATGGCGCTGCGCCATCTCGGAGCCGAGTAGCGACTCCGTCGATTCGACCGGTCAGTCCAGGGGTCAGTCGAGCGGCCAATCCTCGACAGCGGTCACCAACCCGTCGATCAGGGATCGGGTGTGCGGCACGATCGGCTCGTGCCAGTCCCACCAGAGCGGGCTCGACCCGCGCACTCGCGGTGGGAGCTCGATCTGGACGCCGCCTCCACGCGGCGCGTTGACCGGGTTCTTCGGGTGCACGCCGCGCAGCTCGGTCGGGATGCGATCGAGGTCGTCGACGATCTCGTATGCGGGTAGTGCGCGACGCAGATGGTCGGCGACGTGGGTCGCGAGCGGCCGGTTCCGTCCGCCCAGGAGCAGTGAGGTGAACAGCCCGCGTCGGCCGTAGCCGTGCACGGTGACGACCACGTCGACGTGCTCGACGAAGGCCGCGAGACGATCCGACTGATCGGGCGTGACGCGGATCGACGGGAGATGCGTCGTCCAGCCGGGCGGGTGGACGACGCCGTAATACGAGGCACCGGATCGCTCGGCGGCCTCGCGAGCAATCACGTCGGTCATCGCCTCCAGACCGCCGCCGTGGTAGGCCATCACGCCGAACCGGCTGCGGAGTTCGCATTCCTCGGTCACGTCGGGTGTGGCGAGCACCTCGGCGAAACTCGGCTGCGTCATCCCTCCATGGTCGCACGGACCTCGCGTTAGAGTCGGATCGATGCTGGTGTGGATGGACCTGGAGATGACCGGCCTCGATCACACCTCGGACGTGATCGTCGAGATCGCGACCCTGGTGACCGACGACGAGTTACAGATCGTCGCCGAGGGCCCCGACCTGGTCGTCCACCAGCCCGACGACGTACTCGCCCGGATGGACCCGTTCGTGGTCGACATGCACACCCGGTCCGGGCTCCTCGACCAGATCAAGGCGTCGACCATCACGCTGGAGGAGGCCGGAGCCGAGACGCTGGCGTTCATCAGGGAACACGCGCCGGTCGAGCGCACGGTGCCGCTGTGCGGCAACTCGATCGGCACCGACCGACGGTTCCTCGCCGCGTATCTTCCCGAGATCGAGGAGTACCTGCACTACCGCTCCGTCGACGTGTCGAGCGTGAAGGAGTTGGTCCGGCGCTGGTACCCCGACGTGCTCGGCGCCCGTGGATGGAAGCAGGGTGCCCACCGTGCGCTCGACGACATCCGCGAAAGCGTCAGCGAGTTGCAGATCTACCGTGACCTCGTCTTCGCCGGGCCCGACGACGTCGCCGCACGGCTGGCCGCGCTGAAGGCCGAGTCGGCCGACGCCGATCCGGTCGAACCGGCCGACGCGAGCACCGCGAGCGATGCGTCGCCGAACGGCTGAGTTCGTCGCGCTGACGGCGCTGCTCGCACTGGCGTCGTGCGCCAGCAACGACGGCCGTGAGCTCGCCGAAGCCGTCGACCCGCTCCCGGTGCGCGACACGTCGCCGGCGACGTCGGTGACGGTGCCTCCGGCGACGCTCGACCTGCCGCCGGCCGCGACCGGAACCGCGACGGTGCCGGCCGACGCCGGCCGGGTCACGATCGACGAGTTGCGGAGCCCCGAGAACGGAGTGGCGCTGGTCGTGGGCCGTGGCGCCGTCGCCGCCGACCCGGTCACCGTCGACGACGCTCCCGGTGACGTGGTGTCGTTCGACATCGCCGCCGACGGCACCTTCGAGACCCGGGTGTTCATCGCCGACGAGGGCGCACACACCGTCTGCGTCGCCGACGCCTGCGGACGCGTCTACACCCTCGACCCCGACGCCGACACCAAGGAAGAGGTCATCGCCAAGATCGAAGCGGCGATCCCGTTGGCCCAGGGCATCGCCCCGACCGACGTGTGGTTCCCCGAGTGGACGATCACCATCGGCGGCCTGCTGTCGGGCACCGGCGGCACCGCCGATGCCTCCACCAAGGAAGTGATCGTGTACCGAAACCGCGGACGCACGGTCGACGACTTCGTCCGCACGATCCTGCACGAGTACGGCCACGTCGTCGACTTCGAGTGGCTCGACGACGAATTGCGCGACGAGTTCACCGAGCTCCGAGGCTTCCCCGCCGACACCCCGTGGCGCGGCAACGGCGGCCACCGCATGGAGGATTGGGAAGGGTCACCGTCGGAAGACTTCGCCGAGGCAATGGTGGCGTTCTGGTCGGCCGACCAGTGGGACATCCGCACCGACGGTGGTGAGCTCACCGACGAGGTCACCACCTTCCTCGACCTCCTCACCACCGCCAACACCTGACCCCGACACCCGACGCCGACATCCGATCAAGGCGTGAACCAACTGCGGAACTATTCCGCAGTTTGTTCACGCAATGGCCGAGGTCGGTGGGGGCGGGGCGGGGTGGGCACGCGAGACTCGGGGGTATGCGCGCTGTCGTCGTCAACGAGTACGGCGGGCCGGAGGTGCTCACGGTCACCGACGTCCCCGATCCCACCCCCGGTCCGGACGAGATCCTGGTCCGGGTCGCCCACTCGGCGGTGAACCGGGCCGACACCCTGCAACGACAGGGCGGCTACCCCGACCCGCAGCGGCGCGACCACGAAATCCTGGGCCTCGAGTACGCCGGAACGGTCGCCGCGGTCGGCGACCGGGTGACCCTGTGGCAGCCGGGCGATCGCGTGATGGGCATCGAGGCGGGTGCCTGCAACGCGGAACTGCTCGTGACCCACGAACGGCTCGCACTGCCGGTGCCCGAGTCGGTCGACCTGGCCGATGCCGCCGCCTTCCCGGAGGTGTTCCTCACCGCGTGGGACGCGCTCGTCGTCCAAGGCGGGCTCACGAGCGGACGGTGGGCGCTCGTCCACGCCGGGGCGTCCGGTGTCGGGACCGCGGCGATCCAGATCGCGAAGGCGATCGGTGCCCGCATTGCCGTCACCTGCTCCGCCGGCAAGATCGACGCGTGTCGGGAGCTCGGCGCCGACGTGGTGCTCGAGCGGTCGCCGGCCGACTGGGCGTCCGAACTGAAGTCCGCGGTCCCGGGTGGCGTCGACGTCGTCCTCGACGTCGTCGGCGGCGAGGAGGCCAACCGCAACCTGGCGTCGATCAAGCCGCAGGGCACGATCGTCCAGGTCGGTCTGATGGGAGGCGCCAAGACCGACGTCAACATCGGCCTGCTCCTCGTCAAGCGAGCCACCTGGATCGGGACCACCCTGCGGTCACGGCCGATCGAGCAGAAGGCGGCGATCTGCCAGCGGTTCGTCGCCGAGATGGTGCCGCTGATCGACGCCGGCGTGCTCCGCCCGGTCGTCGACTCCCGCTTCGAACTCGACCGGATCGCCGACGCACATCGCCACATGGAGGCCAACGCCAACGTCGGCAAGATCCTGATCGACCTCTGATTCGGGGCCTGCCCGAAGAATTTTCCAAGAAAACCGCGAGGTCGACGTGTTGGGTGGCTCTGGACGGACGTGAACACACGTCCCGAGGAGCACCACCATGACCGATCGACCGACCACCGGCGCCGCGAGAAATCTGCGGACGCGCGTATCAGCGACCCCGGCTCGCGCCTCTCTGGACCCGACACAGGAAGCGAAGGAGCAGCGGGAATGACACTCATCGACCTCCCTGTCGGCGGACGGGCCGCCGACGACATCGACGACAACACGTTCGACCGGTTCGACCAGGACGAGCGGCGCGGCGTCAGTTGGGCGCACACCGACGACGAGGCATCGACGGCCGACGAGCCGCAGTTGTCGTCGTATCCCCGGTGTTCCGACGGCAACGGCACGCTCACCCACCTGTTCTTCTCCGACGACGAGTTCGACATCGCTCGCGCCAAGGCGATCTGCGGCAAGTGCGGGCTCGCCGAGTCGTGCCTCACGTCGGCGCTCGAACGGGCCGAACCGTACGGCGTGTGGGGTGGGTCGCTGGTGATCGACGGCGTGATCGTCGAGGTCAAGCGTGGCCGTGGCCGACCGCCCAAGCATCCCCGTCCGCCGTTGGTCGTCGACGAGGTGCCGCTGCCGCCGCACCTGGTGGCCTGAGATGTTCCTCTGAGGCAGCGTTCCGAGCCTCCCGGAGGCTTTCTGTCCGACATGGCAGAAACCTCCTTGACTGACGTCGGCGCAGCGTGGTCCACTAGACCCCGCTGCGCCGAACACGCGTAGTGCGGCCCGGCCGCGAAACCCACCCGAATCCCGGCACCCCACTCGCGTAGGGTGCCCACCCAGGAGGACGAACCGAATGATTCCGATGACGACGCAAGAACTGGGCCAGCAGCCCGGTGGCGCGCGTCTCGGCGCGTTCGCCTCCCGCTGCCGCTCGCATGCCGCGCGCCGCGCACCGCATGCCGGTAGCTGGCGTGCTGCTGCGGTCTCCCCGTCCCATGTCGCGACCCGTGTCGCGAATCCGGCAGCCGATGCCGCGATGGGCTACGTGGGGACCACCGGCGCCACCGGTCTCGGTTTCGGCCTGATCAAGCGCACCGCCCGGCCCCTCGGAACGAGGTCGACGTAACTCCAACGTCGAAACACCTCACACCGAGGCCGCCGGGTTCCGAACCCGGCGGCCTTCTTCGTTTTTCAGCCCTCGCATGACAACCACCACCACCCACCATCACGACAACCAGCAGAACAGGACCAGCACCGTGAACATCATCGAACTCTCGCCCGTCGACGAAACCTCCGTCTCCACCGTCCCCGTCGCCCGCTGCGCCGACGGCAACGGCACCCTGACCCCGCTCTTCTTCTCCGATCACGTCCTCGACATCGCTCGCGCCAAGGCGATCTGCGCCAAGTGCGCCCTCGCCGAATCGTGCCTCGCGGACGCCCTCGACCGAGAAGAGCCGTGGGGTGTGTGGGGCGGCGAGCTCCTGTCGATGGGCCGGATCGTCGCCAACAAGCGACCAGGTGGTCGACCACCCAAGCGGCCCAGGCCGCCCGTCATCGTCGACGAACTCGGTGTCGTGGAGGTGGATGTTCGTGCATCCGCCGACTCGCCGCCCGCCGTAGACGGTGACAGCGACCTGGTCGCCGTCTAGGACGACCACCACCAGATCGCGGCCCGGCCGGCTTCATCACCGACCTGCCGGGCTGTCGACGTCACCGGCACACCCGACCTTCCCACGGGCGTGTCGGCGTCCCCCCGGGCCCGGCCGGTGCCTCGCGAGTTCGCCTCGCGTGGCACCGGCCGTAGCCTGACGGGATGACCGGACGGCCCCGAGATCGCGCCCTGGCGATCGTCGCCGGTTCGGTCGTCGCCGTGGCCGTCGTCGTCGCCGGATTCTGGCTGGGTGGCGCCTTCGAGCCGTCGCAGCGCACCGACGGTTCGTTCGTGCTCGACGAGCCGGGCATCTTCCAGCAGCCCTTCGACGACGTCAACGACGACACCTCCGGCGAACAGCTCCCCGACGTCGTCCTGATCGACGCCGACGGTGTCGAGCGCAGTCTCGACGAGGTCGCCGACCGACCGGCGATCGTGAACCTGTGGTTCTCCCGCTGTATCCCGTGTCGGCGCGAGCTCGTCGATTTCGCCGAGGTGCACGCCGAGTACGGCGATCGCATCGCCTTCGTCGGTATCGACCCGTTCGACACCCCCGAGGCGATGGTCGAGTTCGCCACCGAACGTGGCGTCGAGTACGAGCTCTGGCGCGACCCCGACCAGGAGTTCGTCGATGCGATCGGGATCGTCGGCTTCCCGGTCACCTTGTTCGTCGACGCCGACGGCACCGTGGTCCGCCAGACCGGCGAGATCGACGCGGCCGGGCTCCGGAGCGCCATCGCCGAGCTGTTCCCGGACGTCGGCTGATGGGGCTGTCGTTCCTCCGCGGTCTCGTCGCCTCGGTCAATCCGTGCGCGTTCGTCCTCCTCCCGACGTACCTCATGTACTTCCTCGGCCTCGCCGGCACGCATCCGGGCGACCAGCGCGCATCGGTTCGGCGGGCCCTGCTGGTGTCGGCCTCGGTGTCGGCGGGTTTCTTGTCGGTCTTCGTCGCGGTCGGCGTGGTGTCGGAGTACGTGACCGGCTGGATCGAGAGCAACGCGATCTACGCGACGGCCGTGATCGGCGCCGGATTCGTGATCCTCGGCATCGCGATGCTCGCCGGCTACGAACTCCCGGTGAGCACGCCGGCCATCGGGTCGCTCGGCGGGTTGCGAGCCGAACGGGCCACGATCCTCGCCATGGCCGGCTACGGCGTCGCTTATGCGATCACGTCGATCAGCTGCACGCTTCCCCTGTTCAGCACGACCTTGTTCGGCAACGTGCGACGCGATGGGTGGGGGAGCGGCTTCCTCAACGTCGTCGCCTACGGGCTCGGCATGGCGCTCGTCGTCACGGCGCTGACCGTGGCCTTGGCCGTGGCGAACACATCGCTGCTCGGCGCGTTGCGGTCGGGTTCGAGATACGTCCACACCGTCGCGGCGACGCTGGTGCTGTTGTCCGGCCTGTACCTGCTCTACTACTTCGTCGTCGTCGACCTGAACGAGGGCAACTCGGCGATCACCGATCGTGTCGACTCGCTCCAACAGCGCATCACGATCGCGCTCCAGGATCGCTGGCAGATCGTCGCGACCGTCCTCGCTGCGATCGTCGTCGCCGCGATCCTGTTCGCCGTCGGTCGTCGCGGCGACCCAGACGACGTTCCGGAGCCGACCGGCTCCGAGTCCGGCCCCGGCGAGCACGTCGCCTAGCGTTCCGGCGATGCCCGACACCCCGCAGCGCGCCGCCGACGTCCCCATCCGACCCGCCGCCACGGTGATGCTGGTGCGCGACGGCGAGGCGGGCCTCGAGGTCTTCATGATGCAGCGCACGTTGTCGGCGGCGTTCGCCCACGGCATGTACGTGTTCCCGGGCGGCAAGGTCGACGCTGCCGACGAGGCCGATCACTTCGAACCGATCTGCGACGGGCTCGACGACGGGCCGGCGTCCGAACGACTCGGTCTCGACTCGGGCGGTCTCGCCTGGTACGTGGCCGCCGTGCGCGAGGTGTTCGAGGAGGCGGGTGTCCTGCTGGCCCGCCGGGAGGGCGACGACGAGGTGGTCGATCTCGACGAGCCCGACATCGCCGCCCGCTACAACGACGCCCGCCACGCGATCCACGAGGGTCGGCTCGACTTCGCGCAGTTCTGCGCCGACGAGGAGCTGCTGCTGCTGGTCGACTCGTTGCATCTCGTCGACCACTGGATCACGCCACAGGGCGAGCGCCGCCGGTTCGACACCCGGTTCTTCCTCGGTGCCGCGCCACCGGCGCAACACCCCCTGCACGACGACAAGGAGACGATCGACAGTCGGTGGGTGCGCCCGGCCGATGCGATCGACCTGTGGCGCAGCGGCGAGCTGCAGATGCTGCCGCCCACGATCGCCACGCTCGAGTTCCTGCTGCCGCACGCGACCGCCGGCGACGCCGTCGCCGCTGCGGCGGCCGTCGGCATCCCTGAACCGGTCTTGCCGAAGGTGATCGTCGTCGACGGCAAGGTCGTCGGGATCAAGCGCCCCGGTGACGACGGCTACGACGACGCCGTCGAACCCGAGTTCACACTCTGACGACGAACGACACCATGACAGAAGGGGTCAGGCACCTTCTGTTCGCACCCGTCGACGGTGGTCGGAGCTGACGGAACAGAAGGTGCCTGACCCCTTCTGTTCCGTCTCTTTCGTTGCCGTCAGTCGTCGAAGGCGGCGTTGACGGCGTCGAGGAGGCGGGCTGAGCAGCCGGCCATGTCGACGTCGGTGTCGGTCTTCGGCGGCACGATCTCGGTCGCCAGCCGTTCGGCGATCGCACGGAACTCGGCCGCTGCGGCGCCGTCACCGCCCGTCGCAACCGGGACACCGTCGTCGTTGCCGGCAGCGACCGCCGGTTCGAGCGGCACCTGACCGATCAGCGGTGCGTCGATCGCCGTGGCGAGCGCCTCGCCGCCACCGTCGCCGAACAGGGCGTACGTCTCGCCGTGGTCGCAGACGAAGGCGCTCATGTTCTCGACCACGCCGATCACGGGCAGGAAGCTGCGGGCTGCCATGTCGGCCGCACGCTGGGCCACTTTCTGTGCGGCACGGGCCGGCGTGGTGACGATCAGCATCGACGCCCGCGGGAGCAGCCGGGCCAGGCCCATCTGGACGTCGCCGGTGCCCGGCGGCATGTCGATCAGGAGGTAATCGAGCTCGCCCCAGGCCACGTCGGACAAGAACTGCTCGACCGCTTTCGTCAGCATCAGGCCGCGCCACATGAGCGCCGTCGACTCGTCGACCAGGAACCCGGTCGACACGACCTCGAGTTCGCCCGGGCCGATCTGCTTCTTGTTGGGGATGATCTTCGGTTTCTCGGAGCCGTCGACCCGCTCGGCTTCCATGCGGTCGGAGATGCCGAGCAGCCGCGGCATCGAGAACCCCCAGATGTCGGCATCGAGCACGCCGACCCGGAAGCCCCGTGCCGCGAGCGCAACCGCCAGGTTGGCGGTGACCGAACTCTTGCCGACCCCGCCCTTGCCACTGGCGACCGCCACGACCTGGCAGTCGGTCGGCACGGCGGTGTGCGGGGCTCGCTCGCGGGCGATCCAGCGAGCCGTCGACATCACGTTCGAGCGCTCCTCGGGGGTCATCTCGCCCCACTCGATCCGGACGTCGGCGACGCCGGGATGCAACCCGAGGCGTGACTCGACGTCTTTCTTGATGTCGGCGCGCAGCGGGCACCCGCCGATCGTGAGCTTGATCGTGACGGTGACGACGCCGTCGTCGGCGACCACGACATCGGGAACCATGCCGAGGCTCACCACGTCGGCGCCGAGTTCGGGGTCGACGACGCCGCGCAGGACGCTCATCACGTCGTCTCGGGTGGGAGGGGCGACGTCAGGTGCCATGTGGTGATTTTACCGGTGGATGCCGTGTAATCTCTCCTCATGGCCGCAGAACGGGATCATCGACCGCCGGCGGTCGTCGACGCGCCCGATCTCACCGACCCTGCCGCCCGCCTGCAACTGTTCAAGACCCTCGGCGACAACACCCGGTACGCGATCTATCTCGAGCTCGCCCGCTCGGCACGGCCGCTCACCACGGCCGAGATCGCCGACCTGATCGAGCTCCACCCGAATACCGTCCGACCGCACCTGGAGCGGATGCGCGATGTCGGGCTGGTCTCGGTCGAGGTGGCCGGGCGCGGCGACGTCGGCCGTCCACAGCACCGCTACTCGCTCTCCGACGCGGCGCCGTCGCTCGGACTCGAACCGCCGGTGCTGCCTGTGCTCGCCCGCATGGTGCTCTCGATGGCCGAACGCCTCGGCGCCGGCCCGACCGACGCATTCGCCGTCGGCGAAGACGAGGGCCACGCACGCAGCGTGGCCTTTCGCTCGGCACCGTCGAGCCTCGAGGCGGTCGTGTCCGACCTCGACCGGCTCGGCTTCGACCCGGTCGTCCACGGCGATCCCGACGACGACGAGCTCGCGGTCGTCGCATTCGCCAACTGCCCGTTCGGCGATCTGGCCGAACGTCATCCCGATCTCGTGTGCAGCCTGCACCACGGCCTGATCGCCGGGTTCCTCGCCGAGCTCGGCGACACCGACGTGCGCGAGTTCTGCTCGGTCGCCGCCCGCACGCCGTGCCAGGTGTCGCTCGTCGGAGCGCCCTGATGCCGTGCACCGCCCGGTTCATCACCCGAATCATCACCGCAGGTGATGTTCCGGCCGTCACCCCGTGCGGCGCGCGGCGGGCCGCCCCGGTACACTCGAATCTCATCTTCACCGCAATCCACCCCGTGTGAAAGGACCGACGATGATCACCCTCACCGATTCCGCCACTGTCAAGGTCCGCGAGTTGCTCGACTCCGAGGGCACGCCCGATTGGTCGCTGCGCGTCGCCGTCAAGCCGGGTGGCTGCAGCGGATTCCAGTACGAGATGTACTTCGACGGTGACGTCGCGTCCGACGACGAGCAGGCCAAGTACGACAACGACGTCAAGGTCGTCGTCGACCCGGCCTCGGCCCAGCTCCTGCAGGGCGCCACGCTCGACTACAAGGACGGTCTCGACCAGTCCGGGTTCTCGATCACGAACCCGAACGCCTCTCGCACCTGCGGCTGCGGTCAGAGCTTCTCCTGACCGCTCGGGCCTCACGGTCCGCCACACGCGTCCCGCGTGTTGAGAAACTGTTGCACTCCGTTGACGAGGGTTGCCTCGCGCCACCCCCGCTGAGATGGTGACCCCGTTATGAGTTCGCCCGTCCGCCGTGACACGCGCCGATATCGGCGCCGGATCCTCGCGATCTGCGCGGCGATCGCGACGATCGGCTTCGTGGTGACGGCCCCGATCTATCTCGATCGGGTCGAGTCCGACCTCGAGACGCGTGTGCCCGACGAGCTCGCCGAGGCCGGCTACCCGAACCTGACGGCGAGCTTCAGCGGGCAGGACGGCACGATCTTCTGCGAGGCGCCGCTCAACGATCCCGAGGCCGCCCGACAGGCGGCGTACGACATCTGGGGCGTCCGTGCGATCGAGCTCGACCGCACCTGTCGGGTCAACACCTCGCCGCTCGTCGACGACGGTGCCGACGGGACGGCCGACACGACCGCCGACGCCACCGAGGCGGCCGACGCCACCGATCCGACGCCGCCCACCACGACCACACCGACGTCGACGACGTCGCCGTCGGAGCCGGCGTTCGCCACCGTCGCCGACGCCGTGGCCGGATCGCCTCAGCTGTCCCTCCTCGCCGTGCTCCTGCAGGAAGCCGACCTCATCGCCGAGTTCGGCGACCCCGGCGCCGACCAGGTCACGCTGTTCGCCGCGACCGACGACGCCTTCGAAGCCCTGCCGGCCGACGTCCTCGCCGAGATCCGCGAAGACACCGAGCTGCTCCGGTCGCTCGTGTTCCACCACACTGCCGACGGGGCCCTGTCGAGCGACGACTTCGAAACTGGCCCGATCGACATGGCCGACGGGACGACGCTCGACCTCGACGCCGAGGTGCCGTCGATCGACGGCGTCACGATCAGCGTGCTCGACATCGAGACGGGCAACGGCGTCGTCCACATGATCGACGAGGTGATCTTCCCCGACGACTTCGGCGTGGGCGCCGCGGCGATGGCCGAAGCCGGTGCTGCGTTCGACGGCACGACCGTCGGCCTGACCGGCACCGTCGCCACCGAAGCCGTCCGCGCGACGCTGTTGGGGGCCGCCGCCGACGGCGTCGAGGTGGTCGACGAGCTGGGCGTCGACCCCGACACCGGTGTCGACGCCGAGGTCGGTGCCCGCATGGCGGCGCTGATCTCGTCCTCGACGTCGCAGCTCGTCGAGGCGTCGATCGCGTTCGATGGTGAAGCGTTGACGGTCACCGGCGTCGCTCCGTCCGAGGCCGCTCGCGACGTGGTCGCCGAGGTCGCCGCCGAGGCCGACGCGGCCGCCGAGATCACCGTCGAGGCGGCGCCCGAACCCGAACCCGAACCCGAGCCCGAGCCCGATCCGGCCGCCGACGTCGAGACGTTGCTCAACGCCTACGTCGCCGCGAACCCGATCCTGTTCCAGCCCAGCTCGGCGCTCATCACCGACGACTCCGCGCCGGCGCTCGACCGGATCGCCCAGATCATCGGCGGTGCCGACGGGGTGCTGGTCACCGTCGAGGGCCACACCGACAGCGACGGCGACCCCGACGAGAACCTGACGCTCAGCCGCCTGCGGGCCCTGTCGGTCGAACGGGCTTTGATCGAGCGCGGCATCGCCGACGCCGTGATCGAGTTCGAGGGGTTCGGGAGCGAACAGCCGATCCTCGTCGACGGTGTCGAGGACAAAGCCGCCAGCCGGCGGGTCGAGTTCCGAGTGGTCACGGTCTCGCCGTGATGCCCGTGCGAACATGGAACCCCGTACACTGCCCGCCCCGCTCCTGCCCGCCCCGGAGGTGACCCGCTGATGCCCTACACCCTCGCCAAGATGCTCCTGTGGATCGTGCTCGCGGTCGGTCTCGGCATCATCACGGGCTGGCTCCTGCGCAACGTCACGGCACGTCGTCAGATCGCTCGTGCTCGCAGCCAGCGCGGCGACAACGGCGAGGTCGAACGGCTCCGGGGCCGTATCACCACCCTCGAATCGACGATCGCCGAGCGCGATCGCCGGATCGCCGACCTCGAGTCCGACGTGGCGCCGCCCGCCGACGCCGACCCCGAACCGGCGCCGGAGACCGCCGGCGACGTGCTGATCGGCGCACCGGCCGACCCCGAGACGGAGCAGGCCGAGGCGGTGCTCGGCACGCCGGTCACGATCGACGACCTCAAGGTGATCGTCGGCATCGGCCCCACCGTGGAGGAACTCTGCCACGGCATCGGGATCCGGACGTGGGCCGACCTCGCGTCGACCGAGGTGTCACTGCTGCAGACGATGCTGAACGACGCCGGCGCCCGGTCGAAGACCAACGACCCGACGATGTGGCCGCACCAGGCCGAACTCCTGGCCGCCCGCGACTGGGCATCGTTCGCTGCGCTGCGCGACGAACTCACCGCACCGTCCGACGCGTCGACGTCGTGACGACGCCGAACCGGTTGCGATGAGCGACGTCGAGTTCACGGTCAACGGTCGAGCCGTCGCTGTGCCCGCCCGTGGATCACTCCTCGACGCGCTCCGTGAGGAGCTCCGTCTCACCGGCGCGAAGGACGGCTGCAGCCCGCAGGGCCAATGCGGCTGCTGCACCGTCTGGGTCGACGGTCAGCCACGTGTCGCCTGCGTCACGCCGGTGGCCCGTGTCCGCGGACGGTCGGTCACCACGATCGAGGGTCTCCCCGACGCAGCCGACTGGTCGGCGACCTTCACCCGCCACGGAGCCAGCCAGTGCGGCTTCTGCACGCCCGGCATCATCATGCGGGCCGCCGGGCTCGACGAGGCCAAGCGGTCGACCACGGCCGGGGCATGCCAGGCCATGCTCGCCCATCAGTGCCGGTGCACCGGTTGGCAGACCGTCATCGAGGCGATCGTCGACGGCCCGGGTGGCGACGCCGACCTCGACGACGCGTCGGCTGCCGCGGCGCGTGCGCGCCTCGAAGGAGGCGTGCCCCAGGTCGTCGGCCCGAACGTCGCGCTGGGCGCCGGCGGGTTCGCCGACGACACGGCTCCCGCCGACGCGCTGGTCGCCGTCCGAGACTCGGCCGGCGACTGGGTCGTCGGCGACACCCTGCACGAGGCCCGCGAACGGAGCGGGAAGGTGCAAGGACGCCGCACCACTGCCCCGATCGCCTGGCCGATCGACGTTGCCGACGGCGATTGGGACCTGACCCTGCAGACCACGTGGGTCGAACCGGGCTACCTCGAACCCGACGCCTCGTGGTGCGAACCCGGCGGCGAGCCGATGAGTTCGCACGGCAACGGCGGTGCGTTCGGCGGCAAGGAGAGCGGCGAACTGGGCGAGGTGGCCCGTCGTCTCGCCGACGAGCACGGCCGACCGGTGCGGGTCCTGTCGACCCGTGAGGACGTCGTCCGGCTCGGGGCCAAACGCCCGCCGTTGGCGATCGGCGCGCGGTCCGACGGCACCGGCGTCGTCCACGTGGCACGGACGCCGGGCATCGTCGACGCCGTGAGGTCGGCCGCTCCCGGCTTCGACGTCGTCGAGGTCGACCTCGTCGGTCCGGCGACCTCGTCGGCGATCCGCGGCGCCGGGTGGGTCGAGGCCGCGGTCGTCCTCGCTGCACTGTCCGGCGATGCCACGTCGAGTGTCACCGCTCCGAACGGCGGATCGGCGACCGCGTCGGTCGCGGACGACGGTGCGATCACCGTGCGCGTCGACGCCGGAGCGGTGCTCGACGCCCGCGTCCTGCGGAGCTACTGCATCGGTGCGGCCCACATGGCCCTCGGTTGGGTCACGAGCGAGGGGCTGTCGCTCGGCGACGACGGCGTGCCGCACGACCTCACGATGCGGTCGTTCGGGGTGCTCCGAGCCGTCGACACCCCTCGGATCGAGGTCGAGATCGTGTCGTCCGACGCCGAACCGGTCAACGGCAGCGATGCCGTCTTCGCAGCGGTGGCCTCGGCGGTCTGGCGTCGCGCCGGGCTCCCGGCCCGCTGGCCCACGACGCACTGACCCGCTCCGCCGATCCCAGACGGTACGGTGGCGCGCCATGAGCAAGCCTCTCGGTCCGTACACACCCGCCGTCCGCGCCGGTGACTTCATCTTCGTCTCGGGTCAGGTCGGCATCGCCGACGGATCGCTCGCCGACGGCGGCGTCGCCGGCCAGACGCGTCAGGCCGTCACCAACCTGACCGCGCAGCTCGAGTCGATGGGGGCCTCGCTCACCGACGTCGTGAAGACCACCTGCTTCCTCGTCGACATGGACGCCTTCGCCACGTTCAACGACGCCTACGTGGATGCGATGGGATCGCACCGCCCGGCCCGCTCGACGGTCGCCGTACGCGAACTCCCCATCGGGGCCGTGGTCGAGATCGAAGCCGTCGCCTACCGTCCGGCCTGACCGAGCGGCTAGCCTCTTGCCCATGGCCGGAGCCATTGCGATCGTCGTCGCCCTGCTGATCTTCCCGTCGCTGGTGCTCATCAGCGGCGGCTTCGGCTCGGCCATCCTCGGGTTCTTCCTGCAGCGTGACGGCGAGATCCGTCACGAGGGCAGCGAGCTGCTCGACATCGACGACTGACGTCGCGGCGATGCATCGTCACGACGCATCGACCGAGATCCTCACCCAGGCGGTCCTCCGCTACGCGGTCGACCGGGTCCGG
Organism: Ilumatobacter fluminis; assembly: GCF_004364865.1. Classification (NCBI taxonomy): domain Bacteria; kingdom Bacillati; phylum Actinomycetota; class Acidimicrobiia; order Acidimicrobiales; family Ilumatobacteraceae; genus Ilumatobacter; species Ilumatobacter fluminis. The sequence goes on from NZ_SOAU01000001.1 coordinate 690,928, forward strand.
CTCGACCCACCACCACTCGACGGCCCCCAGAGCGCGCAGAACCTGCGCGCCATGGCCGGCCACACGATCACCGAACGCGGTATCGGCGGTCTCGAGGCACTGCGCGTCTTCGGCGATGTCCTGGCGCCCGCGTGCATCTCGGTCGATCATCCACGCTTTCTGTCGTTCGTGCCGGCGGCGCCCACCGAGGCGGCGATCCTGTTCGATCTCGTCGTCGGCGCCTCGAGCGTCTACGCCGGGTCGTGGATGGAAGGGGCCGGTGCGGTCTTCGCCGAGAACGAGGCACTGCGCTGGATCGCCGACCTCGCCGGTCTCCCGCCCGAGGCCGGCGGTGCGTTCGTCAGCGGCGGCACGGCCGGGAACCTGTCGGCGCTCATCGCCGCCCGGTGGAAGTGGCGCCACGACGCGGCCGGCGAGCACGATCGCACCCGCGGCCTGATGATCACCTCGTCGGGCGCCCACTCGTCGGTGGCCCAGGCGGGTCGGGCGATGGACGCCGACGTGATCACGGTGCCGGCCGACGAAACCGGTCGGATGCACGGCGCCCAACTCGACGCCACGGTCGAGGCGCTCGACCCCGTCGATCGGGACCGACTCTTCGCCGTGATCGCGACGAGCGGCACCACGAACGCCGGGGTGATCGACGACCTGACCGGCGCCGCCGACGTCAGCGAGCGGCTCGGGGTCTGGTTCCACGTCGACGGTGCCTACGGCGGCGCCGGGCTGGTCGCGCCGGCGCTGCGCGACAAGTTCGCCGGCATCGAGCGCGCCGACAGCTTCATCGTCGATCCGCACAAGTGGCTGTTCGCCCCGTTCGACTGCTGTGCCCTGCTCTACCGCGACCCACGTGTCGCGAAGGCCGCGCACACGCAGCAGGCGGAGTACCTCGACGTGCTCCACGACGACGACGACTGGAATCCGAGCGACTACGCCCACCACCTGTCGCGTCGTGCCCGTGGCCTGCCCCTGTGGTTCAGCCTCGCGACCCACGGCACGGCCGCGTATCGAGAGGCCGTGGAGACGACGCTCGAGGTCGCCCACGCCGGCGCCGACCTCATCCGCCGGAGCGACCACTGCGAACTCGTCGTCGAACCCGAGCTGTCGATCGTGATGTTCCGACGCCGCGGATGGACGGCCGAGCAGTACCACGCCTGGAGCGATGCCCAGCTCGCCGCCGAGGAGTCGTTCGTCGTCGCGACGTCGTGGCACGGCGAGACGGTGCTCCGCATCTGTCTCGTCAACCCGCTCACCACCGTCGACGACCTCGCCGCCATCATCGAATCGCTGCGCTGAACGAAAGGGCTGCTCATGGCCGACCTGCTGATCTCGAACGCCCGGTTGCTCGCCACGATGGACGGCGACCGGCGCGAGCTCACTGGCGGGTGGGTCAGCATCAGCGACGGCCTCGTCGAAGCGGTCGGGCAGGGCGAGCCGCCGGTCGCGACCACGGTGATCGACGCCACCGACTGTCTGGTGACGCCCGGGTTGATCAACACCCACCATCACCTGTTCCAGAACCTGACCCGGGCGTTCCCGCCGATGACCGACAAGCCGCTGTTCGGATGGCTGCAGTCGCTCTATCCGCTTTGGCGTGCGATCGACACCGACGCCGTGCACGTGTCGGCGTGGGTCGGGCTGGCCGAGTTGGCGCTGTCGGGCTGCACGACGTCGACCGACCACCTGTATCTCCATCCGAAGGGTGCGGGTGATCTGCTCACGGCCGAGATCGAGGCGGCTCGTGACCTCGGTGTCCGATTCCACCCGACTCGCGGTTCGATGTCGCTGTCGGAGAAGGACGGCGGTCTGCCACCCGACGACGTGGTCGCCGACGACGACGACATCCTGGCAGCGAGCGAGGAAGCGGTCGCGAAGCATCACGACCGGTCGTGGGGAGCGAGGACCCGAATCGCGCTCGCACCGTGCTCACCCTTCTCCGTCACCGAGCAGCTCATGGTGCGCACGGCCGAACTCGCCGAACGGCTCGACGTCCGGCTCCACACCCACTTCGCCGAGAACGACGAGGACGACGAGTTCAGCCTCGAGACGTTCGGGTGCCGTCCGATGGAATACCTCGAACGCACCGGCTGGGCGACCGACCGCACCTGGGTCGCCCACTGCGTCAAACCCGACGACGACGAGATCCGGCGTCTCGGTGCCGCCGGCGTCGGCGCAGCCCACTGCCCGTCGAGCAACCTGATCCTCGCCTCCGGCATCGCCCCGGTCGTGGCGCTGCGAGCCGCCGGTGTGCCCGTCGGGCTCGGCGTCGACGGATCGTCGTCGGCCGACGCCGCCTCACTGTGGCTCGAAGCCCGGCAGGCGATGCTGCTCGCCAAGCTCCGTGACGGCGCACACGCGGGCACCGCTCGGATGGCGCTCGAGATCGCGACGCTCGGGGGCGCTGCGTGTCTCGGACGCACCGGCGAACTCGGCGTGCTCGAACCGGGCGCCGTCGGCGATGTCGCCGTGTGGTCGCTCGACGGTCCGATCTTCGCCGGGGCCCTCGCCGACCCGATCGAGGCGTGGCTGCGCTGCGGACCCGTCGCTGCCCGGGACACCGTCGTGCACGGAACCCCGGTGGTGCAGGGCGGCCGACTGGTGAGCGAGCGCGTCGACGAGATGGTGCAGCTCCACACGCAACACAGCCGCCGCATCCAGCAGCGCTGACGGACGCATCCGCCGGCATCCGTCGAGTGTCACCGGCATCCACCGATGGTCCGGCCGACCTGGCTGGTCCGGGTGACGCGGTCGCCCGTCGACACCACCGAACTTCGGTACAGTCCCGGACGGCGGACCGAACCAGACGGGAGTGGGCATGGACACGGTCATCGACATCAACGACCTTCGGAAGAGCTTCGGCCGTACGAAGGCGCTCGACGGGCTCGAACTGAGCGTCGAGCAGGGACACGTACACGGCTTCCTCGGTCCCAACGGGGCCGGCAAGTCGACCGCGCTGCGCATCATCTTGGGCCTGATGCGGGCCGACGGTGGCAGCGTGCGGTTGCTCGACGGCGATCCGTGGAAAGACGCCGTCCGATTGCACCGTCGGATCGCCTACGTGCCGGGCGACGTGATGCTGTGGCCCGGACTGACGGGCGGCCAGTGCATCGACGTGCTGGCGGGCGCCGGCGTCGGTCTCGACGACGATCGCCGAGCGGCGTTGACGGAGCGTTTCGGGCTCGACCCCACCAAGCGCATCAGCGAGTACAGCAAGGGCAACCGACAGAAGGTCGCGCTGGTCGCTGCACTCGCGTCGCGGGCCGAACTGCTCCTGTTCGACGAACCGACGTCGGGCCTCGACCCGTTGATGGAGGAGGTCTTCCAGCAGTCGGTTCGTGAGCGCGTCGACGACGGCGTGTCGGTGCTGCTGTCGACCCACATCCTCGCCGAGGCCGAAGCGCTCAGCGACCGCGTCACGATCATCAGCCAGGGTCGCACGATCCGGACGGGCGGTCTCGCCGAACTGCGACGAGGGTCGCGCACGAAGGTGCACGCCACGACCGAGTCGGAGCCGACCGGTCTCGGCGACCGATCGTCCGTCAGCGAGCTGGTCCTCACCTCGAGCGCCGGCGGGCTCGACGTCCGGTTCGACGTCGACGAGTCGGCGCTCCAGGAGGCACTCGACGTGCTCTTCGCAGCAGGGGTCCACTCGCTCACCGTCCGGCCGCCCAACCTCGACGAGCTGTTCCTCGACGCCTACGCCGGGACCGTCGAGGCATGACGACCGCCGTGGCGGTGCCCGCCGATCAGCACGGCAGCGGCATCGGAACGATGCTCGCGATCCAGCTGCGGACGGGATGGAAACCGATCGCGATCTGGGTCGGATCGATCATCGGGCTCTACCTCGTCACGATCGCGGCGATCGACGCGGCGTACCCCGACGCTGCGACCCTCGAGAGTTACGGGGCGGCGATGGACGGCAATGCCGCCGTGGCAGCGATCAACGGCACTCCGTACGGGGCCGACAACCTGGGCGGCGTCACGGCCAACGAGTTCGGTTTCATGGCTGCGATCATGCTCCCGGTCATGGCGACCCACCTGATCACGCGGGCGACGCGCACCCAGGAAGCATCCGGGTTGCTCGAACTCGTCCGGTCGCGGTGCGTCGCCCGCTGGGCGCCGACGGTCGGCGCCGTGATCACCACCCTGGCCGCACTCGCCGTGAGCGCACTCGGGATCTTCCTCAGCGCAGCGGCGTACGACATCGACACGGGTGACGCTGCGCTGTACGCGCTCTCGCTGTTCGGCCTCGGCGCGGTCTGGGTCGGCATCGCCGCTCTCGTCGCGCAGTTGGTCCGCATCCCCGGCAAGGTGTACGCGATCAGCCTGACTGTCTTGGGCGTCTCGTACGCGACCCGAGCGATCGGCGACGTGAACGAGAACGGGTGGAAGTGGCTGTCGCCGCTCGCCTGGCAGCAGGAAACCCGGCCCTTCGACACCGAGCCACGTTGGTGGCCGCTCCTGCTCGCCGCCGGCACGGCGACGATCCTGATCACCGTGGGCGTCGTCCAGAGCGCCCGTCGCGACCTCGGATCGGGTCTCCTCAACACGCGAGCCGGGCCCGACCGAGCCGCTGCCCACACACAGTCGGTCGTCGGCCTGGCGTTCCGCGACCACCGTGCATCGATCGCAGCCTGGACGGCGGGTGCCATCGCCGTCGCCGTGATCTTCGGTGCCCTGTCCGATGCGGTTGCCGATGCCGTGGCGTCGAACCCGGCGTTCGCGGAGCTCGACGGGGGAGCCGACGGCTACCTCGCGCTGACGATCACCATGCTCGTGCTCATGGCGACCGGGTTCGCAGTGCAGGGCCTCGCGAAGCTGCGCTCCGCCGAACTCGACGGGAACCTCGAACCCACCCTGGCCCGGGCCGTCAGCCGCCACACCTGGCTGGGTTCGCACCTCGCCGTCGTCACCGCCGGGTACCTGGTGGTGACGCTCGCATCCGCGTTGGCGTTCGGGCTCACCGTCGGCGATCTCGGCGACGACGGGAACCAGACGGGCGAGATCCTGACATCCGGGATCGCGTACGTGCCCGCGATCGCCGTCGTCGCGGCTGTCAGCGTCGCCTGCTTCGGCTGGATGCCTCGATGGCAGGGCATCGCCTGGCTGGTTCTCGGCTACGAGACCTTCATCGCCTTCGTCGGGCCGACGCTCGACGTCGACGAGTGGGTGCTGCGCCTCTCGCCGATGTACTCGGTCGGGTTCGTCCCGGCCGACGACCCGTCGACGACCGGGATCGCCGTGCTCGTCGTGGTGGCGCTCGTCGTCACCGCGTTCGGCTTCGTCGGGTTCCGCCGACGCGACATTCCGCACCACTGACGCCCGCCGAGGCGATCGTCGGTCCAGAATGGTCCGGTGCCCCCGACCCGCCACCGTCTCGTCGCGCTCCTGATCGCATCGGCCGTCGCCGTCACGGCCTGCGGCGACGACGCTCCGGGTTCGCCGACGGCGACCGAGGCTTCGGTCTTGTCGACGATCGAGCAGGAGCAGCTCACCGCCGCCGAGTTCCTCGACGAGGCCGGAACCGGCGACGACGAGGTCGCCGCCGCGGCTCCTCCCACGACCGCCACGCCCGTCGACATCGACGAGGAGCAGGTGCTCGACGATCCGATGGTGCCGCCCGTGGCGACGGTCCCCCTCGACGAGCGTCCGGCGTTGCCGGCATCGGTCGCCGTGGTCGGCGACTCGATCGCCCGCTCGGCGACCGACCTGATCACCAGCTCGATCTCGCTGCACGGCATCGAGATCCTGGCCTACGACGCACTCGAGAGCCGACGGATGGCCGAGTGGGGCGGCGCCGACCTCCCGTCCGGGGTGTCGGCGATCGACGACATCGTCACCGTCGGCGCCGAACCGGAGCTGTGGATCGTGGCGCTCGGCACCAACGACGTCGGCGCCGGCACGAGTCAGGAGGCGATCCAGGACGACATCGACGAGGTCCTGGCCGAGATCCCCGACGACGCCGCCGTGTTCTGGGTCGACACATGGGTACGCGACCTCGACGACCGGGCGAACATGTTCAACCTGCTCGTCCGCGCGACGCTCGCCGACCGGCCGAACTCATGGGTGCTCGACTGGCACGCACTGGCCGAGATCGACGGGCTGATCTCCGACGACGGCGTGCATCTCACGGCTCGCGGTCAGCTCGAGTACGCCCGCATGATCGGCCGAGCCCTCCGCGACACCTTCACCCGCAGCCAGGCCTGACCCGCGCGGCCGGCGAAGGGGTCGGATACGTTTCGTCGGGTCGCCTTGTGCCGTTCGGCGTGCGGTGGCGACGAAACGTATCCGACCCCTTCAGCTGCCCCAGCGGGACTGGCCGAAGCGGTAGCCGACGGAGCGGACCGTGGCGATCAGGCCGGCGTACTCCTCGCCGAGCTTGGCGCGGAGGCGACGGATGTGGACGTCGACCGTGCGGGCGCCGCCGTAGTACTCGTAGCCCCACACCCGGCTGAGCAGGATCTCGCGGGTGAAGACCTTGCCCGGGTTCTGGGCCAGGAACTTCAACAGTTCGTACTCCATGTAGGTGAGGTCGAGCGGCCGCTTGGCGATCGTCGCCTGGTACGTCTCGAGGTTGAGGACCAGTTCGCCGTACTCGACCATGTCGGCTCGCAGCACGGGCGACGAGCCGGTCGCCCACATCAGGTGCCGCAGGCGCGCCTCGAGCTCGCTCGGGTGGAACGGCGACAGACAGAAGTCGTCGTACAGATCGTCGCGCAGTTCGAGTTCGCCGAGCTGGCCGCCCGACACCAGCAACATGATGCGGGTCGTCCCGTCGTCGTGCTGGCGGAGCGAACGACAGAACGCCCACGCGTTCTCGCTGTCGTCGCCGATCTCGACGATCGCGGCGCTCCATCCCTCCGCCGGTTCCGACTCGGCAGCCTCGTCCGCAGACGCAACTCCCTTCCACGAGTACCCGCCCAGATCGAGCGTGCGGGCGAGTTCGGGCGGCACGTCGGTGGCGAAGACTGCGATCACACCGTTGCCGCTCATCACATCGACCTCAGGTACCGATCGATCTCGAACTGGCTGACGTGCTCCTTGTACGCCCACCATTCGCGGCGCTTGTTGCGCAGGAACCACTCGAAGATGTGCTCGCCGAGTGCCTCCTGCACCAGCTCGGACTCTTCCATCGTGCGGAGGGCGTCCGACAACGACTGCGGGAGTTGCGTGATCCCGAGTTTGGCGAGTGCGGCGTCGTCCATCTCGAACAGGTTGTCCTCGGCCTCCTCGGGCAGCTCGTAGCCCTCGTGGATGCCCTTCATGCCGGCGGCGAGCAGCACGCTGAACGCCAGGTACGGGTTGCACGCAGCGTCGGGGGAGCGGTACTCGATGCGGGTGGCCAGCGGGTTCGCCTTCTTGGCGATCGGCACCCGGATGAGGCCGCTGCGGTTGTTGCGGGCCCACGAGATGTGGACCGGTGCCTCGAAGCCCGGCACCAGACGCTTGTAGCTGTTGACCGTCTGGTTCGTGATGGCCGTGATCTCCGACGCGTGGCGGAGCAGACCGGCCATGAACGACTTGGCGACGGGCGACAGCTGGTGCGGGTCGTCGCCGTCGTAGAAGGCGTTCTCGTCGCCGCGGAACAGCGACATGTGGAGGTGCATGCCCGAGCCCTGCACTCCCTGGAGGGGCTTGGGCATGAACGTGGCGTGGACGCCTTGACTGGCGGCGACCTCCTTGACGACGAGTCGGAACGTCATCACGCTGTCGGCCATCGTGAGGGCGTCGGTGTGCCGCAGGTCGATCTCCTGCTGGCTCGGCGCGTCCTCGTGGAACGAGTACTCGACCGGGATGCTCATCTGTTCGAGCTTGCGGATCGTCTGCTTGCGCAGGTCGCCGGCGGCGTCGCGCATCGTCAGGTCGAAGAAGCCGCCCTCGTCGAGCGGCGTGGGCCGCTCGCCGGGCGCCGGTTGTTCGAAGTAGAAGAACTCGACGTCGGGGGCGAGGTAGAACGTGTAGCCCTCGTCGTGGGCGGCGCGCACGTGGCGGCGCAGCACCTGGCGGGGGTCGCCGTCGAACGGGCTGCCGTCGAGGTGGTGGATGTCGCAGAACACCCGCGCCTCGGATGCGCCGGCTTCGCCCCACGGGATGATCTCGAACGTGTCGGGATCGGGGATCGCCAGCACGTCGGCTTCCTGGATGCGCGAGAACCCGTCGATCGACGAACCGTCGAACGTCATGCCGTCCTCGAGCGCGTTCTCGAGTTCGGCCGGGCTGATGGCGAAGCTCCTCAGGTTGCCGAGCACGTCGGTGAACCAGAGCCGAACGAGGCGCACGCCTCGCTCTTCGACCGTGCGGAGCACGTAGTCGCGGTGTTGGTCGAGCATTCGACTCACTCCTTCAGTCTGTCGCACCGTAGGGGCGTGTGCGACAGGTCTCGCAGTGCGTCACACGGTAGGGCGGTGCGACAGGTCTGGAAATGCCGAACGGGAGCCCCGGCTCGGTGCCGGAGCTCCCGCTCGCCGATCAACGACGGTGACCGTCGTTCACTTCTTCTTGGCGGCAGCCTTCTTCTTGGCCGGCTTGGCCTTCGGCGTGTTGATCGTCTCGGTGATGAGACGCGACACCGTGTACGGGTCCATGTTGGCGTTCGGGCGGCGATCCTCGGCGTAGCCCTTGCCGTCCTTTTCGACCTGCCACGGGATGCGGATCGAGGCGCCACGGTCGGAGACGCCGTAGCTGAACTGATCCCAGGGGGCGGTCTCGTGGGAGCCGGTCAAGCGCTCGGCGACGCCGTCGCCGTAGTTCTCGACCAGTTCCATGAAGTTGGCGCCGATCTTCTCGCAGGCATCGATGATCGCGTCGTAGCTCTCACGCATCGCGACGTTGGAGAAGTTGGTGTGGCAGCCGGCGCCGTTCCAGTCGCCCTTCTCGGGCTTGGCGTCGAAGCTGATGATGACGTCGTAGTCCTCCGCGATGCGGTGGAGCAGCCAGCGAGCGACGTTGAGCTGGTCGCCGACGGCGGTCGGGCCGAGCGGGCCGACCTGGAACTCCCACTGACCGGGCATGACCTCGGGGTTGGTGCCCGAGATCGACAGGCCGGCGTCGATGCACGCCTGGGTGTGCTCTTCGACGATCTGGCGACCCGAGATCTTGCCGGTGCCGACGCCGCAGTAGTACGGACCCTGGGGAGCGGGGAGTCCGCCGCCCTCGGGGAAGCCGAGCGGGGTGCGGTCGGCACGGAGCATCGTGTACTCCTGCTCGAGACCGAACAGCATCTGGGTGTCGGCGAACTTCTTCTCGACCTTGGCGCAGGCGTTGCGGGTGTTCGTCGGGTGCGGACGACCACTCACGAGCATGACCTCGCACATCACGAGGATGTTGCGGCCGCCGCGGATCGGGTCGGGGCACTTGAAGACGGGCTTGAGCACGCAGTCCGACTTGTCGCCGGTCGCCTGCTCGGTCGACGAGCCGTCGAAGCCCCAGATCGGGGGTTCGGTGACCTCGTCGTGGAGGATCTTCGTCTTGCTGCGCAGAGACGGAGTCGGCTCATAGCCGTCGAGCCAGATGTATTCAGCTTGGTACGCCACGGGGGAGTTCCTTCCGAGATAGCAGGGTTGTAGGGGCAGCGCCGAACGATGTCAGCAGGCCGTTGCACCGTCGTGTTCGCTGTGTGAACGCCGTGTGAACAGCGCCAGGTGGTGGCGAGCGACTGGGCAACCGGGCGGTTCGACGTTGGACCAGCCCTCGCAACGAACCGTAGCGCATCGCCGCGACCGCGCTGCCATCGCCGCCCGCGACCGGGGTCGTTTCGACCGTGCGCGAACGATGCGCGAACCGTGCGCCGTCCCGGCGCGACCGAGGCCGGTGGGCGCGAGGCACTACCGTCGATCGGCGTGAGGTGGTGGCCCGCGGTCGGTCTGTTGGCGCTCGCGGCGTGCGGAGGCGGAGGCGACACGGCGCCGTCGACGACCCACCGACTGGCGCCGAGCCAGCGGTCGGCCTCGACCGTCGTCCGGCCCGACACCCCACCGCCGTGCGATCCCGACTCCCTGACGTGGTGGACCGCGCAGGCGAGTCCGGTCGACGTCACGTCGTCGGCGACCGTCCGGGTCAGGAACGACGGCGACGGCTGGTGCGAGGTCGACGTCGCCGGGTCACCGACGCTGTCGACCGAGGCGGAACCGAGCGTCTGGCTCGAACCGGGTGAGTGGGGCGACCTGATCGTCGGGTCCGAGGACGGCCGGTGCTCGCCGACGGTGTTCGACACGGTCGAGGTCGTCGTGAGTCACGTCATCGTCGAGGTGTCGTCGATCGTGGTCGCCGCGTGCGAGCCCTCGCTGCTCGCCTTCTACGTCGCCGACTCGCCCGACGAGCCCTGCGCCGACCTGGACGCCGTGTTCATCGATGACGTCGCCGACGGCGTCGTCGTGGTCCGCAACGCCGGCTTCGTGTCGTGCGATCTCGGTGCCGTCGTCGGAGAAGGGGTCGACGGCACGACGGCGCCGGCGATCACGGCGCTCGCCGGCGGTGATGTCGTGGCGGTCGACGTGGTGCCGGTGGGGGACGGCTGTGGGGGCGACGCCTCGTCCGTCGAGTTCGATGCGGCAGGCACAGTGGTGGTGGACGGCCTCGAGGGTTGTCCGGTGGCCGGGCCCGCCCGCCCCTGGTTCGGGAGCGTGCCCGCACCGTCGCTCCCGGCCGACGCACTCGCGCTCCTCGATCCGTTCGGCTGAAGCGGCTGGCGTCGGTGGCCGTCGCGGCGTAGCGTTGCCGCCGTGAGCTATCTCGAGCGGATGCTCGAAGAGCGTCTGGCCAAGGCGGCCGCCGACGGTGAGTTGTCGGCACCGCGCCTCGAGGGCAAGCCGATCGCCGATCTCCACTGGGAGCGGCCCGAGGGTTGGTGGGCGAAGCGGTTCTTCGAACGCGAGCTCAGCCACGACCGGCGTGCGGCGGCGCTCGAAGGCGCAGCCGCTGCGAGAGCGGCGTTCTGGCGGTGCCCCGACGAGGACACGGTGCGGGCCGCCGTCGCCGATGCGAACGCGGCGATCGACCGGGCGAACGTCAACATCGTCGACGGCGCACCGGTCGATCACTTCGACACCGACGACATCGTCGACCGCTGGCGCCGCCTTCGCCGCTGAGCCGATCGCCGAGCGCCACGCCGAGTCGGTCAGGCGGCGCCGAGATCGTCGTCGGGGCTGAAGATCTGCTCGATCGGGGCGTCGAACACCCGCGAGAGCCGGAACGCGAGCGGCAGGCTCGGGTCGTAGCGGCCCTTCTCGAGCGCGTTGACGGTCTGACGGCTGACGCCGAGCAGGTCGGCCAGGTGAGCCTGGCTCCACCCATTGACGGCGCGCAGCTCTTTCAGTCGGTTCTGCATCAGCGCAATCCGCGCAGCAGGAGCGACCCGCTCCAGGCGACCATGCCGGCGCCGAACACGATCCACGGACCGTACGTCGGCGCGACCCCGATCCCGCCGAGGAAGCCGTACGCCATGGCGACGATCATCGAGACACCGAAGCCGAGCGCCATGCACTCGAGCATCACCGTCCGGCCGTACTCGTCGGCTCGCTGGACCGCCCGGTAGAGGGCGACGGCGACGCCGATCATCGGGATGACGGGGAGCAACACCCACCAGCGGGCGCCCGGCGTGTTCGCGTCGACCGTGGTCTGCACGATCGCGAGGAGGACGCCGTAGGTCAGGATCGCGGGGATGAACTCTTTGAGGTAACTGTTGCGCTGCTGCTTGTCCGCGGCGCTCATTCGCTGTTCGCGCACTGCGGACGTGTCGTCGTGTCGATCGGTCATGCTCGGCAGTGTAAAGGGTCCTTGTCTAAATGACAAACAAACTTTACGACAAGTGTCCTTGACGTCAGCCCGTCGGTCGGTGGGCGGGAACCGAACGATGTGACACCCCTTCGTCAGGATGGGTCGTGATCGGGCTCGTGCCCCGCCTCCACCGCTCCAGACAGGAACTCGCCATGCTCGTCCTCATCGCCACCGACGAACTCTCCACCGAACCGCTCGGCTCGACCCCGTCCGATCACCACTGTGCCGTCGACGGCGAACTCGTCGCCCCCGTCGTGCTCGACTGCCCCGACGAACACTGCGACGTCTGCGATCGGGGCTGGTTCGGCCTCGTCAGTCACGGGGCGACCACCACCGCCATGGTCGTCGACCGTCCGGGCGTCACCGAACACACGCTGCGCACCCGGCTGCACGACTGGCTCGATTGCACCGGCACCATCGATCTCGTCGTGCAGGCGGTCGAGGCGGGCGACTACGCCGTGAACGGCGAAGTGTTCGACGACGCCGTCGCCGCGGTCGACGACCTGGTGTCGGCCCACGTCGACGAGATCCGAGAGATCTGCGCCAACTTCGCGGTCGGCACGATCGTCAGCCGGATGGGGCAACTGGTCGCCCCCCGGTCGACCGCCGTTGCCGCCTGATCGGCCGGGTCAGGGCTGCATCGGGAGTTCGGTCGCCCACTCGCCGGTGGCGGCGCGCCGCGCTGCGGCGACCGCCGGCGCGGTGGGGACCAGGCCGATCTCGCCGACGCCCTTGATGCCATAGGGCGATCGCGGCTGGGGCACCTCGACGATCCGGACCTCGATCTCAGGGATGTCCTTCGCACGCAGGATGCCGAGCGATCGCAGCGTCATGTTGGTCGGGAAGCCGGTCTCGGGGTCGGTCGGGAATTGCTCGCTCAGCGCGTAGCCCAGACCCATGTGGACCGAACCCTCCACCTGACCTTCGACCAGCATCGGGTTGACGGCCTTGCCGACGTCGTGCACGGCGACGATCTTCTCGATTGCGCCGGTCTCGGGGTCGGCGATCGCCAACTGCGCGGCGTACGAGAAGCACGAGTGGATCGTCGGGTTCTGCACGCCCGGGTCACCGAGCTTCTGGGTCCAGTCGACGACGTACTCGCCGCTGTGATCGACGTCGGGTGCGCAACCGGCGGCGAGCGCCGCCTGGCAGGCGGCCTGCACCGACCCGGCGGTCATGAGCGTCCCGCGCGATCCGGTCGTCTGCCCGAAGCCGAGCTCGCGGCTCGTGTCGACGATGACGTCGATGCGGTCGGGATCGATGCCCAACTCGGCGCTGGCGATCTGGAGCGCGACGGTGTGCACGCCTTGTCCCATCTCGGTCCAGCCGTGGCGGACCTCGACCCGGTCGTCGTCGGAGTGGAACCGGACCACGGCGCCACACACCTCGCGGAAGCCGTTGCCGAGGCCCGAGTTCTTCAGACCGAGCCCGAGCCCGATCGCCTTGCCGCTTGCGGCGGCCTCTTCGTAGACGGCGCGGATCTCGTCGAGCACCGCCTCGGCGCCACCGGCCCCGTCGTCCATGATCTGGCCCGGTCCCCACACCTCGCCCGGCTGGATCACGTTGCGCTTGCGCATCTCCCAGCCACTGATGCCGACCTGTTCGGCGAGTCGATCAATCACGCCCTCCATCGCGAACTGCGCCTGGTTGGCGCCGAACCCGCGGAAGGCACCGCAGACGAGGTTGTTGGTCCGCACGGCGATCGTCTCGACGTCGATCGCGTGCCATCGGTACGGGCCGCAGGCGTGCCCGGCGGCCCGTTCGAGCACCTTCATGCCGACGCTGGCGTACGCGCCCGAGTCGCCGATGCCGCGCACACGGAGGCCGGTCAGCCGACCCTCGGCGTCACAGCCGGCGGTGTATTCGAGCCGGATCGGGTGACGCTTGGCGTGCATCCGGAAGCTCTCTTCGCGCGAGAGCGTGCACTTCACGGGTCGACCCAGCAAGAACGCGGCGAGCGCTGTCTGGGCCTGGTTCGACATGTCTTCCTTGCCGCCGAACGCACCACCGTTCGACACCAGTTCGACGGTGACCCGCGACCGGTCGATGCCGAGGATCGCGGCGATGTCGTTGCGGTCGTCCCAGACGCCCTGGCCGCCGGAGTACACGTACAGGGAGCGGTCGTCGCCGTCGCCGCTCGGCACGGCGAGGGTCGACTCGGGTTCGAGGAAGGCGTGTTCGATGCGTTGGGTCTGGAAGGTCTCCGACACGGTGAACGCCGAACCGGCGAGTGCGTCGTCGATGTCGCCGCGTTCGTATGCGCTCACCGACAGGACGTTCGAATCGGTGCCCCAGACCGAGAGCGGAGCATCGTCGGCGAGCGCAGCGACCGGGTCGGTGTTCGGCTGGCGCACGTCGTAGTCGATGGCGACGAGTTCGACCGCGCTACGGGCCTGCTCGCGCGTCTCGGCGACCACGATCGCGAGCACGTCGCCCGCACACGAGGTGGTGCCGCCGACCGGGATCATGGTCGGCCAGTCCTTATGGATCAGGCCGTGTCGCAACTCCCCGGGGATGTCGGCGGCGGTGAAAACGGCCACGACGCCGTCGGCCTGATCGGCGGCGCTCGCGTCGATCGCGGTGACGTCGGCGCGTGCGTGGTCGGTGAGGCGAAGGGCGGCGTGCAACATGCCGGGCACGCGCAGATCGTCGATGTAGCCGCGGTCGCCGAGGGTGAGTGGCGCTGCCTCGTACTTGGCGCCGCCGCCACCGATCTCGTTCGAGAGCGACGGGGCACATGCGGTGCCCTGCGCGACCATCTCGATCGCGTCGAGGATCTTGACATAGCCGGTGCACCGGCACAGGTGGGCGCCGAGGTGCGGTTTCATGCCGTCACGAGTGAGCGAGTCGCCCTTCTTGTCGATCTGGGCCTTGGCGCGCATCACGATGCCGGGGATGCAGAAACCGCACTGCAGCCCGCCGCAGGCCGCGAAGGCGTCGGCGAACGCCTGACGCTCCGTTTCGTCGACTCCTTCGAGGGTGACGATCGAGGAGCCGTCGACCTTGTCGAGCGACTGCTGGCACGACACGACGGCCTTGCCGTCGATCAGCACGGTGCAACACCCGCACTGGCCCGACGGCGAGCAGCCGTCCTTCGGGGAGGTGACGTCGAGCTCCTCGCGGAGCGCGGCGAGCAGGTGGGGGTGGTTCCGGCGCACCGACACGGGTTGGCCGTTCAGCTCGAACGATGCCGTGGGCGTGTGCGCGGGGGAGGGCTCGGTCGCAGTCACGGTTGACAGTTTGTCAAAGCACGGGCGTGAAGTCAGCACGACGACTCGAACGTCACACCCCGTTCACGAAAGGGGCGTCGGGTGTCGCAGGGAACGGCGACGGAGAGGCAGCGGGTCGGGTGATCTCCCGAAACGCCTCGGCTGCGCCTCGCCGTTCCGTCCGACACCCGACCCGGTGGACTTCAGGTGCGGCGGAAGCGGCGGGTGGCGAGCAGGACTGCGCCGAGGAGGATCGCCAGGGTCGCCGGCAGCAGGGTGCCGGCGGGGTCGCCGCCGGTGGCCGGGAGTCCGGGTGGCGTCACCATCGTCCCCGCAGCGCTGGCGCTGCCGTTCCCCGGAGTCGGGTCGGTCACGGAGCCCGAGGCGGTCGCGGTGTTCGTGACGGTGGTCGACAACGCCGGATCGGTGGCGCACGTCGCGGCGTAGGTCGCCGTCGAGCCCGGCGGCAGCGAGATCGTCTCGCCGATGTCGCCGGTGCCAGACGTCGAACCGCTGGCACCCCCGATCGTCGACATCGTCCAGCTGCAGGCCAGTCCGGCGGCGAAGTCGTCGGTGACGGTGACCGCCGGGTCGGTCGAGGGGCCGGCGTTGCTCACGGTGATCGTGTAGGTGATCGAGCCGCCGGCGACGACCGTCGCCGGACCGCCGGTCTTGGTGACGGTGATGTCGGCGGTGGGGGTGAGGGTGGTGTCGTCGGTGGCGGTGTCGTTGGTGGTGTCGGGGTCGGTGATCGAGGCGGTTGCGGTGGTGGTGTTGGTCAGAGTGCCGGTTGCTGCGGGGTCGATGTCGCAGGTGGCGGTGTACGTGACGGTCGAACCTGCCGGCATCGAGAGGGTGTCGTCGATGTCGCCGGTTCCGCTGGTGGTGTTGCCGGTTGCGCCGCCGGTGGCGACCGACGTGGATGCGCAGGTCAGCGTGGCGGGGAAGGTGTCGGTGACGGTGACGGCGGGGTCGGTCGAGGGCCCGGCGTTGGTGACGACGATGGTGTACGTGGTGGTCTCACCCGGCACCACCGTGGTCGCCCCGTCCGTCTTGGTGACGGAGACGTCGGCGGTGGGGGTGAGGGTGGTGTCGTCGGTGGCGGTGTCGTTGGTGGTGTCGGGGTCGGTGACCGAGGCGGTTGCGGTGGCGGTGTTGGTCAGGGTGCCCGTTGCTGCGGGGTCGATGTTGCAGGTGGCGGTGTACGTGACCGTGGAGTCGGGTGGCATCGAGAGGGTGTCGTCGATGTCGCCGGTTCCGCTGGTGGTGTTGCCGGTTGCGCCGCCGGTGGCGACCGACGTGGATGCGCAGGTCAGCGTGGCGGGGAAGGTGTCGGTGACGGTGACGGCGGGGTCGGTCGAGGGCCCGGCGTTGGTGACGACGATGGTGTACGTGGTGGTCTCACCCGGCACCACCGTCGTCGCCCCGTCCGTCTTGGTGACGGAGACGTCGGCGGTGGGGGTGAGGGTGGTGTCGTCGGTGGCGGTGTCGTTGGTGGTGTCGGGGTCGGTGACCGAGGCGGTTGCGGTGGCGGTGTTGGTCAGGGTGCCCGTTGCTGCGGGGTCGATGTCGCAGGTGGCGGTGTACGTGACCGTGGAGTCGGGTGGCATCGAGAGGGTGTCGTCGATGTCGCCGGTTCCGCTGGTGGTGTTGCCGGTTGCGCCGCCGGTGGCGACCGACGTGGATGCGCAGGTCAGCGTGGCGGGGAAGGTGTCGGTGACGGTGACGGCGGGGTCGGTCGAGGGCCCGGCGTTGGTGACGACGATGGTGTACGTGGTGGTCTCACCCGGCACCACCGTCGTCGCCCCGTCCGTCTTGGTGACGGAGATGTCGGCCGCCGGTTCGACGACGAGGTCGGCGGTCGCCGGTTCGGAGACCGGCAGGCCGAGCTGGAACAGCGCGCTCGTCGTGTTGGGGTACGTGCCCGGCATCGTCGTCGACGGCACCGCGACCTCGACGGAGAACGAGCACGTGCCGCCCGAACCCGCCAGCGGGCCGCCCGAGAACGTCAACACACTCGTGCCCGAGATGTTGCTCCGCCCTCCGCAGACGCCGGCGATCGGCGTGTCGGTCGCGACCAGGCCGGACACGACCGCGTCGAGGTCGTCGGTGAACGACAGGTCGCCGATCTCGTCGGCACCGTCGTTGGTCAGGGTGAACGTCAGCGTCGCCGTGCCACCCGGGATGGTGGGCCCGTCGAACGACTTCGTCAGCGTGATGTCGACGTCGGTGACGACGAGATCGTCGCCGGCGGCCGTCCCGAACACGGCGAGGCCGTCGATCGTGCCGGTCACCTCGCTCGTCGTGTTCGTGTACGAGCCGGCAGCGGCGCCCCCGGGAACCGAGAGCGACACGACGATCGTGCAGGATGCGCCGGCCGCCAATGCGGCGCCCGACACGGAGATCAGGCCGGTGCCGGCACCACCGACGGTGCCGCCGCAGTCGTTCGAGACGATGCCGTCGAACGACAGCCCGGCCACGGTCGCGGTGAGGTTGTCGGTGAACCCCACGGCGGAGATCGGGCGCGTGGCGTCGAGGTTGGTGAGGCCGAACTCGAGCGTCACGGTGTCACCCGGGTTGACCGGGTCGTCGGTGAACTCCTTGGCCATCTGCAGCAACTCGCTCCGGACGGCGAGGTCGTCGGTGGCGGGTTGGACGACGACGGCGCCGCCCTGGTCGGCGGTGAGCGAACTCGTCGTGTTCCGGTAGGTGTCGTCGGCTGTGCCCGCCGGGACGAGGATCTCGACGTCGATGGTGCAGCTCGACGCTGCAGCGACCGAGCCGCCGGAGTACGTGAGGAAGGTCGGGCCGGCCATGGTGCCGCCGCAGGTGTTCGTCGTCGGAGGCAGCGTGGCGGTGAGGTCGGGGGTGCCGGGGAGCACGGCGGCGAGATCGTCGGTGAACGAGATGCCGGTCGCGGCGTCGGACGGCGACGAGTTCGCGATGTCGAACCGGAGGGTGACGGTGTCGCCGGCGATGACCGGATCACCGACGAACTCCTTCGTGAACGTCAGTGCCGTGACGGTGAGGTCGTCGGTAGCCGGGCTCGACGCGGTGGCGATGCCATCGACCGTCGCAGCGACGGTCGAGGTGGTGTTCGGGTACGAACCGGGAGCGACCCCGGCGTCGACCGCGAGGACGACGTCGATGGTGCACGTCGACCCGGCACCGAGCGATGCGCCCGACACGTCGATCAGGGTGGGCGTGGAGATGTCGACGGTGCTGCCGACGCACGAGTTGGCGTCGACGCTCGTCGCCGTGAGCCCAGCCACGACGGCCGACAGATCGTCGGTGAACGAGATGGCCGTCGCGTTCGGAGCCTCCTCCTGCATGCTCAGCTCGAAGCGGAGGGTGACCGAGCCGCCGGGTGCGACGGCGCCGCCGACGAACTCCTTGGTCAGGCGTGGCGTGTCGACGACCTCGAGGGTGTCGGTCGCCGGAGGTGCGCCGCTCGGGTCGGCGTCGAGGGGCGACGTCGTGTTGAGGTACTGCCCGCCAGGGGCATCTGCCGGCACGTCGAGCACGACGTCGAACGTGCACGAGTCACCCGGCTGCCCGGCGGCAGCGAGGCTGCCACCGGTGAACTGGAGGAACGTCGGGTCCGGCGGGAGATCAGGGAACGGGGGTGACGGCAGGGATTCGTTCGGGTCGGGGATCGTCAGCTCGCTGCCCGGGCCGCACGGATCGACGAGCGGGTCGGGCTCGAGCCCGCCGGCGTCGACCAGACCGTTCGCCGCCATCCCGGGGAGCGTCCCCGCACGGTCCTCGGGAGGCGGGCTGCCGCCGACGTCGTCCGTGAACGAGATGGCGGTGACCGGCGACGAGTCGCGGTTCGAGATGGTGAAGCGCAGCGTCACCTGGTCGCCCGGGCCCACCGGGTCGTCGACGAACTCCTTGGTGAACTCGACGGGCGCGGCTTCGACGAACAGGAGGTCGGCGGCCGAGTCGCCCGTGACCGGGTTGCGGCCGACCGAACCTGCGACGGCGCTCGTGACGTTCTCGTAGCTGCCCGGCGCGGCGGCAGGCACCGTCAGCGACGTGCGGATCGTGCAGCCCGCTCCGGCGGCCAGCGAGACGTCGGACACGGTGATCAGGCCCGAACCGGTCCCGTTGATCGTCGCGTTGCAGTCGTCGGACACGACCGAGTCGAAGGTCAGTCCGGTCAGGGTGGCGTCGAGGTCGTCGGTGAACGAGATCGATCCGGCGGGTTGTGCACGGTCGAAGTTCCGGATCCGGAACTCGAGTTCGACCTGTCCGCCGGGAGCGACCGGGTCGTTCGTGAACTCCTTCTCGATGTGGAGGTCGGACCGCGTGACCTCGAGTGAGGCGTTCGCATGGCCGGCCGACACGAACTCGGCCTGGAGATCGTCCGACTGGTTGTCGAGCGAGCCGACACCGGTGGTCGCCACGTCGACCGTGACCGTGCACACCGCCTCGGCGGCCACAGCGGGGAACGCCAGGGTGCCGTCGGCGTCGAGCACGATGGAGGTGCCGCCGGGCGACGCGGTCACTACGGGCGGGATCGTCGGCGTTCCGCAGGTGCTCGACACCGACGGCGGGTCGGCCACTTCCATGCCGATCGGCAGGTCGTCGCCGAAGTCGAGGTTCGGCACACTCGAGGCGTTGAGCGAGTTGTCGATGACGAACGTCAGCGTGCTCCGCTGGCCGAGGGTGACCGACGACGGGGTGAACGACTTCGAAAAGCCGGGTCGGTCGATGTCGATGGTGAGATCGTCGCTCGCAGGTCCGCTGTTCCCGGCGGTCGACGTCAGGTCGCTGCTGACGTTCATCGCCAACCCCGGGGTCGACGAGGTGACGTCGACCGAGATCGTGCACGCAGAACCGCCACCGAGGCGGCCGTCGGACACGGCGATGGTGGAGCCGCCCGCGGGCGCCGACACCGTGGCGTCGCACCCCGGCGTGACCATCGCCGGTGAGGCGATCGTGACACCCGCAGGCAGCACGTCGGTGAAGGCGAGACTCGTGACCGGGTCGGGATCGCCCGTGTTGTCGATCGTGAACGTGAGCGTGCTGACGCTGCCGGGTCCGATGATGTCGGGAGCGAACTGCTTACTGAACGTCGGGGGCGTCAACGCCGCCGCCGGAGTCGCCGTGATGGCGATCGCTGCCGTCGCGAGGGTCGCCGCGGCAACCCCCAACCTCGTGAACCTCGAACCCATCCGCTGACTCCCGTCGTGTCTCCGCTGACGTGTCGACCCTCGCGCATCGTGCGGTCATCCGCAAAGCCGCGGCGGGGGCAGCGCGGGATCAGCCGTCGACGACCCGGTCGTCGTCGGGGAGGGTGATGTCGGGGGCGGCGCGCAGGTCGAACCACTGCACGAGGGCCTGCGGCTCTCCCTGGTTGCCGACGATGTGCAGTTCGTGGACGACGCCCGACCCGACGTAGAGATAGACCTCGACCGGTTCGGTCGGGTCGAGGGTCATCGGCACCCTGCTCGGCAGCACGATCTCACCCGGGGCGACCTCGAGATGGGCCTCGAGCGCGATCGTGCCGTCGCGGAGGACGACGTACCGGTAGAACTCGAGGACCTCGGCGTCCTCGAGCGCTGCCCGGGGCACGAGCCCACTGATCATCCGTTCGTCGACCGGCGGGAGCCGGCCGCCGGGCCCCGTGCTCGTCAGTCGGGTCCAGACCCCCTCGACGTCGTCGGTCACGTACGTCGTCGCCGTTGCGGCGTCGTCGATCTGGACCGACACCGTCGACACCGCGTCGAACGTCTGTGTCAGCAGGCGGCGG